>NZ_JAUSZJ010000002.1:5568771-6253464 GCF_030817475.1 Streptomyces sp. V2I9 | reverse complement strand
GTGCCCACGCCGAGGTAGAGCAGGTTCGCGCCGCCCGCTTCCCGCGCTTCGGCCAGCGCCGCGAGGTCACCGTCGTCCGCGAACACCGACGGGGTGTCCGGGAACACCCGGCCGACGGCGGCCGTCAGGTCGAGCCCTGTCCAGCTCGGCCGTCCTGGCCACGTGAGCACCGTGCCGGCCGTGTCGCAGACCGCCGGTACGGCCAGTCCGACGCCCCGGAGCGGTGCCGTGTCGTTCCGCAGCAGCGCCCGGACCCGTTCGGCGATCAGGTCCATGTCCGCCGCGGCACCGTTGCCCGCGGGCCACCGGAAGGTGTCCTCCAGCGCACCTGCGCCGTCCACGCGGCCCTGGAGACGCAGGGCGACCTTCGTCCCGCCGATGTCGATACCGAGGTAACTGATGCCGCTTCCTCTCCTCGGGTCAGCTGCCCACGCTCTGACCGTGGTGGAACACGTTGTGCGGGTCGTACGAGGTCTTCACCCGCAGCAGTTCGGCGTAGTTGTCGCCGTAGTACGCCCGCTTCCAGTCGGAGAGACGGGGGTCGGGGAAGTTGATGTACGCCTCGCCCGTCGACGCCGGCTCGATGATGCGCGACCCCCGGTCCACGAAGTCGACCATGGCGGCCTCGTCCTCCGCGGGCGGCGTCGCCGACGAGGTCATCGCGGCGAAGCCGGTCATGAACTGGGCGGTGCGGTGCCAGTACGCGGTCTCGGTCCGGCTCGCCTCGTTCGCCCGGCCGCCGGTCGCGGTGAAGCTGAGCAGACGGGTCTGCCCGGCGTACCGTTCCCGGTCGTAGAAGTCCAGCGCGTCCACCAGGACCGATCCGGTCACCGGGCGGTCGTAGATCCGGGTACGTTCGCGCAGCACGCCGTTGCGGGGCAGGACGGCGTCCGGGTTCTGGCCGACGAGGTGGCACTCACGGGTGGTCAGCTCTCCGCAGCCGTACACCCGGCGCATCACGTCGCCGTAGGAGAGCTCTGCGATCTCCTTGGTGACCGGCGCGGTGCCGGCTTCGGCGGCCATGGCGTTCAGCTCGTTCTCCAGTGCGCTCCGCTGCCCCCAGTAGGCCCCGGTGATCGCGATCGTCGGGACGTTCCCCGAAGCGGCGTCGGGCAGGATCACCAGCAGGGCGGAACCGAGGTCGTACGGGCCGGTGACGCTCCACTCCTGCCACGCCTCCAGCACTTCCGGGGCCTTGTCCCAGGACCACTCGGTGTGGAAGAAGACCCCGCGCGGCTGCTGGACGGGGCGGACCTCGAAGTCCATGACGATGCCGAAGTTGCCGCCGCCGCCACCGCGCAGCGCCCAGAACAGCTCGGGCCGCTGGGTGGCCGAAGCGGTGACCAGCCGACCGTCGGCGAGCATGACCTTGGCCGACACCAGCCGGTCGGACGCGGTGCCGTACTTGCGCGTCTGATGTCCGACACCTCCGCCGGAGACGAACCCGCCGGGGCACACCGTCGGACAGGTACCGGTCACGATCTGACGATCGTACGGTTCCAGCGCGGCAAGCGCGTCGATGGCCTTCACGGCGGGGCCGATGTGGACGGTCCGGCTCCCGACACCGACGTGGTCGAAGGCCGACAGGTCGATGACCAGACCCTCGCCCGTCGACCAGCCGGCGAGATTGTGACCGCCGCTGCGGGTACGTACCTCCACTCCGTGCCGCTGTGCGAACAGCAGGCACGTGCGGACGTCCGCCACGGTCCGGCAGTAGGCGACGCCCGCGGGGTTCACGGTGCTGAACTCGCCGAGATAGACGGTCTTGGCGTTCTGGTAATTGCCGTCGGAGGGGCGTACCAGCTCCCCGTCGAGCGCATTCTCCAGGGCATCCCAGTCTCTTGGAGCCGTGGTACCCGAAACAGCGCCGGCGAAAGCCGCTGACGATATGGCTCCGGTCGTGGCGGCTGCGGCCAATCCGCTGGCGGCCCTGAGAAGATTTCTCCTGCTCGGCATACTTTCCCGTCCCTTCGGTAACTCCCGAACCGTAAGGACTGCGAAGCAAGAAAGGGAACCCCTATCAACCCCCTTAAGCGGCTTGCCGATTGACGCTTGCCGACCGCCCGGATACATGCGACGTTGGCCGCCGCGTGAAGATTCCCGGAAGGACGCGCATGACTCTCTCTGCCATCGAAGCGAACGCATGGATACGGCGTTACCACCCGTCACCGGAGAGCCGGGCAGATCTCGTCTGCTTCCCGCACGCCGGCGGCTCCGCCCCCTATTTCTCCCCGGTGTCCGCCGCCCTCGCGCCGTCGTACGAGGTCGCGGCCGTCCAGTACCCGGGCCGCCAGGAGCGCCGGCACACGCCCTGCATCGACGACATCGGCGAACTGGCCCGCCGCTCCCACGCCGCGCTGGGACAGGCGGGCATCATCGGGTCCGGGAGGCCGGTGGCCCTGTTCGGGCACAGCATGGGCGCCGTGGTGGCTTTCGAGGTGGCCCGGCTGATGGACCTGGAGGGGGGCGCCGGGCCGGTGGTGCTGTTCGCGTCGGGACGCCGTGCCCCGAGCCGCTTCCGGGAGGATCACGTCCATCTCCGTGACGACGCCGGCATCATCGAGGACATCCGCGCGCTGGGCGGCACCGATTCCCGCGTCCTCCAGGACCGGGAACTGCTCGACCTGATCCTGCCCACCCTGCGCAGCGACTATCGCGCCGTCGAGCGGTACCGGCGGGACGCGGACACCCGGATCGGTGCGCCGATCACCGTCCTCGTCGGGGACAGCGATCCGCACACCACCCGTCAGGAGGCGCTCGCCTGGGGCGGCCATACCTCGGCCGGCTGCACGGTGCACACCTTCCCCGGCGGTCACTTCTACCTGGAGGATCAGCAGGCGGCGGTCCTCCGGACCATCACCGAGGAGCTGGAACGCCTGCTGCCCTGACGGGCCGGGCGGCGGGCGGACGGCGGCGGAGGCCGGGACGGTGTCCCGGCCTCCGCCGTGTGCGACCGGGTGGCCGGGTGCGGGCCGCGCGCCGGTGGGGCCGGTCAGCCGGTGACGAGGTCCGACTCGGCGGCGCCCGCCGTGCCTTCGGCAGGCTGCCGGCGCTCCGGCTCCTTCTTCGCGAGCATGACGGCCCCGATGACCAGGGCCAGCAGCACGAATCCGGCGGCAAGCAGGAACGCCGCGTGGTAGCCACCGAGCAGGGCCTCCGGCTCGGACTTGCCCGCGGTCGTGAGGGTGTCCGTACGGGAGCTGACCACCGCGCTGAGCACCGCGAGGCCGATGGCGCCGCCGACCTGCTGGGTGGTGTTGAACAGGCCGGACGCGATGCCCGACTCCTCGGGCGTGACGGAGGACATGCCGAGCCCCATCATCGCCGGGGCGGCCAGACCGAAGCCGACGCCCATGAAGAGGCTGGCGGGCAGGAAGTCCACCGCATAGGTGCCGTCGACCCGGGCGAACGAGAGCATCACGAAAGCCACGATGATGAGGACCAAGCCCGTGAACAGCATCGGGCGCTGCCCGAACTTGGTGATCAGCCGGGCGGACAGCCCCAGGGAGATGGCCGCGATCACGACCGCGATCGGCACGAATCCGAGGCCCGCCTCCAGCGAGCTGTAGCCCAGCACGCGCTGGACGTACAGCGTGCCGAAGAACAACAGTCCGAACATGCCCGCGATCATCATGAACTGCACGATGTTCGCCGCGGTCAGGCTGCGGGAGCGGAAGATGCCCAGCGGCAGCAGCGGCTGTGCGGCGGTGGCCTGGCGCACGACGAAGCCGACGAGCAGCAGGATCGACAGCAGGCCGAGGAGCAGCGTCTGAGCCGAACCCCAGCCGGCCTGCTCGGCGTCGACGAGCGTGTAGACCAGCAGTGTCATGCCCGCGGTGACCAGCACGGCGCCGAGGAAGTCGGTCCCCTTGCTGAGTCCCTGGCCCCGGTCACGCTCGATCCGGCCGAGACCGACCAGGATGAGGACGGCACCGATCGGGGCGTTGATGAAGAAGATCCAGTGCCAGCTCAGCGTGTCGGTGAGAACGCCGCCCAGCAGCGGTCCGACCGCGCCGCCGCCCGCCGAGGCGAAGCTGTAGGCGCCGATGGCCTGCGCCACTTTGCGCGGCTCGGAAAAGGTGGTCGCGACCATGCCGAGAATGCAGGCGGAGGCGACGGCCCCGCCGATGCCCTGGATGAACCGGAACAGAATCATCGTCGCCTCGCTGGACGCGAAGCCACACAGCAGAGAGGCGAGGCTGAAGAGCCCGACACCGGTGAGGAAAACGACCTTCCGGCCGATCAGGTCACCGAGTCGCCCCGCCAGAAGAAGCAGGCCGCCGAACGGGATGACATAGGCGTTGACAACCCAGACCAGATTGTCCGAGGAAATTCCGATCCCCCGCTGCACCGCCGGAAGTGCCACGTTCACGATATTCTGATCGAGCACGATCATCAATTGGCCGAGGCATAGAACGCTGATCGTCAGCCACGGCGATTTACTCTTCTGCAGGGCTGGCTGGCCCATCTCCGGTCGCCTCCAATAGTGCACCGTTTGTTACAGCAGCCATGATGCGTGCCCGTGGCGACGAGCGGAAGAAGGCACTTCTTTGTGCCACAGACACATCGGTGTGCCTTTCACGTCCGGCTCTTCGACAGCGCCGCCACGCGATGGGCCACTTCCATCGCCTGGTCGGCGTTGAGCCGGGGATCGCAGAGGCTCTCGTAGCGTCCGGTGAGGCCATGGGCGGTTATACCCCGCGGGCCGCCGAGGCACTCGGTCACGTCGTCCCCTGTGAGCTCCAGGTGCACCCCGCCCGGGTGGGTGCCGAGCGCGCGGTGCACCGCGAAGAAGCCCTCGACCTCGTCGACGATGTCGTCCAGGCGCCGGGTCTTGTAGCCGATCGCGGACTCACGGGTGTTGCCGTGCATGGGATCGCACTGCCAGACGACCTGGCGGCCCGTCGCGGCGACCCGTTCGACGAGGGGCGGGAGCACGTCCCGGACCCTGGTGCTGCCCATCCGGCTGATCAGGGTGAGCCGTCCGGGCTCGCCGTCCGGGTCGAGCCGCTCGACGTATTCGGCGACCTGGTCGGCCCGCGTACCCGGGCCGACCTTCACCCCCACCGGATTGGCGAGCAGCGCGGCGAACGCGAGGTGCGCGCCGTCGGGCCGGCGGGTGCGCTCACCGATCCACAGGAAGTGCGCCGATCCCGCGTACGGCCGGCCGGGCTCGTCCGGGTCCGTCACCAGCAGGGCACGCTCGTAGTCGAGGAGCAGGGCCTCGTGACTGGTGTAGATGTCGGCGGGGTGCCCCGAGCGCAGCATGCCGAGGGTGTCGCGGGCGTTGCGGTAGCCCTCGATCATCCGCACGGGGTCGGGGACGCGCGCCCCGGCGTCGGGGGTCGCCGCGTTGACGATGTCGCCGCGGTACACGGGCAGCCCCAGACCGTCGACGGCCTGGGAACGCGGCTTCGCGTACTGACCGGCCAGCCGGCCGACGGTCACCACGGGCAGCCCCGCCTCGTCCGCCAGGACCGCCGCCATCCGTTCCAGGGTGTCGACGGTGCCCCGGACGTGGTCCGGGGTGTTCCCGGCGAAGGTCTCGGCGCAGTCCCCTCCCTGGAGCAGGAACGCCTCGCCGCGGGCGACCAGAGCCAAGTCCCCGCGCAGCCTGCGGATCTGGTCCGGAGTGACGAGCGGGGGCAGTGTCGCCAGGAACGCGGAGACCGAGCGCACCTGCTCCTGGTCGGGCCACGGGGGCTGCTGCGCGGCCGGCCTGCCCAGGGCCTCGGAAATCCGGTCACACATTTCTCGGGAAAGGCCGGGATGTTCCTCGGCCGCATTGTCCATCTGAACAGTCGGATGCATAAGGTCATTGAAACGGCAGGGGCGAACCCCTAGCAGTACCCCTAACCACTCCCTCATTTTCTTCGGCACAGCTCACGGGAGCTTCGACAATTGCCCTCCGGTCATCGTGATCCCTAGGATCGGCGACGTCCAGGACCGGCCCCGCGAAGATCGAGGTGGATCGTTTTGGCGCGTCAATGGCTGTTCGTGCGCCTGTATGGCGCCGCAAGGGTGCCCACGCCCCTGCCCCCCGTACTGCCGCGCCTGGCGCGGCACCTCCGGTCGGCCGACCCCGGAGCCTGTTTCTTCTTCTCCCGCGCCGACGGCCCGGCGGGCCCGGCGGTCGACGTCTGGGTGGACTGCGCCCCCCGGGTCCGTCCGGGCGTGGTGGAGCTGCTGCGCGCGCGGACCGGGCCGCCATGGCGGCTCGCCGTGCGGCAGGACGTCCGGCGCATCGCCGACCGGAGGCATGAGAGCGGCCGGGAGGTGACGGACGAACTCGCGGCGGTGTCCACAGCGTTCGCCCTGGCGGTGCTGCCGGAGGGCGTGCCGGATGCGGAAGACGCGTTCCGGCTGGGCGTGACCCACCTGCGGGACCTGGTCGGACTGCTCCCCGAGGGCGCCGGGCCGGGGTTCCTCTTCCAGTGCTGGCAGCTCTGGAGCGCGGCACTCCCGCCGAGGCGGCGGGAGGAACTTGCGGTGGAGGCGGACGTACGGGCGGCCACCGTGCCGCACCCGCGGTCGGAAGCCCGGCAGACCTATCTGGAGCGCACACGGCACGTCCTGCGGCAGGGTCCGGCCGGCGGCCTGCCGGAGCCGTACCTGCTCCTGCATCACGCGGGCGCCACGCACGACCGGCTCGGGATACCTCCCGCCCGGAGTGCGGCGGCCGCACTCACCGTACGCAACGAGCTGACCGAACGACCCGCTCAGCTGCCGGCCACCGCTTCCGGGGGCCGGGTATGAGCGCCCCGGCGACCCGCGACGCGAGCACCAGTGTCCGGGTGGCGCTGCGGGAACGCTCCTACGACGTGCACATCGGCGCCGGGACCCGGCACCTGTTGGCCGCATGCGTGGCCGAACTCGGCGCCTCGCGTGCCGTGGTCGTCTCCGCGCGCCCGGCGGAGTGGGTGCCGGACCCGGGGGTGCCCCACCGCGTGATCGAGGCGCGGGACGGGGAGCAGAGCAAGACGCTGGAGACCGTGGGGAACCTGTGCCGGCAGTTCGCGGACGCCGGGCTCAGCCGGAGCGACGTGGTCGTCTCCTGCGGTGGCGGGACCACCACCGACACCGTCGGCCTGGCCGCCGCGCTGTACCACAGGGGTGTTCCGGTCATCCATCTGCCTACTTCGCTGCTCGCCCAGGTGGACGCCAGCACCGGAGGCAAGACGGCGGTCAACCTGCCCGAAGGGAAGAACCTCGTCGGCGCGTACTGGCAGCCCAGCGCCGTCCTGTGCGACACCGACTATCTGCGCACCCTGCCCGAGCGGGAGTGGCTCAACGGCTACGGCGAGATCGCCCGCTGCCACTTCATCGGCGCCGGCGACCTGCGCCGGCTCTCCACGGTCGAGCAGATCACGGCGAGTGTGCGGCGCAAGGCGGAGATCGTCTCCCGCGACGAACGGGACACCGGTCTGCGGCATCTGCTCAACTACGGCCACACGCTCGGACACGCGCTCGAAGTGGAGACGGACTTCCGGCTACGACACGGTGAGGCGGTGGCCGTCGGCACCGTGTTCGCGGGTCGGCTCGCCGGGGCGCTCGGCCGCATCGGCCCGGAGCGCGTCGAGGACCACCTCGCCGTCGTACGGCATTACGGACTGCCCTGGCAGCTGCCCGCGGACGTCGACGACAAGGCGCTGATCCGCCTGATGAAGCTGGACAAGAAGGCGCTCGGCGGCCTGGCCTTCGTCCTCGACGGGGCGGCCGGCGCGGAGCTGGTCCCCGGCGTTCCGGAATCCGTGGTGAAGGAGTGCCTGGCGGGGATGGACCGCGGCTGAGAGGGACTCGGGGGCGGGCCGGGCTCGGGGCATGATGCCCCGAGCCCGGCCCGCCCCCCCTGGCGTCACTCCGGGACGAGGTGCAGCAGCGCCTTCGCCGCCAGGCGGTACCCGTACGCCCCGAGACCGACCACGACTCCCCCGGCGAGCGGTGCGATGACCGACTCGTGCCGGAACGACTCGCGCGCCCAGACGTTGGAGAGGTGCACCTCGATCCAGGGGCGCGGGTAGGCGGCGAGCGCGTCGCGCAGGCTCCAGCCGGCGATCATCAGGGCACCCGGGTTGACGATCGCGCCGACGGTGTCGGGGTGGTCGTTGACCGCCCGGACGAGGGCGCCCTCCGCGTCGTCCTGGATGCCGGACACCGTCCAGCCCCGGTCCGCGACCTCTTCCGCCACGGCTTTCTCGATGTCCGCCAGAGTATCGGTCCCGTAGATCTCCGGCTCACGACGGCCGAGGATGCCGAGATTGGGGCCGTTGAGCAGCAGCAGTCGGCTCATGACGCCACCTTTCAGTCGACGATGGTCGCCCCATTTCTAGCCCCAGTTATACCCGGTGCGAAACCGTGGAAGAACGGATTCGATGCAGGGGGGTTGTAGGGGGTGGGCGGCCGGGTTCACGTCAGGTATTTTCGACAAGCGCGCGGTCGACAACTCCCGCCGCCTCTCGAGAGACATATCCCTCCGTCGAAGAACTTCTCCAGTAAGTAAAGGACAGGGACCGTGAGCATTTCCCGAGACGTTCCGGAATTCCCGGCTTGGCCGCAGTTCGACGACGTCGAGCGCGTCAACCTCCTCCGCGCCCTGGAGCAGGGCCAGTGGTGGCGCATGGGGGGCAGCGAAGTCACCGAGTTCGAGCGCGAGTTCGCCGAGTATCACGGCGCCGAGCACGCGCTGGCGGTGACCAACGGCACCCACGCCCTCGAACTCGCGCTCCAGGTGCTGGGGGTGGGGCCGGGCACCGAGGTGATCGTGCCGGCGTTCACCTTCATCTCGTCGTCCCAGGCCGCACAGCGTCTCGGTGCCGTCGCCGTGCCGGTCGACATCGACCCCGGGACCTTCTGCATCGACCCCGCCGCCGTCGAGCGCGCGATCGGGCCGAGGACGGCCGCCATCATGCCGGTGCACATGGCCGGGCACATCGCCGACATGGACGCGCTGGAGAAGCTGTCCGCCGACAGCGGGGTGCCGCTGATCCAGGACGCCGCCCACGCGCACGGTGCCCGCTGGCAGGGCCGCCGGGTCGGTGAGTTCCCGTCGATCGCCGCGTTCAGCTTCCAGAACGGCAAGCTGATGACCGCCGGAGAGGGCGGTGCCGTGCTGTTCCCGGAGGGCGAGCAGTACGAGCAGGCGTTCCTGCGGCACAGCTGCGGGCGGCCGTCGGCGGACCGCGGCTACTTCCACCAGACGTCGGGGTCGAACTTCCGCATGAACGAGTTCTCGGCCGCGGTGCTCCGCGCCCAGTTGAGTCGTCTCGACGCCCAGATCAGCCTGCGCGAGGAGCGTGCGCCGCTCCTCACCCGCCTCCTCGACCAGATCGACGGTGTGACGGCGCAGAGCCGCGACGAGCGGTGCGACCGCAACCCGCACTACATGATGATGTTCCGGCTCCCCGGCATCACCGAGGAAGCGCGCAACGCCCTGGTCGACAAGCTCATCGCGCGGGGCGTTCCCGCCTTCGCCGCGTTCCGGGCGATCTACCGCTGCCCCGGCTTCTGGGAGACCGGCGCTCCGGAGCTGTCCGTGGACGAGCTCGCCTCCCGGTGCCCCACCACCGAGGCCGTGCACCAGGACACCGTCTGGCTGCACCACCGCACGCTGCTGGGCACCGAGGAGCAGATGCACCGGATCGCCGACATCGTCGCCGACACCCTGGCCACGGCATGAGCCGGCGTACCGGCGAAGGGCCGCTGCGCGTGGCGGTCGTGGGGGCCGGCTGGGCCGCGCGCTCCATCTGGCTGCCGCGGCTCACCGCGCACCCCGCGTACCGCGTCGTCGCGGTCGTCGACCCCGACCCGCGGGCGCGCGAGGCCGCGAGCCGGGACGCGTTCCCGGCGCTGGCGTCCGTGCGGGATCTCCCACCGGACACCGTGGACCTCGTCATCGTCGCGGTCCCCAACCACCTGCACGCCACCGTCGCCGAGACGGTCCTCGGCGCCGGTGTCCCGGTGTTCGTGGAGAAGCCGGTGTGCCTGTCGTCGGCCGAGGCCGACCGGCTGGCAGCCGCCGAGTCGGCCGGCGGCGCGGTCCTGCTGGCCGGGAGCGCGGCCCGGTACCGCACCGATGTGCGCACCCTGCTGGAGCTGGCGGAGTCGGTGGGCACCGTCCGGCACGTCTCGCTGGGCTGGGTCCGGGCGCGAGGGGTCCCGAGCGGCGCCGGCTGGTTCACGCAAGCGCGGCTGTCGGGCGGCGGCGCGCTGATGGACCTGGGCTGGCACCTGCTGGACGTGGCCGGGCCGCTGCTGGGCAACGCCAAGTTCCGGCACGTTCTCGGGGCGGTGTCGGACGACTTCCTCACCGACGGCACCGCGCGCGCCGGCTGGCGCGAGGACGGCACGGCGGAGCTCTCCGGCGACGTCGAGGACACCGCACGCGGGTTCCTGGTGACGCCGGACGGCCCCTCCGTGTCCGTCACGGCCTGCTGGGCCTCGCACCGGCCGGACGACGTCACCACCCTGGTCGTGGAGGGCAGCACGGGCACGCTGAGCCTGTCCTGCACGTTCGGTTTCAGCCCCGCGCGCCAGGAGCACTCGGTGCTCACGCTGACCCGGCACGGGCAGGAGACGGTCGTACCGGTCTCCGGAGAGCCGGTCGGCGCCGAGTACGACCGGCTGCTCGACGGCCTGCCGGCGATGTTGGCGGACCCCGCCTCCCGCGGTCTCGCGGTCCGCGAGGCCGCCCGCAACGTCGACGCCATCGAGCGGCTCTACGACTCGGCGGCGTCGACGCGCCCGACGGCGCGGCCGGCGGTGCCGCACCGGGACCGGCCGCCGAGGGCGGTGGTCTTCGACCTCGACGGCGTCGTGGTCGACAGTTTCGAGGTCATGCGGCAGGCGTTCACCCTTGCCTACCGCGAGGTGGTCGGCGACGGCGAACCGCCGTTCGAGGAGTACAACAAGCACCTCGGGCGGTACTTCCCCGACATCATGCGGATCATGGACCTGCCGTTGGAGATGGAGGGGCCGTTCGTCCGGGAGAGCGCGCGTCTCGCCGACCGGGTCACGCTCTTCCCCGGAGTCCACGACCTGCTGCGGCTGCTGCGCCACCACGGGGTGAAGTGCGCGGTGGCGACGGGCAAGGCCGGCTGGCGGGCCAGATCGCTGCTCGACCGCTTGGGCGTCCTGCCGCTGTTCGACCACGTCATCGGATCGGACGAGGTGGCCCGGCCCAAGCCGGCCCCGGACATCGTCCTGCGCGCCCTCGACCTGCTCCGGGTCGATGCCGAGGAGGCGATGATGGTCGGTGACGCGGTGACGGACCTGGCGGCGGCCAGGGGCGCGGGCGTGGCGGCGGCCGCCGCGCTGTGGGGCGAGACGGACGAGCGGTCGCTGATCGCCGCCGAGCCCGAACACACCCTGCGTAAACCAGCCGATCTAGCCGAATTGTGCCTGCCCGCCGAGGCCGCCCTGGCGTGATCCGGCCGGACCCGGCCGGACCTCCGGCCGGGTCCGCGGAAGCCCCGTTCCTCCTTGTGAAGCACCGCCGTCCCCTCACCCCGGACACCTTCAACCCCCGATAATTTCAAGCCAGTTGACTGCGGACCGACAACATGACGCGCTTGCGGTCTACCCTCGCAGAGGGATCTCGTAGTCACGGAGAAGTCGCATCGGCGGGGCTGACAGCCATCTTCAACCGAGTGGGGGACCGGTGATATGAGAGCGAATGAGGAGTTTCCGCCCCCGTCGTTCCACGGACAGGGGGCTCGATGAGGTTCTCCATACTCGGGCCGCTGAACATCACCGACAAGGGACGTCCCGTTCCTCTGCGGAGCGTCACCCAGCGGGCCCTGCTCGGCTATCTCCTGTTGCACGCGAATACCGTGGTGGCGACCAGCAGCCTCCTGCAGGCCCTCTGGCGGGAGGAGCCGCCGCCCACCGCGAGGAAGATCGTCCAGAACGCGATCTCCGGTCTGCGCCGCGCCCTGGCCGAACCCGACGGCGACCGCTCCAGGCTCCTGGTCACCTACGCGCCCGGCTACATGCTGCGCGCGGATCAGGCGACCATCGACAACTGTGAGTTCCAGGAACTGGCCAGGACCGGCCGGGCTGCACTGGCCGCCGGGCAGTGGGACGAGGCCGACCGCCACCTGCGCCAGGCGCTGGCGCTGTGGAACGGCCCGGCGCTGGCCGACCTCGTGGAGGACGGCTACGACTGGCCCGAACTGACCGCCCTGCAGAACGCCCGGCACTCGGTGCTGGAGAACCGGATGGACGCGGCACTCGCCGCGGGCCGTCACCTCGACGTCATCGGCGAACTGGAAGCCGTCGTCAGCGCCGACCCCCTGCGCGAACGCCTGTGCCGGCAGCTCATGCTGGCGCTGTACCGCTCCGGACGGCAGGCCGAGGCCCTGCGTGCCTTCCGCCGCACCCGCGCCGCCCTGGTCGAACAGCTGGGTCTCGACCCCGCCCCGGAACTGCGTGAGCTGGAACGGGCGATCCTCGACCACGACCCCTCGCTGGCCAGCGGTGGAACGGCGATCCGCATGGCCTCCCGGGGAACGACGGCTCCCCCGCCCCCCGGGAGCGCCGAGACCGTCGGGCGGTCCGCTCCGGCGGCCGTGCTCGGCACGCCGCCGGGCACGGCCGCCGGGCCCGGTCGGGCGCGCGGTGGTTCCCCCGACCGTCCCGAGGACGAGCACAAGCGGGTGACGGCCGTCTTCGTCCGCGTCGACACCTCGGACTGCTGCGCCCCTCCCGAGGTGCTCGACCGTCTGCTCCAGCAGGTCCGCTCCGCCGTGCGGCAGCAGACCTGCCTGTACGGGGGACGGAACCACGGCTCCATGGGCCCCGTCACCCTGTCCCTGTTCGGCACCGCGCAGACCCAGGAGGACGACGTGCTGCGGGCTGTCCGGATGGCCCGGGACGTCGCCGCGTACGCCGAGCAGGGGGTCCGGCTGCGGGTCGCCGTCTCCAGCGGGGACGCCCTGGTCCTGCGGGCGCCCGCGACCGAGGTGGACGACGACCCCGTGGACGTCGCGGGCCGGTTCATGGAGACGGGACTCGGCCTGCTCCTGGAGGCCGCCCCCGGTGTCGTACGGGTCTGCGAGGCCACCCGGCAGGCGTGCGCGGAGCATTTCGGCTTCGCGGCCAGGGGCACGATGCCCGGTGGACACGACGTGACCGTGGCCCTGCGGCCCGCGCTCGCGAGCCGGACCCATCTGCCGTTCGTCCAGCGGGACCGCGAACTGGAGCAGTTGCGCTGGTGGGTCGAGGAGGTCCGGCGCAGCAGGCGTCCGCACCTGGTGACCGTGCTCGGGGTGGCGGGCATCGGCAAGAGCCGACTCATGCACGAGCTGCGCCGGGACGTCACCGAGCGGCCCGGGATGGGCTGCCTGGTGGGCTGCAACCGGGCGCTGGGACCCAAGGACCCGTACACTGCGCTGGCCGGCGTGGTGCGCGCCTACCTCGGAACGAAGAACGACGATCCGGCACCGGAGCAGAACGGCAGGCTGGACGCCGCGGTGACCGACCTCGTCGGCACCGGACCGATCTCGGCCCAGCTGGCCAACGCGTTACGCCCCTTGCTCTTCGCGGCCACCGGGAACGAAGCCGGTCGGCACGCGCTGGCCGACCCGGAGTGCCGGCAGGCGGTGTTCACCGCGTGGCGCAGGTTCGTCGAGGAACTGGCGGTGCGCGAGCCACTTCTGATCATCCTGGAGGATCTCCACCGGACCGACGACGCGCTGCTGAAGTTCATCGGCGATCTCACCGAGAACGTCGGCAGCCTCCCCCTGCTCGTCGTCGTCACGGCCCGGCCGGAGTTGGTCAACCGCTCGCCGTACTGGGCCAGCGGGCGGCGCAACGCCACCACGATGAGCCTGGAACCCCTCTCCCGTACGGGCATCGAGGCCCTGCTGAGCAGCGTGGCCCGCCCCGGATCGGGCGGGCACGCGCCCGAGTCGTACGCCACCTTGACGGAGCAGTCCGGGGGCAACCCGCTGTTCGCACTGGAGTACGCCCGCATGCTGGACGGCGCGGCGGACGACCATCAGCCGCGGTCGGCGTGCGGGCGTCAGCGGCTTTCCGGGGCCGAGCCGCCGGTGCCGCCCCGGGTGCACGGCATCGTCTCCGCGCGGCTCGACACGCTGCCGACTGCGGAGAAGTCACTTCTCTACGACGCGTCCCTGTTCGGCAGCCCCTTCTACGAGGTGGAGCTTGCCGCGCTCAGCGACCGGGACCCCGAGGAGATCCAGGAGTGCCTCAGGTCCCTGGAGCGCCGAGAGTTCCTCCAGCGCTGCCGACTGGGGCCGGAGCTCGGCTCCGTCGAGTACGACTTCGTCCACAAGCTCGTCGGCGCGGTCGCCTACTCGCGCATGTCCCATGCCCGGCGGGCGGAGACGCACCGCAGGGCCGCGCAGTGGCTGGCGGACCGCTCCAACCGGCCGCTGGCGCTGCTGGTCCACCACTGCCGGCAGGCGGTGGGCCACACCCGCGACGCGAACCTGCCCGTCAAGGACATCTCCGCGCACGTCTGCGACATCCTGATCGGCGCGGGCCAGCAGGCAAGGCGGCGGCAGGCGCTCAGGGCCGCCCGGTACTGCTACCGCTCGGCGCTGGAGTTCTGCGCCACGGGCGACCCGCAGTGGGAGGTGCTCCAGCGGCGGCTGCACGAGGAGGCGCGGTCTCCGGTCTGAGACGGTGTCACCCCGAGGACGCGGCGGCGGCCAGGGCGGAACGGGCCACCGCGTCGGTGAGGCGTGAGGAGACCGGGTCGACGCCGGGGCGGGTGAAGTTCCCACCGGCGAGGGCGGTGGTGAACGGACCCAGTGCGAACCGCCGCGGGTGCCTTCGCCCCGTCGCGTCGAGCACGGCGCCGTCCCGCCCGTCCACCGCGGCCAGCCCCGTGCGGTGGCTGAACCCGTCCTCCGTGCCGCCGCTCTCCGCCAGCCCGCCGCGCGCGTACAGGAGCCGGAGCAGCGGGTCCCTGCTGGCGGGCAGGGCGCCGACGGGCAGCCGGGCCTCGACCAGGGCCCCGGCCGTCACGGGATCGCCCGGGACGGCCGGGCTGCCCGCCTCGAACCGGCCGGCGGCGGCGCGCACCCACATGTCCGGACCGACGAACCGCACCACACCGGCCTCGGCCAGGGCGGTCAACTCGCGGACCCGGTCCGGCGGCGGGCCGCTGGCCAGGTGGTTGAAGAAGCCTGCCCACCATCCGTCCACGTCGGCCGCGCGCGAGCGGAGCGAGAACCGGCCGCTGTCCACCAGAGCGGGAAGCCGGCCGAACACCGACAGCAGGCCGTGGACGGCGCCCAGATGCGCGCTGTGCCGGGGGTCGGACCGGCGCTCCAGGGCAGTGCGCATAGAGCGGCCCACGCCTCGGTGCAGAGCGGCCCGGTCGGGGAAGGCCGCCTCGCCGAGGGGTCGGTCCAGGGCGGCGAGGTTCAGGACGTCGGCGGGGTCCACGACCGTGCGCCGCAGCAGATCACTCAGCTCACGGCTGTCCCACGCGGCCGCCGCGTACTGTTCCGCGAACGTGTCGGGACCGCACCGCACCCGGTCGGGGTGGGCGGTGAACAGTTCGTGGTAATAGCCCCATCCGACCTCCTTGGCCGCGTGCGGCCACACGTCGCGGAAGAAGTCCAGCCGCCCGGGTGACTCGCGCAGAACACGCTCGGGATCGAAGTACGCAGGCAGAGGGGGCGGGGACGACAGCGCGTAGGACGGCTTGGGCGGGAACGGCACTCCGCGCCGGGAACCGACGTACAGAACCGGCTCCTCGCCGCTCGGCAGGTACCGCAGGGTGTCCGGTCCGTCCTCGGTGTACCGGCCCCCGCGTCCCTCGGTGACCAGCACCATCAGGTCGGTGAAGGCCAGGCCGAGGCCGCGTACGAGAACCCGCGCGCCGGGCCGCAGGACGGAGAGGTCCTGGTCGGCGGTGTAGCCCGGCGGGAGGTAGCACAGTCCGTGGCGCCCGGCGTGGGCGGCCATGGCCTCCTGACCGGGCGAGAGCTCCACCTCCTGATGCCCGACCGCGAGCACCACGGCGTCGGCCTCCACGGCTCCTCCGCCAGCGAGAACGACCCGCTGGCGCCCGCCGTGGTCGCGCACGTCGACCGCCCGGTCGCGGTGGTGCCGGAACCGGGTGCCAGGGGGAAGGCCGGCCACCGCACGTTCGAACACCCAGCTCAGGTAGTGGCTCTGGAGCCGGCGGGTGGGATACGAGGTCTCCGACAGGTTCTCCAGCTCCCGGGCCACGCCGGGGTCGTCGACGCCCTCCCCCCGCCGGCGGGCCCAGTCGTGCAGCGAGGGCCCCGACCGGATCGGTCCGGCGCAGGCCACGCCGGCGCCGGTGAACATGGTGACGTGCGCGGCCATCGTGTTGAGCATCAGCAGCGGTGACTGGTCGTGCCGCCAGACCCGTCCCGGGCCCGGCCGGCAGGGGTCGATCAGGTGCACGTCCAAGGGCCGGTCGCCGAGCAGTTCGGCGGCGTTGGCGCCCAGCCGCTCCAGTACCGAGACGCCGCTCGGTCCGGCACCGACGATCACCACCGTCACCGGCTTCACAGCGTCTTCTCGAAACAGAGCGCGAGCCTTCCGTCGTCGGGCGCCGGAGGGCAGGCCACCCGGCGGTAGCCGACAGAGCCGTACAGTACGCTCGCCTCCGGCTGCCGGGGGCCGGTCGTCAGGTACAGCCTGCGGTATCCCAGCCGCCGCGCGGCCTGCTCGATCTCGGCGAGGACCCGTCGGGCGAGCCCGAGCCGGCGACGGTGCGGGTGGGTCCAGATCCGTTTCAGCTCCGCGGTCCCGGCGTCATGGCGGCGGAAACCGCCGCCGGCCACGGTCTCGCCGTCGAGGGTCAGGACCAGGAAGCCGCCGTGGGGCGGGGCGAACTCGTCCCGGGTGGAGCGGCTCATCTCGTCGTGGGCCGAGGGACCGTAGCGGGCCAGGTACTCCTCCGTCAGGCCCCGGTGCAACGGCGCGACCCGGGGGTCGTCGGCCGGCACCCGGTGCAACTCGATCCGTGCCGCGTCCCACGTCGGTTCCATGCGCCCCAGTCGACCAATCCGGGCTGCCCCGGTCAACCGCGTATGTGTCCTCGGTAGCCGCCCAGTGGGCACGCCCACCGCCCGGTAACTCCTGGCGAACTGCCCGTCAGGGGCCGTTGAAACGTGTTCGCCGTCCTCCTTAGGTTCGAGCACGACCGGGTCGGACCACGCCATGTCGCAACAGGGAAGTGCTGATGACATCTGCGCCCTCTCACGCCACCGCCGATGCGGTGGACGCCTCGGGCCGACGCGGCGCCCGCGAGCTGCTGGCCCTGCGCCGGGTCCCCGCGCCGAGACCCGGCCGCTGGCTCGTCAGCGCGCTCCTGCTCGTGCTCCTGGCGCAGTTCCTGCACGGGCTGGGGACCAACCCGGGATGGGAATGGCCGGTGTTCCGGCAGTTCTTCGTCGAGGGCAGCATCATGCGGGCGCTCGGTCTGACATTGGAACTCACTGCGTACGGCACCGCGTTGGGCTTCACGCTGGGACTGGTCATCGCGCTGATGCGCCTGTCCGGAAGCTGGCTGCCGGCATCGGTGGGCTGGCTCTACGTGTGGGTGTTCCGTTCGGTCCCGCTCATCGTCCAGCTGCTGTTCTGGTTCAATCTCGCCTATCTGTACGACCGGTTGTCGTTCGGCGTGCCGTTCGGCCCGGAGCTCGTCTCCGTTCCGACCATGCGCCTGGTGGGCCCCATGGGCGCAGCCGTGCTCGGACTGGCGCTCCATCAGGCGGCGTACGCGGCGGAGATCATCCGTTCCGGCATCATCTCGGTCGACCGCGGCCAGGTGCTGGCAGCGGCCGCCCTGGGCATCCCCCGCCGACGGCAGCTCACCCGGATCGTGCTGCCCCAGGCGATGCGGACCATCCTGCCGAATGCCTTCAACGAGTTGATATCCCTCCTCAAGGGCACGTCGATCGTGTCCGTGATGGCCTTGGGCGACCTCTTCTACCAGACGCAGGTGATCTACGGCCGCAACGGCCGCGTGGTCGCCCTCGTCATGGTCGCCACGATCTGGTACGTGATCCTCACCGGGCTGCTCTCCGTCCTCCAGTACTACGTGGAGCGGCGGTTCGCGCGCGGCGGGTCCCGGGCCCTTCCTCCCACACCGCGGCAACGGCTGCGCGCGGCGCTCTCCGGCACAGGGAAGGCGGAGCGGTGAACGACCCGATGGTCGAGATCGTCGACGTGCACAAGAGCTACGGCGCCAACAGCGTGCTCAAGGGTGTCGATCTGGTGGTGAACCAGGGAGAGGTCACGGTACTGATCGGCCCCTCGGGCGCCGGCAAGTCGACCCTGCTGCGGATGATCAACCACCTGGAGAAGGCCGACCGCGGCCTGGTCCTGGTCGCCGGGGAGCTGATCGGGTACCGGCGGGCGGGCAACCGCCTGCGCGAGCTGCGGGAGAGGGAGATCCTGCGGCAGCGGACCGGGATCGGGTTCGTCTTCCAGGACTTCAACCTGTTCGCCAATCTCACCGTGGTCGACAACGTGGCCGAGGCGCCCCGGTCCGCGCAGGGCCGTCCCGCCGAGGAGGTGTACCCGCTCGCCCGCGAACTCCTGGAGCGGGTCGGGCTCGCGGACAAGGCCGACGCCCATCCGCGGCAGCTCTCCGGCGGCCAGCAGCAGCGCGTCGCCATCGCGCGTGCCCTGGCCCTGGAACCGAAGCTGCTGCTGTTCGACGAGCCGACCTCGGCGCTCGACCCCGAACTCGTCGGCGAGGTCCTGGACGTCATGAAGTCCCTGGCCGCCACCGGCACGACCATGATCGTGGTGACCCATGAGATGGGCTTCGCCCGGGAGGTCGCGGACCAGGTGGTCTTCATGGCCGACGGCCGGGTCGTGGAGCAGGGACCACCGCAGCAACTGCTCAGAACTCCGGCACACGAGCGCACCCGCGCGTTCCTCACCAAGATTCTCTGACCCCACACGGAGGTAACCAATGCGTCGATTCCTGGCGGGTGGCTGGGTGTTCCTGCTCCTGCTGACCGGGTGCGCCGACGGCGACGAGCTCACGGCCGCCACGAGTTCCGGCCTCAATCTCACTCCCCGGCAGAACCGGCTCACCGCCGCCGAGGTCGACGAGGTCGCCGCGCTGGTGCCCGAGCGCGTGCGCCGGACGGGCGTCCTGCACATCGGCGGCACGATCGACAACACACCGCCGCTGAGCTGCTACGCGACCGACAACAAGACTCCCATCGGGTTCGAACTGGACATCGCCGTCCTGATCGCGGGGGTGATGGGTCTCGAGCCGGACCGTGAGGTCACCTCATGGGAGAACATGTTCCTGGGCGTGGACAGCGGGAAGTACGACGTGGCGTTGTCCAACATCTCGGTCACCGAGGAGCGGATGAAGACGTACGACTTCGCCAGCTACCGCCGCGACCGCCTCGGTTTCGAGGCGCGGGAAGGCAGCGACCTGAAGGTCGACGAACCGGCCGATCTGGCGGGCAAGAACGTCGCGCTGGCCTCCGGGTCGACCCAGGAGAAGATCATGCTGGAGTGGAGCGCCGAGAACCGCGAGGCCGGGCGCCCCGCGATCAACATCCAGTACTACCAGAAGGCGTCCGACTACTACCTGGCGCTCCGGTCGGGGCGGGTGGACGTCTACGTCGGTCCCAGTTCCAGTGTCGTCTATCACGCGGAGACGACCGGCGAGACCGAACTGGTCGGTGTGGTGGACAGCGTGACGGACACCATCGACAGCCAGGTCGGCGCCATGAGCCGCAAGGACGACGGAACGTCGAAGGCGGTCGCGGCGGCTGTGAACGAGCTGATCCGCAACGGCAAGTACCAGAAGGTGCTCGACCGTTGGGGACTGGGCGACCAGAAGATCAGCGAATCGCTGGTCAATCCCTCGGTCGGGGAGGGTGCCTGATGCGGACCCCGTTGTACCTCGGGGCCGCGCTCGACGGTCTCGGCGCCCACCCGGCCGCCTGGCGGCTGACCGGCACGCCTCCCGAGACGCTGTTCGACCCGGAGCGCGTCGTGTCGCTCACGCGCCTCGCCGAGCAGGGCGGACTGGACCTGGTCACCCTCGACGACCAGGTTCCCGCCACCCCGGAGCCGGGGCACGCCCACGGCTCCCTCGACGCCTGGCTGGCCCTCACCCTGGCGGCCTGCCGAACCTCGCGCATCGCCCTGTTCCCCACCGGTGTCGCCCGGGGCGAGCCGGCGGTGACGGCGGCCAGGGCGGTCACCCTGGACCGCATCGCCGGGGGCCGCGGCGGCTGGCGGCCCCGGGTGGCGCTCAGCGACGATGAACGGCGCCGGGCCACCGCCGACCCGGAACGCTACGCCGCCTTCACGGAGGAACGCTTCGCCCACGCCGAGGAGTTCGTCGCCTCGGTCGCCGCGTTCTGGGACAGCCGGCGGGAGGAGTCCGTGCTCAGCTCGCACGCCGTCGATCTGTCGGGAGACCGGCTGACGGTGTCCGGGCACGCCCGGGTGCCGACGGCGTCCTCCGGTCCGCCGATGACCGCGGTCCTGGCCCACTTCAGCACGCCTTTCCGGCTTGCCGCGCGCCACGCCGACCTCGTCTTCGTCACCCCGTTCAGCCGTACCGACGTCGACGCTGTCCGCGAGGAACTGGACGGGCTGCGCGCGGCCCTCGGAAGCACACGGGCGCCACTCGCCGTCCTCGCCGACCTCGACGTGGTGGTCGCGGCGACCGGGTCCGAAGCGACCGCGCGCAGGAACCGCCTCGACCGCTGGATACCGTTCACCTCCGATTGCGCCACCTTCACCGGAACGCCGGAGCAATTGGCGGACCTCATGGAGGAATGGCACAGAGACGGCGGGGTCGACGGTTTCCGGATTCGCCCGTCCGTGTTGTCCGACGACCTCACCGCTGTGGTGGAGGCCGTGGTGCCGTGTCTACGGAAACGGGGTCTGCTGGGAGAAAATCCCGGCATTCCACTGCGCTCCCGGCTCTTCGGCGCTTCCGTCTGATTCCGCCTTACCGCGTTCGCTCTGGGGGAGACGTCATGCTTTTACTGGAACGTGAAAAACACATATCACTCCTGAAGTCGCTCGTCGGTGAATGCCTGGCCGGCCGGGGACAGGTGCTGTTGATCGAGGGCGTGGCAGCGAGCGGCAGAACGGCCCTGCTGCGCCAGGCCGTCGAGGACGCGGAGCGGGCGGGCCTGCTGGTCATGCGGGCCTCGTGCTCCCCGGTGGAGAAGGACCTGGCCGGCAGCGTCCTCAGCCAGCTCCTGCTCAGCATTCCGGCACCGGGTGCCCTGGCCGATCAGGCGGCTCCGGGCTACCACGAGTTCTGCCGGCAGATCCTCCGCCGGACGGCGCAGGTGCCGCTGGTCGTCGCCGTCGACGACATCCACCACGCCGACGCCGAGTCGGCACAGAGCCTGCTGTACCTGGCCCGCCGACTGGGAGCGGCCCGGGTCCTGCTGGTGGTGACCTCCCAACGGGACGACGGGCAGGCACCTCCCCTGTTCGCCGCCGAACTGCCGTGCGAACTGGGGACCCACCGCGTGGAGGTGGAACCTCTGTCCGAGGACGGCACGGCCGCCCTGCTGGCGGAGCGCCTCGGCCCGCGGACCGACACGGCCCGGCTCGCGGCCGAATTCCACCGGATCAGCGGCGGCAATCTCCGGCTGCTCGACGCACTGACCGAGGACGCTCGTCGCGGCGGCCGGAGCGGCCACGACCGCGTCACCGCACGGGGATACGGCGCGGCCGTGGTCAGGCTGCTGCGGCGCGGGGAGCCGGCCCTGCTGCGCACCGCGCAGGCGCTGGCCGTCCTGGGCGGGCGCGGTACTCCGGAGCGGGTGGCCCGGCTCACCGGGCTCGACCAGGAGACCGAGGCGGGCACCGGGACCCTGACCGGGTCAGCGGCGGTGGAGCGGGCGATCGCCACGATGACGGCGACAGGGCTCCTGCGCGACGGCCGGCTGCCACACCCGGCGGCCCGCGAGGCCGTCCTCTCCACCGTGACCGGAGCCGACCGCGCCACCCTCAACCAGCACGCGGCACGGTTGCTCCACGATCTCGGGGAGCCGGCGTCGGCAGTGGCGTGCCACCTCGCGCAGGCACGCCGGCGGGTGGAGCCATGGGCGGTGCCGGCGCTCGTCGAAGCCGCGGAACACGAACTGCTCGCCGAGCGGAACGAACGTGCCGCCCGCTATCTGGAGCTGGCGCACGAAGCCTGCCCCGAGCCGGCCGGCCGCGCCGCCGTACTGGCGAAGCTGACCGACGCCCGGTGGCGGGTCAGCCCGTCGGCCGCGGCCGGGCACCTGACGCCGCTGGTGACCGCGGCGCGGACGGGAGACCTCGGCAACGGCTGCCTGCCGGACCTCGTACGGCAGCTCCTGTGGCACGGGCGGCACACGGACGCCGCCGCGGTGCTCGGCCGACTGCGCGAAGCGGCGGCCTCGGACGCCTCGGTGGCGCAGGAGGTCCGCCACCTCGACTCCTGGCTGGCCTTCTCCCATCCCCGGTTCGCGCACCGGCGGACCCAGCCGACCGCTCGGGCCGCGTTCGGCAGCCCTCACGCCGCCGAAGGCGACCTGACGGCACCGGCCGGTGACGATCCGTGGCTGGCCCTGGCCGGATCGCTGTGCGACCGGCTGGTGAGCGGTCGCGGCGGCGACCGGGTGGCCTCACTGGAGGGGTCACTGCGCAATCTCCGTTCCCGTGGCAACCCGGCGTGGGCGCACGAGACCGCGGCCCTGGCCCTGCTCGGCCTGCTCGATCTGGGCCGCTACGACCTGGTGCTGCAGCAGTGTGCGGCGCTGGTCGTGGCCGGCGGCGAGGACGAGGCACCGACCTGGCACGCCGTGCTGGCAAGTCTGCGCGCGGAGGCGCTGCTGCGCCGCGGCGACCTGGCCGACGCACTGCGGACGGCGCAGGAGGCCCTCACCCTGCTGCCGTCCCACGCCTGGGGGGTGGCCGTCGGGTTCCCGCTGGGCACTCTCGTCACGGCGGCGGTTCGGTCGGGCGACACGGAGACAGCCGAACGGTATCTGGCGTTCTCCCCGCCCGAGGCGATGTCGCAGAGCCGTTTCGGCCTCTACTACCTGCACGCGCGCGGCACCTACCACCTCGCCGTCCAGCGAGCCTACGCCGCGCTCGCCGACTTTCTGGCCTGCGGCGAGCTGGTCACGGCCCTGGGGCTGGAGGCCGCGGCGCCGGTCCCCTGGCGCACCAGCGCCGCCGAGGCGTGGCTGCGGCTGGGCAACGACGATCGGGCACGCCGCCTGGTCCGGGAAGAGCTGGCCTGCTCGGACGCCTCGGGCGGCGCCGGCAGTGCTCGCGGGCGGTCGCTGCGGATGCTCGCCGCGGTCAGCACCCCCGAGCGGCGACCGCAGTTGCTGCTGGAGGCCGTCGAGCTGTTCGAACAGTACGGGGAGCAGTACGAGCAGGCACGGGGCCTGGCCCACCTCGGCTACGCCTACTCGGCCCTGGCCGACAACCGCCGGGCCAGGACGACACTGCGCCGGGCCCGGTACCTCGCCACGACCTGCGGGGCGGCGCCGCTGGGCGAGGAACTGCTCGCCTTCCAGGGAACCTCGGACACCTCGGTGTCCTGCGAGGACGACGGCAGCCGACTGACGGAGGCCGAGCGGCGGGTGGCACACCTGGCCGTGCTCGGCTACACCAACCGGGAGATCGCGGCGAAGCTCTACATCACGGCCAGCACCGTGGAACAGCACCTGACGAGGGTCTACCGGAAGCTGGACATCAAGCGCCGACGGGATCTCCCTGCCGACCTGGGCACCACCACCCTGCACGGGCGGCAGCGCCACGCTCAGCGGCCGTCGACCAAGCGTTCGGCGTCGTAGGCGTGCCGCGCGTCGGAGATCTCTTCGCGGTGCCGGGTGGCCCAGTCGGTGAGCGAGAGGAGTGACTGATGCAGTTCCTGCGCCATGGCGGTGAGCCGGTACTCGACCCGGGGCGGAACGGTGGCGTACACCGTGCGCGTGAGCAGGCCGTCCCGCTCCAGGTTCCGCAGGGTGAGGGTGAGCATGCGCCTGCTGATGCCCTCGATCGACCGCTCCAGCTCCGTGAACCGCACGGGACCGCGGGCCGCGGCGACGATGATCAGGATGCTCCACTTGCCGGCCACGCGGTCCAGCACTTCACGCACCGGACATGCCTCGCCGACGATCTCGTGCGGCGTTTCCGTCTTCACCTGCGGCATGGGACATCTCCTTCCCCCGCCTCCCATGGTGCCAGGCCGGTGTCCCCTGTTACAACAGCGTGTCCGATGGGAGCCCGGAAGTGACCGAAACTCCTCTGTCGGGCGCTACGCGGCTGTACGCGGTCGTGGGCGACCCGGTGACCCAGGTCCGGGCTCCGGAGCTGGTCAACCCGGTGCTGGCCGCCCTCGGCATCGACGCCGTGGTGGTGCCCGTGCACGCCCCGGCGGAGCATCTCGCCGCCGTCGTGGGCGGCCTGGTCCGGGCGGGCAACGTCGACGGGCTGCTGGTCACGGTCCCCCACAAGGCCGCTGTGTGCGCCCTGGCGGACGAGCTGGGGCCGGCCGCTGCGCTGAGCGGTACCGCCAACGCGATGCGGCGCGGTGCCGACGGCCGCTGGCTCGCCGACAACTTCGACGGGCTGGGCTTCGTCCGCGGGCTGGAGGCTGCCGGGCATCCCGTGCGGGGCGGACGGGTGGTCCTGGTCGGCGCGGGCGGGGCCGGGAGCGCCATCGCGGTGGCCCTGCTGACGGCGGGTGCCGGGCCGGTCTGCGTACGGGACGTCGACGCCGCTCGGCTCGCCGGGCTGCTGGCGCGGCTCGGCTCCCGGTGGCCCGGGACCGTCCGTGCCGAGGCCCCCGGGGACCTGGCGGCAGCCGACCTCGTCGTCAATGCGACACCGCTCGGGATGCGCCCGCGCGACGCGCTGCCGTTCGACCCGGCCGACGTCCGGGCGGACGCGGTGGTGGCGGACATCGTCATGAAACCCCACGAGACCGCCCTGCTGCAGGCAGCGGCCGCCGCGGGCCGGCGAATTCACCACGGTGTCCACATGCTGGAGCAGCAGGTGCCCTGCTACCGGGAATTCTTCGGCTGGCTCTGAATTCGGTCACGCCCTAGGGGGATTGCCTCCGTACGGCCGTCAAGTCAGGGATGCCATAGGGGGATTGTTAGGGGATTCGCGCTCCGCAATTCACGCGAGACTCGAAGTCGCGCTCACGCGCTTCTCGCCGTGCCTAGGAGTGATTACCGGATGCTGCGCACAGAACTGATTCGGCCCCTGCCCGAGACCCTGATCGAACACGCCGCCCGACTCGGCGGGAAAATCGCTTTCGCCGATGCCCGGCGTCAGGTCGGCTACGCCGAACTGGAGCAGCGGACCCGGTTCATCGCGGGACACCTGACCGGGCTGCGCGTGCATCCGGGCGACCGGGCGGCGCTGTACCTGGGCAACTGTGTGGAGATGGTCGAGAGCTACCTGGCCCTCACCCGGGCGAACGTGATCGGCGTCCCGCTCAATCCCCACTGCACCGACGCCGAGCTGGAGTTCTTCCTCTCCGACAGCGGCGCCCGCGTGGTGATCACCGACGCCGCCCACGTCGAACAGCTCCGGCGCGTGCTGGGAGACGCCGAGCACCCTCGGATCGTCGTCACCGGCGATCGCCCGGTCCCGGCCGGGACGGTGGCCTTCGAGGCCCTGGCGGGCTCGGAGCCGGAGACCGGTGCTCGGGACGACCTCGGCCTCGACGAGGTCGCCTGGATGCTCTACACGTCGGGGACCACCGGGAAGCCCAAGGGAGTGCTCTCGACCCAGCGCAACTGCCTGTGGTCGGTGGCCGCCTGCTACGTTCCGGTGCCCGAACTGACCGCCGACGACCGGGTGCTGTGGCCCCTGCCGCTCTTCCACAGCCTGTCGCACATCGCGTGCGTGCTGGCGGTCACCTCGGTCGGCGCCACCGCGCGGATCACCGACGGGTACTCGGCCGACGAGATCCTGTCCGTCCTGCGCGAGGAGTCGCCGACCTTCCTCGCCGGCGTGCCCACCATGTACCACTACCTGGTGCAGGCCGCACGGCAGCAGGGGGTGCGGGCCCCGGACCTGCGGGTCGGCCTGGTCGGCGGGGCGGTCACCACCCGGTCGCTGCGGGCGTCCTTCCAGGAGACGTTCGGTGTCCCCCTCCTGGACGCCTACGGCAGCACCGAGACCTGCGGCTCGATCACCATCAACTGGCCCACGGGGGCACGGGTCGAGGGGTCGAGCGGTCTGCCGGTGCCCGGACTCAACGTGCGCCTCGTCGAGCCGGAGACCGGACGTGACGTACCGGCCGACGAGGAGGGCGAGGTCTGGGTCAGCGGTCCCAATGTGATGGTCGGCTACCACAACCGGCCGGAGGAGACCGCCCGGGCGCTGCGCGACGGCTGGTACCGCACCGGTGACCTGGCCCGACGCGACGAGGCCGGCTACTTCACCGTCACCGGCAGGATCAAGGACCTCATCATCCGGGGCGGCGAGAACATCCACCCGGGTGAGATCGAGGACGTGCTCCGGGACGTGCCCGGTGTGGCGGACGTCGCCGTGGCCGGCAAGGCCCACGACATCCTGGGCGAGGTCCCCGTCGCCTTCCTGGTGCCGGGTCCGGAAGGGCTCGACACGGACGCGCTGTTCGCCGCCTGCCGCGAACGGCTGTCCTACTTCAAGGTGCCCGAGGAACTGTACGAGGTCACGCACATTCCGCGTACCGGTTCCGGCAAGGTCACCCGGCGCCTGTTGCTGGACCGGCCCGCCCGGCTCCGGGCCGCCGGCAGCAGTTCCTACGAGCACCTGTTCCGGGCCGACTGGCTGCCGCTGCCGCCGGAGGGGCCGGCCGTCTCCGGCGCCGCCGGTGCAGCGGCGGGCGCGGACCCGGCCGGTCCGCGGTGGGTGATCGCCGCAGAAGGTGACGCGGACCTGGTCGCCGGTCTGGAGTCGGCCGGAGCCGAGGTGACGTGCCTGGTGGACGGGGTGCCGCCCGCCGGGACCGCGCCGGCCGACGTGGTGGTGGTGCCCGCAGGTGCACCGGATGCGGATCCGGCGGGTCTCGTGGCGGACGTGTCCGCCCGTGTGCGGGCGTGGCTGGATCAGGGGTGGCCCTCCCCGGCGCGGTTGGTCGTCCTCACCCGCGGTGGGGTCGCCACCGGTCCGGCCGAGACGCCCCACCCCGCGCAGGCCGCGGTGGCGGGACTGTTACGCGGGTTGCGGAACGGGCACGGCGACCGGCTCGCGCACGTGGACCTGGAGGCGGCGGCCGCCCCCGGTGCCGCGCTGCCCGCGGAGCTGCTGCGTGCCGTGGCGGCGGGGAACGAACCGCAGGTGGCCGTAAGGGCCGGCAGCGTCGTCCGGCCGTCGCTGGAGCGGCTGGCCGTGCGCTCCGGCGGGGAAACGGTGTTCGGTCCGGCGCGTACCGCGGTCGTGGCGGGCGCCGACACGGTGGCCGGTGCTGCGGTGGCACGCCACCTCGTGGCCGGTCACGGCGTCCGGCACCTGGTGCTGATCGGCGAGCGGGGCGAGGACGACCTCTCCGTCGCCGGTCTCGCGGCCGAATTGACCGGGCTCAAGGCGACGGTGACGGTGTCCGGCTGCGATCTCACCGACCGCGCGGCGCTGCGTGAGGTGCTGACGGGGCTGCGCCGTCCGCTCGCCGGTGTGGTGCACGTCCCCACGGGTCCGTTCCGGCTCGCGGCAGCGCAGGCGGCGGCGCTGGACGAGGTGACCGCCACCGTGGAGGGGGCGGCCCTGGTGCTGCTGCCCTCGGCCGCGGGCACGCTGGGCACGGCCCACGCCCCGGAGGAAGCGGCAGTGGCCGCGTACTGCGACGCGCTGGCGCTGCGGCGGCGGGCCGAGGGCCGGGCGGGGCTGTCGGTGTCCGTGGGGCCGTGGGCCGACGAACCGGAGACGGCCCTGCCGTCGGGCGTGGGCACCCTGGCCCTGCGTGAGCTGCTCACGGTGGTCGACGCCGCGCTGATGTCCGGCGAGGCGGCGGTCAGCGCACTGAAGCTCGACCCGATGACGCTGCACGGTGGCGACATCGTTCCGGCGATGCTGCGCGGACTGATCGACACCTCGGCGGGGGTGTCGGCGGACACCGGGCGGGCGGAGGAGTTCCGGGCACGGCTCGCCGGCCTGACCGAGGCCGAGCGGCTGCGAACCCTCGTCACCGCGGTGTGCGACGCGGCGGCGGAGACCGCCGGGCGGGCCCGGGACACCGTGGCACCGCGTCGGGCCTTCAAGGAGATCGGCTTCGGCTCGCTCCAGGCCGTGCAGTTGCGGAACCTCCTGGTGGAGGTGACGGGCCTGCCGCTGCCGGTCACTCTGGCCTTCGACCGTCCGACCCCGGAGGCAGTGGCCCGATTCGTGCTGGACGAGTTGTCCGGTGGTGCCGAGGAGAGCACCACCGCGACGGTGGAGGGCCGCGCTCCGGCCGAGGACGACCCGGTCGTGATCGTCTCCATGGCGTGCCGGCTGCCGGGTGGCATCACCTCCCCCGAGGATCTGTGGACCTTCGTCGACCAGGGTCTCGACGGGATCACCGCGTTCCCCTCGGACCGGGGCTGGGATCTGGCGGGGCTGTACGACCCCGACCCCGAGCGGTCCGGCACGACCTATGTCCGCGAGGGCGGCTTCCTCCAGGACGCCACCGGGTTCGACGCGGACTTCTTCCGGATCTCCCCGCGTGAGGCGCTGGCGATGGACCCCCAGCAGCGGGTCTTCCTGGAGACCTCGTGGGAGCTGTTCGAACGCGCGAGCGTCGACGTCACCTCGCTGCAGGGCAGCCGGACCGGGGTGTTCGCCGGCGTGATGAACCAGGAGTACGACGTGAGCCTCGCGGGCTCGGACGACGACACCGAGGGATACCGGAGCACCGGGACAGCCTCCGCCGTCGTCTCGGGCCGGGTGGCCTACACGTTCGGGTTCGAGGGTCCGGCGGTGACGGTGGACACGGCGTGCTCGTCGTCGCTGGTGGCCCTGCACCTGGCCGCCCAGTCACTGCGCTCCGGCGAGTGCGACCTGGCCCTGGCCGGAGGCGTCGCGGTGATGGCGCAGCCGACCTCCTTCGTGGAGTTCTCGCGGCAGCGGGGGCTGGCGCCGGACGCCCGCTGCAAGGCCTTCGCCGCCGCCGCCGACGGCACCGGCTGGTCCGAAGGCGTCGCCCTCGTCCTCCTCGAACGCCTCTCCGACGCCCGCCGCAACGGCCACACCGTCCTCGCCCTCGTCGCAGGCTCCGCCGTCAACCAGGACGGCGCCTCCAACGGCCTCACCGCACCCAACGGCCCCTCCCAACAACGCGTCATCAACCAAGCCCTCACCAACGCACGACTCCACCCCCACGACATCGACCTCGTCGAAGCCCACGGCACCGGCACCACCCTCGGCGACCCCATCGAAGCCCAAGCCCTCATCAACACCTACGGCCGCCACCGCGACCCCGACCACCCCCTCTGGCTCGGCTCCCTCAAATCCAACATCGGCCACACCCAAGCCGCCGCAGGCGTCGCCGGCATCATCAAAACCGTCCTCGCCCTCCACCACCGCACCATGCCCCGCACCCTCCACATCGACCGACCCACCCCCCACGTCGACTGGACCACCAACACCGTCCAACTCCTCACCCAACCCCGCCCCTGGACCCACACCACCCACCCCCGCCGCGCCGCCGTCTCCGCCTTCGGTGTGAGTGGGACGAACGCTCACGTGATCCTGGAGGAAGCCCCCACCACCCCCGACACCACCACCCACGACGAACCCGACACCACCGACGAAGTCATCACCTGGCCCCTGTCCGCCGCCACCCCCCAAGCCCTCACCGACACCGCCCGACGCCTCCTCCACCACCTCGAACAACACCCCCACCACACCCCCACCCACATCGCCCACCAACTCACCCACCGACCCCACCACCACCACCGCGCCGTCATCACCGCAACCCACCACAACGACCTCCACCGCGCCCTCACCGCACTCACCACCCACACCCCCGACCCCGCCCTCACCACCGGCACCCCCACCACCACCGGCAAAACCGTCTTCGTCTTCCCCGGCCAAGGCACCCAATGGGCCGGCATGGGCGCCACCCTCCTCGACACCCACCCCGTCTTCACCCACACCATCAACGCCTGCGACACCGCCCTCGCCCCCCACCAGAACTGGACCGTCACCGACGTCCTCCGCCAAACCCCCGACGCCCCCACCCTCGACCGCGTCGACGTCGTCCAACCCGTCACCTTCGCCGTCATGACCGCACTCGCCCGCATGTGGCAACACCACGGCATCCACCCCGACGCCGTCATCGGCCACTCCCAAGGCGAAATCGCCGCCGCCCACATCGCCGGCGCCCTCACCCTCGACGACGCCGCCCGCATCATCGCCCTCCGCAGCCAAGCCATCGCCCGCCAACTCGCCGGCCACGGCGCCATGATGTCCGTCCCCCTCCCCCACACCGAACTCACCCCCTGGACCACCCCCCACCAACACACCATCGACATCGCCACCATCAACGGCCCCACCACCACCGTCATCGCCGGCGACCCCACCGCCATCGACGACCTCCACACCCAACTCAACAACCACAACATCCGAGCCCGCAAAATCCCCGTCGACTACGCCTCCCACACCCACCACGTCGAACAACTCCACGAAGAACTCACCCACCTCCTCCACGACATCACCCCCCACACACCCACCACCCCCATGTACTCCACCACCGACACCACCTGGATCACCGGCCCCCACCTCAACGCCGACTACTGGTACCGAAACCTCCGCCAAACCGTCCACTTCCACACCGCCACCACCACCCTCACCGACACCGGCCACCACACCTTCATCGAAATCAGCCCCCACCCCGTCCTCACCCCCGCCATCCAGGAAACCCTCACCCAACACACCACCACCCCCACCACCACCCTCCCCACCCTCCGCCGCAACCAACACGAACCCACCACCTTCCACACCGCCCTCGCCCACCTCCACACCCACACCCACCACACCCCCACCTGGCACCCCACCCACACCACACCCACCACCACCCACACCACCACCCACACCCCCCTCCCCACCTACCCCTTCCAACACCACCACTACTGGCCCGAGCCCACGGCCCCGGACTCCACCGCGGTCGCCGACCCGTACGAGGCACGGTTCTGGGAGGCGGTGGACCGGGCGGACGTGGAGGCGCTCACCAGCACGCTCGACGTCACCGGCGAACGGGACCGCGAGGTGGTCGCGTCCGCTCTGCCGGCTCTGACCGATTGGCGGCGGCGCACGCGGCACGAGCACGCGGTGGAGTCGTGGCGGTACCACGTCGTCTGGCGACGGCTGGGGGTCGTCACCTCGGACCGGTTCTCCGGCACCTGGCTCGCGGTCGTTCCCGCCGGCTTCGCCGAGGACACCCGGGTGACCAGGGTCCTGGACGGTCTGCGGGGCTACGGCGCGGACTGCGTGGTGCTGGAGACCGCGGACGGCGACCGGACGGCGGCGTCCGACCGGCTGGCGGCGGCGGGAGTGGCGTCCGCCGGGTTCAGCGGTGTCCTGTCGTTCCTCTCCCTGGACGAGCGGCCGCACACCGGCTTCCCGGCCGTGCCCAACGGCCTGATGCTGCTGGCCGCTCTGGTACCGGCGCTGGCGGACCTCGGTGTCACCGCGCCGCTGTGGTCCGTGACCATGGGCGGGGCGGAGGCGCAGGACGGTCCGTGGATCGGCCCTGCGGATGCGCTCACCTGGGGGTTCGGCCTGGTTGCCGGGCTGGAGCACCCGCGGTTGTGGGGCGGTTCGGTGGATCTGCCGGCCGAGCCGGACGAGCAGGCGCTGCGGTATCTGGCCGGTGTGCTGCGCGGTCAGGGGGACGAGGACCAGGTCGCGATCCGTCCCTCCGGTGTGTTCGGGCGGCGGCTGGTGCGGGCGGCGTCGGACGGGGCCGCCGGACGGCGGACCTGGACACCGCGCGGGACGGTACTGATCACCGGCGGTACCGGCGGTGTCGGCGGGCAGATCGCCCGCCGGCTCGCCGCCGCCGGCGCGGAGCACCTGCTGCTGGTCAGCCGTGGCGGCGCGGAGGCCGAGGGTGTGCGGGAACAGGTGGCCGCACTGGAGGAGTCGGGCGCCGCCGTGACGGTGGCCGCGTGCGACGTGGCCGACCGGGACGCGCTGGCCGCCGTGATCGAGACCGTACCGGACGACCGGCCGCTGACCGCCGTCGTCCACGCGGCGGGCGCGGGCCAGCAGAGCTCGATCGCCGAGACCTCGGCGGAGGAGTTCTCCCGCATCATCGCGGGCAAGGTGCTCGGCGCCCGGAACCTGGACGACGTGCTCGGCGACCGGCCGCTCGACGCCTTCGTGCTGATCTCGTCCAATGCCGGGGTGTGGGGCGGTGGCGGCCAGGGTGCCTACGCCGCGGCGAACGCCTTCCTCGACGCGCTGGCCCGGCAGCGGCGTGCCCGCGGCCGCACGGCGACCTCGATCGCCTGGGGCTCCTGGGCAGGAGCGGGACTCGGTGCGGTGGACGGCGCCGCCGAGCGGCTCGCCCGGCTGGGTGTGGTCGCCATGGACCCGGAACCGGCCCTGCGGGCGCTGGTGCACGCGGTGGAACACGACGAGACGACCGTGTCGGTCGCGGACATCGACTGGTCCCGGTTCGCCCCCGGCTTCACCGCCGCCCGGCCCAGCTCGCTGCTGAGCGAACTGCCGGAGGTGGGCGCGGCGTTGCGGGAACTGGAGGGCTCGGCGGGCGGTGAGCGGTCCGGTTCGGGCCTCGCCGCTCGGCTGGCCACGCTGTCCGAGGGGGACCGCGAGGCCGCGGTGCTCGACGCGGTGCGGACCCACGCGGCGGCCGTGCTGGGGCACCGTGACACCACGAACGTGGCCGCGGAGACCGCGTTCACGGACCAGGGCTTCGACTCCATGACGTCGGTGCAGCTGCGCAACGCCCTCGTCAAGGACTTCGGGCTACGACTGCCGACCACCCTGCTCTTCGACCACCCGACTCCGCGCGCGCTGGCCCGGTTCGTACTGGACGAGCTTTCCGGCGACGCGGAGGGGGCCACCGCCCCGGCGGCTGCCGGTCCGGCCGAGGACGACCCGGTCGTGATCGTCTCCATGGCATGCCGGCTGCCGGGCGGCATCGCCTCCCCCGAGGACCTGTGGGAGTTGCTGGCCTCGGGTGGCGAGGCGCTGTCCGACTTCCCGACGGACCGCGGCTGGGACATCGACGCCATCTACGACCCCGAGCCCGGGGTTCCCGGCAAGACGTACACCCGCCGAGGCGGTTTCCTCGACGGCGCGGGGGACTTCGACGCCTCGTTCTTCAAGATCTCTCCGCGTGAGGCACTGGCGATGGACCCCCAGCACCGGGTTCTCCTGGAGAGTTCCTGGGAGGTCTTCGAGCGGGCCGGTGTCGATGTCACCGCGCTCCGCGGCAGCCGGACGGGGGTGTTCGCCGGTGGGTTCCACACGGGATACACCATCGGTGCGGACCTGATCGGGGAGGGTGTGGACGGTTACACCTCGCACAACAACCTGCCGAGTGTGCTGTCCGGCCGGGTGGCCTACACGTTCGGGTTCGAGGGTCCGGCGGTGACGGTGGACACGGCGTGCTCGTCGTCGCTGGTGGCCCTGCACCTGGCCGCCCAGTCACTGCGCTCCGGCGAGTGCGATCTGGCCCTGGCCGGAGGCGTCGCGGTGATGGCTCGGCCGTCGACGTTCGTGGAGTTCTCGCGGCAGCGGGGCCTGGCGGCGGACGCCCGCTGCAAGGCCTTCGCCGCCGCGGCCGACGGCACCGGCTGGTCCGAAGGCGTCGCCCTCGTCCTCCTCGAACGCCTCTCCGACGCCCGCCGCAACGGCCACACCGTCCTCGCCCTCGTCGCAGGCTCCGCCGTCAACCAGGACGGCGCCTCCAACGGCCTCACCGCACCCAACGGCCCCTCCCAACAACGCGTCATCAACCAAGCCCTCGCCAACGCACGTCTCCGAGCCCGGGACGTCGACGCCGTCGAGGCGCACGGCACCGGCACCACCCTCGGCGACCCCATCGAGGCACAGGCGGTGATCAGCACCTACGGGCAGGACCGGGAGCAGGGACGGCCCCTGTGGCTGGGGTCGCTCAAGTCCAACATCGGTCACACCCAGGCGGCCGCGGGCATGGCGGGGGTCGTGAAGTCCGTGCTGGCCATGCGCCACGGTGCGCTGCCCCGCACCCTCCATGTGGACGCACCGACACCGCATGTCGACTGGTCGGCCGGCGAGGTGCGGCTGCTGACCGAGGAGGTGCCCTGGCCGGAAGCGGACCGGCCTCGGCGTATCGGCATCTCGGCGTTCGGTGTGAGTGGGACGAACGCTCACGTGATCCTGGAGGAAGCCCCCACCACCCCCGACACCACCACCCACGACGAACCCGACACCACCGACGAAGTCATCACCTGGCCCCTGTCCGCCGCCACCCCCCAAGCCCTCACCGACACCGCCCGACGCCTCCTCCACCACCTCGAACAACACCCCCACCACACCCCCACCCACATCGCCCACCAACTCACCCACCGACCCCACCACCACCACCGCGCCGTCATCACCGCAACCCACCACGACGACCTCCACCGCGCCCTCACCGCACTCACCACCCACACCCCCGACCCCGCCCTCACCACCGGCACCCCCACCACCACCGGCAAAACCGTCTTCGTCTTCCCCGGCCAAGGCACCCAATGGGCCGGCATGGGCGCCACCCTCCTCGACACCCACCCCGTCTTCACCCACACCATCAACGCCTGCGACACCGCCCTCGCCCCCCACCAGAACTGGACCGTCACCGACGTCCTCCGCCAAACCCCCGACGCCCCCACCCTCGACCGCGTCGACGTCGTCCAACCCGTCACCTTCGCCGTCATGACCGCACTCGCCCGCATGTGGCAACACCACGGCATCCACCCCGACGCCGTCATCGGCCACTCCCAAGGCGAAATCGCCGCCGCCCACATCGCCGGCGCCCTCACCCTCGACGACGCCGCCCGCATCATCGCCCTCCGCAGCCAAGCCATCGCCCGCCAACTCGCCGGCCACGGCGCCATGATGTCCGTCCCCCTCCCCCACACCGAACTCACCCCCTGGACCACCCCCCACCAACACACCATCGACATCGCCACCATCAACGGCCCCACCACCACCGTCATCGCCGGCGACCCCACCGCCATCGACGACCTCCACACCCAACTCAACAGCCACAACATCCGAGCCCGCAAAATCCCCGTCGACTACGCCTCCCACACCCACCACGTCGAACAACTCCACGAAGAACTCACCCACCTCCTCCACGACATCACCCCCCACACACCCACCACCCCCATGTACTCCACCACCGACACCACCTGGATCACCGGCCCCCACCTCAACGCCGACTACTGGTACCGAAACCTCCGCCAAACCGTCCACTTCCACACCGCCACCACCACCCTCACCGACACCGGCCACCACACCTTCATCGAAATCAGCCCCCACCCCGTCCTCACCCCCGCCATCCAGGAAACCCTCACCCAACACACCACCACCCCCACCACCACCCTCCCCACCCTCCGCCGCAACCAACACGAACCCACCACCTTCCACACCGCCCTCGCCCACCTCCACGTACACACCCACCACACCCCCACCTGGCACCCCACCCACACCACACCCACCACCACCCACACCACCACCCACACCCCCCTCCCCACCTACCCCTTCCAACACCACCACTACTGGCTCAAGACGGACGGCAAGGCCACCGACATCGGTGCGGTGGGCCTGGACGGCAGCGGCCATCCGCTGCTCGGCGCGGTCGTGCGGCTTCCGGAGTCGGACGCGGCGGTGTTCACCAACCGGGTCTCCCTGCGCACCCAGCCCTGGCTGGCCGAACACGCCCTCTCGGGGACGGTGCTGGTGCCGGGCACCGCGCTGCTGGAACTCGTGTTCCGCGCGGGTGACGAGCTGGGGGCGACCGCGGTGTCGGAGCTGGTGGTGGAGGCGCCGCTGACGCTCCCGGAGACCGGCGGGACGCAGCTGCGGGTCTTCGTCGGAGAGGCCGACGACACCGGCCTGCGGCCGGTCACCGTGCACTCCCGAGCCGATGGCGCCGACGTGGACGCGGCCTGGACCCGGCACGTCGCCGGACACCTCCACACCGAGCCCCGCCCGGCGCCGGCCGTCGGACCGGAGAGCTGGCCGCCCGTGGGCGCCGAACCCGTCGCGGTGGACGGCTTCTACGACGAACAGCGCGCGGCCGGCTTCGAATTCGGCCCGCTGTTCCGGGGCCTGCGGTCCGTCTGGACTCGGGGCGAGGAGGTCTTCGCCGAGGTGGAGCTGCCGGACGACACCGACCTCTCCGCCTTCCTGCTCCACCCGGCGCTGCTGGACTCGGCCCTGCACGCCGCCGCGTTCCTGCCGAGCCGCCGCGGCGAGGAGGCACCGGCCCGGCTGCCGTTCGCCTGGAACGACGCCGTGCTGCACGCGACCGGTGCCACCGCCCTGCGGGTGCGGGTCGGCCCGGTGGGCGCCGACGACATCACGGTGGAGGCGACCGACCCGACGGGCGCCCCGGTGGCCTCGGTCGGCAGCCTCGTCACCCGTCCCGTGGACGTCCACCGGGTCGGCGCCGGGACCGGTGTGGCCGACATGCTGTTCACCACCGGGTGGACGGAGCTCCGGGTGGACGACGCGCGGCCGTCGGCCGAGCCGGTGCCGGACACCGTGCTGGACCTGACGGACAACCGCGCTGCGGACGAGGATCTGCCCCGGCGCTCCAGGGAGCTGGCCACCCGTGCGCTGGAGGCGGTCAAGGCGCACCTGGACACGGCCGAGCCCGCCACCCCACTGGTGATCCTCACCCGTGACGCGCGGCACGACCCGGCCATGGCCTCGGTGTGGGGACTGGCCCGGGTGGCGCAGTCGGAGAACCCCGGACAGGTGGTTCTGGTCGACGTGGACGACACGGCCGCGTCCCGGGCGCTGCTGCCCGCCGCGGTCGCCACCGGTGAACCTCAACTGGCCCTGCGCGACGGTGCCATCCTCGTACCACGGCTGACCCGGCTGCGGCCCGAGGAGGCCGGACCGGCCGGACTGGACGCGGAAGGCACCGTCCTGATCACCGGGGGCACCGGCACCTTGGGCGCACTGGTCGCCCGGCGGCTCGTCACCCACCACGGTGTACGGCACCTGCTGCTCACCAGCCGGCGCGGCTCCGACGCCCCGGAGGCCGGGCGGCTGCGCGACGAACTCACCGCCCTGGGCGCCACCGTGACCGTCGCGGCCGCCGACATCGGTGACCGCGCCGCGGTCGCCGGCCTCCTCACGGGTATCCCGGCGGACCACCCGCTCACCGCCGTGATCCACAGTGCCGCCGTACTGGACGACGGAGTGCTCACCTCGCTGGACGCCGAGCGGGTCGACAGGGTCTTCGGGCCGAAGGTCGACGGCGCCTGGAACCTGCACCGGCTCACCGAGCACCTGGGCCTGTCGGCGTTCGTCCTGTTCTCGTCGGCCTCGGGCACGCTGGGCAACGCGGGCCAGGGCAACTACGCAGCAGGCAACGGGTTCCTCGACGGTCTGGCCGCCTACCGGCGGCGGCTCGGACTGCCCGGGCTCTCGCTGGCCTGGGGCCTGTGGGAGCAGGCCAGCGAGATGACCGGCGCGCTCCTGGACGGCACCCGCGGGCACCTCAAGCGGGAAGTGCTCGCGATGAGCGACGAGGAGGGCCTGCTGCTCTTCGACGCCGCGCTGCGCGGCGACAGCTCTGCGCAGAGCCCCTCCGTGGTGGTGCCGGTCAAGCTCAGCCTCACCGCGCTCCGGCAGTCGGCGAACCCGCCCGCCGTGCTCGGGGACCTGGTGCCCCGCACGCGGCCCACCGCACGGCAGGCCGCCGCCGAGCCGTCGGACTCCTTCCTCGACCGGCTGCGCCGGGTCACCGCGCCGGATCGGTCGAAGCAGCTCGTCGACATGGTGCTCGCGCACACGGCTGCCACGCTGGGTCACGCGGCACCGGAGGCGGTGGACGGACGCCAGGCCTTCAAGGACCTCGGCTTCGACTCGCTGGCCGCCGTCGACCTGCGCAACCGCATCGGCGCCAGTACCGGCCTGCGGCTGCCGGCGACCCTGGTCTTCGACCATCCCACCCCCACCGCGCTCGCCCGCCACGTCGAACAGCAGCTCGGCTTCGGCGAGGAGGAAGAGGGCGGCTCAGGAGTCGACGGGGCGGCCGCCGCGGTCCTCGCCGAACTGCAACGGCTGGAGGCATCGCTCGACCGACAGCTGCTGGAACCCGACGACCGCGCGGAGGTGGCGGGGCGGCTGCGCGAGCTGGCGGCGAAATGGCACGGCGTCGGCGCTGCGGCCGAATCCGACCTGGAGCTGGCGACCGACGAAGAGATCATGCGGCTCGCGGAAGCCGAACTGGACCTGCCCCAGGCCCCGAACGCGTGAAGGAGTCCGCAATGACCAATGACACCAGGCTTCGTGATTACCTGAAGCGCACCCTCGTCGAACTGCGGCAGGCCCGCGAGAAACTGCGGGAGGCGGAGGCCGCTTCCCGGGAGCCGATCGCCATCGTAGGTATGGGCTGCCGGCTGCCCGGGGGCGTCACCACCCCCGAGGACCTGTGGCGGCTGGTCGACTCCGGGACGGATGCCGTCGGTCCCTTCCCCGACGACCGCGGCTGGGATGTGGCGGGCCTGTACGACCCCGACCCCGACGCGCCGGGCAAGGCGTACGTCCGCGAGGGCGGGTTCCTGCACGACGCCGCCGGGTTCGACGCGGAGTTCTTCGGCATCTCCCCGCGCGAGGCACTCTCGCTCAACCCGCAGCAGCGGCACCTGCTGGAAGTGTCCTGGGAGACCATCGAGCGGGCCGGCATCGCCCCGACCTCCCTGCAGGGCAGCCGGACCGGGGTGTTCGCCGGCGTGATGTACCACGACTACGCCCCGCCCCTGCGGGAAACACCCCCCGAGGTCGAGGGTCTGCTGAGCATCGGCAACTCCGGCAGCGCGGCCTCGGGCCGGATCTCGTACACCCTGGGGCTGGAGGGTCCGGCGGTGACGGTGGAGACGGCGTGCTCGTCGTCGCTGGTGGCCCTGCACCTGGCCGCCCAGTCACTGCGCTCCGGCGAGTGCGACCTGGCCCTGGCCGGCGGTGCTGCCATCATGGCGGCGCCCGACACACTCGTGCATTTCTCGCGGCAGCGGGGGCTGGCGCCGGACGCCCGCTGCAAGGCCTTCGCCGCCGCGGCCGACGGCACCGGCTGGTCCGAAGGCGTCGCCCTCGTCCTCCTCGAACGCCTCTCCGACGCCCGCCGCAACGGCCACACCGTCCTCGCCCTCGTCGCAGGCTCCGCCGTCAACCAGGACGGCGCCTCCAACGGCCTCACCGCACCCAACGGCCCCTCCCAACAACGCGTCATCGACCAAGCCCTCACCAACGCACGACTCCACCCCCACGACATCGACCTCGTCGAAGCCCACGGCACCGGCACCACCCTCGGCGACCCCATCGAAGCCCAAGCCCTCATCAACACCTACGGCCGCCACCGCGACCCCGACCACCCCCTCTGGCTCGGCTCCCTCAAATCCAACATCGGCCACACCCAAGCCGCCGCAGGCGTCGCCGGCATCATCAAAACCGTCCTCGCCCTCCACCACCGCACCATGCCCCGCACCCTCCACATCGACCGACCCACCCCCCACGTCGACTGGACCACCAACACCGTCCAACTCCTCACCCAACCCCGCCCCTGGACCCACACCACCCACCCCCGCCGCGCCGCCGTCTCCGCCTTCGGAGCCAGCGGGACGAACGCTCACGTCATCGTCGAAGAGGCACCCGCTCCACCTGACTCCGCCGACGCCGAGCCCGGTTCCGCCGCCGTCGAGATGGTCGCCTGGCCGCTCTCGGCACGAACGCCGGCCGCCCTCGCGAGAACGGCCGGACGGCTGGCCGACCACCTGGCCGCCGCCGAGGACATCGAGGCGTCCCGCACAGCCCGTGCGCTCGCCACCACCAGGGCCCACCTGGACCACCGTGCCGTGGCCGTGGGGGCGGACCGGGAAGAGGTGCTGGAGGGGCTCCGGGCGTTCGCGGCCGGCGCCTCCCCCGACTCCGTGGTGACGGGACGGGCGGGCACCGGGAGGCTCGCGTTCGCCTTCTCCGGGCAGGGAAGCCAACGGCTCGGCATGGGCCGGGAGCTGCACCGGCAGCTCCCGCCGTTCGCCGAGGCGTTCGACGAGATTTGCGCGGAGCTGGACAAGCACCTGACCACTCCGCTGCGCGAGGCCGTGTTCGCGGAACCCGGCACGCCCGCCGCCGGGCTGCTCGACACCACCGCGTACACCCAGCCCGCGCTGTTCGCACTGGAGGTCGCTCTCGCCCGGGTGCTGGCCGACTGGGGGGTGCGGCCGGACGTCGTGGTGGGACACTCCATCGGCGGGATCGCCGCGGCGCATGTCGCCGGAGTCCTCTCGCTCACGGACGCGGCCGTACTGGTCACCGCTCGGGGCCGGCTGATGCAGGCCCTGCCCGCCACCGGAGCCATGGTCGCGTTCAGCGTGGGCGAGGAGGCGATACGGCCGTTGCTGGCCGGGCACGAGGACGCCGTCTCCCTCGCCGCCGTCAACGGACCGGAGTCGGTCGTGCTCTCCGGGGACGAGGACGTGGTGCTCGCCCTCGCGGAACGACTGCGCGAGCAGGGGCACCGCACCAAGCGGTTGGCCGTCAGCCACGCCTTCCACTCGCCCCACATCGACGCGATGCTCGACGCGTTCGGGCGGGTGGCGGCCGGGCTGGCGTACAACGCCCCCGTCGTCCCGGTGGTCTCCGACGTGACCGGTGAGCCCGCGGACCCGGCCGAACTCGCCGGTGCCGCCTACTGGGTCCGGCACGCCCGCGCCGCCGTCCGGTTCAGCGATGCCGTGCGCACCCTGGAGAGCACCGGGGTGACCACGGTCCTGGAGCTGGGGTTCGGCGACACGCTCGCCGCACTGGTGGGGGACAACAGCGAGACCATCGGCGCCGTTCCGGCGCTCCGCCGCGGCCGGCCGGAACTGCGGTCACTGACCGACGCGCTCGCCCGGGTGTACGTCCGCGGGCACCCGGTCGACTGGCCGGCTCTGTACCCGGCGCCCGGCGCGCACCCGCCGCTGCCGACCTACCCGTTCGAGCACCGGCGGTTCTGGCTGGAGCCGGTGCGTACGGCCGATCTCGGTGCCGTGGGCGCGGCCCCCTCGGGGCACCCGCTGCTGGGCGCGGCGGTCGCGTTGCCCGGGTCGGACGGGGTGGTGTTCGCCCAGTGCCTCTCCCCGGCGTCCCACCCGTGGCTCCGTGAGCACATCGTCGCCGGGGCCATGGTGGTCCCCGGTGCCGCTCTGGTCGAGGCGGCCGTCCGGGCGGGCGACGAGGTCGGGGCCGGCACCGTCGACGAGATGGTGATCGAGACGCCCGTGGTGCTCCCCGAGGACCGCGCTCTCCAGCTCCGGGTGACCGTGGGGGCGAAGGAAGCGGACGGGCTGCGGCCGGTGGCGTTCCACTCCCGGCCCGACGGGGCCCGGGACGCCGAGTGGATCCGGCACGCGACCGGATTCCTGTCCGGGACCCCGGTGACCGGCGCGGAACTGCGCGACTGGCCGCCCGCCGGAGCGGAGCCGGTGGCGCTGACGGACTTCCACGATCGGCTGACGGAGACCGGCCTGGAGCTGGGTCCGCTGTTCCGGGGGCTGCGAGCGGTCTGGGCCGGGGGTGACGAGGTGTTCGCCGAGGCGGAGTTCCCCGGCGACGGTGTGGAGGACTTCCTGCTGCACCCCGCGCTGCTGGACTCGGCGCTCCAGGCGGCGGCCTTCGCCGCGGGGGCCGGGGAACGGGGGACCGCGCTGCCGTTCGCCTGGAAGTCGTTCGCCGTGCACTCCTCGGGCGCCACAGCGCTGCGGGTGCGGATGCGCACCGGCGACGGCGTCATGAGCCTGGACATCGCGGACGCCACCGGCTCCCCCGTGGTCACGGTCGGTTCGTTGGCCACCCGGCCTCTGGACCCGGACCGCATCGCGGAAGCCGGGCGCTCGGACGACCGGCTGCTCGCTCTCGACTGGGCCACGGTCCCTCTGCCGGACAGCGGAGCCGCGCCCGCCCCGCAGCGCGTTCTCGATCTCACCGAGCCGGTGACCGGCGGGCCCGTGCTCCAGGCGCGCGGTCTCGGCGTCCTCGCCCTGGAGGGCCTCCAGCGGAAGCTGGCCGAGCCCGGCGGCGAGCCGCTGGTGGTGCTGACCCGGGACGCCCGGCGCGACCCGGCAGCGGCCACCGTCTGGGGCCTGGTCCGCTCCGCACAGCTCGAACACCCCGGCGAGTTCGTGCTCGTGGCCGTCGACGACGACTCCCGCGATCTGCTTCCGAACGCCCTCGCGGCCGGTGAGCCTCAACTGGCGCTCGCGGAACGCACGTTGCGCGTGCCCCGACTCTCCCGCACTCCGGCCGTTCCGCCCGGCCGGGACAACCGGTCCGGCGGGGGCCGCACGCTGGACCCGACAGGCACCGTGCTGATCACCGGCGGCACCGGCGCCCTGGGTGCCCTCGTGGCCCGTCATCTGATCGGCGAACACGGTGCCCGGCACCTGCTGCTGGTCAGCCGGCACGGGCCGAGCGCCCCGGGCGCGTCCGAACTGCACGCCGAACTGACCGCGTTGGGCACCTCGGTGACCATCGCGTGCTGCGACGTCTCCGACCGGCAGGACGTGGCCCGGCTGCTGGCGACGGTCCCCGCGGAACACCCGCTCACCTGCGTGGTGCACACCGCCGGGGTGCTCGACGACGGTGTCGTCTCGGCCCTGACCCCGGAGCGGATGGACACCGTGTTCCTCCCCAAGGCGGAGGGCGCCTGGCACCTGCACGAGCTGACCCGTGGCGCCGACCTGGCCTCGTTCGTCCTGTTCTCCTCCGCCGGCGGCACGCTCGGCAGCGCCGGCCAGGGCAACTACACCGCCGCCAACGCGTTCCTGGACGGCCTCGCCGCATACCGCGCCGGCCTGGGCCTGCCCGCGGTCTCGGTGGCGTGGGGGCTGTGGGAACAGGACAGCGAGATGACCCGGTCGCTGCGGGACGGCGGGGCGGGCTCCCGCGACCGGTACGTCCTCCCGCTCCCGGCGGAGCAGGCGTTGCGCTCGTTCGACGCGGCGGTGTCCGGCGAGGCCGCGGCGGTGCTCGCGGCGAGGTTCGACCTGGCCGCGGTGAAGCGCTCGCCCGCCGTGCCCGCGGTCCTGCGGGGCCTGGTTCCTCAGGACCGCCCGACGGCCCGGCGGGAGCAGGCGTCGGAGGGCTCCTTCGTCCGGGAACTGGGGCGACTGACCACCCCTCAGCGGCTGCGCCGGCTGGTCGACCTGGTCCGCTCGCAGGCCGCGCACACGATCGGGCACGAGGACGCGGACGCCATCGACCGGGAGCGGTCGTTCAAGGAGATGGGGTTCGACTCCCTCGCCGCCGTGGAGCTGCGCAACCGGATCGCCGCGGCGACCGGCGTCCGGCTTCCGGCCACCCTGATCTTCGACTACCCCAACCCCGCGGTCGTCGCTCGGCAGTTGGCCGAACGGCTCTTCCCGGAGCCGGTGGACGACGAGGACATCGACGGGCCGCGCGAGGAGCGGCTGCGCGAGGTGCTGGCGTCGGTGTCGCTGGAGCGGCTGCGGGAGCTGGGTCTGCTGTCCGGGCTGCTGCGGCTGGCGGACGAGACCGGCGGACCGGCTCCCGCCGACGGCTCCCCGGCCGGGGAGCCGGTGAGCGAGATCTCGACCATGAGCGTGGAGAACCTGGTCGCCAGGGCTCTGGGCGAGCGCCACCCCTGACGGTCACCGACGATGGAGAAGAACATGAGCACGCACGACAAGACGGTCGTCGAGGCGCTGCGCGCGTCCCTCCTGGAGAACGAGCGCCTGCGCCGGGAACTCACGGTGGCCACCGACCGGGCCGTCGAGCCCATCGCGATCGTGGGCATGGCATGTCGGCTGCCCGGCGGCGTCCGTTCTCCGGAGGACCTGTGGGAACTGCTGGAACGCGGCGGGGACGGCATCACCCCCTTCCCCGAGGACCGCGGGTGGGACGTGGAACGCCTCTACGACCCGTCGCCGGACTCCCCCGGCAAGAGCTACGTCCGCGAGGGGGGGTTCCTGCACGACGCCGGTGACTTCGACGCCAGGTTCTTCGGCATCTCCCCACGGGAGGCGTTGTCGACCGACCCGCAGCAGCGGCTGTTCCTGGAGGCGACGTGGGAGGTGTGCGAGCGGGCCGGCATCGACGCGCACTCCCTGCGCGGCAGCAATACGGGTGTCTTCGCGGGCGTGATGTACCACGACTACGGAACCGGGCTCGCGGCCACCCCGGCCGAGGTCGAGGGGTTCCAGGGCGCCGGTGTGGCAGGCAGCCTGGTCTCGGGCCGGACCTCGTACTGCTTCGGTTTCGAGGGACCGTCCGTGACGGTCGACACCGCTTGTTCGTCGTCGCTGGTGGCGGTCCATCTGGCCGCCCAGTCGCTGCGCTCGGGCGAGTGCGACCTGGCGCTGGCGGGCGGTGTGGCGGTGATGGCCCAGCCGAACACCTTCGTGGAGTTCTCCCGGCAGCGCGGGCTGTCACCCGACGGGCGGTGCAAGGCGTTCGCCTCCGCCGCCGACGGTACGGGGTGGTCCGAGGGCCTGTCCCTGCTGCTGCTGGAAAGGCTCTCCGACGCGCAGCGCAACCGTCATCCCGTCCTGGCCGTCGTCCGGGGCAGCGCGGTGAACTCGGACGGCGCGTCCAACGGCTTGACGGCGCCCAACGGCCCCTCGCAGGAACGGGTGATCAGACGGGCCCTGGCAGCGGCGGGCCTCACCGTCGCGGACGTCGACGCGGTCGAGGCGCACGGCACCGGCACCAGGCTGGGCGACCCCATCGAGGCCCAGGCCCTGATCAACGTGTACGGCCGGGGGCGGAGCCCCGAGCGGCCGCTGTGGCTGGGCTCCCTGAAATCCAACGTCGGCCACACCCAGTCCGCCGCCGGGGTCGCCGGCATCATCAAGACCGTACTGGCGATGGACCACGGCACCCTGCCGCGGACCCTGCACGTCGACGAGCCGAGTCCGCATGTCGACTGGTCGGCGGGGACCGTGCGGCTGCTGAGCGAGGCGCGGCCCTGGCCGGATACCGGGCGGGCCCGGCGCGCCGCCGTGTCGGCGTTCGGCGTGAGCGGGACCAACGCGCACATCGTCATCGAACAGGCCCCGCCCGCTCCCGGTGCGGGCGAGGAGACGGGCCCGGCCACGGAACAGGACGACACCCCGGTTCCCTGGGTGCTCTCCGCGAGGACACCGACCGCTCTGGCCGCACGTGCGGAGCAGTTGGTGCGGCACGTGGAGGCGCACCCGGAGCTGGACACCGCGGCTCTCGGCCGTGCGCTGGCGACGGGCAGGGCCGGACTGGAGCACCGGGCGGTGCTGGTCGGCGGCGACCGTGCGGAACTTCTCGCCGCCGCCCGGCGCGTCGCGGAGGGCAAACCCTCGCCGCGTGCGGTGACCGGCAAGGTGGTACCGGGCCCGCTCGCGTTCCTCTTCTCCGGCCAGGGCAGTCAGCGGCCGGGGATGGGCCGTGAACTGCACGCCGACTTCCCGGTGTTCGCCGCCGCCTTCGACGCGGTGTGCGAGGAGCTGGACGCCCGGCTGCCGCGGCCGGTCCGGGAGGTGGTGCTCGCGGACCCGTCCTCCGAGCGGGCCGCACTGCTGGACCGTACGGAGTTCACCCAGCCGGCCCTGTTCGCCTACGAGGTGGCCCTGGTACGGCTGCTGGCCTCATGGGGGGTGGAACCGGACATCGTCGCCGGGCATTCCATCGGGGAACTGGTCGCCGCGCATGTGGCCGGGATGCTGTCGTTGAGCGACGCGGCGACCCTGGTGGCGGCCCGCGCCCGGCTGATGCAGGCGTTGCCGGCCGGCGGAGCCATGGTGGCCGTGGCCATGGGCGCCGAGCAGGCCGCGGAGGTCCTGGCCGGCCATGAGCACGAGATCAGCATCGCCGCGGTCAACGGACCGGCCTCGGTGGTGCTGTCAGGGGCCGAAGAGCCTGTGCTCGCCATCGTCGAGCGGCTGCGGGCCGACGGCCACCGCACCAAGCGGCTCCGCGTCAGCCACGCCTTCCACTCCCCGCTCATGGAGCCCATGCGGGAGGAGTTCATCCGGGTGGCGAGTGAACTCTCCTACAGCGCGCCGCGCATCCCGCTGGTCTCCAACATCACGGGACGGCTCATGGAGCCGGGCGAGCCCCCCACACCGGAGTACTGGGCCCGCCATGTGCGGGCGACCGTCCAGTTCGACGCAGGCGTGCGCACCCTGGAGGCCGAGGGCGTCCGCACGTTCCTGGAGGTGGGACCCGCGGACACGCTCACAGCCATGGTCCAGGAGAGCCTGACCGGACTCGGCGACGCGATCCCCGCCGTACGGCGCGGACAGTCCGAGACCGCGTCCCTGCTCACGGCGTCGGGACGGCTGCACGTGCGCGGCCACGACCTCGCCGTCGCACCGAACCGCGACCACCTTCCCCTGCCCACCTATCCGTTCGAACGCAAGCGCTACTGGTTGGAGAGGACCGTCATGCCCCAGGAAGACCTGGCCGCACCCCCGCAGGAACCGGAAGGGGAGGACGCGGTGAAGACACCGGAGCTGCCCCTGGTGGACCGGCTGTCCGACCGCCCCGCCGAGGAGCGCCGTAAGGAGCTGACCCAACTCGTCATCGAGCTGGCGGCCGCCGCGCTGGGACACGAGACGACGGAGGAGTTCGACGAGGAGACCGGATTCTTCGATGTCGGGTTCAGCTCACTGACCGCGGTGGAGGTCCGCAACCGGATCAACGACCTGTGCGGTCTGGAGACGACCCCGATGCTGCTGTTCGACCACCCGACCCCTGCCATGCTCGCCGAGCACCTGGACGGGCTTCTCTTCACCCCGCAGAACACCTGACCCGGAGGCGGAAACAGACATGTTCGTACTCGACACCTACCTGAAGCACCTCGGCTACACCGGCTCGCTGGAGCCGACCGCCCGGACCCTGCGCGAGCTGCACAAGAGGCACATGATGACGGTGCCGTTCGACAACTCCCGCAACGCCCCCAAGGGGCTGGCGATCTGGGACGACGTGGACGCCGGGGCCGACGTGTTCTTCGACGCGCTCATCACGGAGCGCCGCGGCGGGATCTGCCACGAGCACAGCGGTCTCTTCCGAGCGGTGCTCACCGAACTGGGTTACGACGTGACGGTCATCTCCTCGGGCGTGCGTGGTGCCAACGGGGAGTTCGGCCCCGACCTGGAGCACATGCTGAACCTCGTACGCGTCGGCGATGAACTCTGGCTGGCCGACGTCGGCTTCGCCGGCCCGTCGTTCACCGAACCGGTCCGGGTGTCCGAGGAGGTGCAGACCCAGTTCGGCTTCGACTACCGCGTCCTGGAGCACGGCGCCCACCTGGTGCTGGAGCGCCGGACCGCGGGCGGCGAATGGCTGGCCGTGTACCGCTTCACCACGACCGAACGCGAACTGGCCGAGTGGAAGGCCATATCCAGCGGCGAGAACGACGACCCGTTCTGGCACTGGGCGGGAGAGATGATCGCGGCGGGCACCCTGATCTACGGCCGCGCCTACGACACCGGCCAGCTCCTGCTGGTCGGGCGGCGCTACCTCAAGGCGGAGAACGGCCGGGACGAGACCCGGGTGCTGGCGAAGAACGACGAGTACCAGGCCGTCATCCGGCACGTCCTGCTCCAGGACGCTTGAGGGGTGGCCTGACCATGGACGTGGATACGGACGTGCTGATCGTCGGCGACGGCCCCGTGGGGCAGACGCTGGCGATCCTGATGGCCCAGCGGGGCTGGCAGGTCACCGTGGTGGACCGCTGGCCCGAGCCGTACACACTGTCGCGGGCCGTGGCCTTCGACAGCGAGGCGGCCCGCACACTGGCCACGCTGGGCCTCGGCGGGTACATCGCCGAGGAGACCGAGCCGTCGGGCCGGTACGTGTGGCAGAACGCGGACGGACAGGTCCTGCTGGACATCCAGGGGTCGCCCACCGGCTGGTGCCACTGGCCCGACTCCAGTTCGATGTTCCAACCCGCCTTGGAGAGCGCGCTGTCCGCCCGCGGCGCGCAACTGCCGACCCTGCGGGTCCTGCGCGGGCTGGAGGCGGTCGAGGCCGACGACCACGGCAGCCACGTCGAACTGACCTGTGTGGACCGGGCGGGCGAACGGCGGGTGCTGTCGGCCCGCTGGCTCGTCGGCTGCGACGGGGCGAACAGCTTCGTCCGCGAGTGCATCGGCCCTTCCATGCACGACCTGGGCTTCTCGCACGACTGGCTGATCTGCGACGTCGTGCTGCACCAGCCCCGCGCCTTCGATCCCAACAACCTCCAGATCTGTGACCCGGCCCGGCCCCGGACCGCCGCCTCCGCCGGACCGGGCCACCGGCGGTGGGAGTTCATGCGGCTCGCGGACGAGCCGATCGAGGAACTCGACACGGAGGAGAACGCCTGGCGGCTGCTGAAGACCTTCGCTCTCACCCCGGACAACGCCACCCTGCTGCGCCACGCCGTCTACACCTTCCAGGCCCGGTGGGCGGAGCAGTGGAGAGCGGGCCGCATGCTGATCGCGGGGGACGCGGCCCACGTCATGCCACCGTTCGCAGGCCAGGGCATGTGCTCGGGCATCCGGGACGCGGCGAACCTGTCCTGGAAGCTGGACCTGGTGCTGCGCGGCAAGGCGGGCGATCACGTCCTGGACACCTACGTCGCCGAGCGCGCCCAACATGTTCGGCACGGCGTGCGGATGTCGGTGGATCTGGGGAAGGTGATCTGCCAGCTCGACCCGGTCGCGGCCGCCGACCGCGACGTGGCCATGATGGCCGCGCGGGAACGCGGAGTGGGCAAGGGCGCCCCCCAGGCCCCGGTGCACCCGCTGCGGACGGGGCTGCTGCACCACGGCGGGGGTGGCGGCGGGCGGTTGGCCGGGCGGCTCAGCCCTCAGGGCCGAGTGCGGCGGGGTACCGAGACCGGGCTGTTCGACGACGTCGTCGGAACCGGCTTCGTCCTCCTCTGCGCCGAGGACCCCCGCCGCCACCTCGACGCGCGTACCGAGGAGACGCTGAAGGAACTGGACGTACGACTGGTCACGGTCGTCCCCGACGACGCCCCGTCCGGCACCGCGGGCGAGAACGTCGTGGCCGACACCGATCGCCTGTACCTGCCGTATCTCGCCGAGGCGGGGGCCCGCGCGGTGCTGGTCCGGCCCGACCATTACGTGTACGGCCAGGTCGTGGCGGACGAGGACTACGGGGCTCTCTTCGACGATCTGCGGCAGCGGCTGGCGGCCCCGGCCCCCGTGCGGGCGGCCTGAGGGACAGCACGGACCGGCGGCCCGCAGGACCCGGGGCCGCCGGCGACCGCGCCGGAGCGGGCCGACTCGGCCTGTCATCACGGGGGTGAACCGGGGCTTCGTTCCGCTGTGGGTCGCGCCACCGTCCGAGAAACAGAAAAACCCCAGGTGAACTGGGGTTTTTACTGGTGTCCGAGGGGGGACTTGAACCCCCACGCCCGATAAAGGGCACTAGCACCTCAAGCTAGCGCGTCTGCCATTCCGCCACCCGGACCGGGTGTGTCCTTCGCGGTGTGTTTCCCGCGGCGACAGGGAAAACAATACCAGGGGTTCGGGGTGCCCCTCACCCGCATATCCGGTGGTCAGTGCGGTGGGGAGGGCCGGTGGGGGCCGGCTCCCCGGTCAGGGCGGGGTGCCGGGCCGCCTGCGCGTCCGTGAGGGATCGCGGCTGCCGCCGGCCCCCGCCCGCCGGTGAGCCTCACCGGCCCGGCTCCGTGGGCCGGGCCGGTGAGGGGCGCGGCGGGTCAGTCGCCGCAGCGGCCCGAGCGCAGGGAGTGCAGGTGCTCGCCGGACTTGCGGGCGAAGGCGAGCGAGTCGACCGGGTTGTCGTGCTCGGTCTGCCAGTGGTGGTAGCTGCGGCCGCGGTGGGTGCGGCCGGTGACCTCGGACAGGAACGTCCTGTAGTCGATGTCCCCGTCTCCGACGTCCGCCATGCGGTAGCCGTCGCGCGTCGTGTCGTCGCGGACGCCGTCCTTGACGTGGAACAGCGGGTAGCGGTCCGGGTGCTTCAGGACGTATTTCAGCGGGTCGAGCGGGGCCGGGGTGCCATCCACGCGCGTGCTGAAGCGGAACTGGGCGCAGTACGCCCAGTAGATGTCCATCTCCAGGTGCACGAGGTCGGGGTCGGTCTCGGCGAGCAGGACATCGTAGAGGCGCACCTTCGGCTGGTCGGTCGCGAAGGAGAACTCCTCGGCGTGGTTGTGCTGGTAGAACTTCATGCCGCGCTCGCGGGCGGCGGCGCCGTACGTGTTGAAGTCCTCGGCCGCCCGCTTCCAGCCGTCGACCGTCGCGCCGTAGCGGAACGGGCCGGAGGCCGTGCCGATGTGCTTGAGGCCGAGGGCCTGGGCGTCGTCGAGGACCTTCTCCAGGTTCTGGGCGAAGGTGTACGCGCCGGGGTCGCCGTCGTTGTAGTAGCCGACGTGGCTGCCGATCGGGTCGAGGCCGTGGTCCTTGGCCAGCCGCTTGAGCTGGGCCAGGGTGATGGGGCCCGCCGAGCCCTGGGTGTAGCCGGCGAACTCGATCTCGTCGTAGCCGTACTTCTCCAGTTCGGAGAAGACGGGGCCGAAGCCGAGCGTGGAGACCTGGTCGCGGAGGCTGTAGAGCTGGATGCCGAGGCGGCCGGGGGGCAGGACGGGCCGGCCCTTGCCGTGCCCGTGGCCGTGGCCCGTGCCGTGTCCCTGCCCTCGGTCCCCGCTGTCGGCCCGCGCGCTCGCCGTGCCGATGATGGAGGCGGCGGCGGCTCCGGCGGCGACACCGAGGATGTCGCGGCGGCTCAGTCTGCGGGCGAGTCCGGTGTCCTTGGAGGTGCGGCTCATGTTCGCGTGGCTCCCTTGGGTGACATGGATGACGTGGGTGGCATGGGCGAGCGGTGCGGTGCCGGGCGTTGTCAGTGCAGTCCGGCGAGCTGGAGGAGCAGGGACTTCACGCCGGTGGCCCTGACCCGGCCGGTGAACGCGTGGGGGGTGGAGCAGAGGATGAGCGGACCTTCGTCGTCGCTCTCGGGGAGGCGGCCGTGGCTGCCGCGAACGGGCGACGGGTCCAGGGGGACGACCGCCATGCGGTAGCGCAGGCCGAGCTTCTTGCGGGCGACCGCCGAGAGTGCCTTGACCCGGACGTAGGGGTCCCGGGGGTCCATGAAGAGTTCGACGGGGTCGTAGCCGGGCTTGCGGTGGATCTCGACGAGCTGGGCGAAGTCGGGGGCGCGGGCGTCGTCGAGCCAGTAGTAGTACGTGAACCAGGCGTCCTTCTCCGCGACGGCGACCAGTTCGCCGGAGCGGGGGTGGTCCAGGTGGTGGGCCTTCTTGCCCTCGTCGTCGAGGAGCTGGTCGATGCCGGGCAGGTCCGCGAGGGCGGCGCGGGTCGCCGCCAGGTCCTCGGGGCGGCGTACGTAGACGTGGGCGAGCTGGTGGTCGGCGACGGCGAAGGCGCGGGAGGCCATCGGGTCCAGGTACTCCATGCCGTCCTGGGTGTGGACCTCCAGGAGGCCCGCACGGCGCAGGGCGCGGTTGATGTCCACGGGCCGGTCGACGCGGGTGATGCCGTACTCGGAGAGCGCGACGACGGTGCGCCCCTCGGCGCGGGCGTCGGCCAGCAGTGGGGCCATCGCGCGGTCGAGGTCGGCGGCGGCCCGGTGCGAGCGGGGGTCGTCGGGGCCGTAGCGCTGGAGGTCGTAGTCGAGGTGCGGCAGGTAACAGAGGGCGAGGTCGGGGGTGCGGGTGGCGAGGATGTGCCGGGTGGCGTCGATGATCCACCGGGAGGAGACGAGGTCGGCGCCGGGGCCCCAGAAGTGGAAGAGGGGGAAGGTGCCGAGTTCGCCGGTGAGCTCGTCGTGGAGTTCGGGGGGCCGGGTGTAGCAGTCGGGTTCCTTGCGGCCGTCGGCGTAGTAGACGGGACGCGGGGTGACCGTCCAGTCGGTGTCGGCGCCCATCGCGTACCACCAGCAGATGTTGGCGACGGTGTAGCCGGGGTGGGCGCGGCGGGCGGCGTCCCACAGCTTGTCGCCCGCGACGAGCCCGTTGTGCTGGCGCCACAGCAGGACGTCGCCCAGTTCGCGGAAGTACCAACCGTTGGCGACGATGCCGTGTTCTGCGGGCATGGCGCCGGTGAGGAAGGTGGACTGGGCGGCGCAGGTGACGGCGGGCAGCACGGTGGAGAGCGGTGCTTGCGCGCCCTGCTCCCCCAGGGCCCGGAGGTTCGGCATGTGGGTCAGGAGCTGAGGGGTGAGGCCGACGACGTCGAGGACCAGGAGCGGGGTGGGACCGCCGGTCTCCTGTGCGGTTTCCGTGCCGGGGTCGGGCGCGCTCATGGCAGTTCCTTGAGGCCGAGGTCGACCAGGAGGTCGCGGGCGAGGGTGAGTTCGGCGGCGATGCCGTCGGCGAGCTGGGCGCGGGTGCGGGGCCGCAGGACGGCGGGCAGTGCCTGCCAGGTGTACGTCTCCACCTCCAGGTGGCGGGTCAGGGGTACGGGTCCGCCGATGAGCCGGGCGAGCGTGTCCCGGAGCACGGGCAGTGTCGAGGTGAGCGGGGGTGCGGGGGGCGCGTGCAGCGGTACGTGGAAGTGGGCGCGCCAGGGGGTGGAGTCGGGGAGCGCCCGGCCGGTGACGGCTTCGTCCAGGTCGTCGGTGCCGCGCAGTCCGGCGGCGGTGCGGGTGCGGGTCTGGTGCAGGAAGCGGGGTTCGGCGAACGCGGCGAGCGCGGCGCGGACCTCGGGCAGGTGGGGGTGCTCGGCGTGCAGGGCGGCGGAGAGCTGGGACTTGACGACGCGGATGCCGGCGGCGGTCAGGGCGTCGAGCGCGGTGCCGGGGTCCTCGAACGAGGTGGCGAGGTGGCAGGTGTCGACGCAGAGGCCGATGCGGTGGTGGCCGACGTCGGTGAGCGGGGCGATGGCGTCGGCGGTGGTCTCCACCGTGCAGCCGGGTTCCGGTTCGAGGCCGACGCGGACGGACTTGCCGGTCAGTTCGGCGAGCGCGTCGAGGCGCTGGGCGAGCGTGATCAGGGCGGCGCGTGCGGTGCGGGCGGCCCCGGCGTCGCCGTCGTAGGGGGTGCGCCAGGCGAGCGGCAGGGTGGAGACGGTGCCCTCGGTGACGTCGTCGGGGAGCAGGGCGGCCAGGAGGCGGGCGAGGTCGGTGGTGTGGGCGAGGCGGTCGGGTTCGGTCCAGTCGGGGCGGTAGACCCGGTACTTGACCTCGGCGGCGCCGAACCCTTCGTACGGGAAGCCGTTGAGCGTGACCACTTCGAGGCCGCGGCCGTCGAGTTCGGCGCGCAGGGCGCGGAGTTCGGCGGGGTCGTTGATCAGGGTGCGGGCGGCGTCGCGGGCCAGCCAGAGGCCGATGCCGAGCCGGTCCCGGCCGAGTCGGCGGCGGACGGGTTCGCAGTGGTCGCGGAGCTGGGCGCGGACGCCGTCGAGGGTTTCGGCCGGGTGGACGTTGGTGCAGTAGGCGAGGTGGACGGTGGAGCCGTCGGGGTGGCGGAAGCGCATGGCCTCACTCCCCGCCGCGCAGGATGGAGTTGCCCTCGTGGAGGGCGTCGGGGGCGGGGACGTCCAGGTGGAGACGGCCGCTCCGGCCGTAGAAGGCGACCGGGTTGCGCCACAGGACCTGGTCGACGTCGTCCTCGGTGAAACCGGCCTTCAGCATGGTGTCGGCGACCTTGCGGGTCGTGAGGGGGTCGCTCTTCCCCCAGTCGGCGGCCGAGTTGACGAGGATCTTCTCGGTGCCGTGGTTCTTCAGGACGGTGACCATGCGGTCCTCGTCCATCTTGGTGTCGGGGTAGATGGAGAACCCGGCCCAGCAGCCGCTGTCGAGTGCGGCCCGCACGGTGGTCTCGTTGAGGTGGTCGAGCAGCACCGACTCCGGGGCGAGGTCCGATTCGCGGACGACGTCGATGGTGCGGTGCAGGCCGGCGAGCTTGTCGCGGTGCGGGGTGTGCACGAGGGCGGGCAGCGCGTGATCGGCGGCGAGCTGGAGCTGGGCGGCGAGCGCGTGGTCCTCGGCCGGGGTCATGGAGTCGTAGCCGATCTCCCCGACGGCGACGACGGAGTCCTTGACGAGGTAGCGGGGCAGCGCGTCCAGGACGGGGGTGCAGCGGGGGTCGTTCGCCTCCTTCGGGTTGAGGGCGAGCGTGCAGTGGTGGGCGATGCCGTACTGGGAGGCGCGGAAGGGCTCCCAGCCGAGCAGCGCGTCGAAGTAGTCGAAGAAGCTGGCGGGCGAGGTGCGGGGCTGGCCGAGCCAGAAGGAGGGTTCGACGAGCGCGCGGACCCCCGACTCGTACATCGCCCGGTAGTCGTCGGTGGTGCGGGAGGTCATGTGGATGTGGGGGTCGAAGATGCGCATCAGGACTCCTCCGTGGGGGCGGGGGCTGCGGTCGGCGGGGCCTGGCGGTCGCGTGCACCGGGCGGGGCGGTGAGGGCGAGGACCGTCCGCAGGTCTTCGGGCACGGGGCGGCCGGCGGCGGTGCGCTCGGCCGCGAAGTCGTACAGCATGCGGGCGAGTTCGGCGTCGCCCCTGGCCCGCTCGTCGAGCCGGGCGACGGAGGCGACCGGCACCTCGGTGAACAGGCACTTCAGTACGGCGTGGCGCCACGCGTGCGGGTCGAGGTGGTCGGCGGCACAGGGGCCGACGGCAGCGGCGATCAGCCGGGTGTCGTTGGTGCGCAGGGCGTCCTCGATGAGAGGGAGGGCGGTGTCGCCCAGGTCGAGGAGGTGCAGGGTGAGCAGGACGGCGCGCCGTTCGGCGGCGGTGCCCTGGTCGTAGAGGCGGGTGACGGAGGTGAGCGGGGCGCGGGCCTCGGTGAGCAGGAGGGAGCGTACGGAGTCGGCGTGCTCCGGGCCGCAGTGCCGGCCCGCCGCGGCGTAGCGCAGCTCCCACGGCGGGGATGCGTACGGGGAGGTGTACGGGCCGTCGGCGGCGGCACCGGTGCGGGACGCCTCGTGGGCGGCCTCGGCCAGGGCTTCGTCCAGCCAGGCGCGGGCGGCCCCGCCGAGTTCGGCTTCGAGTTCCTTGCGGGACGTCAGCACGGCGCGGCCCCCTTCCTCGTGACGGCGGCGTCCGGGATGTCGTGCGTCGCGGCGTCGCGTGTCAGGGCATCCCGTGTCGGGGCGTCGCGGTTCGCGGCGTCGCGTGTCAGGGCCGCACGGAGGAAGTCGAGGGAGCTGCGGGCCAGTTCGGGTCCGGCGTGCGAGTGGCGGGGCAGTTCGACGACGGTGAGACCCCGGTACTCCGAGGCGGCGAGGGCGGCGAGCACGGGCGGGAAGTCGATCTCCCCCTCGCCGAACGGGAGGTGCTCGTGGACCCCACGCCGCATGTCCTCGATCTGGACGTGCCGGAGCCAGGGGGCGGAGTCGCGGACGCAGTCCGCCGGGGACGCGTCCTCCAGGCACTTGCAGTGGCCGATGTCGAGGGTGAGGCCGAGCGGTCCCGGATCGCCCAGAAGGCCGCGCAGCTGGTGGAAGTCCGCCAGGGTGGCGAGGAGATGGCCGGGTTCGGGTTCGACGGCGAGGGGGACGCCCGTACGGTCGGAGGCTTCGAGGACGGGGGCGATCGCCTCGGTGAGCCGCTTCCACGCGGTGTCCGTCGAGGTGCCGGGCGGGGTGACGCCGCTGAAGCAGTGGACGGCGTGTGCGCCGAGTTCGGCGGCGACGTCGACGGCGCGGACCAGCAGGGCGGTGCGGGCGGCGCGGCCGTCGGGGTCCGGGTCGAGGAGGGAGGGGCCATGTTTGCGGCGCGGGTCGAGGACGTAGCGGCCCCCGGTCTCCACGGTGACCCGGAGGCCGAGGGAGCTGAGCCGTCGGCGGACCTGGCGGGTCCGCTCGGCGAGGTCCGGGGCCAGCGGGTCCAGGTGCATGTGGTCGAGGGTCAGGCCGACGCCCTCGTACCCGAGGTCGGCGAGCAGACCGAGGGCGTCGTCGAGGCGGAGGTCGGTGAGCCCGTTGGTGCCGTATCCGAGGTGGAGGGTCATGTGGGGCTCACCTTCCGGGCGAGGCTGCGGGCGAGGGGGGCGAGCCCCATGACGGCGAGACCGGTGACGGGCGACCCGGCGCGGGCGGCGAGCGCGGCCTGGAGCGGGATCATGGCCCGGATGCCTCCGCCGACCGCCCGCCGGGTCAGCGGTGGGGACGGGTTCAGGGCGGCGTGCAGGAGGGGCGGCCCGGCGGTACGGAGGTAGGCGCCGGCGAGCCCGACGGCCACGAGGCGGCCGGGGTCGGCGGCGAGCCGTCCGAGGGGGTCGCGGAGGTGTGCGGCGCGTGCGGGGGCCGCGCCGAGGAGGCCGAGGAGGCACGCGCCACGGGTGGGAAGCGGGCCGAGGGGGTCGCGGAGACGGGCGGGGGCGGCGGGGCGTCCGAGGAGGCCGTGCAGGCGTGCGGCGCGGGCGGGGGCCGCGCCGGGCGTCTGCCACGCGTCGGCGGGGGTGTCGGCCGTGGCGGGGGCGGTGGGCCGGAGTCCTGCGGGACGCGGGGCGATGGTGCCGGCGGTGTGCCGCATGCCGCCGGGGCCGGGCGTGGCGGTGGCAGGGCCTGCCGTCGCCAGGGGAAGGCTCGTCACGGTGCGCCCGTCCGGGCTCCGCCCCCGCCACTCCCCCGCCACCACGGCCGCCAGCGCCGCCGTCGTGGCGAGCACCGCGAGCGGTGTGCCGGTGGAGCCGCCCTGCGCCTCGTGGCGGGAGACGGCGGTGAGCCCGTACGTGTGCGCCCCGAGCACCAGCGCGGCGGGCAGGGCGGGCAGGACCGCCGCCATCACGCCCGGCGGGGGTGCGGCCCTCGCGGTCGACCGCGCAGGCCCGGCAACGTTGTCGGGCCGAGTGCCCCGGCCCGGTACGCCGACCCGCGCCGCGGCCGGTACCCGTGGCGTGCCGGCCGCCGTGGTACCGGCGGAGACCGTTGCCGTAGCGCCCAGCAGCAGGTCCAGCGAGCGGGCCGCGGCCATCGCCGCAGGGCCCGCCTTCGTGTGCTTCAGGTGGAGGTCGTAGGCCCAGACCGTGGCGGCCAGGCCCGTGGCGACGGTCAGCGCGGGGCGACCTGCGCGCGCCGCCAGGGCGAGGCCCGCGGCCGTCAGCGCCCCGGCCGCCCCCAGGGCCGCCGCCGGGCTGATGCGGCCCGAGGGGATCGGGCGGTGCGGGCGGTCCACGGCGTCCTCGTCGCGGTCGGCCCAGTCGTTGAGGGCCATCCCGGCCTCGTACAGGCAGAGCGACGCGGCGATCGCCGGTGCGGTGGACCGGCCGGGTCGGCGGCCCACCGCCGCCGCGCCTGCCAGGGCGTCCCCCGGTACGGAGAACAGGGCGGAGACGCGCAGCAGTTCGGCCCACGCGCGCAGACGCTCCCGGCCGGCGCCCCGGTCGGCGCCCGGACCAGGGTCGGAGGTGACGCCCCGGCCGGAGCCCGCGCCCGGCCGGGGCGCACCGGAGCCCGAGCCCCGGTCAGGAGCAGCGCCCTGGTTGGGAGCAGCGCCCCGTTCGCCGTTCCGGCCCGTGGGGACCGGTGCGGGCCTGCCCGGTGCGGGCGCAGTCCCACCCGCACCGGACAGGCGGTCTTCGGCCACGGCGGGGGTGCCCGCGCCGTGTGCGCAGCCGTTGCGCCGCCCGGCCGGGACGGCCGACAGGGCCAGGGCCGGCGCGGCGGGCAGGAGCCGCCGTCGCCGCCTCATGCCCGGCCCCGCAGCCGCTCGGCGAAGGCGAGCAATGTGGCGTACTGCTCGGCGAGCGCCGCCGGGGCGCCGCCGTCCGGGTCCTTGAAGTAGAAGCCCAGCTCCGGCAGGGGGCCGCCGATCCCGACCTCGTGGGCGCGGGCGAGCAGCCGGGCCAGGTCCAGGACCAGCGGGGCGGCGAGTGCCGAGTCGCAGCCCTGCCAGATGGTCTGGAGGATCATGCGGGAACCGAGGAAGCCGTCGAAGGCGACGTGGTCCCAGGCGGTCTTCCAGTCCCCCATGGCGGGCACGTCGTCGATGTGCACCTCGCCCTCGGGGGCGGTGCCGAAGGTGTCGGCCAGGACGCGTTCCTTGCCGGCGTTCTTGGCGGCGGCGGCCGCCGGATCGGCCAGCGCCGCCCCGTCCCCGCCGCCCAGCAGGTTCGACCCGGACCACGCCCGTACGGCGAGGGCGCGCTGGAGGAACATGGGGGCGAGTACGGAGCGGAGCAGCGTCTGGCCGGTCTTGCCGTCGCGTCCGGCGTGGGGAAGTCCGCTTGCGGCGACGGCGTCGGTGAGCGCGGGGGTGCGCAGACCGGTGGACGGGGTGAAGTTGGCGTAGGCGCAGCCGGCCCGCAGGGCGGCGGCCGCGTAGAGGGAGCTGGCGGGCAGTCGGGGGTCGCCGGGGCCGGGGGCGGGTTCGGTGGAGGCGACGTTGAGGACGACGGTGCGGGCCAGGTCGTGGCGGTCCGCGAAGTCGGTGAGGTCGGCGGTGAACGCGGCGATGAGTTCCCGGTCGGTGCGGCTGTCGCCGGGGAGCGGTCCGCCCGGCCGGATCTCGGCGTCGGCGGCGTCGAGTTCGGCGCGTACGGCGGAGGGGAGGCCGTGCGGGAGCACGCCGCCGTCGGCGAGGGCCTCGGCGCGCTTGGCCGACGGGCAGTCGAGGGTGTCGTGGCCGCCGAAGACCAGGCTGGTCAGGGCGGGCAGGCCGCTGTCGGCGAAGGGGGGCGTCTCGGTGACCATGCCGGTCGGTGGGTGCAGGCCCGCGGCGATGGCGGCGCAGCCCGCCGTGGCCGTGGTCGCCACGGAGCCGCGTGCTCCGATGAACCAGACGCCGGTGCGTCCCGCGGTCCCCGCGGGACCGGTGCGCTCGGAGGAGGGCGGGGCGTCGGTGCGGCCTGGGGTGTCGGTGCGGCCTTCACGATCGGCGTGAGCGGTCACGGGCTGCCTCCCTGGGGCGGGTGGTCGGGGTGGGGACGGCGGGCGGGGGAAGGTGCGTGCTTCCCCCGCCCGCCGTCGGCGGAAGGGGCCGCCCTACGTCGGGGGCAGCTCCTTCAACTGGATGTCGCGGAAGGACACCTGGTCGGCGGCCCCGTGGTTCTGGAGGCCGATGTAGCCCTCCGTCAGGCTGCGGGCCGGGTCGGTGTTGGTGAAGTCGTTGATCTTCGCTCCGTTGAGGAAGACCTGGAGACGTTCGCCCTGCACCTTGATCTCGTAGCTGTTCCACTGCCCCGGCGGCCGCAGGACGCGGTCACGGGCCTTGATGTCGGCGGACTTGAAGGTGTAGACGGCGCCGGTGGTGCGGTCGGCGGCGTCGGTGGCGTCGATCTGGATCTCGTACCCGTTGTTCACGGCGGACCAGGGGTCGTCGGACTCCGGGAAGCCCACGAAGACACCGGAGTTGTCGTCGCCGGCCATCCTCCAGTCGAGCTTGAGCGAGTAGGACTTCAGCTCCTTGGCCTGGTAGGTGAGCAGGCCCATGCCGCCCTCGGAGTGCAGGGCGCCGTCGCTGATGGAGAACTTCCCCGGACCCGCCTGCTTCCAGCCCTCCAGCGTCTTGCCGTTGAAGATCGGCCGGTGGCCGGTGTCGGGCTTGCAGTCGGCCTTGACCTGGCCGGTGGCGTAGCGCAGTCCGCCCAGGACGTGGCTGCGGAAGGCCGGTTCGGCGTAGGACTCCTCGGTGTGGCCGAGGCCGGTGTAGAAGGAGCGTCCGCCCTGGTAGATCTGGCACCAGGAGATCGGGTGGTCGCCCTTCATGTTCCCGCCGGTGTAGGTGGTCTCGTCCAGGGTGGCGAGGACCTTGGCCTTGTCGCGGGGGTTGGTGCGGTAGTTGTACCACTCGTCGGTGCGCTGCCACTCCTCCTGGAGGTGGGCGGTGGCGGGGTGGTCGTGGTCCTCGACGCGGACGGTGGCGGGCTGGATGTGCGGGTGGGAGTCGAAGTGGGCGCCGACGAGGCCGCCGTAGAACTCCCAGTCGTACTCGGTGTCGGCAGCGGCGTGGATGCCGACGTAACCGCCGCCGGTGGCCACGTAGTTCTCGAACGCCTTCTGCTGCTGGGCGTCGAGGACGTCACCGGTGGTGGAGAGGAAGGCGACGGCGTCGTAGCGGGCCAGGTTGCTGGTGGTGAACTGGGCGGCGGACTCGGTGGAGTCGACCGTGATGTTCGCGCCCTTGCCGAGCTCCTTCAGGGCCGCGACGCCCGCGGGGATCGAGTCGTGGCGGAAGCCGGCGGTCTTGGAGAAGACCAGGACGCGCTTGGCCGTCCTGCCGGCCGGGGAGTTGGAGAGTTCGAAGTCGTCGATGTCGTAGAGCGCGCCGGCGCCGCCCTTGAAGACGAGGAAGAGTTCGGTCTGCTTCCTCGGGGCCCCGCGCAGCGGGATGTCGATGTCCTGGAAGGTGTCCCAGCTGCCGGTCACCGGGACGGGACCGGAGCCGAGGATCTTCCCGGTGGGCGATCCGGTGCGCACTTCGAGGAAGCCGCCGGAGCCCGCGGAGGAGATACGGGCGGTGAGCTTGGTGGTGCCGCCCAGGACGTAGGTCTTGAAGGAGATCCAGTCGTCGTGGTGGATGTCGCCGACGGTCTTGCCGCCGTGGGCGCTGGACTTGCTGGGGGTGGTGACGCCCGAGGAGGCGTCGTAGTGCTCGGCCTGGCGGTGCCGGGGCTGGAGCCGGGAGGTGTCCTTGCCGGTCAGCTCGGCCTGGCCGCCGCCGCCGTTGTCGGTGTAGGAGGCCGAAATGCCGCCGTAGATGTTGGCGTTGGGGTCGTGGCCGCCCTCCATGGCGGTCTTGATGGTGCCCTCGCAGCCGTGTTCGGTGGTGATGTCGTGGCCGTGGCTGTCGTGGCCCAGGGTGAACGTGACCTCGACCTTGGTGCAGTCGATGGTGCCGTCCTCCGGGTCGCTGACGTCCACCTTGAACGGCACGGCGTCACCGAAGGCGAAGAGCTGCCCGTCCTCGGGGAGTACCAGGTCCACGGTCGGGGCGGTGTTGCCGACGGTGACGTGGACGCTGGCGGACCCGGTTCGGCCGCTCGGGTCCTCGGCGGTGACGGTGGCCGTGTAGGTCCCGTTCTTCTTGTACGTGTACGTGGGGTCGGCGGCGGTGGAGGTGCCCCCGTCGCCGAAGTCCCAGGAATAGGTCAGCGGGTCGCCGTCGCCGTCCGCCGTGCCGGCCGAGGAGAACTTCACCTTCAGCGGCGCGGTGCCCGACGTCTTGTTCGCCGATGCCTCGGCGATGGGCGAGCGGCCTCCGGTGGCGTTCTCGATGCGGTAGAGCGCGGAGTTCTCGTCGCCGCCGAACCAGGCGAGGCCGTAGTCGAGGACGTACAGCGCCCCGTCCGGGCCGAAGGCCATGTCCATGATCTGGGTGCCGGACCACGGCACGTCGTTGATGGACCGGACGGCCCCGTCGGCGTCCTGCTCGATGCGCTTGATCCACTTGCGGCCGAACTCTCCGGCGAAGAAGTCGCCGTCGTACGCCTCGGGGAACTTGACCGGGGAGTCGAGGTCCGCGTCGTAGTGGTAGACGGGTCCGCCCATCGGGGACTCGGAGCCGCTGCCGAACTCGGGGACCGAGCCGCCGTCGTACGGTATCCACGCCGCCCGGGCCGGCGGCAGGTCGACGAGTCCGGTGTTGTGCGGGGACTCGTTCTTCGGTGCGGCGCAGTCGAAGGCCGCCCCGGACGTCCTGGTGGCGAAGTCGTAGTCCATGTACGGCTCGTTGTCGCCGACGCAGAAGGGCCAGCCGAAGTTGGCGGGCTTCGTCACGCGGGCGAACTCGACCTTCCCGGCGGGTCCCCGCTGGGGGTCGGCCGCGCCCGCGTCGGGCCCGTAGTCACCGACGTACAGGTGGCCGGTGGCCTTGTCCACGGAGAAGCGGAAGGGGTTGCGGAAGCCCATCGCGTAGATCTCGGGGCGCGTCCTGTCCGTGCCCGGCGCGAAGAGGTTGCCCTCGGGGATGGTGTACGAGCCGTCCTCGGCGACCTTGATGCGCAGGATCTTCCCGCGCAGGTCGTTGGTGTTGCCGGAGGTGCGGCGGGCGTCGAACGCCGGGTTGCGGTCCGGGCGTTCGTCGATCGGGGTGAAGCCGTCGGAGGCGAAGGGGTTGGTGTCGTCGCCGGTGGAGAGGTAGAGGTTGCCCTCGGCGTCGAAGTCGATGTCGCCGCCGACGTGGCAGCAGATGCCGCGCGAGGTGGGGACGTCCAGGACCTTCTTCTCGCTGGCGGTGTCGAGGGTGCCGTCCTCCTTGAGGACGAAGCGGGAGAGCCGGTTGACGCCCTCGAACTTCGCGAAGTCGGCGGCGGTGCCGGTCTCGGGGGCATCGCCCGCGGGGGTGTCGAGCGGGGGCGCGTAGAAGAGGTAGATGGCCCGGTTCGCCGCGAAGTCCGGATCGACGCCGACGCCTTGGAGTCCCTCTTCGTCGTGCGTGTACACGGGGATCGTGCCGGAGACGCGCGTGTTGCCGGCGCTGTCGGTGATCCGCAGCTCGCCGCTGCGCGAGGTGTGGAGCACGCTGCGGTCGGGGAGCACGGCGAGCGACATGGGCTCGCCGGTCTCCTCCGCGCCCTTGGCGAGGGTGACCTGCTGGAAGTCCTCCGCCACGGGCCCGTCCTGCGCCGGGTGGGCGGCGGCTCCGGGGGCGGAGCCGAGGGTCAGGGTCGCGGCGGCGAGCAGGCCGCCGGTGAACAGCGCGAACGTCGTGCGTACGCGGGTCCGGGCGAGGGTCCGCTTTCCTGTTCTGTGCACGTAGGTCCTCCGGAGAGTGCCGGTTGTACGGGCGGGTGAAGCCGTGCCGTGCCGCGCGGGGACTGCCGCGCGTGCGTCACCGGGGCCGGGAGCGACCCCGGTGACGCGAGTCATGTCGTGTACACGTGGTGGACGGTAGACCTGTTCGTCCTCGGCGGAAAGCCCTTGTGCGACGGTTGGGCCGAACTTCTGCTTCCGCCAGGACAAAGCCGATTTCGGGCAGGGCGGGGCAGCCCCGGAGGCCGCCGGTTCCGTTCCGGTCAACCCCTCCGGGACCTGCGTGGGGTTCCTACTCGCCGCCGCCGAAGGCCGCGTCGAAGGAGGCCGCCGGCGGGTCGAAGTCGTAGCGCCTGAGGTGGGCAAGCGCTTCCGGTGCGCCGGTCAGCCGGTCCATGCCCGCGTCCTCCCACTCGACCGAGACCGGGCCCTCGTAGCCGATGGACCGGAGCATCCGGAAGACGTCCTCCCACGGCACGTCGCCATGGCCGGCGGAGACGAAGTCCCAGCCGCGCCGGGGGTCGCCCCACGGCAGGTGCGAGCCGAGGCGGCCGTTGCGGCCGTCGAGACGCTTGCGGGCCTCCTTGCAGTCCACGTGGTAGATCCGGTCGCGGAAGTCGTACAGGAAGCCCACCGGGTCCAGGTCCTGCCAGACGAAGTGGCTCGGGTCGAAGTTCAGCCCGAACGCGGGCCGGTGGTCCACCGCCTCCAGCGCCCGCCGGGTGGTCCAGTAGTCGTACGCGATCTCGCTCGGGTGCACCTCGTGGGCGAAGCGCACCCCTTCGGCGTCGAAGACGTCCAGGATCGGGTTCCAGCGCTCCGCGAAGTCCTCGTAGCCGCGCTCGATCATGTGCGGCGGGACCGGCGGGAACATGGCGACCAGGTGCCAGATCGAGGAGCCGGTGAACCCGATGACGGTGTCCACCCCGAAGGCGGCGGCGGCCCGTGCGGTGTCCGCGATCTCTGCCGCCGCGCGCTGCCGTACGCCCTCGGGCTCGCCGTCGCCCCAGATGCGGGCGGGGACGATGCCCTGATGGCGTTCGTCGATCGGGTGGTCGCAGACGGCCTGGCCGACGAGGTGGTTGGAGATGGCGAAGCACTTCAGCCCGTACCTGTCGAGCAGCCGGTGCCGGGATTCCAGGTAGCCGGGATCGGCCAGCGCCTTGTCGACCTCGAAGTGGTCGCCCCAGCAAGCGAGTTCGAGTCCGTCGTAGCCGAAGTCCCGTGCGTGCTCGCAGACCTCCTCCAGCGGGAGGTCGGCCCACTGGCCGGTGAAGAGCGTGAAGGGGCGGGGCATGGGCGGCAGCCTCCTAGGACGCGGACGGGACCGGGGTGTGGACGGAGTTCTTGGCGGCGCTCTCCTCGACGGCGGCGAGCACCCGCTGCACCTGGAGGCCGTCCGCGAACGACGGTACGGGCGGTGCCCCTTCGGCGATCGTGCGGACCACGTCGCGGGCCTGGTGGACGAAGGTGTGCTCGTAGCCGAGACCGTGGCCCGGCGGCCACCACGCCTCCAGGTAGGGGTGCTCGGGCTCGGTGACGAGGATGCGGCGGAAGCCCGCGGTGGCGGCGGGCTCGGTGTGGTCGTGGAAGGAGAGTTCGTTGAGCCGTTCCAGGTCGAAGGCGAGCGAGCCCAGCTCCCCGTTGATCTCCAGACGCAGGGCGTTCTTGCGGCCGGCGGCCATCCGGGTCGCCTCGAAGGAGGCGAGCGCGCCGGAGGCGAGGCGGCCGGTGAAGATCGCCGCGTCGTCCACCGTCACCTCGCCCCGCTCCGCCGCGCCCGCGCCGCCGGAGAGTCCGGCCGAGGCCCCGGCGCGCAGGGGCCGTTCCCGTACGAAGGTCTCGGCCACGGCGGAGACGCCGGTGAGCAGGTCGCCCGAGAGGTACTGGGCGAGGTCCACGATGTGCGCGCCGAGGTCCCCGAGCGCACCGGAGCCGGCGTGCTCACGCCTGAGCCGCCAGGTGAGCGGGGTGGCGGGGTCCACCAGCCAGTCCTGGAGGTAGGCGGCCCGCACATGGCGCAGCGGACCGAGCCGGCCCTGAGCGATGAGCCGCCGGGCGTAGGAGATGGCGGGCACCTTGCGGTAGTTGAACCCGACGATCGCCGCCTGGCCGCGGGCGGCGGCCGCTTCGGCGGCGCGGACCATCGCCTCGGCCTCGGCGACGGTGTTGGCGAGCGGCTTCTCGCACAGGACGTGCTTGCCCGCCTCCAGAGCGGCGATGGCGATCTCCGCATGGCTGTCGCCGGGGGTGCAGATGTCGACCAGCTGGACGTCGTCGCGGGCGATCAGGGCCCGCCAGTCGGTCTCGGCCGCCGCCCAGCCGTGCCGGGCGGCGGCGGCGTCGACCGCCGCCCGGTCGCGCCCGCAGATCGCGGCGAGAGCGGGGCGCAGCGGCAGGTCGAAGACGTGTCCGGCGGTGCGCCACCCCTGGGAGTGGGCGGCGCCCATGAACGCGTATCCGACCATGCCGACCCCGAGCGTTCCCGGCGCCTGCTGCGGCGGGGGTGCCGGGGCGTGCGCTTCCGTCTCTTGACTACGGGCCATGCGGACTTCCTCCTCGTCGGTGTGCGGTGACGGGCCGGGGGACGCGCTCGCCGCCTCCCCCGGATTCCCGGTCAGTTGAAGCCCGTCGGCAGGTACTGGTCGACGTTGTCCCGGGTGACGACCGCGGAGTACAGGGTCAGGGAGGTCGGGATCTCCATCTCGGAGAGTCCGCTGACGCCCTTGGACTGGCCGAGCGCGCGGGCCAGGTCGATGGCGGAGGCGGCCATCGTCGGCGGGTAGAGCACGGTCGCCTTGAGGACGGAGTCGTCGGCCTTGATGGCGTCCATGGCGGACTTGGCGCCGGCGCCGCCGACCATGACGAACTCGTCGCGCCCTGCCTGCTCGATGGCGCGCAGCGCACCGACCCCCTGGTCGTCGTCGTGGTTCCACAGGGCGTCGAACTGCTTCTGCGCCTGGAGGAGCTGGGCCATCTTGGCCTGGCCGGACTCGACGGTGAAGTCGGCGGCCTGACGGGCCACCAGCTTGATGTTGGGGTAGTTCTCGAGGGCGTCGGCGAAGCCCTGACTGCGCTGCTTGGTCAGCTCCAGGTTGTCGATCCCGGCGAGTTCGACGACCTTGGCGTCCGGCTTGCCCTTGAGCCGTTCGCCGATGTAGTGGCCGGCGTTGAGGCCCATGCCGTAGTTGTCGCCGCCGACCCAGCAGCGGTACGCCTGGGGGGAGGCGAAGACGCGGTCCAGGTTGACGACGGGGATGCCCGCCTTCATGGCTTCCAGGCCGACCCGGGTGAGCGCCTTGCCGTCGGCGGGGAGCACGACGAGGACGTCGACCTTCTTGTTGATGAGGGTCTTGACCTGGCCGATCTGGGCTGCGGTGTCGTTGGAGCCCTCGGTGGTCTCCAGGGTGACGTCGGAGTACGTCTCCGCGCGGGACTTGGCGTTCACGTTGATGGCGTTGAGCCAGCCGTGGTCGGCCTGCGGTCCGGCGAAGCCGATGGTGACGGCCTTGCCGGGCTTGTCGTCGGCGGGGGCGCTGTCGGCGGCGGACTCGGTCTTCCGGGGCTCGTTGCTGGTGCAGGCGGTGAGGAGCGCGCCGGCGGAGACGGCGGCGGTTCCGAACAGCAGCCCTCTGCGGCTGGTTCCTGGCATGACGGTGGGACCCTTCATCCGGTGGGTGCGTACGGGGTGCGGGTGCGGCGGGTCGTACAAGTGCCGTGGCCCCGGCGGGTGTTCAAGGGGGGGCCGGCGGGAGCGCGCGGGGCCGTCAGGTCTCCCGGCCGCGCGGGGTGCGGCCCTGGACGAGGACGGCGGCGACGATGATGGCGCCCTTGGCGATCTGCTGGACGTCGGTCTGCAGGTTGTTGAGCGCGAAGATGTTGGTGATCGTGGTGAAGATCAGAACGCCGAGGACGGAGCCGACGATGGTGCCCCGGCCGCCGCTGAGGAGGGTGCCGCCGATGATCGCGGCGGCGATGGCGTCGAGCTCGTACAGGTTGCCGTTGGTGTTCTGGCCCGAGCCGGCGAGCACGATCAGCATGAAGGCGGCGATGCCGCAGCACAGCCCGGACAGCAGGTAGAGGTACAGGCGCTGGCGGCGGACGTCGATCCCGGCGAGCCGGGCGGCCTCCGCGTTGCCGCCGACGGCGACGGTGCGGCGGCCGAAGGTGGTCCGGTTGAGGAGCAGCCAGCCGACGACGGTGACCACGGCGAACATGATGACCAGCGGCGGTATCCCGAGGATGTAGGAGTCGGGCAGGCCGAGGTCGAGCACGGAGTCGACGGTGACCATCTGGGTCTTGCCGTCGGTGATCTGGAGGGCGAGTCCGCGGGCCGAGGCCAGCATGGCCAGGGTCGCGATGAACGGGACGAGACGGCCGTACGCGATGAGGACGCCGTTGACGAGTCCTGCGGCGAGGCCGACGATCACCGCGGTGAACGCGACGCCTGCGAAGCCGTACTCCTGGGTGGCCACGGTCGTCGCCCACACGGACGCGAGGGCGACCATCGCCCCGACCGAGAGGTCGATGCCGCCACTGATGATGACGAAGGTCATGCCGACGGTGACGACGCCGATGACGGACGCCTGGGTCAGGATCAGCTGGAGGTTCCCGCTGTCCAGGAAGGCGTCGGGCTCGGTGACGCCTCCGACCAGGATCAGCACGGCGAGGACGCCGAGCAGGGACAGGATCCGGACGTCGAGCCGTAGACCGAGGGCCGGCGCACCGCCGCCCGGCTTCGGGGGCGGCGCGTCGGAGGGGGCGGCGACGGCCCCCTTGTCCGGCCCGTTGTGCTGCGCCGACGGGGCGGGCTGTGTCATGGCGTCGGGCTCCCTTCCATCACGAGGTCGAGTACGCGGTGTTCGTCGAGCTCCCGGGCGGGGGCCGTGTGGACCACCTCGCCCTCCCGGAGGACCAGCACCCGGTCGGCGAGGCCCAGGACTTCGGGCACCTCACTGGAGACGAGCAGGACGGCGAGCCCTTCGTCGGCCAGCCGGCGGATCACGGCGTAGAGCTCGGCGCGGGCGCCGACGTCGACGCCGCGGGTGGGCTCGTCCAGCAGCAGGACCCGGCAGCCGCGCAGCAGCCAGCGGGCGAGGACGACCTTCTGCTGGTTGCCGCCGGAGAGCGTGCGGACGGCGGCGTCGGGACGGTCGGGCCGCAGTTGCAGCTCGCGGGTGGCGTTGCGCGCCGCCTTCCGCTCCGCCGCCCGGTCGATCCACCCGAGCCGGGCGAAGCGGGAGAGGGAGGAGACGGAGACGTTACGGGTGACGGACTCGGTCAGCAGCAGGGCCTGTGCCTTGCGTTCCTCGGGCGCCAGTCCGATGCCCGCGGCGACGGCGGCCCGGACGCTGCCCGGCCGGATCCGCTCGCCGGCCACGGTGACGGTCCCGGTGGTCGGCCTGCGGGCCCCGTAGATCGTCTCCAGGATCTCCGAGCGTCCCGAGCCGACGAGTCCGGCGAGGCCGACGATCTCGCCGGGTCGCACCTCCAGGTCGACGGGGGCGAACTCGCCCGCGCGGGACAGCCCTTGGACCCGGAGCACCGGTTCGCCGGGGGCGGCGGCCGGTTCGGCGGGGCGGGGCGGGAAGACGTGGGCGACGTCCCGGCCGGTCATCATGGCAACGATGTCGCGGGTGGGGGTGTCGGCGGCGGGGAGCCCCACGGCGACGGTCCTGCCGTCCTTGATGACGGTGACCCGGTCACCGATGCGGCGGATCTCCTCCAGCCGGTGCGAGATGTGGACGACCGCCACCCCGTCGGCGGTGAGGCCCTCGACGATGCGGAAGAGGTTGTCGACCTCGTCGGGGTCGAGGGCGGCGGAGGGCTCGTCCATCACGATCAGCCGGACGTCGTGGGAGAGCGCCCGCGCCATGGAGACGATCTGCCGCTGGGCGGCGGAGAGGCCTCCGACGTGCCGGGCCGGGTCGATCTCCGGGTGTCCGAGGCGGGCCAGCAGCGCTTTCGCGGCGGCGCGTCCCTCCCCCGTCCGGACGACGAAGCCGGCGCTGGTCGGTTCGTGTCCGAGGAAGATGTTCTCGGCGACCGAGAGGTCCTCCACCAGGTCGAGTTCCTGGTAGATGGTCGCTATGCCCAGGCGCATGGCGGCGATCGGGGACTTGAGCCGGACGGTTCCGCCGCGCCAGGTGATCTCGCCGTCGTCGGGCTGGTGGGCTCCGGCGAGCACCTTGATGAGGGTGGACTTGCCGGCGCCGTTCTGGCCGAGGAGACAGTGCACCTCGCCGGCCTGGACCTCCAGGTCGACGCCGTCCAGGGCACGGACGCCCGGAAAGAGCTTGGTGATGCCGGACATGGTGAGCAGGGGCGGTTCTGGTGCCATGACGAATCCCCTCGGCGAATGGGGTCTCCCCTGCTCGGGCGGTGCCGAGGAGCCGGGGAGGGCCGGTGAGCGGACAGGACGCAGGGCTGGAGGTGCCGTGGAACCGGCGGCACCGCGAACGGCTGCTGACGGGTACCTGACGAGCTGGGTGGTTCGGCGGTACGTACGGCCCGGAGTCAGGCCGGTGAGAAGAGGTGGTCGCTGATGAGCCGGGCCGCGCCGATCACTCCGGCGGTGGGCCCCAGCTCGCCCAGCACGATGGGGAGATTGCCGGTGGCCAGCGGCAGGGACTGCTTGTACACCTGCGTACGGACACTGGCGAGGAGGTTGTGACCGAGGCCGGTGACCCCGCCGCCGATCACCACCAGACCGGGATTGAAGAAGCTGACCAGGCTCGCGATCACCTGGCCGAGCCGGTTGCCGCCTTCGCGGATCAGGTCGAGCGCGGCTGCGTCGCCGGCGGCGGCAGCGGCAGCCACGTCGGCGGCGGTGAGGCGCCCCGCCGCCTCCAGCCGGGCGGCGAGTTCGGGTGAGCGGCCCTCACGGGCGGCGTCCTCCGCGTCGCGGGCGAGGGCCGCGCCGCTGAAGTGGGCTTCCAGACAGCCCCTGTTGCCGCAGGCGCAGGCCCGGCCGTCGGGGTCCACCCGGATGTGCCCGATGTCTCCGGCGCTGCCGGTGGTACCGCGGTAGACCTCGCCGCCGACGACGATGCCGCAACCGATCCCCGTACCGATCTTGACGCAGAGGTAGTCGCCCACGGAGCGGGCGACGCCCGCGTGCTGCTCCCCCATCGCCATGAGGTTCACGTCGTTGTCGACCATGACGGGGCAGCCCAGCTCCTGGCTGAGCGCCTCCCGGACCGGGAACCCGTCCCAGCCGGGCATGATCGGCGGCGCGACCGGCACGCCCTCGGGGAAGCGGACGGGGCCGGGGACCCCGATGCCCGCGCCGTCGAAGCCCTCGGCGAGACCGGAGGCCCGCAGTTTGGCGGCCAGCGACAGCACCTGTTCGAAGACGGCGACCGGCCCCTCGCGTACGTCCATCGGATGGTTGAGGTGTCCCAGCACCTCCAGCTCCGCGTTGGTGACGGCCACGTCGATCGAGGTGGCGCCGATGTCGACGCCGAGGAAGCGCAGTTCGGGAGCGAGCCGGATGTTGTGCGAGCGGCGCCCGCCGCGCGACGCGGCGAGTCCGTCGGCCACCACCAGGCCGGTCTCCAGCAGCCGGTCCACCTCGACGGCGAGCTTCGAGCGGGAGAGATCCACCTGATCACCCAGCTGCGCACGGGAGTTGGGGCCCCCGTCGCGCAACAGCCGGAGCAGCCGCGCCTGATGCGCGTTCGCGGGTCGTGCCGTCATACGTCTCACGCGTCCCTCCCCGCCACATCGGCCAGTCCGTCGGGCTTTCGAGGGGGAACGTAGCAGCGCTTTCCCGGAGGGGGAAGAAGTTGCGCAGGAATCCGTCCCAACTTTCTCCACAGTCAGGACAAAGGCGGCCGGGAGGGTGTCAGGAGGGTGCCGGAAGGCCGCCGGGACACCCCGGAGAAACACCTTCACGGAGGGCTCCGGGACGCGCCGGGGAGCCCTCGGGACGCGCCGGAGACCCCCGGGAGCAGCGTCGTCGAGGGCAGCGGGCCGTCAGGGGCAGCGGATGACCTGGCCCGCGTACGAGAGGTTCCCGCCGAACCCGAAGAGCAGGGCGTACGCGCCGGAGACGACCTCGCCGCGTTCGACGAGTTTGGACAGGGCCATCGGGATGGAGGCGGCGGAGGTGTTGCCGGAGTCCACCACGTCCTTGGCGATGACGGCGTTGACCGCGCCGATCTTCCGGGCGACCGGTTCGATGATCCGCAGGTTGGCCTGGTGGAGGACGACCGCGCCCAGCTCCTCCGGGGCGATGCCCGCCTTCTCGCAGACCCGGCGGGCGATCGGCGGGAGCTGGGTGGTGGCCCAGCGGTAGACGGACTGGCCCTCCTGCGCGAAGCGCGGCGGCGTCCCCTCGATCCGGACCGCGTTGCCCATCTCCGGCACGGAGCCCCACAGCACCGGCCCGATGCCCGGACCGTCCGGGGCATCCGCCGGGTCGGCGGTGACGACCGCCGCACCCGCACCGTCGCCGAGCAGGACGCAGGTGCTCCGGTCGGTCCAGTCGCCGATGTCGGCCATCTTGTCGGCGCCGATGACCAGCGCGCGGGTGGCCGCACCTGCGCGGATCGCGTGGTCGGCGGTGGCCAGGGCGTGGGTGAAGCCGGAGCACACCACGTTGATGTCCATGACGGCGGGCGAGCCCATGCCGAGCCGGGCGGCGACCCGCGCGGACATGCTCGGGGACCGGTCGATCGCGGTGGAGGTGGCGACGAGGACCAGGTCGATGTCCGAGGGGTCGAGCCCGGCACCGGCCAGCGCCTTGCCGGCGGCGTGGGCGGCCATCTCGTCCACCGGCTCGTCGGGGCCGCCCACGTGGCGGGTCTTGATGCCGACCCGGCTGGTGATCCACTCGTCGCTCGTGTCGACCATGGCCGCCAGGTCGTCGTTGGTGAGCACCTTGGCGGGCTGGTAGTGGCCGAGCGCCACGACACGTGAGCCGGTCATACGGGTTCCCATCGTCGGGTAGGGCAGGAAACATCCAGTCTTGGTCGCTACCGCCGGGTACGCGTGCACGTGATCCCACAGGAAACCGGCTCACTCGTTGGAGCCTTGACAACACGCCGGTCGGCGTGGTGCGCGGGGGATGGCGACACGCGGGAGCGGGTGCCGGACAATGGCGGAGGCGGGTTCCGGTTCCCCGGTCCGGGGCGGCCGCCGGCGCGCGGCACCGAGCCGTCGCGTACCGGACCCTCGCGTACGAGCACTCCGCGCGCGAGGCCGCCGCGCACGAAGCCATCGCACACGGACAGGATCGGATTCACAGCTATGGGACGGGCCACCGAACGCCGCCGCACCCTCCGCATCCGGGACGGGGCGGTCTCCACCCGCGCGGACACCCTCGTGGCGGAGGAGCCCCTGGAGATCCGGCTGAACGGCCGCCCGCTGGCCATCACCATGCGCACGCCGGGCGACGACTTCGCGCTGGCGGCGGGCTTCCTGGTCAGTGAGGGGGTGATCGCCGAGGGCGAGGAGGTCCAGTCGATCGTCTACTGCGCCGGGGCGACGGCCGACGGCGGCAACAGCTACAACGTGGTGGACGTGAAGCTCGCGCCCGGCGTCCGCGTCCCCGACATCACGCTGGAGCGCAACGTCTACACCACCTCCTCGTGCGGTCTGTGCGGCAAGGCCAGCCTGGACGCGGTCCGCACCACCACCCGGCACCCCGTGGCCGACACGCCCCCGGTGCGGGTCTCCCCCGAGCTGCTGTCCGCCCTGCCGGACCGGCTGCGGGCCGCGCAGCGGGTGTTCGACCGGACGGGTGGCCTGCACGCCGCCGCCCTGTTCTCCGAGGAGGGCGAGCTGCTGGACGTGCGCGAGGACGTCGGCCGGCACAACGCGGTGGACAAGCTGGTGGGCCGGGCGCTGACCGACCACCGGCTGCCCCTGTCGCGGACCGTACTGCTGGTGTCGGGCCGGGCGTCGTTCGAGTTGGCGCAGAAGGCCGTGATGGCGGGGATCCCGGTGCTGGCGGCGGTCTCGGCGCCGTCGTCGCTCGCCGTGGACCTGGCGGCGGAGGCCGGACTGACGCTGGTCGGGTTCCTGCGCGGCGCCTCGATGAACGTGTACGCCGGTGAGCACCGGATCGCCCTGGAGCGGGAGCCCGACCGGGTCTGAGGGGGCCCGTCCGGAGGCGGTGCCCCCGCCGGGTCCGAGCCTCGGCCGGCGGGCCGGCTCCCTCGCGGCGGGGGCGGTCCCGAGGTGCGGCCGCCCCTTCCCGGCGCCCGCTCACTCCCCCGCGAAGGCCAGCCCCTCGGCGGCCAGCGCCTCGCGGAGCACCCTGATCGCCTTCGGGCCCACCCCGTGGAGCGCGAGCACGTCGGCGGCGGTCACGGTCGTGAGCTGGGCGAGGCGGGTGTAGCCCGCCGCCCTCAGCGCGCGCCGGGCCGGATTGCCGGCCCCGTGCGGAAAATCGTCGGCGGGCACGTCCCCCGCCGTACCGGACGGGTCGCTCATGGCCCCTCCTCACTCCCGGTCGAGGGTCACCGGCTCACGGTAGCCGCTGTTCCGGCGCGCCGGCGTCTGCGAGGCTCGCGGGGGCGACGCACCGGAGGGCCGACGGGAGCCACGGTGACCGCCGGTAGGCGCAGGGGGCGGATTCGGTGGAGATTCCGGTGCGAACCGCTTACCCCTCCCTCGAAACTGGCCCGGTCCGACGCCCGAGCCTTGCCCATCTGGCCGGATTTCGACGGTTGACCTGTCCGGACGGCCAGGGGTGAGGACGTTCCGTTCCCCTCCCGCCGGGCCCCCGCTTGGGGTAGCGTCGCGGCGCTGTGCGGAGCGCCACGAGGAGCATGTCATTGCGCGATTTCACTGTCCCACCCGTGCCGGCGGCGCCTCAGGTCGGCGGTCTGGCCGACGTGGTCTTCGACTACGCGGAGGACGATCCGCACCGCGTGGCGCTGGCACGCAAGGATGCCGGGGGCCAGTGGCGCGATGTGACGTCCGAGGCGTTCCGCGATCAGGTGCTGGCCCTGGCCAGGGGGCTGATCGCGGACGGGGTGCGGTTCGGCGACCGGGTCGCGCTGATGTCCCGTACGCGCTACGAGTGGACTCTGTTCGACTTCGCGCTGTGGACCGTCGGGGCCCAGTCGGTGCCGGTCTACCCGACCTCCTCCGCCGAGCAGGTCCTGTGGATGCTGCACGACGCGGAGGTGGTGGCGGTCGTGGTCGAGCACGAGGACCACGCGATGACCGTGGGGTCGGTGATCGACCGGCTGCCGCGGCTGAAGCGGCTGTGGCAGTTGGACGCCGGAGCGCTGGACGAACTGCTCGCGGCGGGCGCGTCCATCGACGACGACGTGGTGCAGCGGCACCGGCGCGCGGTGACCCCCGACTCCGTGGCGACCGTCATCTACACCTCGGGCACGACGGGCCGCCCCAAGGGGTGCGTGATCACCCACGCAAGCCTCATGTTCGAGAGCGACACGATGGTGACGCGCTGGGAGCCGGTGTTCCACTCCCGGCCGGGCGACGAGGCGGCCACCCTCCTGTTCCTGCCGCTGGCCCACGTCTTCGGGCGGATGGTCGAGATCGCCGCGGTCCGGGGCCGGGTCAAGCTCGGCCATCAGCCGGAGCTGTCCGCGAGCGCGCTGATGCCGGACCTGCTGACGTTCCGGCCGACGTTCATCCTGGCGGTGCCGTACATCTTCGAGAAGGTGTTCGGCGGAGCCCGGCGCACGGCCGAGGCGGAGGGCCGGGCGGGACCGTTCGACAAGGCCGTCGATGTCGCGGTGAAGTACGCGGAGGCCCTGGAGCAGAAGGCGTTCGGTGCCGGGCCCGGCCCCTCGGCAGGACTGCGGATGCAGCACCAGTTCTTCGACAAGGTCGTCTACAAGAAGGTCCGTGACGCGATGGGCGGCCGGATGCGGCACGCGATGTCGGGCGGCTCGGGCATGGACCGCCGGCTCGGGCTGTTCTTCGCGGGCGCGGGGGTGAGCGTCTTCGAGGGGTACGGGCTGACCGAGACGAGCGCGGCGGCGACGGCGAACCCTCCCGAGCGCACCCGGTACGGGACCGTCGGCCGCCCGATACCGGGCACAGCGGTGCACATCGCGGACGACGGCGAGGTGTGGGTGAACGGGCCGAACGTGTTCTCCGGCTATCTCGGCGACCCGGCGTCCACCCGTGCGGTGCTGCACGAGGGCTGGCTGGCGACCGGGGACCTCGGTTCGCTGGACGACGACGGCTATCTGACGATCACCGGGCGGAAGAAGGAGATCCTGGTGACGTCCGGCGGCAAGAGCGTCTCCCCGGCCGGTCTGGAGGAGCGCGTACGGGCGCATCCGCTGGTGGCGCAGTGCATCGTCGTCGGCAACGACCGCCCGTACATCGCGGCGCTCGTCACCGTGGACCAGGAGTCCGTGGACCACTGGCTGACGATGCAGGGCCGACCCGCGCTGAGCCCGGCCGAGCTGGTGCGCGACCCGGACCTGGAGATGGAGGTCCGCCGGGCGGTGGTGGCCGCCAACACGGCCGTGTCACAGGCCGAGTCGATCCGCACCTTCCGGATCCTGGCGCATCCGTTCACCGAGGAACTGGGGCTGCTGACGCCGTCGCTGAAACTGAAGCGGAAGGCGATAGAGACGGCGTACGCGATCGAGGTCGACGCGCTGTACCACTGACCCGAGCCGGCTCTCCGGACCGCTGCCCCACGGACGGCCGAGGGGCCGGGAGACCACCGGCCCGCGGACGGCCAGGGGCCGCCGGGGTGGGGCGGCGGACCGCCCACCCGCAGGGGCGGCGGGCGGTCGGCCATCCCGTGCGCGGCGGCGGGAATGCCCGGGCGCGTCCGCTCGTTGTCGTGGGGAGTCACCCACCGACGACGTTAGGATCGACCGCTCGTGAGCCAGGTCCCCTCCATCACCCTCAACAACGGCCTCGACATGCCGCAGCTCGGTTTCGGCGTCTGGCAGGTGCCGGACGACGAGGCGGAGAACGCGGTCGCCACCGCCATCGAGACCGGGTACCGGAGCATCGACACCGCCGCGATCTACGAGAACGAGACGGGCACCGGCAAGGCCATCGCCGCTTCCGGCGTCGGCCGCGACGAACTCTTCGTGACCACGAAGCTGTGGAACAGCGAGCAGGGTCACGACAGCACCCTGCGCGCCTTCGACGCCTCGCTGGACAGGCTCGGCCTGGACTACGTCGATCTGTACCTGATCCACTGGCCGGTCCCGGCGAAGGACGCGTACACCGACACGTACAAGGCGTTCGAGAAGATCCTCGCCGACGGCCGCGCGAAGGCCATCGGCGTGTCGAACTTCCACCCCGAGCACCTGAAGCGGCTGCTCGCCGAGACCTCCGTGGTCCCCGCCGTCAACCAGATCGAGCTGCACCCGCAGCTCCAGCAGGCCGAGTCCCGCGCCTTCCACGCCGACCACGGCATCGTCACCGAGGCGTGGTCGCCGCTGGGCCAGGGCAAGGGCCTGCTGGAGGTGCCGACGGTCGTCGCCATCGCCCGGAAGCACGGCCGCACCCCCGCCCAGGTGGTGCTGCGCTGGCACCTGCAGACCGGCACCGTCGTGATCCCGAAGTCCGTGACCCCGTCGCGGATCAAGGAGAACCTCGACGTGTTCGGCTTCGAACTGGACGCCGACGACCTCGCCGCCTTCGCGGCCCTGGACGAGGGCAAGCGGCTCGGCCCGGACCCGGCCGAGTTCAACGTCGGCGCCTGACCGCGTCCGGCCGCGCGGCGCCCCCACCGTGAACGCGGTGGGGGCGCCGTCGTCGGCCGGTGCGGCGGCGGTTCACAGCAAGCGGGGTCCGCGGTGACACGGACCCCTGTCGAACGGGGAGAAGCAGGAACATGAGCGGCGAACTCGCACCGGTCGTCGAGGCGGGCCCGTACCGCCTGCGCAACGTCGGCAGCCGGCTGCTGCTGGAGGTGCACGGCGCGGCCAGGGGCAGCGGGGCCAGGGTTCAGCAGGGCCTCGACGACGGGACGGCCGCCCAGGTGTGGCGGCTGTCCCCCGTCCACGAGGGCGCGGCCCTCTTCCACCTGGTCAACGAGCACAGCGGGAAGCGGCTGGACGTGGCGGGCGCGGGCACCGAGAAGGGCGTCCGCATCCAGCAGTGGAAGGCCAACAACTTCGGCGCCCAGGAGTGGCTGATCGAACAGCACGCGGAGGCGCCCGGCACGGTGACGCTGGTGAGCTTCGTCAGCGGCCTCGTCATGGAGGTCGCGGACGCCTCCACGGAGGCCGGAGGGACGGTCCAGCAGTGGGAGGACACCGACTCCCCCTTCCAGTGGTGGCGGTTGGAGCCGGTGACGTAGGAGCGGGCCGGCGAGGCGCGCGCGGGGCCCGGTGCGGCGGGACGGGCTCAGGCGCGGCGGCCCAGATGCACCGTGCGGGCGGAGAGCAGGTGGACGTCGGGGCGGTGGTGGAGCCCCTCGGGGTCCTCGGGGTCCAGCAGCCGTTCCAGTACGGCGCTGTCCTCCGACGTCAGCAGATCACCCAGCACCTCGCGCTCGCGGGCGATGCTCGCGACGACGTGCTCGCGGGCGGGGCCGGAGAGCGGAGCGGGCAGGTCGAGGAGGAAGCTGCGGGTGCCCTGCGGGGCGAGTCCGACCGCGCTGAACAGGGCACGCCAGTCCTCGGTCTCCCGCTGGGCTCCGGGAAGTTCGGAGCGCATGCGCTCGAAGCGGGCGGCGGCGGCCGCGCCCATCCGGGCCTCCAGGCCGGGCTCCCCGATGCCGATGTCGCGGGGCAGTCGCCGGGTCGGAAGTCCGCCTTCGACGAGCGCGACCGTGCCGCCCGGCCGCAGCAGGGAGGCGAATCCCGCCAGGGCGGCGCGCTGATCGCCCAGATGGTGCAGGGAGTTTCCCGCCCAGATCAGATCGGCCTCGTCCAGGATGCCGATGTCTGCGGGGAGTTCGGCGGTCAGGGTCCGGAAGCGGTCGCCCAGCCCGAGGCGTCGCGCACGGTTCGTCGCGCGTTCCAGGAGAGCGGGCGTCGCGTCCACGGCGACCACCTCGGCGCCGGGGAAGACCTCGGCCAGCAGGCAGGAGACGACACCGGGGCCGCTGCCGACGTCCAGGATGCGGCGGACCTCGGGCGCGGTGGGCAGGGCGGCGATCCAGCGTGCCGCCTCCTCGTACTGCGCGGCGTTGAGTTCGGCCTCCTGTTCCAGCAGGGGGCCGAGGACGTCCCAGTCGATGTCCGTCTCGGGATCGCCCCCGGACCCGTGCGCGTGACCGTGGGCGTGCGCGTGCACGGAGGTGGCGGGGGCGGGCGTGTCGTGGTGGCCGTGGCCGGCATGGCTGCTCATGGGGCCAGCGTCGCCAACGGTCGGGCTCACGGCAAGCTTCGTTGCCGGTCCGGCAAATCGCGCCTTCTCCCGGCGGTTCGCCGCCCGGCTCCCGCGGGCCGACGCGGGCGTCCCCCGCCGGCCCGCCTCGTGGTGCGGACGCCGGGCCCGATGAGCCCGTGCGGGGCCGTCCCGTCCGCGTCGCCCACGGTGTACGGGGCGGGGCCGCGGACCACCGCGATGCCGCCGGGGACGGCGCCTGGAACGGCTCGAGCGGAACCCGTCCCACGCCGTGCGCCCCGGCCGGGGTACGCGGCGTGTACACCGACCGAACGGTAGGCGGAGCACACATATTGCCGGGGTGCGTCCGGGCCCATAACTTGCCCTTATGGAGCTGGAGTTGCGCCATCTGAGAACGGTCCGTGCCATAGCCGACACCGGCAGCCTCACCAAGGCCGCCGCCGCACTGGGGCTTGCCCAGCCCGCTCTCAGCGCTCAGTTGAGGCGGATCGAGAAGGCCCTGGGAGGCGTTCTCTTCGACCGCGACCACACCGGAGCACGCGCCACCCCGCTCGGGGAGCTGGTGCTGGAGCGGGCGCGGGTGGTCCTGCCCGCGGTCAGCGAACTCCAGGCGGAGGCGGTGCGGTTCGCCAACGCGACGGGGTCGCTGGACCGGTTCCGGCTGGGCGGTACGCACGGTCCGCTGCTCGGCGGCCTGGTGGACCGGATGGCCGCGGCGCATCCGTCGGCGCAGGTGTCGACGTACACCTCGTGGTCGGTGGGCGAGATCGCCTCGCTGGTGATCGACGGACGGCTGGACTTCGCGTTGATCGGGACGTGCGGCGAGAGTCCGCCGCCGCTGCCGGACCGGCTGGTGTGGGAGGTCGTCGGGGTGGATCCGGTGTTCGTGATGCTGCCGGAGGAGCACCCGCTCGCCGGAGAAGCGGAGTTGGAGCTGGCCGCGCTCGCGGACGAGGGCTGGGCGGACGTTCCGGGGGAAGGCTGCTTCGCCGACTGCTTCACCGCGGCCTGCGCCCGGTCCGGCTTCACCCCGGTGTCGGTGTTCGAAACGGACACCGCTTCCGTCGTCCACCTGGTGCAGGTGGGGCGGGCGATCGGGCTGTGCCGGGCGACGTTCCCGCCCACGCCCGGCGTGGTGACCCGACCGCTGGCCGGCGCCCCGCTCAGCTGGCGCCATCTGGTGGGCTGGCACCCGCACTCCCCCGCCGCCGACGCCGCGGCGAGGACGGTGACCGGGGCGACCCGCGCGGCGTACACGGAGGCGGTGTCCCGCAGCCCGAGCTACGCGCGGTGGCTCGGCGCGCACCCGAGGTTCGGCACGGTGGCCTGAGCCGGGGCCGTTCGGGCGCCCCGGCGCGGAGGGCGGGCCGACCGGGCGGGGCAGGCGGTCCCGACGGCCACGCGCCCCTGCGGCGGAACGTCGGCCGGGCAGGCGATCTTGACGGCCGTGCGGCCCTGCGGCGGGACGTCGGCCGGGCAGGCGTGACCTCGGCGGGCATGGCCCGGGCAGCCCGTCCGGCCGGCAGGCGTGACCTCGGTGGGCTACTCGGCGCCGTGGGCCGGGGCTGCGGCCGTCACCCGGGTGGCGAGAGCGAAGTCCTTCTCGGTGACCGTGCCTCCCGCGTCGTGCGTGCGGACGGAGAGGGCCACCGTGTCGTAGCCGAGGGTCAGTTCCGAGTGATGGTTCACCTCGTCCTGGATCGCGGCGATGTGGGCCGTCAGCGCCGCGGCGGCCACGTGGGAGGGCAGCCGGAAGGTCCGGGTGATCCGGTCGCCCCCTTGCAGCGTCCAGCCGGGCAGGCTCTCCAGTCGGCGGTCGATCTCGGCGGGTGACAGCGGCTCGGCGGTCATGGAAGGCTCCCGTGGTCCTGGGCGGGTGTGGGGGTGGTGACGTTACGGTCTGGGCATGACGACTGTCCTGACCGACACAGGAGTAGGGCCGCTGCTGCGGGAGTGGCGGGAACACCGGCGCATCAGCCAGTTGGAGCTGGCCCTGCGCGCGGATTCCTCCGCCCGCCACATCTCGTTCATCGAGACGGGCCGGTCACGGCCGAGCGAGGACATGGTCCTGCGGCTGGCCGAGGAGCTGGATGTCCCCGTCCGTGAGCGCAACGCCCTGCTCGTGGTGGCCGGTTACGCGCCCCGCTACGCGCAGACGCCGCTCGACGACCCCGCGATGTCCTCCCTGCGCGAGAGCCTCGACCGGCTGCTCACCGCGTACGAGCCGTATCCGGCGCTCGTGGTGGACGGCGTCTACGGAGTGGTGGCCGCCAACCGGGGGATCGCCCTGCTGCTGGAAGGGGTGCCGGAGAAGCTGCTGGCCCCGCCCGTGAACGCCATGCGGCTCACGCTCCACCCGGAAGGGCTCGCCCCGCGCATCGTGAACCTTCCGGAGTGGCGGGCCGACCTGCTGGCGCAGATGGAGCGGCAGATCGCCCTCGTACGCTCACCCGCCCTGCGCGAACTGTACGAGGAGGTGGCCGCCTACCCGGCCCCTGGACGGACGACCCCCGAACGGGCCGCCGTCACGGCCCCCGGAGGCGGGCAGGACGGTACCGGGCGGCACGGAGGCGCCGGACGGGCGGGCGGTACGGGCCGGCAGCGGAAGGCCACCGCGTTCGCGTTGCCGATGCTGCTCGAACACGGCGGCCACGTCCTGTCGTTCGTGTCGTCGATCGCAACGTTCAACACACCGATGGACGTGACGGTGGCCGAGCTGGCCATCGAGACGTTCCTCCCCGCCGACCGGGAGACCGCCGCCTTTCTGCACGCCCACGTACCTCGTGATGCCTGAGACCGTCACAGCGGATGCGATCCGGGGGCCGGGCGCCGGCCCTCACGACCGCATCGGGTCGTGAGGGCCGGCGTCGTGCCGAGCCCCGAGGCGGGATCACCTCAGACGCGCGCCCCGTTGTCGAGCGGGTCGCGCCGCGCCGGACGGCCCTTCCCGCGCGATGTGCCCTTCCCCTTCCCCGGTGCGGGCGGCGGCGGGGCCTCGGCGCTCCGTTCCAGTACGAGGGCTCCGGGCACGGCGGTGAACACGGAGGACCAGGTGCCCACGACGATGCCGATGAGCAGGGCGATCGCGAAGTCGGCGAGCGAATCGCCGCCCAGCAGCGCGAGGGCGGCCAGGATGAACAGGGCGCCCATGCCGGTGTTCACCGTACGCGGAACGGTCTGGAGGACCGCCCGGCGGGCGACGGTGTCCAGCGGGGCCCGCCGGTTCGCCCCCCACAGTTCCCGTACCCGGTCGAAGACGACCACCGAGTCGTTGACCGAGTAGCCGATGACGGTGAGGAGGGCGGCCAGGAAGATGCCGTCCACCGGTCGCCCCAGCCAGGCGAACGCGCCCACCACGAGGATCACGTCGTGCACCATCGCCACGACGGACGCCACCGCGAACGTCCAGCGGAACCGGACCGCGAGGTAGGCCAGCTGCACGGCCACCGCGACCCCCAGGGCGATCAGCGCGTTGCGCCGCAGTTCGTCGCCGAGGCTGGGGCCGATCAGCTCGTCCCGTACCTTCTTCGTCTCGCCGCCCTCCTCCGCCAGCGCGGTCCGCAGCGCGTGTTCGCCGTCGTTGTCGAGCTTCCCGGTGCGTACGGACAGATCGCCGTCGCCCGCCGTGGTGACCTCGGCGTCCTCGAACCCGGCGGCGGCCAGCGTGTCGCGTGCCGTCTCGACGTCGACCGGGCGGCTGGTGGAGTACTCGACCAGCCGGCCCCCGGTGAACTCGACGCCCAGATCGACCCCGCGCACCACGATCCCGGCCACCGCGACGGCGACCAGCGCGGCCGAGACGACGAGCCAGCGGACCGGCCTCCGGAACAGCCGCGGGTCCTTGCGGACCAGCCAGGTCCGTACCGCTCCGGGGCGTCCGATGCCGTTGACGTTCCGGTAGTCGCTGACGAAGCGGGAGTTCGCGGCGATCTCGGTGAGCGCGCGGGCGATGACCAGGGCGGAGAACATCGAGGCGACGACCCCGATGGCGAGCGTGACGCCGAAGCCCTTGACCGGGCCCGAGCCCAGGAAGAAGAGGAGCCCGGCGGCGATCAGCGTGGTCGCGTTGGAGTCGGCGACCGCGCTCCACGCCTTCGTGAATCCGGTCGTCAACGCGGAGCGCAGGGAACGTTTCGGCCGGTCGGCGCACTCCTCCCTGGCCCGTTCGAAGACCAGGACGTTCGCGTCGACCGCCATCCCGATCGCCAGGACGAAACCGGCGAGTCCGGGCAGGGTCAGCGTGACGCCGAGGGCGACGAGCGCCGCGTAGGAGATCACCCCGTACGCGGCCAGCGCCACGGCGGCCAGTGCGCCGAAGAGGCGGTAGACGAGGGTGATGAAGAGGGCGGTCGCGGCCGCCCCGATGAGGGCGGCCTTCGCACTCGCGTCGATGGCCGCCGCGCCGAGCGTCGGGCCGACGGTCCGCTGTTCGACGATCTCGACGGGCACCGGCAGGGCCCCGCCCTTGATGAGCAGCGCCAGGTCCCGTGCCTCGTCCGCGCTGAACGAGCCGGTGATCTGGGTGGTCCCGGACGGCAGCCCGACCCGGCACCCGACGGAGGGGGCGACCTGCGGCGAGGAGATGACCTTCTCGTCGAGGACGATGGCGACCCTCCGCCGGTCGTCCCCCGCCGGGTGGCAGGCGGCCTCGCCGGTCAGTTTCTTCCAGTCCTGGCCGGCGCCCTTGTGGAACTTCAGCGACACGCTCCAGCCCGCTCCGCCCTGCGCGTCGAACGCGGCGGTGGCGTCGTCGACGCCCGCGCCGGAGAGCCGGGACGGGCCGAGCGCCAGGGAGCGGCCCTGCTCGTCGGGGAGCGTCAGCCCGTCCGGATCGGTGGTGGGAGCGGGGTCAGGAACTTTCCCGTCCGGGGCCTTCCCGTCCGGATCCTCGGCCCCCGGGCCCTCGGCGCCCGGGCCCTCCACCGCGTGGAAGGACAGCTGCGCCGTCCGGCCGATCACTTCGGCAGCCTGGCGCGGATCCTGGACGTCGGGCAGTTCGACGATGATCCGGTCCTCACCGGACCGGGTCAGGGTCGGTTCGGAGACGCCGAGCGAGTCGATCCGCCGGCGCAGCACCTCCAGCGTGCGGTCGGTGGTCTCCCGGTCCGCCTTCACCGTGGCGGTGTCACGGGCCTGGAGCACGATACGGGTGCCGCCCTGGAGGTCGAGGCCGAGTCTGGGCGACATGGTCAGGGTGATGAATACGGACACGAGCAGTACGGCGACGGCCAGAACCGCTCGCACCACGGTGGCGCGAGTCATGGAGATCCTCCGGTGGGGCGTCGAACGCCCTCACCTCAGTGAGGACGCGACGCCGGATCGGCAGTACGGGACGGAAGGCCGGTCGTGGGACCGGTGATCCTGCCCGGAGGCCCCCGTACGCCGGGGAGGGCGCCCCGCGGCTGCCGGGTACGTCGAAGGAGCCCGCGGCGGACTGCCGGACGCCGCCGCGCGGCGCGGCGGGCCCCGGCGCGGCGGGCGTCAGCGCGTCGTGCGGCGGCGGAGGGGCGTGCAGCAGCAGATACGGCCGGCCGCTGCCCGCACGGGGGGTCTGCGCCGGATCGGCGGCCGCCGCGGGATGCTCGTGCCCGGCCCGCGTCACGGCTCCCGTGCCCGGCGCGGCCACGGCACCGTGCGCGTGGTCCGGCCCCCGATGGTCCTGTACGGCGATGTGCCGGGAGCCGGGGCCCGCCCCCTGTCCGGCCCGGTACCCGGTGCCGGGGCCGGTCCGGTCACCGGCGCGGTGCTGGGGAACGGGGCCGCCGGCCTGCGGTGCGGACGCGGCCGAGTCCGCCAGGGCGGCGGTGCTTCCGGCGGTCGGCAGCGCGACCGCCGTACCGCCGGCCGTGGCGGTGCCGCCGGCCAGGGTGAGAACGGTGAGGAGCAGCGCGGCCAGCAGACGCCGCGAGCGGGACGTGTCGGCGTGGGGCCGCGGGCGCCGCGTCACTTCGGTCGGCCGGTGGGTGCGGGCGGTGCCGTCCGGCGGCGCAGCACGGAACTGAGGATCTGCCCGGCGCCGCGGACGACCGTGGTCGACGGGTCGTCGGCCAGACGTACCCGCGTGCCGAGGCAGCGGGCGATGCGGTCGGTGACGTCGGGACGCAGCGCGCCGCCGCCCGCGAGCACGGGCCCCTTGCGCAGCGCTCCACGGATCGCGCCGTGCCGGTCGTTCCGCCACATGGACGTGATCATGTCGAGCACCGTACGCACCAGGACGGCGGGCACCGCCGCCGGGTCCAGACTCCCGAGGTCGTCGAGGCCGCTCTCGGCCTGGCGGGCATCGGCGACCAGTCCGTTCACGAGGAGCGTGACCTCGGTCAGTTCGGCGCCCATGTCGACGACGAGGAGGGGGCCCGTCTCCTTCGGTCCCGCGTACGCGGCGGCGGCGCGGGCGCTGCTGAGGATCACGACGCACGTCGTCCCGAGCCCGGCCAGCAGGGCGCGTGCGGCGGAGCGGTGTTCGGCTCCGGCGAGCACGGGGTGGCTGAGGACGATGACGCTGTCGCTGCGGTCGGGGCCGAGGGCCGCGTCGGCGATCCGGCCGAGCAGCCGGCCGCAGGACTCGGGATCGACGATGCGCCCGCGCCGGACCGGCCGCTCGTCGTCGCCGTGGACGCCCGCCCCGGCGTACGGGTCGATCACCAGCCCCCGCCCGGGAACCCAGGCACGGGTACGGGAGCTGCCGAGGTCGAGGGCCAGGCCCCGGCCGGCCGGAGCTCCGCCCCACGCGCCCCGGTGCTGGTGGTGCGCCCTCGGGCCGCCGGACGTACGGCCCGCCCCGAACGCCCCGGCACCGCCTCCGTCACGAAGCGGTCCGGGGCTCTTCCCCCATGGGCCCGCATCCGGGCGGAGCGGCCCTCGCCGCTCGCCGGGCACGGAAGTCGTCGGGCCGCGCACGGCCGGGGCCGGGGTGGTCGGGAGAGCCGCGGTCCGGGCGGTGGCGGAAGGCCCGCCGGCGGGAGACCTCCGGTCCGCACCGATACCGGAGGACGGCGGGGGGACGGTGCGACCAGGTCGCCGCCCGTCGTGCACCGTACGCATCGTCCCTCACCCCCGGCCGGCCCGTCCCGGCCGCCCACGCACCCGTCGGCCCACGCATAGTGAGGCGCGACCGAGCCCTCACTATGCAATACCGGGTGGTGGAACGCCACTTCCTCGGTGATTCCCAGGCGCGCCCGTGCCGTGGGCGGGGCGGCCGCCGATCAGTTCCCCTCCCCCGCCGTCAGGAAGGGGCCGACCAGTTCCGCGAACTCCTCCGGCACCGCGATCCGCACGCCCAGCTCCTCCGCCTTGGTGCGCTTGGACCCCGCCTTCTCCCCGGCGACCAGCAGGCTCGTGCGCTGGGAGACGCTGGAGGACGCGCGGCCGCCCGCCCGCTCGATCAGTTCGTTCATCTGGTTGCGCGACAGCTTCTCCAGCGCTCCGGACATCGCGCCCGTGACCACCACGGTCATCCCCGCCAGGGGCAGCGCGGCGCCGTCCGTCCCGTCGTCGGCCGCCCCGGTGTCGGCGTCGTCCCCGGCCACCGGCTCCGTACCGGGCTCCGGGGGCGGGGTGGCACCCGGCTCCGTCATGTTCACCCCGGCCGCGACGAGCTTGTCGATCAGCGGGGCCAGCTCCGCCAGCTCGGCGACCACCGCTGCGGCCTTCTCCTTGCCGATGCCGTCGACCTGCTGGAGGGTCTCCACGTCGGCGGCGACGATCCGGTCCATGGTGGCGAAATACCGGGCGATGCGACGCGACATCGACCGCCCCGTGCCCCGTACGCCCAGGGCGCAGAACACGCGGGAGAGCGGGCGGGTGCGGGCCGTCCCGATGGCCGCCAGGAGATTGTCCGTGGAGGTCTCGCCCATCCGGTCGAGGGTGAGCAACCGGTCGCGCTCCAGAGTGAACAGGTCCGCGAAGTCCGCGACGAGGCCGGCCTCGACGAGCTGGACGACCCGCGTGGAGCCGAGGCCCTCGATGTCGAGCTGGTCGCGGCCCGCCGCGTACGACACGGAGGCGACCAGCCGGCAGCTGCGTCCTCGGACGCAGCGCCAGCGCTGCTCGCTCGCGTCGATGTCGGAGCCGCACCGGGGGCAGCTCGCGGGGAACTCGATGGGCGTCTCCTCCCCGGTGCGCAGGTGCACGACCGGGGCCTCGATGCGCGGGATGATGTCGCCGGCCTTGTGGACCATGACCTGGTCCCCGAGCCGCAGGTCGCGGCGCGTGATGTCGGCCGGGTTGTGCAGGGTGGCGTAGCCGACGGTGGAGCCGTCGATCTCCACGGGCTCCAGGACGGCGCGCGGCGCGATGATGCCCGTGCGCCCGACGTTCCACTCCACGGCCAGCAGGCGGGTGATCTTCTCCACGGCGGGCAGCTTGTAGGCGATGGCCCAGCGCGGAGCGCGGCTGCCGGAGCCGGCCTCGCGCTGATCGGCCGCCAGGTCGGCCTTGATCACGATCCCGTCGATGCCGAACGGCAGCGCCGCGCGCAGGGAGGCTATCGCGTCCACCCGCGCCTGGACCTCTTCGACCGTGGTGGCCAGGACCGGAGCCACGTCGGTGCCCGCCGCCGTGTGCACACCGAGGTCCGCGACGTACGACAGGACCTCGCTGTGCGGCAGTTCGGCGAGGGTCTCCGCCGACGCGCCGGAATCGGGCAGCGGCAGCGCGCCGTAGGCGAAGAAGGTCGTCTCCACCCGGTAGGCGCGGTCCTTGGCGCGCAGGGTGCCCGCCGCCCCGTTGCGGGGGTTGGCGAAGGGGGCGCCGCCGTGTTCCGTACGGATCGCGTTGCCCTGCTCGAACTGCTCGTTCGTCATCAGGATCTCGCCGCGCACCTCCAGGGTGACCGGGGCGGACAGCCGCTGCGGCAGCCCGACGACGGCGGCGGCCGCGTGCGAGACGTCCTCGCCCGCCTGTCCGTCGCCGCGGGTGATGAGGCGTTCGAACCGGCCGTTCCGGTAACGCGCGGCGACGGCCAGGCCGTCGAGCTTCGGCTCGACGCTCCAGGCGGTCACCGGCCGGCCGATCCGCCGCTCCAGCGACGCGGTCCAGGTCCCGAACTGCTCGGCGGAGAACACGTTGTCCAGCGACAGCATGGGCACCGTGTGCGGCACGTCGCCGACGGCCGCCCCTCCCGCGACCTTGCCCGTCGGCGAGTCGGCGAGCACCTCGTCCGGGTGGTCCGCCTCGTATGCGGCTATCCCGCGCGCCAACCGGTCGTAGGCGTCGTCGTCCAGCGCACTCTCGCCCGTGGCGTAGTACGCGGCGGCGGCGAGGGAAGCCTCCTCCACTGCGGCGGCATAGGCGGCGGCATCGGCGAGAACAGCGGCTGAGTTCGTCATGGCCGCCATTCTTCCGCCCACCACTGACAACGCCGCCGGACCACCGGCGCGCAGGTGCCGGCGATTGCCCGCGAGCGTCCCGAGGCGTCCGGTCAGGGGGTCTTCCCCGTGGCGTCCGGGGCGGGGACGGTCCCGGCGGGAGGACTCGGCGGAAACGGTTCGTCCACCGGTCCGGCCCCGGCGAAGCCCTCGGCCCGTACCGGGACCTGGGGGCCGGAGGACTCCTGGAGCCAGCGGGTCAGCACCCGGTGCACCGCCTCCGCGCCCACCAGCCCGCCCCCCGGCGGCACAGGCATGGGCGCGGACGCGGCGGACTCGGCGGACGCGGCGGACTCGGCGGACTCGGCGGACTCCGCGGACTCGGCGGACTCGGCGGACTCGGCGGCCATGATGTCGTGCGGGTCCGTGAGCCCGCGCGGCCAGAGCAGGAACGGCCGGGACTGCTCGCCGCCGAGGCCGCCGTGCGAGCCGATCTGCTCCTCGAAGGCGTGCACGGTCCCGGTGCCGGGGTCGTACCGGGAATTGACCATGACGTCCGCGACGTGCGGGAACGTGTCGGTGCGGCGTACGGCGTCCGCCGCACCGGCGCCGAAGACGGCGAGCGGACCCTCCTCGTCCGTCAGCTCCGCGACGGGGACCTCGGCTCCGCCCGGCCCGAGCACCACGGAGCCGTGCTCCTCGCTGCGGACGAGGAGGAAGCCGATCCCCGGATGGTTGGCGAGCGTGGAGAGCAGCGCCGGGTGGCGCCGGTCGATCTGCTCGCGGGAGGCGCGGCCCCCGATGTCGGGGAAGGAGATCAGCCCGAGGTTGCCGGAAGCCAGCACGATCGGGTCGGAGGGCTTCGCGGTGTGTTCGTCCTCCTGCCCCTCGACCGGCCGGTGCAGGGCGATCCGTACCGCGTCGCGGGCCTCGGAGGCGCTGCGGGTGCGCTGGGCCCGGCGGGGCACGGGCAGTCCGCAGCCCGCCCGGACGAGGTCCTTGAGCGTCAGCCCGTACGCCCCCGCGAAGGTCTCTCCGGAGCTCTGGCCGTGGTCGGAGAGGAGCACGATCCGGTAGGCCCGCGGGGTGTGGTCGGCGATCTCGGCGATCAGGGCGAGGGACCGGTCGAGGCGTTCGAGGACCTTCTCCGCGTCGCGGCTGTGCGGCCCGGAGTGGTGGGCGACCTCGTCGTAGGCGACGAGGTCGGCGTAGACGGCGGTGCGTCCGGCGAACATGTCGCCGAGGACGGCGGCGACGACCACGTCGCGCTCCACGACGGTGGCGAAGGCGCGGATGAAGGGGTAGAGACCGCCGCGTTTGATCCGCGGGGTGACCTTGCGGGCGCGGGCCCGGACGGACTGGCCGATCTCGCGGACGACCTCCGCGACGAAGGAGAGTGCGGTACGGGTGGCGTTGGCCGGATCGGAGAAGTAGGCGAAGTACCCGGCGCGTGAGCGGCGGCCCTTGCCACGCCGGGCGGCCATGGAGAGCACCAGGGCCAGCTCTCCGGCCCCGCCGCTGAAGAGGTTGCCCCGGCTCGCGCCGTCGACGGTGAGCAGGCCCCCGTCGCGGGTGCGCTCGATGGCGCGGCGCTGCATCTCCAGGGCGCTGGCGGGGCGGCTGGAGACCATGACGGTGCGGGTCTCCTTCTCGTACCAGCGGAACGCGGGTACGTCATGGTTGCTGCCGTGCAGGATGGCGAGCTGGCTGGCGCCCGTCTGGCTGGACCAGTCGGTGCGCCAGGGGGTGAGCCGGTGCCCGGCGGAGTCCGCGAGCAGGCCGGCGACGGTCGGCATGAGCCCGGCGGCGGCGGCCTCGACCAGCACGTCGTGGCCGACGCCGTCGAGCTGGAGGAAGACCGTTCCCGGCGGTCCCGCGCGGCCGGGGCCGTCCGGCTCCGCCGGTCTGCCGCGTCTGCGCCGGTAGGCGAGCCGCGACAGCCGGCGCCGGTACGCCTCGTCGTCGCGGACGGCGAAGGCGGTGGAGGTGGCGGAGGCGACGGCGGACATCACGGCGGCGACGACGACCGCGGTCTCGGGGGCGGCGTCGCCGCGTCCGTCCGGGATGAGGCGCAGCGCTATCAGCAGCAGCGAACCGTTGAGGAAGAAGACCAGGGCGCCCAGGACCAGCGCGGGCACGATGAGCAGGGCCCGCACCAGGACGGGCCAGACCAGCGCGGAGAGCAGCCCGAAGGCGCCCGCGCCCCAGGCGGCGGTGAAGGCCGTCCTGGTGACGGTGTCGCCGTCGTCGGACTGGAGGCGGAAGTCGGGCAGGATGCCGGCGAGCGCGAGCATGGTGAGGGTGGACACGGCCCAGACCGCGATCACGCGTATCACGGTGCCGCCCGCCCTGCGCCACGTCCCGTCAGCCACGCCGTTCCACCCGCCCTCTCGTCCCGGTCCCGGTCGTCCGGGCACGGCCCTCAGCTTGGCACAGCGCCGGTCCCGGCCGGCGGCTCCGGTGGGACACCCCGGACCCGGCGCGACGGTGCGGGGGACGCATAGGCTCGTACCGGCGGCGCGGCCGTACCCGGACCGCGCGGGCCGTGAGCGCCGGGGCGTCGTGAGGTGCCGGAGGTGGCGCGGGTGGTGGGGTACGGATCGCGCGGTGACGGGATACAGGGCGACGGAGCAGGGGTCGGCCACGGGGCAGCGGTCACGCTGCGTCGACGAGCGAGCGAGGAGGCGGGGTGCCGGTGGAGGTCACCTGGTGGGGTCATGCCACCTGCACGATCGAGGACTCGGGGGTGAGGGTGCTGACCGACCCCCTGTTCGCACGGCGCTTCGCGCATCTGCGCCGCCGCCGGGGCGAGGTGCCGCCGCCGTCGGCCGCGGCCGCCGAGGTGGTGCTGATCTCCCATCTGCACTCCGACCATCTGCATCTGCCGTCACTGGCCCGGCTGGCTCCGGGCAGTCGGCTGGTCGTGCCGCGCGGCGCGGTGGCGGCGGTGCCGGGGCTGCGGACGCTGCGGCGGAGGCTGGGGCTGCGCGTCACCGAGATGCGGCCGGGCGACACGGTACGGGTCGGTGAGGTGCGGGTGCGGGCGGTCCCCGCACTGCACGACGGGCGGCGGCTGCCGGTCGGGCCGCACCGCGCCCCCGCGCTCGGCTATGTCGTCGAGGGTGAGGCCCGGACGTACTTCGCCGGGGACACCGGGCTCTTCGACGGGATGGCGGACGCGGTCGGACCGGTGGACCTGGCGCTGCTGCCGGTGGGCGGCTGGGGCCCCTTCCTGGGCCACGGCCATCTGGACCCGGCGCGCGCCGCCGAGGCGCTGACCCGGATCGCCCCGGCGTCCGCGGTCCCGGTGCACTACGGCACGTACTGGCCGATCGGGCTGGACGGGGTGCGCCCGCACGAGTTCCACGCGCCGGGCGACGAGTTCGTCCGGCAGGCGGCGAAGCGGGCTCCCGAGGTGAGGGTGCACCTGCCGGCGCACGGCGAACGGGTCGTGCCGGGGGCCGGCCGGTGATCCAGGAGATCCAGCAGCTGGTGCGGGACCTGCCGACCGAGTCGACCCAGCAGGCGGTCGGCTACCCGACGCTCTTCACGCTGGTGGCGCTGGGGTCGCTGGTGCCCGTGGTACCGACGGGGGCGCTGGTGAGTTCTGCGGCGGTGGTGGCCTTCCACCAGACCTCGCCGCTCGCCCTGCTCTTCGTCTTCCTGGTGGCGTCGGCCGCCGCGTTCCTCGGGGACATCGGCCTGTACTGGCTGGGCCGGCGCGGGGTCAGGTCGAAGAACGGGTCGAAGTGGCTGGCGGCGATCACCCGCCGGGCCGCGCCGGAGCGGCTGGCGCGGGCGGAGGAGAAGCTGACGGACCACGGCGGGGCGGTGCTGGTGCTCTCCCGGCTGATACCGGCCGGGCGGATTCCGGTCATGCTGGCGTGTCTGCTGAGCGGGATGCCGCTGCGGCGGTTCGCCCGCGGGGACGTTCCGGCGTGCCTGGCATGGGCGGCGACGTACCAGCTGATCGGCATCCTCGGGGGTTCGCTGTTCCCGGAGCCGTGGCAGGGGGTGGTCGCGGCGATCGCCCTGACGCTGCTGATCAGCGGGGCTCCGGCGGTATGGCGCAGGCTGCGCGCGCGGTTCGGGCCGGGGACGGGCGACGCGACGGGGTGACCCTCGCGGCGGCGTCGCCCGGCGGCAGTCCCGGACCGGCACGGCGGCGGGCGGCGGGCGGCGGGTGGTCGTGACCGCGTCAGCGCAGTGCGCCGAGGACCGCGGCGAAGCCGTCCAGGGCCTGCGCCACATGGGGAAGTGCCAGGGGGTCGGCGGCGGCGAGGGACTCCGCCCGCTGCCGCTCCGTGGCCCCGAGCAGCGGTCCGGTGCCCAGGCGTACGCGGAGCGCGCCGAGCTCGTCCCCGAAGCGGTGTCCGCCCGGTGCCGGGGCTCCGAGCCGGTCGGTGAGGTACTCCTCCAGCTCCATGGAGTCCGCGACGCCCAGCTCCGCCAGGCGGGAGCGCAGCGGGCCGAGGTCGGCGTAGAGGTGGCGGCCCGCCTGGGGCGGCCGGGCGAGCGCACCGGCGGCGAGGACCGTGCGATGGGCGGCGGCGGCGACCACGGTCTGGAGCGCGGCGGCCCGCCGGATCCGGTCCCGTACGGCCTCCGGCTCGTCCAGGGCGTGGGCGGCGGCCCCGGCGACCGGGCCGGCGACGAGGGCCCCGAGGGCGGTGAGGATGTCCAGGGTGCGGGCGTGCCGGACGGCGGCCCGCGGGGTGTCGGGAAAGCGGGCGACGGCGACCGGCCAGGCGGCGGGGGTGAGGGCTCCGGACAGATCGGTGAGGACCGTGACGTCGTCCGGGCACATCTCGGCGGGGCTGAGCAGGACGGTGTCGCGGGGCCGGTGGACGGTGTCGCGCCAGGTCTCGTCGCTGACGATGTGCAGCCCTTCCCCGATCGCCGCCTCGCACGCCTCGCGGACCAGTTCGGGCGGGGCGACGGTGGCCGTGGGGTCGTCGGCGACGGACAGGAGCAGCAGCTTCGGCCGCCCGCCCTCGGCCCGGACCCGGCGGACGGTCTCCAGCAGGGCGTACGGGTCGGGCACGCCGCCGCATTCGGCCGGGGTCGGCACGTGGTAGGCGGGGCGTCCCAGCAGCCGGGCCTGCGGCATCCAGGCCGCCGGACAGGGACGCGGCATGAGGACGTCACCGCCGTGCGCGCCGATCAGGGCCAGCAGGAGCGGCTGGGCACCGGGAGCGGCGGCGACCCCGGCGGCCGCGCCGTGCAGCCCCCGCCGGTCCCAGTAGCCGCGGGCCGCCTCACGCAGCACCGGCCCACCGCCGGGAGGCTCCGGCCGGGTCCTGCCGGAGGCCGCGGCGAGCACGGCGGACAGTTCGGGGAGGACGGGAAGCGCGGGGTCGGGGGCGAGCGGTCCGTAGCGGACGGGCCCGTGGTCCACGTGGGCGGGGCCTCGGTGACCGTACGCGAGGGGCCCGCCCTCGTGCACGGGGGCACGGTCCCCGCTGTCGTACGGGGAGGCCGGGTCACCGCCGCCGTGCGCGAAGGCCGGGTCGCCACCGTGCGCGGAGGCCGGGTCGCCACCGCCGTGCGCGCCGTCCCGGTCCCCCGGCGGGCCGAGGTTCCCGTTCCCGTGCATCCGGCCCTCCTTCACCGCTCGTCGCCCGCTCTTCACCGCGTTCCAGGCCGCCCCGCGCGTCCACCCGCCCGGCCACCGGGCCCGGCCCGGTACCGCGTCCTTCGCGCCCGGCCGCACAGCCCCGGAGCCGCACACGCCGCGCCTCTGCCCTTCTTTATACGGAGGTTCCCGGCGCCCCGCCCGCCCAGCCCGTCCCCGTGCCCTCCCACATGCCGGGACTCGTCCGCCCGGCCGGTCTCCGTGCCGTCCCACGTGCCGGGACCTGTCCCGCCCGGCCGTTCTCCGTCGCACGCGCCCCCGTGCCGCCCGGCGCGGGGGCGATCCACCTTCCTCCGGGTCGCCTCCCCCGTGCCGTTCCGGGTGCCGTTCCGCCGCCGGGCGGCCGTGCGTGGTCCGGGTCTCAGCGCGCCTCCTGGTTCAGCCGGGCGCGGCCGGGTATTCGCTGATCCATGTCCACACCGAGAACCTCGTCCGCCACCGCCACCGCCACCGCCCGGTGGCGCGGCTGGCTGCAGAGCCGTGACCTGGCCGTCTTCCGAAGCGTCGCGGACCGGCACTGGCCGGGGGCGGACCCGCTGCTGCCCAAGCTGAGCCGGAGCGCCAACCACGGGCTGCTCTGGTTCGGGACGGCCGCCGGGATCGCCGTCCTCGGCAGCAGCGCGCGCTCCCGGCGCGCCGCGCTGCGCGGGGTGGCCTCGCTCGCCGTGGCGTCGGTGGCGATCAACACCGTCGGCAAAGGTGCGGTGCGCCGGGAACGGCCGCTGCTCGACCGGGTGCCGTCGGTGCGACAGCTCAAGCGGCAGCCGGTCACCACGTCGTTCCCGTCCGGGCACGCGGCGTCCGCCGCCGCGTTCGCGACCGGGGTGGCGCTGGAGTCCAGCGGCTGGGGTGCGGTGGTGGCACCGGTCGCCGCGGCCGTCGCGGTCTCCCGCGTCTACACCGGCGTGCACTATCCGAGCGATGTGCTGGCGGGGGCGGTGCTCGGGGTGGGGGCCGCGTTCGCGTTGCGCGGGGTCGTGCCCACGCGGGGCCAGTTGCCCGCACCCGGCCGTCCGCCCGGTGAGGCGCCGGCGCTCCCCGCCGGGAAGGACCTCGTCGTGGTGGTGAACCAGGAGTCGGGCACGGCCACCGCGACCGCGTCGCTGGTACGTGAGGCGCTGCCCGCCGCCGAGGTGGTCGAGGTGCCGCCCCGGGAGCTGTCGGCCGCGCTGGACAGGGCGGCGGGCCGGGGCAAGGCGCTCGGCGTCTGCGGAGGCGACGGCACGGTGAACCGGGCGGCCTCCGTGGCGGCCACGCACGGGGTGCCGCTGGCCGTCTTCCCGGGCGGCACGCTCAACCACTTCGCGTACGACCTGGGCATCGAGACGGTCCACGACACCGCCGCCGCCCTCTCGAAGGGGGACGCCATCCGGGTGGACCTCGGCCGTTTCCGTCCGGGGCCGCACGGCCCCGACGGGGCGGACGGCTACTTCCTCAACGCCTTCTCGCTGGGTGTCTATCCCGAGCTGGTACGCACCCGTGAGCACTGGTCGCCCCGGATCGGCGGCTGGCCGGCGGGCGTGCTGGCGGCGTTCCGCGTCCTCCGCGACCGCCGGCCCCTGGAGGCCGAACTGCAAGGCCGGAGGCGGCCGTTGTGGCTGCTCTTCGTCGGCAACGGGATGTTCCAGCGGATGGGCCCCGCGCCGGGCCGCCGCCACAACCTGGCGGACGGGCTGCTGGACGTCCGGGTGGTGCACGGCGGGCGCGGCCCCGCGCTGCGGCTGCTGGCGGCGGCGGTGGCGGGTCCGCTGACCCGCTCCCCCGCCCATGCGGCGGTGCGACGGAGGCGGGTGCGGCTCGGCGGCCTTGCTCCGGGGACCCCGTACGCGTACGACGGTGAAGTGGGCCGCTCCGGAACGGAGCTGACGGTCGACAAGCTGCCGGAGGCGCTGACCGTCTACTGCCCGATGCCTGTCTGAGCCGTCGGGGCCCGTGTCCCACGTCCGGCCCCTCCCCGACCGGTCCGCATGGCAAGACTCCCATCTCGCCATTCGACATGGCGGCGTACGGTGGGTCCTGTCGCCGTGCCCGCAGGCGCGGCACTTCCGGAGAGGGAGAGGACGCGTCACCATGCCGAAGGAGACCGCCGTGTACACGCACGGCCACCACGAGTCGGTCCTGCGCTCGCACCGCTGGCGCACGGCGGCCAACTCGGCCGCCTACCTCCTCGGCGAACTCCGCCCCGGACAGGCCGTGCTGGACGTCGGCTGCGGCCCCGGCACCATCACCGCCGACCTGGCCGCGCTGGTCGCTCCGGGCCGGGTCACCGCCGTGGACACCACCGCCGACATCCTCGCCCGAGCCGCCGCGGTGGCGGACGAACGAGCCCTGGACAACGTCGAGTTCGCGGTGGCCGATGTCCACGCCCTGGACTTCCCCGACGGCTCCTTCGACGTGGTCCACGCCCACCAGGTGCTCCAGCACGTGGGTGACCCGGTCCAGGCGCTGCGCGAGATGCGCCGCGTCTGCCGCCCCGGTGGCGTGGTCGCGGTCCGCGACAGCGACTACGCGGCGATGACCTGGTATCCGGAGACGCCGGGGCTCCACACCTGGCTGGACGTGTACGAACGCGTGGCGCGCGGCAACGGCGGCGAGCCGGACGCCGGCCGCAGGCTGCTGTCCTGGGCACGACAGGCGGGCTTCACGGACATCACCCCGACCGCGGCCGCCTGGTGTTTCGCCACTCCGGAGAGCCGCGCCTGGTGGAGCGGCCTGTGGGCGGACCGTACGACGGACTCGGTCTACGCGGAGCTGGCGGTCGCGGGCGGTCACGCGAGCACCGCCCAGCTCGCGGCGATCGCCGGGGCGTGGCGCTCCTGGGGCGCGGAGGACGACGGCTGGTTCATGGTCCCGCACGGCGAGGTGCTCTGCCGGGTGTGAGACGGGGCGCCCCTGTCGAGACGCGACGGGGGCGCCGCTCCGGCCGGAATCGATCACACCGGCGACAGCCTCCAACTACCCTCGTCCCATGGAGATCCTGGGAACCACGCTGCGTATCTGCGTCGACGACCTCGAACCGGCGGTGGCCTTCTACGAAGGGCTGACGGGCACTGCGGCCCTGCGTTTCGAGCGCGGCGGGGTGTCGGTGGCCGCGATCGGCTGCTTCCTGCTGATGAGCGGGCCGGAGTCGGAGCTGGAGGTGCTGCGCAAGGTGGGGGCGACCATCGCCGTCGAGAACGTGGACGAGGCGAACGAGGCGCTGACCCGAGCGGGTGCGCGGGTCATCGCGGGACCGGTGCCGACCCCGGCGGGCCGCAACCTCATCGCCCTGCACCCGGACGGCTCGGTCTTCGAGTACGCGGACCGCGAGGTGTCCCTCTGATCCGCCCCGGCCGGTGACCACGGCCGGTTCCCGCCCGCAGGCGTCCCTCCCGGCGGGTGCACGGCCCCGGCGGGTGCACGGGGGCAGGCGTCAGCCGGCCGGGACCACCGGGAGTTCCAGTACGCCGGTGTCCCCGGGGGCGCTCACGACGGTGACGGGTTTGACGCCCCGGTTGCCGAAGTACGCGGTGTCGCTCGCGGCGATCACGAACTCCAGCCGGTGCCCCTTCTCGTACCGGTGGACGATGCCCGGCAGTTCGACCGTGAACGGCCGGGTGACGTCGGGGACCCGGACCGGGGCGACGAGCCGGTTCACCAGCGTGCGGCTGCCGTCGGGGGCGATGTCGTAGACCTTGGTGAACAGGACGAGCTTGTCGGAGGCGTCGCCGCTGTTCTGGACCCGTTCCGCCTTCGGGGAGACGACCTTCAGCGTGGCCCTCGGGGCTCCGACGACGTCGAGCGGGGCGGTGAGGGGTTCGGTGCGCCAGCCGAGGTACGTGCCCCTGGTGTCGTACGGCTCGGGGTCGGGCAGGCCGATCAGCGGGGCGATGGAGCTTTCGGAGTGGCTGGTGGGCACCAGCCAGTTGGTGTACTGGCGGCTGCCGCGCGCCACCGCGGAGCGGTTGTCGACGAGCTTGCCGTCGCCGGAGAGGTAGAGGGTCCGCGAAAGGGCGGGTACGTCCGCGGCGGTGCCGTAGCCGCTCTGCCAGTCGCGGTAGTAGGAGAGGGCGGGCCCGGTGTCGGCGGCCGTGTTGGCGCGGAGGTGGCGTTCGAACCAGGCGAGCACCCGCCGTCCGACGTGGCTGGTCTCCAGATTGCCCTGGCTCAGGTCGAGTTCGCCGGGTACGTGGCCGCCGCTGTGCCCCCAGGACTGCCAGATCATCTTGGTCTCGGTGCCCTGCGCCTTGAGGGTCCGGTAGGTGGCGGTGGCCTCGTTGAGGTTGAAGAGGCTGTCCGCCTGGCCCTGGACGAGGAGGGTGGGCGCCTTGACCCGGTGGAGGTAGGAGACGGGTGAGACGCCGCGCGCGTAGGCGAGCATCCGCTCGGTCCGCTCGGCGGGGAAGCGGCCGGAGTTGAGGAGGCGGACGGTCTCGCAGGCGCGGGTGGCGAAGTGCAGGCAGTCCAGCCGGTTGATCCGGGAGGGGTCGAGGCTCGGCTGGAGGAGCGGCTGGCCTTCGCCGATCAGGTAGAAGCCGTTGGCCCACTGCCACTTGAAGACGCCGGGGGTGTCGGAGGTGACGCCGGTGCGCGCGCCGGTGCTGTTGGGGGCGAGGGCGTAGGCGAGGTCGTTCCAGGTGATCAGGGGGACCAGCGCGTCGAGGCGCGGATCAACCGCGGCGGTGGCCAGTTGGATCGCGCCGCCGTAGGAACCGCCGATCATGCCGACGCGCGGATCGCCCTCGGCGTCCCGGATGACGTAGTCGACCTTCGTGCCGTCGTCGGCCGCGCGAACTCCCCCGAGGAAGTCGATGAGTTCCGTGGCCGCCCGTCCGTCGACGGCGGGGTCGTCGAGGGTGATCAGACAGCCGGACCGGCCGAAGCCGAGGCCCGAGTAGACGAGACCGATGTAGCCGCGCTCGGCGAACGCCTTGCCGATGGCGTCGGTGGAGCCGTCGGACTTGCTGCCGCCGAAGCCGTTGGTGGCGAGGACCGCGGGGGCGGGGCGGTCGGCGCCGGCCCCGGCGGGCCGGTAGAGGTCGGCGTCCACCGTGCAGGTGCGGTCGCCCGCCTCGACGGTGAACGTCAGCGGGGTGACGGTGTACGGGGCGGCCTCGGCGCGGGCCGGGCCGGAGAGGACGAGGGGGGCGGCGAGGGCCGCCCCGGCGACCACCGCGAGCGGGCCGCGCACACGGGAGACAACACTTGACACGAAGACCTCCACACCGAGGGCCTTACCGGCCGAAAAGCAGTGGGCCGCTCCCATGCTGTGACGCAGCTCACTGCGTGTCAACGCACCGGTCAGCGGCCTTTGACGGTTGTTCACCGCTTCCGTGCGCGAAAACACCCACACAGGCTCGCGCGGGCGCGGAAGCAGAAGCGGATACGGGAGAGGCCGAGGAGGGTCAGCGCAGGGCGGGCGTCCGGACGGTCAGCGTGCAGCGTCCTCCGTCCGCGGGCGCGTCGAGCACCGCGGGGACGCCCAGGGGGATCGTCAGCGCCGTGGGGCCGTGCCCGAACCCCAGCTCCTCGACCACGGGTATGCCCAGGGTGCCGAGCCGGTCGGCGAGCACCGGGCGGATCCTCTCGTACGGTCCGCAGAGCTGCCAGGAGCCGCAGGCGATCCCGGCGACGCCGGTCAGGGCTCCGGACCTCAGGAGCCGGGTGAGGATGCCGTCGAGGCGGTAGGGCTCCTCGCCGGTGTCCTCGATCGCCAGCAGTCCGCCGCGGGCGTGGGTCCGCCCGCCCGGGGTGCCGGTGTCGGCGGCGAGCAGGCTGACGCAGCCGCCGTACAGGACGCCTTCGGCCCGTCCGGGGACCAGGGGCCCGGCCGTGTCCAGGCCGAGGGTGAGCACGGTCTCGGGTGCGAAGAGGGTGGCGCGCAGGTGCTCGCGGGTCGGCGCGTCCTGGAGGAAGGTCTCCGTGGCGACCATCGGGCCGTGCAGCGTCACGAACCCGGCGCGCAGGGCGAACGCCTCGTGCAGCACGGTGATGTCGCTGTAGCCGACGAAGACCTTGGGCCCGGCGGCCCGGATCGCCGCCCAGTCGAGCAGATCGACCATGCGGTGGACGCCGTACCCTCCCCGCGCGCAGAACACGGCCTCGACGGACGGGTCGCACCAGGCGGCCTGGAGGTCCGCTGCGCGCTCCGCGTCCGTGCCGGCGAGGTAGTCCAACTCCGGGTGCGTGGACCGCACATGGCGGCCGACCACGGGGTCGAGGCCCCAGTCGCGCAGGATGGCGGTCCCCGCCTCCAGCCGGTCGGCCGGGACGGGGCCGCTGGGTGCGACGACGGCGACCCGCGAGCCGGGGCGCAGCCGGGCCGGCCGGGCGAGCCGGGTGGCCGGTGCGCGGTCCTCGCGGGTCACGTGGTCAGCTCCAGAGGCGGCACGTCGGGGCGGTCGATGCCGAACGTCTGCGCATAGAGGGAGAGTTCGGCCTCCAGCGCGCGGACGAGGGTCTCCACGCGGCGGAATCCGTGGCTCTCCCCCGCGAAGGCGATGTAGGCGTGGGGCACGCCCCGGCCGGCCACGGCGGCGAGGAACCGCTCGCTCTGGGCAGGCGGGCAGATCACGTCGTCCAGGCCCTGGAGCAGCAGGAACGGGGTGTTCAGCCGGTCGGCGCGGTGGAGCGGGGAGCGTTCCCGGTAGCGCTCGGGCACGTCGGCGAACGGGCCGACGAGAGAGTCCAGGTACCGCGATTCGAAGTCGTGGGTCTCGTCGGTGGCCCACCCCTCCAGGTCCAGCACCGGGAAGAGAATCGTTCCGCAGGCGTACAGGTCGGTGCCGGTCAGCGAGGCGGCGGTGGTCCACCCTCCCGCGCTGCCACCTCGGATCGCGAGCCTGTCCGGGTCGGCCGCGCCCTCCTCGACCAGGGCCGAGGCGACGGCCGCGCAGTCCGCCACGTCGACGACGCCCCACTCTCCGCGCAGGCGCTCGCGGTAGGCGCGCCCGTAGCCGGTGGAACCGCCGTAATTCACGACGGCGACTCCGATGCCGCGTGAGGTGAAGTAGGCGACCCCCAGATCGAGGGCGAGCGGCGCGTACCCCGTGGGTCCGCCGTGCACCGAGACGACGTACGGCGGTTTCTCGCCCTCGGGGCCGGTGAGTTCGGGGTGGTGCGGCGGGTGGATGTGGGCGTGGATCTCCTGGCCGTCGGGGCCGGTGAAGGTCCGGCTCTCCGGCCGGGGGTAGTAGCCGGGGTCCACCGCGTCCCGGTGGGGTGCGCCGATGGTGCGGGTGCGCCCGGTGGCGGTGTCCAGTTCGACGACCTCGGGCGCGCTGCGAGGGCTCGCCGCGACGCCGACGACCCGGCTGCCGTGCACGGCGAGCGTGTCGGCCCAGGTGGTCCAGGGGCCCGGAGTGTCGGCGAGTTCGCCCGTCTCGGGGTCGAGGATGCCGAGGCGGTGGTCGCCCTTGCCGTGCAGGACGGCGATCAGCCCGTTGTCCAGCGGGTGGAACCAGCGCAGCCCGATCTTCCACAGCGGCCCGCCGAACTCCTCGCCCCGCGGCGGCAGGAGGCGGCTGCTGGGGAGCACGCCCCCCGCGACGGCGTCGGGGCGGATGCGCTGGAGCTCCCACCAGCCGGAGAGGTCCGAGACGAACAGGAGGCTGCCGTCGCGGTCCCACTCCACCTGGCAGACCGCTTCGTCACGGGCCCCGACGAGGGGCCGGATCGCGGTGAACTCGCCCGTGCCGGTGATCTCGGCCAGCATGACCACCGTGCCGTCCCAGGGCATCTCGGGGTGGTCCCAGGCGATCCAGGCCGCCCGCCGCCCGTCGTGGGAGACCTTGGGTCCGGTGACGAACCGGTGGCGGTCGTCGGAGAGTTCGCGGATCTTCGAGCGGTCGTCGGCCGCCGAGCCGTCCAACGGCACGGCGGCGACCACGCGTCGCACGTCGGTGGGCGCCGGCCCGGTGAACTCCTCCAGTACGCACCAGACTTCACCGGCCGCTCCGCGCTCGGGGCGGATCTGCGGGTCCACCCAGCGCAACCCGCCGCCGATGTCCGAGACCGGGGTGAGCGGCCACGGCTCGTCCGGCCCGTCCGGGAGGTAGGCGTACAGCCGCTGGTCGGTGAAGTTGACGAAGACCGCGAGGGGTTCGCCGCCCTCGCGGACCGTGCCGGCCCAGGGCTGCCCCCCGTACTCGACGACCCGGCTGCGGGCGTTCCAGGGGGCGGGCAGCACGGGGACGGTGGTGCCGTCGGCGCGGCGGCGGACGAGGGCGCGCCGGCCCCCCTCGGCGGGGCGCGGCTCGGTCCACCAGATCTCGTCGCCGACGGTGCCGAGGTGGTCGGGGCGGCCGTCGTGCGTGGCGGTGAGCGCCGCGTCGATCGGTGACGGCCAGGTGCCGTACGGGGCTGCTGCGGGCACGGTGTTCACGTAGGTCGTTCCCCCCGGGGACGATTCGGTCAGGCGGTGCGCAGGTAGTGGTCGAGGACGCGGACGCCGAAGTGCAGGGCGTCGACGGGGACGCGCTCGTCGACGCCGTGGAAGAGCCGCTGGTAGTCGAAGCCGACGGGCAGCTTCAGCGGGGTGAAGCCGTAGCCGGTGATGCCGAGGCGGGAGAACTGCTTGGCGTCGGTGCCGCCCGACATGCAGTACGGCACGGTGTGCGCGTCCGGGTCGAACCGCTCGACGGCGGCGCGCAGTCTGGCGTACGTCGGGGAGTCGACCGGGGCCGTCAGGGCCTGCTCACGGTGGTAGAACTCCCAGGAGACCGCCGGGCCGGTGAGCCGGTCCAGGGTGGCGTGGAACTCGTCGTCGCCGCCGGGGACCGTCCGCCCGTCGACGAAGGCGGTGGCATGGCCGGGGATGACGTTGACCTTGTAGCCGGCGTCCATCATCGTCGGGTTGCTGCTGTTGCGGATCGTGTTCTCGACGAGGGATGCGGCCGGGCCGAGCTTGCCGAGCAGTTGGGCGACGTCGAAGCCGGGGTCGTCGAGGTCGGCGGTGATGCCGTGCAGCGCGGCGATCTCGGTGATCGCGGCGCGGACGGTCGGGGTGAGGCGGATGGGCCATGCGTGCTCGCCGATCCGGGCGACGGCGGCGGCGAGCGCGCTCACCGCGTTCTCCCGGTTGACCTTGGAGCCGTGCCCGGCCCGGCCCTCGGCGGTGAGCTTCAGCCAGCCGGTGCCGCGTTCGCCCGCCGCGATCGGGTAGAGCGAGAGCCCTTCGCCGGCATGGAAGGTGAAGGCCCCGGACTCGCTGATGCCCTCGGTACAGCCCTCGAAGAGGCCGGCGTGCTCCTCGGTGAGGAAGCCGGATCCGTCGGCGGCGCTGTCCTCCTCGTCGGCGGTGTAGGCGATGACGATGTCGCGCGCGGGGCGGAACCCTTCGCGGGCCCAGCCCCGGACGACGGAGAGGACCATCGCGTCCATGTTCTTCATGTCGACGGCGCCCCTCCCCCACACGACCCCGTCGCGGACCTCGCCGGAGAAGGGGTGCACGCTCCAGTCGGCGGGTTCGGCGGGCACCACGTCGAGGTGGCCGTGGACGAGGAGTGCGTCGGCGGTGGGGTCGGTGCCGGGAATCCGGGCGACCACGTTGGTCCGGCCGGGGGTGCGCTCCAGCAGCGTCGGCTCGATCCCGGCGTCCGCGAGGCGCTCGGCGACGTACTCGGCGGCGGGGCGCTCCCGGCAGTCGCCGCCGCCCCGGTTGGTGGTGTCGATCCGGATCAGCTCGGAGGTGAACGCCACCACTTCGTCGAGCGCCTGCTGGTCCACGGGTCCGAGCGGGTCGGGGGCCTCAGCCATACTGTTCCTCCACGGCGGCCGACACGATCGTCGTCACCGCCTTGAACGTGCGAATTCCTTCGTACATCGTCGCGCTGGTGTACGCGACGCGCCTCTCGCCGCTCGCCGCGACTCCGGGAACGACGGTGGCCGCCGCCGCCAGGTGTTCGGCGTCGAACTCCAGCTCCACGGTGAACGTCCCGCCGGTGACAGGGTCCCGCCGGCCCGCGAGCGCGGTGGCGCTCCGGGCCGCCGCCCGGATGTCGGCGGCGGTACGGGCGGGGGGTGCGGCAGACGGCCGCGTACCGGGAGACGTAGTCCTTGACGGCGACCTTCCGGGCGTCCGGCGCGTACCCGTCGGCGTCCACGCAGGTCAGGTCGTCGCCGGTGACGAGGACGACGGGCACCCCGTACTCGGCGGCGACGTGTGCGTTGAGCAGCCCCTCGCTCGCTCGGGTGCCGTTGAGCCAGACCCCGGTGATGGAGTTGGCGAGGTAGGTGTGGGCGAGGACGCCTTCCGTGCCGGCCCCGGTGTGGTAGCCGACGAAGGCCACCGCGTCCACGTCGCCGTGCTGGATGCCCTCCACCATGGACAGCGACTTGTGCTTGCCGGTGAGCATCTCGACCCGTTCGTCCATGTGCTCCAGCAGCAGGTTGCGCATCGACCAGTGGGCCTCGTTCACCAGCACCTCGTCGGCGCCACCGTCGTAGAAGCCGAGGGCCGCGGCGTTCACGTCGGACGTGAACATCGAACGGCAGCGCTCCCACTGCGGGGTCCCCGGCAGCACGTCGGCCGGCCAGGTGACTCCGGTGGCGCCTTCCATGTCGGCGCTGATGAGGATCTTCATGCCGCCACACCGTACGCCCCGTGAGCGGCTCGGGCCAGGGAGGGGCGGCGCGCCATCGGTCCGGATCGGTGGGTGTCCGGGGCGCGCCGGGACGTGTCCGGGGCGCGCCGGGACGTGTCCGGCGCCGCCGAGCGGGTGGGCGGCGGTCGTTCCGCGGGGCGCCCGCCCTCTGGCATCGCGCCGGGCCGTGCGGCGATACTGCGCACCATCGCTCGATCGGAAGGACCCGTGTGACCCACCACTCCCCCGCGGCGGCCCGGCTCGGTATCGGCGGCCTGGCGCTCCTGCTCGTCCTGGCGGGCTCCGCCCGGCCCACTGCCGCCGCCCCGGCGGTCACCGCCCGCACCCCCCGGGCGGTGACCGTCGAGGAGCAGCGCCTCGACCGGGCCGCGCCGCGGGAGATCCTCCGGCGCAGCGGCTTCGACGCCCTCGCCCCGCGCTTCGGGAGGGCCCTGGAGGGCACCGGCGGCTACGCGCAGGCCGAGCGGACGGTCACGCGGCACGCCTCGGCACTGTGGCGGCGCGCCGTGGACCGCGCGCGGGGACGGGGTCCCGCCACGGGTGACCTGAGCCGGGGCGACGACCGGCCGCTGTACTGGGCGCGGCTGGCCCTCAGCCGCGAACTGCGTTCGTGGACACCACCGTTCGCGCTCGGCGACGAACAGCGGAAGGCCCTGCACACCGCTCTGGAGAGCGCCTCGCGCGGCGAGCGGGAGATCCGCTTCCCGGACCGGCGGATGAAGCGGGTGCTCGTCACCGGCTTCGACCCGTTCACGCTGGACCGGGACGTCCGGATCGGCAATCCCTCGGGCGCGAGCGCACTCGCCCTGGACGGCACAGTGGTGCGGACGGCGGACGGGCCGGCCCGGATCGAGACCGTCGTCTTCCCGGTGCGCTGGTCGGACTTCGCCGAGGGCGTCGTCGAACGGACCCTGGCGCGGCACCTGCCGCGGCTGGACCTGTTCACCACGGTCAGCCAGGGCCGCCCCGGCCGTTTCGACGTGGAGCGCACCAACGGCGCCTGGCGCGGCGGCTTTCCCGACAACGAGAACACGGCGAGCACCGGACCCGTCCCGGTGGCCGACCCGGACACCCGGCCGCAGTGGACCTCCACCACCCTCCCGTACCGGCAGCTCACCGAAGCGGAGACGGGACGCTTCCCGGTGTACGACAACACCGAGGTCACCGAGATCCCGGCGGGCGGCACCCAGCCGGTGACCAGGCCGGACGGGCCCACGCCGGGCTCGGCGGCGCGGGCCGGGGGCGGCGGCGACTACCTCTCCAACGAGATCGCCTTCCGGGCCACCCTGCTGCGCGACCGGCTCGGGCTGCCGCACCTGCCGGGCGGTCACCTGCACACCCCGGTCCTGCGGTTCGGCGCGGAGAACACGGACCCCCGGACGGGGACGGTCACCGACCCGGACTTCGAACGCAACCGCTCGGACATCGTGCGCCAGGTGGGGGAACTGGTGAGGACGGCGGTGACGGCGGGGCGCTGAGCGGCCGGAAGGGCCCTTCAGCGGTGGGCTGCGACGTGCCCGTCCGGCGTGGCGGCCGTGCCCTGTCGGGCGGTGGAGGGGCGGGCTTCGGTGTGGCCGGGGCAGAGGGCGGGACCGACGGTGCGGCCACGGAGGTTCCGGCCCGTCCGGGCCGGGGACGCCGACGGCAGCCAGGTCCGGTCCGGGTGGCGGAAGCGCAGGTGGGACAGGACCCTGCGGGCCACGGACCCCTCCGGCAGCGGGGTGTCGATACGGGTCGTCGTCAGCAGGCCGGCCGGGCAGCGGGTGCACAGCCGGTACGAGATCTCCCCGACGACCTTGCGGTGGTGGACCAGGAGCAATTGGTGCTCGCCGCCGCCGTCTCCCGGGGAACACGAGGTCCACTCCAGGGCGGCGAGCGTACGCGCCCGTCGCCTCGTCCGGGCCCAGCGACGGCGGAGGGCGCCGGGACGGCGGCGCCGGCGCGGGGGCCCCTCTCCGGGCCGGCCCCCGCTCCGGACGCCGGCGGGGCAGGGCTGGGGGCTCGTGCCTCCCGCGCGGGAGGAAAGGGGCGGTGCTGGGGAAATCCGCATGATCCGCGTGTGCCCCGGCACCGCCGTCTGATGCCGCCCGACCGGCCCCGGTCCTCCGCCCGGTGCGGGCCGGTCGGGCCGGTCTTCGGCCGGACCTGACCGGCGGGGTCGGCAGCGGGGTCGGTGGCGGCGGTCGGTGGTTCGGCCTCGGTGGTCGCGCCGGTGGTGCCGCCTGGCGCGTCAATGCGCGGCGGCAGGTTTGATCCGCTTCTCGAACCAGTGATGGGCGTACGGCTCGTCGTTGAAGGCGGCCACCTCCTGGAATCCGCAGGACCGGTACAGCCCGCTCGCCGCGCCGAGCCTCGCGTTGGTGTCCAGGCGCAGCAGCTCGTGGCCGTGCGCGGCGGCCCGCCCCTCCAGTTCGGCGAGGAACCGGCGGCCGAGCCCCAGTCCCCGCACCGCCGGGGACACCCACATCCGCTTCACCTCGGCCGGAGCACCGGTCGGCAGTTTCAGGCCGGCACAGCCGACGGGTTCGCCGTGCAGCCGGGCGACCAGGAAGAGGCCGCTCGGCGGGCGGAGGAGCCCCGCGTCGGGCAGCAGGCTGCGGCCGGGCTCGAACCCGGTGTCCAGCAGCGCGGCCAGCTCGGAGAAGTAGGCGCGCAGGCAGTGCCGGGCGTCGGGATGATCCGGATCCACCGTGTCCAGGGTGATCTCCGAGGCGGTCGGCGGGCGGTCGGCCGCGCCCGCTCCCTGCTCGCGGCGGGGCTGCTCCTGTTCGCTCATGCACCCGACCCTAGGTGGTGTCCGGCGGACTTGCGGCGGGCCCGCCGGAACACCCCGTCCACCGCCGCGCCCGGCCGTGTGTCAGCCGGTCTCCGCGCCCCGCAGCAGCTCCTCGATCCGGGACAGCTCGTCCTCGGTGAAGTCCAGGTTCCGGGTGGCCGCGACGCTGTTCTCCAGCTGGGTCACGCTGCTCGCGCCGACGACGGCGGAGGTGAGCCGGCCGCCGCGCAGCACCCATGCCAGGGCCAGCTGTGCGAGTGACTGGCCGCGCTCCCGTGCCAGGGCGTCGAGCGCGCGCAGCCGCTCCACCAGCTGCGGGGTGACGGCGTCGGCGGTCAGGAACGGGCTGTCGCCCGCCGCCCGCGAACCGGCCGGGATGCCGTTCAGATAGCGGTCGGTGAGGATGCCCTGCTCCAGCGGGGAGTACGCGATGGAGCCGACGCCCAGCTCGTCCAGGACGTCCGGCAGCCCGTCGTCCTCGATGCGGCGGTCGAGCATCGAGTAGCGGGGCTGGTGGATGAGGAGCGGGGTGCCGAGGTCGTCCAGGATCGCGGCGGCCTCGCGGGTCTGTGCCGCGGAGTAGTTGGAGAGGCCGACGTAGAGGGCCTTGCCCTGCCGTACGGCGGTGTCGAGCGCGCCCATCGTCTCTTCGAGCGGGGTGTCCGGGTCGGGCCGGTGGGAGTAGAACACGTCCACGTACTCGACGCCGAGGCGCTTGAGGCTCTGGTCGAGCGAGGAGCGCAGGTGCTTGCGCGAGCCCCACTCCCCGTACGGCCCGTCCCCCATGTGGTAGCCGGCCTTGGTGGAGATGACCAGCTCGTCGCGGAGGCGGGCGAAGTCGGTGGCCAGGGCGCGGCCCAGGGTGAGTTCGGCGGAGCCGGGCGGGGGGCCGTAGTTGTCGGCCAGGTCGAAGTGGGTGATGCCGAGGTCGAAGGCGCGGCGCAGGATGGCGCCCTGGGTGTCGGGGGTCCTGTCGCCCCCGAAGTTGTGCCAGAGGCCGAGGGAGAGCGCGGGCAGCAGCAGACCGCTGCGGCCGGTGCGCCGGTAGGGCATGGCGGAGTAGCGGTCGGCGGACGGCAGGTACATACGGGGCTCCGCGGGAGGGGTACGGGGGTGCGTGCCGGGAACGGCGCGCGCGGGGAGGGCGGACTCCAGGGTTCCGCAGATGGATCCAGCGGTCCAACAGGAGATTCCGCTCGGATTCATCGCCTACATTGCTCAATCATGGAACTGCGTCAGCTGGAGCACTTCGTCGCCGTGGCCGAGGAGCAGCACTTCACGCGGGCCGCCGAACGCCTCGCCGTCTCCCAGTCCGGGCTCTCCGCCTCCGTACGGGCGCTGGAGCAGGAACTGCGGACCCCGTTGTTCAGCCGGACCACCCGCACGGTCCGGCTCACCGAGGCGGGGCGGGCGCTACTGGTGGAGGCGGAGCGCACGCTCGCGGGCGCGCGGGCGGCGCGGGAGGCGGTCGACGCCGTGCGGGGATTGCTGCGCGGAACGCTGACGGTGGGGGTCGAACAGTGCGTGGCGGGCGTGAGTCCGGCGCGGCTGCTGGCCGCGTTCCACCGGGATCATCCGCAGATGGAGCTGCGGCTGCGGCAGGAGGGCACCAGCAGTCTGCTGGACGGGGTGGCGGGCGGAAGGCTCGACCTGGCGTTCGCGGCGACGGTCGATCCGGCCGAGTGGCGCGGGGAGCTGGTGCCGCTGGCACGGGAGCCGCTGGTGCTGCTGTGCTCGGCGGAACATCCGCTCGCGGGCCGTTCCGAGGTGGGGTGGGCGGAGTTGGCGGGGGCGTCGTTCATCGACTTCCACCCGGACTGGGGCCCCCGGCGGGCCGCCGACGGGGCGTTCGGGGCGGCGGGGGTGCGGCGGACGGTGGGCCTGGAGGTCAACGACGTGCACAGCCTGCTGGAGTTGGTCCAGGAGGGGCTGGGGATCGCGGTGGTGCCGCACCACTTCTCCCGTAAGCCGGAGGCGGCGCGGCTGGTCACGGTGGAGCTGGCCGGCGGGGCCCGGCCGGTGTACGAGAGCGTGGCGGTGCTTCCGGCGACCCGGAGCACGGGCCCGGCGGCGCGGGCGCTGATGCGGCTGCTGCGGGAGGACACGGGCGCGGAGTGAGCCGAAGGCGACACCGGGGGCGGGGCGAGCCGGGGCGACCCGGGGGCGGGTTCCGCCGGGAGCGGCATGGATCGATGCGCGTCGGGGCGGCATCGCCCCGGCCCCCGTACACCTCTGCACGCCCGTACCCGTAGGCCCTCGGACTCCTACGCCCCGGCGTTTCCCCGGCCCTGTACGTTCCCGGCCCGCCCGGCTCAGTCCTCGTGGCCCAGCTGGAGGTCCCGTTCGGTGCGGCCGCCGCCCGCGACCTGGAGGACGGTGGCGACCGGCGGGTAGCCGGCGGCGATCACCGTGTACTCGCCGGACGACAGGTCGACGAACCGGAACGAGCCGTCCGCCCCGGTGGTGAGGGTGTCCACCACGTTGCCCGCCGCGTCGAGCAGGGTGACGCGGGCGTCCTCGACGGGGCGTCCGCCGGTGGCCCGGACGACGCCGCGCAGGACGGCCCCGCCCGCCAGCTCGATGTCCTGCCGGGTCTCGCGGGCGGCCTGCACGCTGACCGGGAGGGCGGCCGGGCGGAAGGCGGGGGCGCTGGCGGCGAGGGTGTACTCGCCCGCGATCAGCTCGCCGATGACGTATCCGCCCTCGCGGCCGGTGCGGGTGGAGGCGACGACCTCGCCGCGTACGTCGGTGAGGGTGACGGCCGCGTCCTGGACCGGGGCCCCGTCGGGAGTGAGGACGGACCCGGCGAGGCGTCCGGCGCCCCCGAGGACCACGTCCAGTTCGACGGGGCGCTCGCCCACGGTGACGCTGACGGCCTGCGGCTGGTGTCCGCCGGCGGCGGCGATCAGGACGTACGAGCCGGAGCCGGGAACGCTCAGCGCGTACCGGCCGTCGTCGCCGCTGCCCCCGCGTCCGATCTGCCGTCCCTGGACGTCGATGAGGGTGAGGGCGGCGCGGGGGACGGTGGTGCCGTCGGGGTGCTGGACGCGGCCGTGCACCGGGACCCCGGAGGGATGGCCCGCGGCGGGCCGGGCGGAGTCGGCGCGGGCGGCGGGGATCGGCGCCGTGGTCTCGGCGGCGGCTTCGGGACTGTGGTGGGACACCAGCGGTTTCTCCTTGAGGAAGAAGGCGAGGACCAGGCCGAGAACGAGCACCGGCACGAGGTAGAGGAAGATGCGCGGCATCGCGTCCACGTACGCCTGGATGTAGGCGTCGCGCAGGGCGGGTTCCATCGCGTGGACGATCTGCGGGGTGATCGACTCGGGGTCGGGCAGTTCGGCGCCCGTGGGCAGCCGTACGCCGAGCGCGTCGGAGAGCCGTCCGGCGAACAGCGTGCCGAAGACGGCCGCGCCGACGCTGCCGCCGATCTGCCGGAAGTAGTTGTTGGCGCTGGTGGCGGTGCCGAGGTCCGAGGGACGTACGGAATTCTGGACGGCGAGCACCAGGACGGACATGACCAGTCCGATGCCGATGCCGAGAACGGCCTGGTAGAAGCTGTGGGCGAGGGCGGAGGTGTCCGCCTCCAGCAGCGAGAGCAGCCCCATGCCGACGGCGGAGACGGCGCAGCCGGCGATCGGGTAGATCCGGTAGCGGCCGGTGCGGGTGATGAGCTGGCCCGAGACGATGGAACCGCCGACGATGCCCATCATCATCGGGAGCATCAGCAGTCCGGATTCGGTGGCGCTGACGCCGTCGACCATCTGGAGGTAGGTGGGCAGGTAGCTGGCGGCCCCGAAGAGCGCGATGCCGACGACCGCGCCGACCAGGCCGCTGACGTTGAAGACGGAGTCGCGGAACAGCCGCAGCGGAATGATCGGTTCTGCGGCCCGGCGTTCGGCGGCGACGAACAGCACGGTGGAGGCGACCGCTCCCGCAGCGAGGGTCAGGATGGTGCCCGAGCCCCAGGCGTACTCGGTGCCGCCCCAACTGGTCACCAGCACCAGGCAGGTGGAGGCGACGGCGAGGAGCACCGCGCCCAGGACGTCGAGGCGGGGCCGGACGTCGGGCCGGGGCAGCTTGAGGACGACCGCGATGACGGCCAGAGTGACCAGGCCGAACGGGACGTTGACGTAGAAGCACCAGCGCCAGGAGGCGTGGTCGGTGAAGAACCCGCCGAGCAGGGGCCCGGCGACCGAGGCGAGGCCGAAGACCGCGCCGATGAGGCCCATGTAGCGGCCGCGCTCCCGCGCCGGGACGATGTCCGCGATGATCGCCTGGACGCCGATCATGAGCCCGCCGCCGCCGATGCCCTGGAGGGCGCGGAAGGCGATCAGTTCGTCCATGGTGCGTGACCAGCCCGCGAGGGCGGAGCCGATGATGAAGACGACGATGGCGAACTGGAAGACGCCCTTGCGTCCGAAGAGGTCGCCGAGCTTGCCGTACAGCGGCAGGACGATGGTGGAGGCGAGGAGGTAGGCGGTGACCGCCCAGGACATCTTCTCCAGCCCGTGCAGCTCACCGACGATCTTCGGCAGGGCGGTGGCGACGATCATCTGGTCGAGCGCCGCGAGCAGCAGGGTGAGCATCAGCCCGAGGAAGACCATGCGGATCGTGCGGGGGCTGATCTCCGCGGCGTCCGGACCGGGTCGGGACGCCGGGGGCGGCGGGGGTGGTACGGCGAGCGCTTCGACGGCCGCCGTCGTGGCGTCCGGAGCCGGGGTTCCGAGCGCCGGAGCGTGCGGAGCCGGGCCGTCCGGTGCTGAACGGTCCGGCCCCGGCCCGTCCGGCTCGTCCTTCTCCAGCGTGATCCCACCCACCACGTGCCGCTCCCCTCGTCGCGCCTGCGCCGCCCATTTCTCGCATCGCGCGGCAAGGCGGGGCAAACGTGACGAGGGGCGTACGCGGAGAGCGCGAAGGGCTTATGCCCCGGTGGGAGCCGCTACGGCGCACCACCGGCCGCTCCGGAAAACCACCCGTTCCGGTGAGGCCGGCCCGGCACCGGAGAGTGCTCGACCTCCGGTGCGGGCAGGGGGAGTTACTTCTCGACCTCGGTGGCGAGGTTCTGGAGGAGCTCGTCGTAGATCCGGCCGAGTCCCTTGGGCGCGAAGGTGCGCTCGAAGAAGCCGCCGATGCCGCTCGCGCCGTCCCAGACCGTGACCACGACGGCCTTGGACCGGCCCTCACCGGCCGGGGTGACGGTCCAGGTGGTGACCATGGAGGAGTTGCGGTCCTTCTCGACGAGCTGCCCATCGGTCGGCTCGCTGACCTCCAGCAGGCAGTCGCGGACGCGCTTGCTGGTCGCCTGGAGCTTCCAGTGGACGAGGGTGCCCTCGCCGTCGCCGCCCTCGCGGACCTCGTACTCGCTGAAGTGCCCGGTCAGCACCTTGCCACGGACGTCCTTGTAGTCGGCCAGGGCGTCGAACACCGTGTCCGCGTCCGCCGCGATGATCCGCTCCGTCGTCGCCTCGACCTGCGCCATGGCTGTTCCTCCAGCTATCCGTGGTTCGGGGGGTGTGCTGAGCCAATCACCTCGGGCAGGGCCGCTCAAAATCGGGGCGGGGAGGGCTCAGGGCCAGCGGGTGGAGAGAACGCGGTGGTCGAGCACCGCGCACCGGAAACGGGCGGGGCCGACCGGCTCGGCGCAGTCGAGCGGGAGACCGGCGAACTCGGCGGCCATGGGCGGGCCCTCCCGGTCACGTGGCGGTCCGTCGGGGATCACACGCCAGCCGTACGGCCGCGGGCTGGGGGCGCGACCGCTGGCGCCGGCGGGGGGCCACCCTCCACCGAAGATCCCGTCACCCTTCCGGGGCCGGCCGAGACCCCGTCACCCTTCCGGGGCCGGCCGCCGAACGATTCCATGCCGCCGGGCCACCGATGGCCCCGGCCGTCAGTGACCCTTACGGCGCTCCGCGTCGAAGCGGCGCAGCACCCGGACCAGGTGCGCCACCCCGACCGCCGCTCCCGCCGGCACTCCCCCGGTCCGTACCCCTTCGGACGCCGGACCGGAGAGGCCGAGGACGAGGGTGAGGGCCACGGCGACGGCGAAGACCGCCCCGGCCAGGACGGCGGCGGCCAGCAGCGCGAAGACGATCTCCACCGTCATCGCGTCCTTCTCCCACCGCGACTCACGCCCCCTGTCCATGCCGGAAGTCTCGCACCGCGGTCAAGCCCGCCCCGCGCCCTCCGCGGAAGCCCGCTCGCGGCACCGCCCGCACGCTCCGCGAGCCACGTGCGGCCACACCTCGCACGATCATGGGAACACATGTTCTATTCTGCGAGGAGTGCTACCGAGGAGGCGTCCATGCGCTGGGACAATCTGGTCGAGAAGAACTCGACGGCCGGGAACAGCGCGCTCTTCGCCGCGGACGCGGTGACCACGCGCACGTTCGACACCCCCGAATTCCGGGGCATCACCTTCCACGAGATCCGGGCCCGTTCGATCCTGAACCGGGTGCCCGGAGCCTCGCGGATGCCGTTCGAATGGACGGTGAACCCCTACCGGGGCTGCACACACGCCTGCGTGTACTGCTTCGCCCGCAAGACCCACAGCTATCTGGACCTGGACACCGGCATCGGGTTCGACTCCCAGATCGTCGTCAAGACCAACGCCGCCGAACTGCTCCAGCGGGAGCTGGGATCCCGGCACTGGCGGGGCGAGCACGTCGCCATGGGCACCAATGTCGACTGCTACCAGCGGGCGGAGGGCCGGTACCGGCTCATGCCGGGCATCATCTCCGCCCTGTGCGACCGCGCGAACCCGTTCTCGATCCTGACCAAGGGCACGCTGATCCTGCGCGACCTGGAGCTGCTGCGCCGGGCCGCCGAGGTCGCCGAGGTCGGTGTCTCGGTCTCCGTGGGCTTCACCGACCGGGAACTGTGGCGCACGGTCGAGCCGGGAACACCCTCCCCCGACCGCCGGCTGGACGTGGTGCGGGCCCTCACCGACGCCGGGATCGGCTGCTCCGTCCTGATGGCCCCGGTCATCCCGTTCCTCGGCGACCGCCCGGAGCAGTTGCGCGCCACCGTCGCGGCGGTCGCGGACGCGGGGGCGACCTCGGTGACCCCGCTCGTCCTGCATCTGCGGCCCGGCGCACGCGAGTGGTACCTGCACTGGCTGGGGCAGCACCACCCGCACCTGGTGGAGCGCTACGAGCGGATGTACGCGGACGGGGCGTACGCCCCCACCTGGTACCAGCGCCGCATCACGCGCCAGGTGCACGAGCTGGCGGACGCGTACGGCATCGGCCCCGCCCACCGGGGCGAGTCCCGCCGCGTCTCTCCGGCCCCTCCCACGGCCACCGCTTCGGAGCCCGGCCCGACCCAGCTGACCCTGCTCTGAAGACACGGGGAGAGCCTCGGGGCGGGCCACGAGCCGGACCGGCTCGTGCGGCCGATGGCGTGACCTACGGGCCCCATCCGCGCGGAACGGGCCCTTCCGCCGCGCGATTCGGGGAGCATGCGGCGGGGACCGGTGATCCGGCGCCGCGTCCCGCCACTCCGGGAGGCCCCATGACGAAACGTGCAGGAATTCTGGTCGCCGTCGGTGCGACCGTCGCCGGTCTGCTGACCGCCGCGCCCGGCCCGGCCGCCGCCACCACCGCGAGCGCGCCGCCCGCCCCTCGGCTGAAGTGGACCGACTGTCCCACCGAGAGCTACCCGACGCTCCAGTGCGCGAAGGTCCGCGCGCCTCTGGACCACCGCCGCCCTTCGGGCCGTCAGGTCACGCTCGCCCTGTCCCGCGTCCCGCACACCGCGAAGACCTTCCAGGGCCCGCTGCTGGTCAATCCGGGCGGTCCGGGCGGCAGCGGCCTGTCGATGGCGGGGTTCGTGGCCTCCTCGCTGCCGAAGAAGGTGGCGGCGCAGTACGACGTGATCGGTTTCGACCCGCGCGGGGTCGGCAAGAGCACCCCCGCACTGAACTGCGTACCGGGCCACTTCGACCCGGTGCGCCCGGACACGGTGCCCGCCTCCTACCGCGCGGAGCGGATCAACCGCGACCGGGCGGAGTCGTTCGCCCGCGCCTGCGGCGAGAAGCACGGCGACGTACTGCCGTACATGGACACGGTCAGCGCGGCCAAGGACCTCGACGTGATCCGCCGGGCGCTGGGCTCACGGCAGATCAACTACTTCGGCTACTCCTACGGCACCTACCTCGGCGCGGTCTACGCCAAGCTGTACCCGGACCGGGTGCGCCGCCTGGTCCTGGACTCGGTCGTCGATCCGGACGACGTCTGGTACGAGGGCAACCTCGGCCAGGACTACGCCTTCGACGACCGGCACAAGGCGTTCGCCGCGTGGGTCGCGCAGAACGACGCCGCGTACGGCCTGGGCACCGACCCGGCCCGTGTCGAGGCCACCTGGTACCGGATGCGGGCGGACGTGGCGCGGAAGCCCGCGGGCGGCACGGTCGGCGCGAGCGAGCTGGAGGACGCCTTCCTGCCCGGCGGCTACTACAACGGCTACTGGCCCTACCTCGCCGAGGCGTTCGCCGCGTACGTGAAGCACCGGGACGCCGACGCGCTGGTGGAGGTGTACGAGAACTTCGGCGCGGTGGACGCGAGCGGCGACAACGGCTACTCGGTCTACACCGCCGTCCAGTGCCGCGACGCCGGCTGGCCCGAGCACTGGAGCACCTGGCGCAACGACAGCCGGCGCATCCACGAGAAGGCGCCGTTCATGACCTGGAACAACACCTGGTACAACGCGCCGTGCGCGAACTGGCCGGTGGAGCCGCTGCGCCCGGTCCCGGTGAACAACCGGCAGCTGCCCCCGGCGCTCATCCTCCAGGCCACCGACGACGCGGCCACCCCGTACGGCGGCGCGGTCAGCATGCACCGCAAGCTCAAGGGCTCCAGCCTCGTCGTGGAGGAGGGCGGCGGCAACCACGGCATCACGCTGAGCGGGAACGCCTGCCTGGACGCGCATCTGACGGCCTATCTGACCGACGGCACGGTCCCGCGCGGCCGGGGCGAGGCGGACGCGGTCTGCGCCGCCCTGCCGGAGCCGAAGCCGCTGCCCGCCGAGAAGGCGGCGGCCCAGTCGGTGGACAACAGCGAGGGCAGCCGGCTGCACGGCCTGCTCGGCTTCCGCCGCTGACCCGGCCGGACCGCCCCCGCGGCCGGTTCCCTCACCGGCCGCGGGGGCGCCCCGCCGTAAAAGGGCGCGCGAATGTGCGGGGCGCACGCGAGGATGGCCCGGCATGAGGCACTCCGGCACTCCCCCGCATCCCCCCGGTACCACCGTCCGCGACATGCGGATCGAGGACTGCGCGGCCGTCGCCGCCGTCCGGGTGCGCGGCTGGCGGCACGCGTACCGGGGCATGATTCCGCAGCCGTACCTGGACGCGATGGACATCGCCGAGGAGACCGGGATGCGGCGCAGGTACTTCGAGGAACGCGGCGAGACCGTGAACGTGGTCGCGGAACGGCCGGACGGCACCGTCACCGGCTGGGCCTGCATCGGGCCGTACCGCGCCGAGGACCGCCGGTCCGCCCGCTGCGAGCTGTACGCGATCTACGTGCTGCCCGAGCACATCGGGACCGGCACCGGGCGGGCCCTGCTGACGGAGCTGACCGCCCGGGCGGCCGCCGCCGGGCACACGGGCATGGCGCTGTGGGTGCTCCGGGAGAACACGGCCGCGCGGCGCTTCTACGAGCGTGCCGGGTTCCGGCCGGACGGGGGCGAGGACACGTTCCTGGCGGGCGGTGCCCCGGTGTCCGAGGTGCGTTATGTCCGCGCGCTCACTGCCCCGGCAGCCGGCTGAGCGCCGCCGCCGCGGCCGCGCCGACGCGGGGGTGCGGGAGGGCCGCCGTGAGGACCGGGCGGGCCTGTTCGTCGGCGAGTCGTCCCAGGCCCTCCACGCAGGCGAGGGCGACACGCCAGTGGGGGTCGCCGGGGGCCAGCAGCCGGCCGAGGGTCTCGACCAGGGCGGGAACCGATTCGGGGGCCCGCAGGTCGGTCAGCAGGCGCACCGGGTAGAGGGCGTAGGCGGTGCGCAGGGTGTTGGTGGCGAGGGCGGCGGCCGCGCGCGGGGTGCGGGGGTCGCGCAGGAGGTACAGGGCGTGGGCGGCGGAGACGCAGCGCTCCGGGTCGCGGTGGTTGAGCAGGAGCACCAGCGCCTCGAAGGCCCTCCGGTCACCCGCGCAGCCGAGCCGGAAGGCGGCTATCTCGCGGGCCCACAGCGGCTGGCGCGGCTCCACCAGGACCCGTGCCAGCTCCTCGGGGTCCTCGACGGCGACGAGCCGGGCGTACTGCGGCGCCCCGGCCGCCTCGGGCTCCAGCCGGTCCATGAGCGAACGGAACTCCTCATCCATGACGCTCAGCGTATCGACGGACACACTGTGTACGGGACGGGTTCGCGGAGCCCGTGTGGTCCAGGGCACACGGACCCAGGGGTGGCGCGCTCGTTACCCGCCGGTTAATCTCATCTGAGCGGGGCCAACTCCCCGCAGGCTCCGGTGGCCTGGTGACGCAGCCACCGGAGTGCTTGTCGGTTCGGCTTCCTGTGCGACGCGACTCCGGGACAGAGTCCGTCACCCCTCACGGCCGGGCGCGCCGTCGCGCCTCGGCCCCGCACTCCACGACACGCAGCTTCCGTGCGCCCCGCGCGCCCTGCTCCACGACACGCAGCTCCGTACGCCACGCGCCGCTCCCTCATCGCCGCGCGCGCCGTGCTCCCCCAGTCGTCACTCACCCTGGAGTCCCGTGATGGACACCCCTCTTTCCACCATCGCCGTCGTCGGCCTCGGCACCATGGGCGCCGGTATCGCCGAGGTCCTGGCCCGCGCGGGCCGCGAGGTCATCGGCATCGACATCAGCGAGGCGGCCGCCCTCGGGGCCGTCGCCTCCCTCGAAGCGTCCACCGCGCGCGCCGTGAGCCGTGGGCGGATCACCGAGCAGGAGCGGGCCGACGCACTCGCCCGGTTCCGTACCTCGGACTCGCTGCGGGCCGCCGCCGACGCCGAGCTGGTCATCGAGGTGGTGCCCGAGTCGTACGAGATCAAGCAGCAGGTGTTCCGGGAGCTCGACGCGATCGTCTCCCCCACCGCGATCCTGGCCACCGGAACCAACGCCCTGTCGGTGACCCGGCTGGCCGCCGAGTCGCAGCGTCCCGAGCGCGTGCTCGGCCTGCACTTCTTCAACCCGGCGCCGGTGATGAAGCTGGTCGAGGTGGTCTCCTCGGTGCTGACCGCGCCGCCCGCCGTCGCGGCCGTCACCGCGCTCGCCCGCGAGCTGGGCAAGGAGCCGGTCGCGGTCGGCGACCGGCCCGGTTTCGTCGCGGACGGCCTGCTGTTCGGCTACCTCAACCAGGCCGCCGCGATGTACGAGGCGAACTACGCCTCCCGTGAGGACATCGACGCGGCGATGAAGCTGGGCTGCGGGCTGCCCATGGGCCCCCTCGCCCTGCTCGACCTGATCGGGATCGACACCGCCCGTACGGTCCTGGAGGCCATGTACGCCGAGTCCCACGACCGGCTGCACGCCCCGGCCCCCGTTCTCGGGCAGCTCAGCAGCGCCGGCCTGACCGGCCGCAAGGCCGGGCGCGGCTTCTACACGTACGACGCTCCGGGCGGCCAGGACGTGGTGCCGGACGCGCTGACCCCGGCGGCCGGCGCCGAGGCGGGCGCGGGGCGCGCGGTGGCGTCGGTGGGCGTCGCGGGCTCCGGCACCATGGCGTCCGGGATCGCGGAGGTCTTCGCGAAGGCCGGGTACGGCGTGGTGCTGGCGGCCCGGAGCCAGGAGAAGGCGGATCTCGCCAAGGGGCGGATCGCGAAGTCGCTGGAGCGGTCGGTGGCCAAGGGGCGGCTGACCGCCGAGGCCCGCGACGAGACGCTGGCCCGGATCACGGCGGCCGGTTCGCTGGACGCGTTCGCCGAGGTCGATCTCGCCGTGGAGGCGGTCGCCGAGGACCTGGAGGTCAAGCAGCAGTTGTTCGCCACGCTGGACAAGGTCTGCCGGCCGGGTGCGGTGCTCGCCACCACCACGTCCTCGCTTCCGGTCGTCGCGATCGCGCGGGCGACCACCCGCCCCGAGGACGTCATCGGGATGCACTTCTTCAACCCGGCCCCGGCGATGAAGCTGGTCGAGGTGGTCCGTACCGTCCTGACCGCCGACGACGTGCACGCCACGGTCCGCGCGGTCTGCGCGAAGATCCGCAAGCACCCGGTGGACTGCGGTGACCGGGCCGGGTTCATCGTGAACGCGCTGCTGTTCCCCTACCTCAACAACGCGATCAAGATGGTCGAGCAGCACTACGCCTCGCTGGACGACATCGACGCGGCGATGAAGCTGGGCGGCGGCTACCCGATGGGGCCGTTCGAACTGCTCGACGTGGTCGGCCTGGACGTCTCGCTGGCCATCGAGAAGGTGCTGCACCAGGAGTTCCGCGATCCGGGCCTGGCCCCCGCGCCGCTGCTGGAGCACCTGGTCGCCGCGGGCTGCCTCGGTCGCAAGACGGGGCGCGGCTTCCGCGAATATGCCCGTCGCTGATCCGGGAGCCGGGTGGGGCGGGCTGCTGGGACCGCCCGGCGGCCCGCCCCCGCAGGCGCGCTCTCCCGCACCGATGGGTTACGTTCATGCCATGTCCCAGCCCGCCAAGTCACCCCGTGCCACCACCGCGACCGACGCCCCGGAGACCACTGCGGGGACGCGGGCGGCCGCCCAACGGCTCAAGATGCGCCGTGAACTGGCCGCGGCCGCGATGGAACTCTTCGCCACGAAGGGGTACGAGGCGACCACCGTCGACGAGATCGCGGGCGCCGCGGGCGTCGCCCGCAGGACCTTCTTCCGGCACTTCCGTTCCAAGGAAGAGGCCATCTTCCCGGACCACGACGACACCCTCGTCAGGGCCGAGGCGGTGCTCAACGCCGCCCCCGCGCACGAGCATCCGCTCGACACCGTCTGCCGGGGCATCAAGGAGGTCATGAAGATGTACGCGGCCAAGCCCGCGGTCTCCGTGGCCCGTTACAAACTGACCCGTGAGGTACCGACCCTCCGGGAGGCCGAGATCGCGTCGGTGGCCCGCTACGAGCGGCTGTTCACCCGCTATCTCCTGGGCCATTTCGACGAGCGCGACCACCACGTGGGCAACGACGACCCGCTGCTCGCGGAGGTCGCCGCGTCCGCCGTGGTCACCGCGCACAACCATGTGCTGCGCCGCTGGCTGCGGGCGGGCGGCCAGGGGGACGTGGAAGCCCAGCTCGACCGCGCCTTCGCCATCGTGCGCGACACCTTCGGCACCGGTATCGGGGCGGGCCGCACCGCGGGGAACGAGCCGGAGCGGCCGGCCGCGTCGGTGGCCGCGGACGGCGAGGTGCTGGTGGCGGTGGCGCGTACCGATGCCCCGCTGGACGAGGTCATGCGGACGATCCAGCAGGCGCTCAAGGACCGCTGATCTCGGCGTCCAGCCGCTCGGCGGGGGTCACGGCCTCCCAGGGCGGTGGTGCGGCGCCCTCGCTCCAGGCGGCCAGCTCCTCGGGGCCGTAGCAGAGGATGGCGCACTGCTCGGCGTAGTCGAGGGCGGGCTGGGTGAAGCCGCCGGTGGAGACGACGAGCGCCACGCCCGCCGCGTGCACGGCGTAGCAGGTGCCGCCGAAGCGCTGGAGGTCCTGCGATCCCGCCCGGTTCTCCTCCCCGTAGCGCTTGCACTGGACGACGAGGCGGCGGCCGTCCGGGGTGGTGCCCACCACGTCGGCGCCCAGGTCGCCGGCGCCGCCCACCACCTCGGCGTCGGCGCAGCCGTCGCGGCGGCAGAGTTCGGCGACGGCTTCCTCGAAGGCGTACGGGTCCAGTCGGGCGAGGTCGACGGGGTGGGTGGCCGGTTCCGGGGGCGCGACGCGGGCCTCGGCGCGGGCCGCCTCGGCGGCGTCCAGCTCCGCGAGGCCCACCTCGACGATGCCGTACGCGGCCTCGGTGACGGCCTCCGCGACCCGGCGGGCGCGCCGGCGGCGGCGCAGCACCAGGACGGCCGCGGCCAGCAGCGGGAGGGCCACGAGGACGGCGATGAACGGGTGGCGGGCGGCGCTGTGCCAGGCCGCCCGGAGCGTCACGCCGCCGCCCGCGAGGATCAGGGCGATCAGAGCGAAGCCGAAGGAGGTGCGCCGGAGGTCGAACGAGGCCCGCCCTCGCCGGTCGCCGTGTCTGCGGCGGATCGGTATCGCCATCGGTGCCCCATCCCTTGTTCCGTCGTCGCTCCAAGATCACTTGTTGTCGCACCATGTGCCCCGCGCCGCGTTTTCGACTCTCCCGGCGGGGCGTGCGGTGCGGAGTCGGCCGAAATCCGGTGGCCCTCCATCCGTCGCCGTGCTGAGGTGCGCGGATGCGACCTACCGAGATCCGCGACCTGTTCGACCGCGACCTGCGGGAGCACGCCCGCCCGGACGGGCCCGGCGTACGCGTCGAGCGCGCCGGGCCCCTGGTCCGCCAGGTCGGCGGGCCCGACGACTGGAACGGGGTGGTCTGGTCGGACCCGCGGCTGGACGCCGAGGGGGCCGACGCGGCGATCGCGGCCCAGATCGCGCACTGGGGAGCCCTCGGCCACGAGGAGTTCGAATGGAAGCTCTACTCCCACGACGGCCCGGCCGACCTGGGCGAGCGGCTGCGGGCGGCCGGGTTCGTCCCCGAGGCGACGGAGACCCTGCTGGTCGCCCCCGTGGAGGCGCTGGCCCCGGTGCGCGGGGCGGAGCCGCCCGAGGGGATCGATCTCCTTCCGGTGACCGACGCGGCCGGGGTCGATCTCATGGTCCTGGCCCACGAGCGGGCGTTCGGGACGGGCGCGGGGCGGCTGCGCCACCAGGTGCTGACGCGGCTGGAGCGGGCTCCGGACGAGGTCGTCGCCCTGGTGGCCATGGCGGGCGGGGAGCCGGTCAGCTCGGCCCGGATGGAGCTGTACCCCGGCACGGACTTCTGCGGGCTCTGGGGCGGCGGCACGGTCGCCGCGTGGCGGGGCAGGGGCCTCTACCGGACGCTGGTCGCCCGTCGCGCGCGGATCGCCGCCGACAAGGGCTTCCGCTTCCTCCAGGTCGACGCGAGCGCCATGTCGGCCCCGATCCTGGTCCGGCTCGGTTTCACGGCGCTCGCCACGACGACGCCGTATGTGTACCGCGCGGGGCGGTGACCGCCTGCCAGCAGGACAGAACGTCTCGTAACGCCCATCGTGTTGCTCATGCGTGCCTACGAGATGACAAGTGAGAGAAATTGTTGGCACTGGGTGCCTTGTCAGGTGTCACGGAGTGCCATACGTTGATGGTGTCCGGGCGGCCGGCGTGCTGAGACCTCACACGTACGCCGGCTGTCCCCGCAACCACCGCGCTGCGCGCCCGGACGCCTGCGTCACAGGCACCCTTCTGCTCCACCGGGCAAAGCCGAGCTCCACCCGCCGAACCGACGGCAACACCTCCACATAGCACCCCCTGCCAGCAGGGCCCCTCAAGCGTTCCCTCGACGCGCATCATCGGAGGCAACACCGTGAAGGAAATCCTGGACGCGATCCAGTCGCAGGACAGCACCGCCGCGGACTTCGCGGCCCTGCCCCTCCCCGAGTCCTACCGCGCGATCACCGTGCACAAGGACGAGGCGGAGATGTTCGCGGGGCTGGAGTCCCGTGACAAGGACCCCCGCAAGTCGATCCACCTGGACGACGTCCCGGTCCCCGAACTCGGCCCCGGTGAGGCCCTCGTCGCCGTGATGGCCAGCTCGGTGAACTACAACTCCGTCTGGACCTCCATCTTCGAGCCGGTCTCGACGTTCAACTTCCTGGAGCGGTACGGGAAGCTCAGCGAGCTGACCAAGCGCCACGACCTGCCGTACCACATCATCGGATCCGACCTGGCGGGCGTCGTCCTGCGCACCGGCCCCGGCGTGAACGCCTGGAACCCGGGCGACGAGGTCGTCGCGCACTGCCTCTCGGTCGAGCTGGAGTCCTCCGACGGCCACAACGACACGATGCTCGACCCCGAGCAGCGCATCTGGGGCTTCGAGACGAACTTCGGCGGCCTCGCCGAGATCGCGCTCGTCAAGTCCAACCAGCTGATGCCCAAGCCCCAGCACCTCAGCTGGGAGGAGGCCGCCGCCCCCGGCCTGGTCAACTCGACCGCGTACCGCCAGCTCGTCTCGCGCAACGGCGCGGGCATGAAGCAGGGCGACAACGTGCTGATCTGGGGTGCCAGCGGCGGACTCGGCTCCTACGCCACCCAGTTCGCGCTGGCCGGCGGCGCCAACCCGATCTGCGTCGTCTCCAGCCCCGAGAAGGCCGAGATCTGCCGGGCCATGGGCGCGGAGGCGGTCATCGACCGCAACGCCGAGGGCTACAAGTTCTGGAAGGACGAGCGCACCCAGGACCCCAAGGAGTGGAAGCGCTTCGGCAAGCGCATCCGGGAGTTCACCGGCGGCGAGGACATCGACATCGTCTTCGAGCACCCGGGCCGCGAGACCTTCGGCGCCTCGGTCTACGTCACCCGCAAGGGCGGCACGATCACCACCTGCGCCTCCACCTCGGGCTACATGCACGAGTACGACAACCGTTACCTGTGGATGTCCCTGAAGCGCATCATCGGCTCCCACTTCGCCAACTACCGTGAAGCGTGGGAGGCCAACCGCCTCATCGCCAAGGGCAAGATCCACCCGACGCTCTCCAAGACGTACTCCCTGGAGGACACCGGCCAGGCGGCGTACGACGTCCACCGCAACCTGCACCAGGGCAAGGTCGGCGTCCTGGCGCTGGCCCCCCGCGAGGGCCTGGGCGTGCGCGACCAGGAAATGCGCGAGCAGCACATCGACGCCATCAACCGCTTCCGCAACGTCTGAGGTTCTCCGATGAACGAACGTCAGAAGGACCGGCCCTGGCTCATGCGGACGTACGCCGGTCACTCGACCGCCGAAGCGTCCAACGAGCTGTACCGCCGCAACCTCGCCAAGGGCCAGACGGGTCTCTCGGTCGCCTTCGATCTGCCGACGCAGACCGGATACGACCCGGACCACATCCTCGCCCGCGGCGAGGTGGGCCGCGTCGGTGTTCCCGTCTCGCACCTCGGTGACATGCGGCGGCTGTTCCAGGACATCCCCCTGGAGCAGATGAACACCTCGATGACGATCAACGCGACCGCCATGTGGCTGCTGGCGCTCTACCAGGTGGTCGCGGAGGAGCAGGGGGCCGACACCTCCAAGCTGCAGGGGACCACGCAGAACGACATCGTGAAGGAGTACCTCTCGCGCGGGACGCACGTCTTCCCGCCGGTGCCCTCGCTGCGGCTGACCACGGACATGATCACGTACACGGTCAACCGCATCCCCAAGTGGAACCCGATCAACATCTGCAGCTACCACCTCCAGGAGGCGGGGGCCACCCCGGTCCAGGAGATCGCGTACGCCATGTCCACCGCCATCGCGGTGCTCGACGCGGTCCGCGACTCGGGCCAGGTGCCCGAGGAGAAGTTCGGTGACGTGGTCGCCCGCATCTCGTTCTTCGTGAACGCGGGCGTCCGCTTCATCGAGGAGATGTGCAAGATGCGCGCCTTCGGCCGTATCTGGGACCGCGTCACCCGCGAGCGGTACGGCATCACCGACGCCAAGAAGCGCCGCTTCCGCTACGGCGTCCAGGTCAACTCCCTCGGCCTGACCGAGGCGCAGCCGGAGAACAACGTCCAGCGCATCGTCCTGGAGATGCTGGCCGTCACCCTCTCCAAGGACGCCCGTGCCCGCGCGGTGCAGCTGCCGGCCTGGAACGAGGCGCTGGGACTGCCCCGGCCCTGGGACCAGCAGTGGTCGCTCCGCATCCAGCAGGTGCTGGCGCACGAGAGCGATCTGCTGGAGTACGAGGACATCTTCGCCGGTTCGCACGTCATCGAGGCCAAGGTGGACGCCCTGGTCGAGGAGTCGCTGGCGGAGATCGACCGCATCCAGCAGATGGGCGGCGCGATGGCGGCCGTCGAGTCCGGCTACCTCAAGTCCGAGCTGGTCGCCTCGCACGCGGCGCGGCGGGCCCGCATCGAGGGCGGCGAGGAGAAGATCGTCGGCGTCAACATCTACGAGTCCACCGAGCCCAACCCGCTCACGGCCGACCTCGACGGCGCGATCATGACGGTCGACCCCGAGAACGAGGCGCGGGTCGTCGCCGCGCTGCACGAATGGCGCGACAACCGCGACGAGGCGCGCGCCTCCGAGGCGCTGGCCGCGCTGAAGAAGGCGGCGGCGGGCACCGAGAACATGATGGAGGCCACCGTCGAGTGCGCCCGCGCGGGCGTCACCACCGGCGAGTGGTCCTGGGCGCTGCGGGACGTCTTCGGCGAGTTCCGCGCCCCCACCGGGGTCTCCTCGGCCCCGGTCGCGGTGGCCGCCGAGCCGGGCAGCACGCTCGCCCTGGTCCGGGGGAAGGTCACCCGGACCGCCGCCGACCTCGGTGTGGGACGGCTGCGCCTGCTGGTCGGCAAGCCGGGCCTCGACGGGCACTCCAACGGGGCCGAGCAGATCGCCGTACGGGCCAGGGACGCCGGGTTCGAGGTGGTCTACCAGGGCATCCGGCTGACGCCCGAGCAGATCACCGACGCCGCGCTCGCCGAGGACGTGCACTGCGTGGGCCTGTCCATCCTGTCCGGCTCGCACGCGGAGCTGGTGCCCGACGTACTGCGCCGGCTGCGCGAGGCCGGGGCCGCGGACATCCCGGTGATCGCGGGCGGCATCATCCCGCCGGCCGACGCCGCGGCGCTCATCGGAGCCGGTGTGGCCGCCGTCTTCACCCCGAAGGACTTCGGCATCACCGAGATCATCGGCCGTATCGTCGACGAGATCCGGAAAGCGAACAAGCTCGACCCTCTGGAGGTCCCCGCATGACCACGCCCACCCCCTCGGTCAACCGGCTGCGCCCGCGCCGTTCGTGTCTGGCCGTGCCGGGCTCCAATCCGCGCTTCCTGGAGAAGGCCCAGGGCCTCCCGGCCGACCAGGTCTTCCTGGACCTGGAGGACGCCTGCGCCCCGCTCGCCAAGGAGGGCGCGCGCCACCACATCGTGGACGCGCTCAACAACGGCGACTGGAGCGGCAAGACCCGCGTCGTGCGGGTCAACGACTGGACCACGCACTGGACCTACCGGGACGTCGTCACGGTCGTCGAGGGCGCGGGCCCGAACCTCGACTGCATCATGCTGCCGAAGGTCCAGGACGCCCAGCAGGTCGTGGCGCTGGACCTGCTGCTCACCCAGATCGAGAAGACGATGGGCTTCGAGGTCGGGAAGATCGGCATCGAGGCGCAGATCGAGAACGCCAAGGGCCTGGTGAACATCGACGACATCGCCGAGGCCTCGCCCCGTCTGGAGACGCTGATCTTCGGCCCGGCCGACTTCATGGCCTCCATCAACATGAAGACCCTGGTCGTCGGCCAGCAGCCGCCCGGCTACCCGGCGGACGCCTACCACTACATCCTGATGCGCATCCTGATGGCCGCCCGCGCCCACGACCTCCAGGCGATCGACGGCCCGTTCCTCCAGATCCGGGACGTGGACGCCTACCGCGAGGTGGCCGGCCGCGCCGCCGCCCTCGGCTTCGACGGCAAGTGGGTGCTGCACCCCGGCCAGGTCGACGCCGCCAACGAGGTGTTCTCGCCCTCGCAGGAGGACTACGACCACGCCGAGCTGATCCTCGACGCCTACGACTGGTGCACCTCCGAGGAGGGCGGCAAGAAGGGCTCCGCGATGCTCGGCGACGAGATGATCGACGAGGCCAGCCGCAAGATGGCCCTGGTCATCGCCGGCAAGGGCCGGGCCGCCGGAATGCAGCGCACCTCCAAGTTCGAAGCCCCGGAGGCCTGATCATGCAGTTCGGACGCACGTATGAGGAATTCGAGGTCGGCGCCGTCTACAAGCACTGGCCCGGAAAGACGGTCACGGAGTACGACGACCACCTCTTCTGTCTGCTGACCATGAATCACCACCCGCTGCACATGGACAGCAATTACGCGGAGAAGACGACCGACTTCGGGAAGAACGTCGTCGTCGGCAACTACATCTACTCGCTGCTGCTCGGCATGTCGGTGCCGGACATCTCCGGAAAGGCCATCGCCAACCTGGAGGTCGAGTCGCTGAAGCACATCGCGCCGACCTTCCACGGCGACACGATCTACGGCGAGACGACCGTGCTGGACAAGACGCCGTCGAAGTCGAAGAGCGACCGCGGGATCGTGTACGTGGAGACCCGCGGCTACAAGCAGGACGGCACCGTGGTCTGCGTCTTCCGGCGCAAGGTGATGGTTCCCACCGAGACGTACATCAAGGAGCGCGGCGGCGAGCAGCCCGGCCGCCCGACGCCGTCCAACTGACCTGCGCGGCCGTGCGGCCGCCCGCGTGAAGCCACAGGAGAAGCAGCCATGACGCGACTCGCCCAGACCGCCGGTCTGAACGACGTACAGCGGGAGATCCTCGCCACGGTCCGGGATTTCGTCGACAAGGAGATCATTCCGGTCGCGACCCAGCTGGAGCACCGGGACGAGTACCCCACGCAGATCGTGGAGGGACTGAAGGAACTCGGCCTGTTCGGGCTGATGATCCCCGAGGAGTACGGAGGCCTGGGCGAGTCGCTGCTCACCTACGCGCTGTGCGTGGAGGAGATCGCGCGCGGCTGGATGAGCGTGTCGGGCATCATCAACACGCACTTCATCGTGGCCTACATGCTCAAGCAGCACGGCACCCAGGAGCAGAAGGACACCTTCCTGCCGCGGATGGCGCTGGGCGAGGTGCGCGGGGCCTTCTCGATGTCCGAGCCGGCGCTCGGCTCGGACGTCTCGGCGATCTCGTCGAAGGGCGTGAGGGACGGCGACGAGTACGTTCTCAACGGCCAGAAGATGTGGCTGACGAACGGCGGGACCTCCACCCTGGTGGCCGTTCTGGCCCGGAGTGACGAAGGCCACCCCGAGGGGACCGCGCCGCACAAGTCGATGACGACCTTCCTGGTGGAGAAGGAGGCCGGCTTCGGAGAGGTCCGGCCCGGCCTGACGATCCCCGGAAAGATCGACAAGATGGGCTACAAGGGCGTCGACACGACCGAGCTCATCATGGACGACCTGCGCATTCCGGCCAATCGGGTCCTCGGGGGCACGACGGGCCGCGGTTTTTACCAGATGATGGACGGCGTCGAGGTCGGCCGGGTGAATGTCGCGGCACGTGGCTGCGGTGTCGCGCAGCGTGCGTTCGAACTGGGCGTTTCGTACGCGCAACAGCGCCACACCTTCGGCAAGCCGATCGCCCAGCACCAGGCGATCCAGTTCAAACTGGCCGAAATGGCCACCAAGGTCGAGGCCGCTCATGCGATGATGGTGAATGCGGCACGCAAAAAGGACTCCGGGGAACGTAACGACCTGGAGGCAGGGATGGCGAAGTACCTCGCCTCCGAGTACTGCAAGGAAGTCGTCGAGGACGCCTTCCGTATCCACGGCGGTTACGGCTTCTCCAAGGAGTACGAGATCGAGCGCCTCTACCGTGAGGCGCCGATGCTGCTGATCGGTGAAGGTACCGCCGAGATCCAGAAAATGATCATTGGCCGGCGCCTCTTGGAGGAGTACCGATTCCAGGGCTGATTGTCCGTTCTGGGGTGATCTGGTGGCGAAGAACATCACACCGGGTCACCCTCGACGGGCGGCGTTCGACAGTCCGACTCGGCTGCTGGCTTGCCCAGTTGCGCCCGGCAACCGATAGCATCTTCGGAAAGCCGCCGTCCCCCGTTGCCAGCGCGGCATCATCCGCTACGAAGGTCATCCATGCCCGACAGCACTTCCTCCGCATCCCGCGGTGGGGTCCGCATCGCCCGCGGAGCATCTCCGTGGCTCCTGCCGACCGTCGCCACCGCAGCCCTCAGCCTGGCCCGCGCCCGCACGTCGAGGCGCTGGGCAGCAGCGGCTGTGCCCACCACTGCGCTCGCGGCGGGCATGCTGTGGTTCTTCCGTGACCCCGAGCGCGAGATCTCCGAGGGCCGGGTCATCTCCCCGGCCGACGGCGTGGTGCAGAGCATCATGCCGTGGAAGGACGGGCGCACCCGCGTCGCGATCTTCATGAGCCCGCTCAACGTCCACGTGAACCGCGCGCCGCTGGCGGGCACCGTGACGTCGGTCGAGCACATTCCGGGCGGATTCGTTCCGGCGTTCAACAAGGAGAGCGAGAACAACGAGCGCGTTGTCTGGCACTTCGACACCGAGCTCGGCGACATCGAGATGGTGCAGATCGCGGGAGCGGTCGCCCGTCGGATCGTGCCGTACCTCCCCCAGGGCACGAAGGTGGAGCAGGGCGAGCGCATCGGCCTGATCCGCTTCGGCTCGCGCGTGGACATCTACCTCCCGGAGGGGATCGATGTCGCGGTCGAGGTCGGCCAGGCCACCACCGCGGGGGTGACTCGAATTGACCGTGATTGATCCTGATACCAAGGCCGGCTGGGTGCCGGAGGCGGACGAGGAGAACGACACCGAGGGCGCGGAGGACATGCCGCTGTCGATGCGGCTGTCGATAGCGGACACGCTCACGCTCGGTAACGCGACGTGCGGGTTCATGGCGGTGTACTTCACCACCACGGGCATTCTGATCCCGCACCTCACGGGCAGCGACGAGACGGGCATGGCCCGGCACTCGGCCGCCACCGCGGTGATCCTCATGCTCATGGCCGCGATCTTCGATCTGTTCGACGGACTCGTGGCGCGCAAGCTGCGCTCCTCGCCGATGGGCGCCGAGCTGGACAACCTCTCGGACCTGATCAGCTTCGGTCTCGCGCCGGCCTACTTCGTGCTCGTGTACGGCATGGTCGCCGACGACGCCCATCAGCGGGTGTCGGCACTGGCGGCGATCGTGGTGTTGCTGGCGGTGGTGCTCAGACTGGCCAGATTCTCCTGCGTGACCTTGAAGGACGGCATGTTCCAGGGCATGCCGAGCCCGTTCGGAGCGCTGACGGTCGTCTCGATCGTGCTCCTGGAGCTGCCGTTCGTCCCGACCCTGCTGGCGATCGTCGGTGTGGCGTGGCTGATGGTGAGCCGGGTGGAGTACCCCAAGCCGCGGGGCATCCTCGCGGTGGCGATGCTCAGCTGGATCGTCGGCGCGATGGGGCTGCTCGCCGCGTGGGCGTTCGACGCGCCGGGCGGTCAGCTGCTGCTCCAGACGGGCTGCGCGCTCCAGGTGGTGCTCGGCGCGGTGATCCCGCTGTTCGCCACGGCGCGACGGGTGAACACGTTCCGTGACAATCGGCGCGAGGCGCGGGCGGCTCAGCTCCCGTAGCGCGGCGGTCACCCTCCGTACGGCAGGTCCTCGAGGGCCCGGATGCTCCCCGGCATCCGGGCCCTCGTGCGTTTCCCGCGCGCTCCTTCACCCTCGGCCCTCGTGGGTCTCCCGGCGCTCGTCCCTTCGCCGGGGCCTGTGCCTCGGGCCTTTCCCGTATCCCGTCTCCCGGCGCCGGGCTCAGGCGGCGCCGCGAGGCTCGGCGCTCCAGATCAGCTCGGTGCGCAGCGGCCCGTTCCGGTCCAGGAAGGCGCCGTGGGCCGGGGCGAGGCCGGATAGCTGGGAGGCGTGGCACAGGACGGCCTCGCGCTTGGCCGCCCACTGCTCGTCGGTGAGCGTCAGCTCGTGGCGGACGGTGAGCCGGTGGGTGCGGGTCAGCCGCTGGTAGGCGGTCCCCCACTTCTCGCTCGCGGCCAGTGCGGCGCTCGCGTCGGAGGCTCCCCATTCCGGCAGGTGCCCGGTGTAGGGCAGATCGGCGTAGACCCAGGGCTCGGGCGCCCCGGCCTCGGCGAGGACCCGCTGGGCGCGCAGCCGTACGGCCTCGTGGTCCGGCTGGTTGGTGGCGAGCGGTACGAGGATCCGGGTGCCGGGGGCCAGCGAGCGCAGCAGCGGGTCCAGGCCGGCCGGTTCGTCGCCCGCGCGGACGTACGGGCCGTCGGGGTGGTCGATGAGGACCTGCTCGGCCCCCAGGAGCGCGCAGGAGCGGGCGTCCTCGGACCGGCGGACCTCGTACGCCTCGCGGGCCGAGCTGAAGCCGCAGAGGGCGTCCCACCCGGAGACCGGCAGACCGGCGGCGGGCGGGCCGCCGTGGACGGTGACCACGGCGAGCGGGCCGGGCAGGGTGGGCAGCAGCCCGGCGAGGGAGAGCGCGGCGTCGTCGAAGTGCGGCGAGACGACGACGGTGCGCCAGGGCGGGGGTACGGCGGCGGGCACGGGTCCTCCGGAGGGGTGCGGGCAGCGGGTGGGCGGGGCTTCGGGTGGGCGGCGCGGCGGTCGGCCGGGAGACGGTGTCAGGGGCGGAGGGCCGGGAGCGGGGGACGGCGCTCAGGGACGGCGGTCAGGCACGGCGGTCGGCTCCGGGGGCTCGGGGGATGTCCAACGGGGCCAGGGCGGCGTCCCAGGCGGCGTCGTCACCCTCCCAGCGGCCCGGATCGAGGGGGACCGTGCCCCACAGGACGCCCGGCGGGAGGGCCTCCGCGTCCGTCGGGGGCGTACGGCGCAGCCACAGCAGGTCGAAGTCGTGGGCCGGGTAGCGGGTGCGCAGCAGGGAGTGCAGGGCGGCCAGGTCCGGGGCGCCGCTCTCGTCGAACGCGTCCTGGTGGACGTAGAGGACGCGGGAGCGGGAGGCGGTCAGGGCGCGCCAGCGGGCGGCGAGGTGATCGAACTTGGACCGGACCGCGTCGAACTGCTCCGCGATGATCGCGGAGGTCAGGGGGGCGCCCTCCGGGGCTCGGAAGTCGTGGAAGAAGCGGATGTTCGAGCCCCGGTCCCGTACGCAGGCGCCATCGCTGAACGGCTCGCACAGGCCGGGGCGGAGGACATTGGCGAAGTCGGCCGCGACGGTCTCCCGTACGGCGACGAGGTCGAGGTCGAGCCAGTCGAAGAAGTGGGCCCGTTCGACGCCGGTGACGCGGCGGAGCTGGTAGGTCGACTCGCAGTGGTAGCCGAGGCCGACGCAGACGTCGTACATCGCGTACCCGGTCAGGCGCCGATGCGCCGCAGCAGGACGCCGATGGAGCCGCGCTTGCTCAGATAGGCGCGGCCGCCGCAGACGGCTTCCAGCGCGGGGGCGACGAGCGGCGTCTCGTCGGTCTTCTCCCAGTGCGGGGTGCGCTCCAGCCAGGGGGTCAGTCCGGCGGCGAGCGCCTCCGGTTCCAGGGCGACGAAGACCAGGTCGGCGGGGAGCCGGTCGAGCAGGTCGAGATCCTGGCCGTAGTAGAGCATCTCGATCAGGAGGTAGGCCGCGCCCGGAAGGCCGGGGCGGGCGGCCAGCTCCTCCAGCGACTCCGGGTGGATGTGTGCCGCCTCCCCGGCGCGGGCGGCGAGCCGGTGGCGGAAGGCCGCGTTGGGTTCGGTCGCGTGGACGGTGAACCCCTTGTCCAGGAGCCGGGTGGTGAGGGCCCCTTCGCAGGCGCCGACCTCGACGAGGGGCCCGCTGCCGGGCGGGCAGTGCCCGGCGATCCAGGCGACGGTGGTGTCCAGCCGCTCCGCCTCGTACGCGGAGGTGGCGAACTCCCAGGGGTCGTCCACCGAGGCGGCGTCCTCGTCGAGACTGGCCAGGAGTGCGAACAGCCGCTCGCGTTCCCCGGGTCCGGCCGCGAAGAAGCGTTCGGTGGCGTGGACCCGTCCGGTCCGGACGACGTGCTCCTCCGAGGCGGTGCGCAGCAGGTGACCGCAGTGCCGGTTGACGAAGGCGAGTTTGGCGGCGACACCGGCCCGGTCCAGGGGCCGGTCCAGGTCGCTGATGAACTGGAGGTACGGGGAGTGGCCGACGGCGTGCAGGACGGGGCGGCCCCCGGCGGCGTCGGCGGTGTCCCGGCCGAGACGGCCGCGGCTGCGCCGGGTGTCGGCGGGCGAGTGGGTCCAGAGGCGGGCGGCCCCTCCCCCGTCCGATGCCGCGACGAGCGCTGCCAGGGCCTCGGGGCCCGGCGACGCGGCGTGCTCGTCGACCGGGCGGACCAGCGGGGCCAGGGCGTCGAGACGGTCGGCGAGCGGCCGGCCGGCGGGGAGCACCAGCCGCTCGCCGGTGTCGCCGCACAGGACGTGGATCTCGTGCTCCTCCCCGCCGAGCACGGAAAGGAAGTCCAGGGCCGCGTCCTCGGCCCTGAGTACCGCCACGATGTCGATCACGGAAGGATCCCCTCAGCAGAACGCAACAGAACTCGGCGGTGGACGGGCGGAACGCGGCGCTGTCCGGGCAGGCTCCGGCCGTACGTGGGCGAAAGGCGGGCGGACCCGGTCCCGAAGGCGCGGAGTCCGGAACGAGCTAACCACTGCCGCTCCAGGTGGTCCAGACCAATTTTCCGCCGATCATGAGAGCCCTCCGGTGCGGCCGCGCGGTGGCGGAGCCCCGCCGCCGCCGCTCCGGAACCGGCTACTCGCCCGTACCGCGTAGTCGAGTTCCGGCCACACCCGTGCCCCTTCGGCTCCGGCTCCTACCACCCCGCGCACCGGGCCGCCAGAGGTGAAGTCCCGTTGCCGACTGAGCCGTTCCGCGTCCGGGATGAGTATCGGAATCCCGTCACCGTGGCGCGATGCGCTTCTAGAATCGCCTCGCACCGACGCCCGGACCACGACGGCCGGGGTGCGGGTTTGCGGGACCAGGGGGTCCGATGATGAAGCTGATGCTGGTGGGGCCACGTGTGGTGGCGGTCGCGGCGGCGGGGGCGCTGCTGGCCGGCTGCGGCGGGCCGGCGGCGAAGGGCGGGGGCGGGCCCGGCCCGAAGCCGAGCGGATCGGCGAAGCGGGGCGGCACGGAGACCGGCGGGAAGAAGACCGGGGGGACGGGGAAGCCCGATCCGCAGCGGTCCACGCTGCCGGGAGCGCTGCCCAGCGCCTACGAGTTCACGCCGGACCCGGCACGGGTCCCGAAAGACGCGGCCCGCGCGCGGAAGCTGACCCGTAATGCCGCGCTCGGGGAGAACGACTGGGCGGCGGGCATGGTGCGGCACACCCCGTACGAGAGCGGCGGCAGCTGGCCCGTGCTCCCGGAATCGTGCGTCTGGACCCGCTCCGCGCTGCCCTCGGGAATCCTGGACAGCTTCACGCGGCGGCTCGACCTCCCGGCCCGCGGCGGCAAGGGCCGGGTGCAGGGGGCGGTGACCGTGACCGTGCACCGGACCGAGGCGGGGGCCGAGCGGGAGATCGAGGACACCGTCCAGGAGAGCTTCCGCTGCCCGCGGCAGGAGCTGGGCGGCGGGCAGCGCCTCAGCGGGCTGATGTCACTGCGGTTCGACCAGAAGGACGTGCGCAACGCGGACGCCTCCCTGTTCGAGGCGGGGAAGTACACCGGACCCGGGTCGGGCGGCGTCCAGGACTACGTGTGGTCGAAGTCCCGGATCGGCCCGGTGACGACGGCCGTGTCGGTCAAGGGCGCGAAGGGCTACCAAAACAGCGACCTGCTGCGGATCGCCGCCGAGGGCGGCGCCAAGGTGCTCTACCGCGTCGAACTGGAGCTGAAGTGACCGCGGACCGGAACGAGAGGCACTGACCCCTGATGGAACCGCTCCGTCCCACCGACCCGGCACGGATCGCCGGGTACCGTGTCCTCGGCCGTCTCGGCGCCGGGGGCATGGGCGTGGTGCTGCTGGGCCGTTCGCCCGGCGGCGCGCTGGTGGCGATCAAGCTGATCCGGGCGGAATACGCCGACGACACCGCTTTCCGGGCCCGGTGCCGGCGGGAGGTGGCCATCGCCCGGCAGGTCCGCAACCGGTGGGCGGTGCCGGTGGTGGACGCCGACACCGAAGCCCCGGCCCCGTGGCTGGCCACCGAGTTCGTGCCGGGGCCCGCCCTGAGCGAGGCGGTGTCCGGAGGGGGCCCGCTGCCGGAACGCGGGGTGCGGGCGCTCGGCTCGATGCTCGCGGAGGCGCTGGAAGCCGTCCACGCGGCGGGGCTGGTGCACCGGGACGTGAAGCCGGGCAACGTCCTGCTGGGCCTGGACGGGCCCCGGCTGATCGACTTCGGGATCGCGCGGGCGCTGGACGACACCGTCCTCACCGCGACGGACGTGATCGTCGGCTCCCCCGGATTCCTCTCCCCCGAGCAGGCGCAGGGGAGGCGGATCGGCCCGGCGAGCGACGTCTTCTCGCTGGGCTGCGTCCTGGTGTACGCGGCGACCGGCGGGCGGCCGTTCGGCACCGGGCCGGTGGAGGCGATGCTGTTCCGCACCGTGCACGACGCGGCGGACGTGAGCGCGCTGCCGCCCGGTCTCCTCCCGGTCGTCGGGGCGTGCCTGGCCAAGGACCCCGAGGGCCGTCCGTCGGCGGCCGAGGTCCGGGCCGCGCTCACCGAGGACCTCGCGGGTGGCGGCTGGCTGCCCGCCCCGGTCACGCACCTGATCGCCGAGCGTTCGGCGCGGATGCTCGCTCTGCCCGACATCGACGCGACCAGCCTCGACGCCCGGTCCGGCGACGCCCCGGACACCCGCACCGGGACCGGTGCCGCGAGCACCACGTCCGTCCCGGCTCCGGTCGGCCGCCGCCGCTTCCTCGCGTACGTCACCGGAGGCGCGGCCCTCGCGGCGACCGGAGGGACCGCGGCCTGGCTGGCCTCGTCCGGCGGCGACGGGGAACGCGGGGACGGGAAGGCGGCCCGCCCCGAGCTGCACCTCGGGCTCCAGGCCGATCTGAGCGGACCTTCGGCGGCGGTCGGCAGGGGCCAGGACCGGGCGGCGCGGCTCGCCGTGGCGGAGCACAACGCGCGGCGGGACGCCCCGTTCACGCTGCGCCTGACGACGGTCGACGACGGGGGCGAGGAGGAGCGGGCGACGGCGGCGGTCCGCCGGTTCGCCGAGGACCCGCTGCTGGTGGCGGCCATCGGCGCGACCGGCACCGACGCGGCCCGCGAGGCGCTGGTCGCCTACGACGAGGAGGCCCTGCCGCTGCTGAGCGTGGTCGACGGGGACATCCGGCACCTGAACCGGATCTTCCTGTGCGCCCGGCCGCGCAACGACATGCAGATGCTGCCGGTGGCCGAGTACCTCGGGGCGTACGAGATCGACAAGGTCGCGCTGGTGGACGACGGTACCGAGTACGGTCGGCAGACCACCCGCTTCCTCGACGCGGGGCTGCGCGGCAACGGCCGCACGGTGTTCGCGGAGACCGTACGGGAGGGCCTCCGCGACCTGGACGCGGAGGCCGGGCGGATCGCCGCGAAGCGGCCGGGGGCGGTGGTGTACGGCGGCGGGTGGCGGGACGCCGGGCGGTTCGCCAAGGCCCTGAACAGGGCCGGCTTCCTCGGGCCGAGGATCGCCACCCAGGCCGCGCACGATCCGCGGTTCCTCGCGGAGGCGGGCGCGGACGCGGCGGGGTGGCTGCTCGTCTCGACGGCCGCCGACCCCGGCTCGGTCCCCTCGGTGCACGCCTTCGCCGCCGCCTACCGCGAGCGCTACGACGGCGCGCCGCCGTTGTTCGCCGCCGAGGCGTACGACGCGGTCGGGCTGATCGCCGCCTGCGCCGAGCGGCTGGGCCGGGAGAAGCCGACCCGTCAGGACCTGCTGCCGGCGCTGCGGACGACCTCGTACAAGGGGGTGTCCAAGAGCTACGCCTTCGAGTCCGCCAACGGGATGTACACCGGGACCGGGGTGTTCCTCTACCGCGTGGAGCGGGGGCGGTTCCGGTACGTCGGGATGGACGGCCGGGAGGTCTGAACGCGGGGAGGCGTACGGACCGGGCCGTCCGTACGCCTCCCCGCCGGGCCCGCTTCCGGCCGTGGGACTCAGGAGCCGGGGGTGAAGGATTCGGCGACGGCGGCGACCTCGGCCGGGCGGACCACCTTCAGCCCGCCGGCGGCTGCGGCGTCCGGCTTCATGATGACGCTCTCCCGCGTGGACGGCGCCTTCGGGTCCGAGAAGTCGTGCGTCACCCCGAACTCGGTCCCGTACCCCTTGATCGTGAGGAGCGCCTTGTCGATGCCCTCGCGGGTGAGGTCCTTGTCGTCGCACGCCTTCGACAGCGCTTCGCCGAACAGGGAGGCGGCCGTGTAGCCGGCGACCACACCGTTGTCGAGCACGTCCTTCGGGTACTGGGCGGCGTACTCCTTGGCGAGCTTGGCGGGGCCGTCGCCGGGGTCCCCGATGGGCAGGGTGGAGGAGGCCACGTAGTAGTTCTTGAGCAGGGCGGGGCCCGCCTGGGTCTTCAGCAGCTGGGGGGCGAAGGCCGAGTTGTTGCCGACGACGGGGACGTCGAAGCCGGTGGCCGCGGCGACGCCGACGAGGGAGGCCGCCTGGCGCGGTCCGGCGCTGACGACGACGGCCTTGACCCCGGCCTGCTTGAGGGCGGCGACCTGGGCCGTCATGTCGTTGTCGGTCGGCTTGATCTTCTGCTCGACGACGGTGAGCCCGGCCTCCTTCGCCGCGTGCTTCGAGCCGACGAGGGCGTTCTCGCCGTAGTCGCCCTCGAAGTACACATGCCCGATCTTGTCGCCCTTCACGATCCGCTTCTCCGCGAGGAGGTAGTCGATCAGATTGATCGTCTCGACGTCGTAGGTGGCGCCGATGACCCGGATGTACGGGGAGCCGAGCAGGCTGGCGGACCAGGCCTGGGGCAGCACGACGCCCTTGTCCTGGCCGTCGATGCGCTGCTCGACGGCGGCGACGAACGGGGAGCCGATGAACTGGGCGAACCCCACGACGTCCGGGGCCAGTTCGGTGTACGCGGCGATCGCCTTCTGCGGGTCGTAGCCGTGGTCGCGGACCGTCAGTTCGATCTTCCGGTCGCAGATGCCGCCCTCGTCGTTGGTCTGCTTCACCCACAGCTGCTGCGCCTGGGTGACGCTCTTGCCCAGCGAGGCGTAGACCCCGGTCATATCGGTCAGCACGCCGAGGGAGATCGTGGAGGAGGAGACTCCGGGGCCGGTCTTGATCCCGCCCTCGCCCTCCCCGTCGGTCTTGCCGTCGGTCGCCTTGCCGCTGCATCCGACGAGGGTGACGGCGAGGGCCGCGACCACGGCCGTGAGCACTCTCAGTTTCATGACTTCTCCCCTGGATTCTTCGGAGTCGCTGGTTGGTTCGGAGCCGCTGATCGTTCAGGAGGCGCCGGCTGTCGCGGGACCGCCGGCTTCTTCGGTGCCGCCGGCTTCTTCGCGCGGTCGGCGCCGAGGCGGGCGAGGCCGCCGGGCAGGAAGAGGACCACCGCGACCACCGCGGCGCCGTACAGATAGCGGGACGCCTCACCCGGCGCCAGCCCGCCCGTGCCGGGGGCGGAGACCAGCGGCAGGGAGTCGCTGTAGTGGGTGAACACCTGCGGGAGCAGGGAGACGAAGGCGGCCCCGATCACGGCTCCGGCGACGCTGCCCAGCCCGCCGATGACGATCATGGCGAGGTATTCGAGGGACAGGATCATGCCGAAGTACTCGGGCACGGTCCGCTGGAAGACCAGGGCCAGCAGGACGCCCGCGAGGCCGGCGTACATCGAGGACAGGACGAAGACGCCCGCGCGGTAGCGGGCCACCGGCACGCCCATCACCCCGGCCGCGATCCGGTGGTCGCGGATGGCGTTCATGGCCCGTCCCGGCCGGCCGCGCAGCACGCCGCGGGCGAACAGCGCGCTCAGCAGGAGCGCGAGCAGACCCGCGTACCAGAGCTTCTCCGACGCCCCGAACGGGACGGCCGCCACGACGAGTTCGGTGTCGTCGAAGGTGAACCCGAAGAGGGACAGCGGCGGTACGGCCCGGCCGTTGTAACCGCCGGTCAGCGAACCCGCGTTGAACAGGACGTGCTGCCCGATGAAGATCAGGGCGAGGGTCGCGATGCCGAGGTACGCGCCGCGCAGCCGCCCGGCGATGGGGCTGAAGATCCCGCCCGCCGCCCCGGCGAGCAGCACCGCGAGGATCGCGGCGAGCCAGCTGGGCAGCCCGAGCCCGGTCAGTGTGTGCCCGTTCTCCGTGCTGCTCTCCCCCGCCAGGACGCAGTAGCCGTACGCGCCGACGGCGAGGAAGAAGGCGTGCCCCATGGAGAGTTGCCCGGTCGCGCCGGTGAGCATGTTGAGCCCGATGGCTCCGATCGCCGCCACCATCGCGAACAGTCCGGCCTGGAGCCAGAAGCGGTCCACGTAGAACGGAAGCGCCAGGAGCACGAGGGAGCCGAGGAGCACGGCGTACGTCCGGGGGGTGCGCAGCCGGTCGGTGAGGCCCCCCGCGCGGGCGGGCGCCGGGGCGGTTGCGGCGGTGGTGTCAGACACGGGCCAGCTCCTTCGTGCCGAAGAGCCCCGCGGGCCGGATGAGCAGGACCGCCACCATCACCAGGTAGGGCGCCAGATCGCCGATGCCCCGGCCCAGGAAGGAGAGATCGCTCTGGTAGCCGGTGGCGAGCGCCTCGGTGACGCCGACGATCAGTCCGCCGGCCAGCGCCCCGGTGGTGGAGTCGAGGCCGCCGAGGATCGCGGCGGGGAACGCCTTGAGCGCGGCGAGCGAGGTGGCGCGTTCGAGGCCCGGAGTCGGGAAGACGGTGAGGAAGAGGGCGGCGACGGCGGCGAGGGCCCCGGCGACCGCCCAGGCGGCGAGCGACACCCGCCCCAGCCTGATGCCCATGAGCGCCGCCGTCTGCGGGTTCTCGGCGGCGGCCCGCATCGACACGCCCCACGAGGTGTAGCGGAAGGCGAGCAGGAACACCGTGATCAGCAGCCCGGCGGCGAGGAACGCCGCGATCCGGGTGTGGGCGAGGGTGACCCCGCCGACGGTGAGGACCTCGTTGCCCCAGGGGTCCCCGAGGGCGAGCACGTCGGTGCCCATCCTGCGGGTGAGTTCGGTGATCAGGAGGATGTCGACGCCGATGGTGACGATGGCCAGGACGCTGTGGTCGCTGCCCCGGTAGCGGCGCATCACGAAGAACTCGATGGCCGCCCCGACGGACGCGGCCCCCGCGATCCCGACGAGCAGCGCGGGCCAGAACCCGATGTCGTCGTGGAGCACGGCGGTGACGTAGCCGCCCGCCAGCAGCAGCGAGGCGTGGGCGAAGTTGACGACCTCGGTGGCCTTGAAGATGACGACGAAGCCGAGCGCTATGAGGGCGTAGACCGAGCCGATCGACAGGCCGCCGAGGAGGAGTTCGACGAAGGTGGTCATTGCGGTGCTCCCAAGTAGGCCTGGACGACGGCCGGATCGTTCTGGACCTCGGCGGGGGCGCCTCCGGCGATCCGGCGTCCGAAGTCGAGTACGGTCACCGCGTCCGCGAGTCGCATCACCACCCCCATGTCGTGCTCGACCAGGACGATGGAGATGCCGAGGCTGTCGCGCACGTCGGCGACGACGGCGGCGGTGCGGCGGCGCTCGTCCGCGGTCATCCCGGCGATCGGCTCGTCCAGCAGCAGGACCTTCGGCTCCATGCACAGGGCGCGGCCGAGTTCGACGAGCTTCTGCTGCCCGTACGGGAGGGAGCCCGCCGGGCGCTCCAACTCCTTGTCGAGACCGATGAATTCGGCGATCTCCCGGACCCGCTCCCGGTGCCGCCGTTCCTCGCGGGCGGCGGAGGGCAGCCGCAGGCCGGTGGCGAGGAACCCGGCGCGGGTGAGCCGGTGGCGGCCCAGCAGGAGGCTGTCGGCGACGGTGGCGTGCGGGGGCAGCGCCAGGTTCTGGAAGGTCCGGGCGACGCCGAGGTCCGCGATGGCGTGCGGCGGGAGCCCGGTGAGTTCGGCGTCCCCGAGACGGACGTGCCCGGAGGTGGCGCGGTAGACCCCGGACAGGACGTTGAAGCAGGTCGACTTGCCGGCGCCGTTGGGTCCGATGACGGCGTGCACGCTGCCCGGTTCCACGGTGAAGGAGACGCCGTCGAGGGCGGTGAGCCCGGCGAAGCGCACGGTGACGTCCTGTACGGCGAGGGCGTCCGCGACGGCGCCCGAGGGGGCGGTCGCTGCGGCGGTCACGCGGACCACCTGCTCGGGGCGGGCCGGCTCGGATCGGCCGGGTCCCATCTGCTGAGGGTGCGCCGGACCCGGTCGGCCGGTTCGGTGTCGGCCGCCGCGTCCTCGTCGACGACGCCGAGATAGCGGCGGCGCACCTCGTCGGAGGCGGCGAGTTCGTCGGCCGGCCCGGACAGGGCGACCTCGCCGACGTCGAGGACGTATGCCGTGGAGGCGAGCCGCAGGGCGATCGCCGCGTTCTGCTCGACGAGCATGACGGAGGTGCCGCCCGCGTTGATCTCCCGCACGGTGTCCGCGATCCTGGCCGCCATCAGCGGGGCGAGGCCGAGCGAGGGCTCGTCCAGCAGGAGCAGCCGGGGCCCCGCCATCAGGGCGCGGCCCATCGCCAGCATCTGCTGCTCGCCACCGGACAGCAGCCCGGCCCGCTGGTGCGCGCGGTCGGCGAGCACCGGGAACAGCTCGTGCACGCGAGTCAGGGCGGCGCTCGTCTCCTTGCGTCCGCCCCGTGCTCCGAGGGTGCCCGCCCGCAGGTTGTCGGCCACCGTCATCCGGGCGAAGACCTGCCGGCCCTCCGGTACCTGGACCACTCCGGCGGCCACCACCTGGGCGGGTCGCAGCCCTTCCAGCGGGCGGCCGTCGAACCGGATGGTCCCGCTCCCCGTCCCCCGGTGGAAGCCGAGGGTCCGCGAGACGGCCCGCAGCAGCGTGGTCTTGCCCGCGCCGTTGCCGCCGAGCACGGCGGTGATCCCGCCGTCCGGCACCTCGACGGAGACGTCACGCAGCGCCCGGACCGGGCCGTACCCGACGGACAGCCCGCGGATCTCCAGCGTCGCCATATGTGTTCCTCCTTCCGCCATGTCGTGTCGCGCACAGCGCGTCGGTCGTGCTCTGCCGTGCCCCGCCCCGGCGTGGTGCTCGTTCGGGGGGTGGTGCCACAGACCAGCACCGGGCCGGGCCGCACGTCCACGGCGCGGGGCCGACTCGATGCGGGCGACCAGCCGATACAGGGCCTCGTTGTGCACGTGCACAGACGCGCGTACGGGCAGGGCGCCCGGCCGGGCGGCCGGTGGCATCCTCATCGGTCGTCAGGAGCGCCCGGACCCGGGGACGGAGCGGCGGATGCGGCGTGGGACGCGGTACGGGGCGCTGCTCGCCCCGCTGCTGGCGGGCGGGGCGCGGCCGGACCTGGTGGCGGACGCGGCGGACGGCCTCGGGCTGCCGGAGCGGGGGTGGTTCGCGGTGGTGGTGCTGGGCGCGCCCGCGCCGGAGGCGGCGGTGCCGGAGGGCCCGGACGCGGACGGGACGCGCTGGTGGTGGGGCGCGGCGGAGCGTTCACCGGGGGCGGCGGAGAGCGGGGCGGCGTACGCGGACGTCGCGGTGGTGCTGCTCGGCGCGACGGGGCCGGCCGGGGCGGTGGCACGGCTCGCGGAGCGCGGTGCGGGGCCGGGTGGCATGAGCCCGGTGGTGGGCTCGCCGGCGGAGCTGGGCGCGGCGCTGCGCCTGGCGGGTACGGCGCTGCTGACGTGCGCGCCGGGCTGCCGGGGGGTCGTACGGCTCGACGAGCGGCTGCCGGCGGCCCTGCTGGTGAGCCGTCCCGAGCTGGCGGCCCGGCTCCTCGCGGAGGTGCTCGGGCCACTCCTGGAGCTGGTCCCGGCGGAGCGCGCGCTGCTGGTGGGGACGGTGGAGGCGTGGCTGGAGTGCGGGGGCTCGGTGGGGCGGGCCGCGGTGCGGCTGCGGTGTCACCGGAACACGGTCTTCAACCGGCTGCGGCGGCTGGAGCGGCTCACCGCGCGCTCGTTGACGCGGCCGCGCGAGCTGGTGGAACTGGTGCTCGCGCTGGAGGCGTTGAGGCTGTCGCCGGGGGCGTCGTGAGGGGCTCGTGCGGTCCGGGCCCGGCGGCGGCCCCGGACGCGCGAGGACCGGGGCGGACACCCGCCCCACGGTGTTCGCCGGGGAACGTACGCCCGTCCGGCGACGGCCGCCGGTGCGGCCGCCGCCGGACGGGGCTGATCGTCGCGGGCGGCACCGGCCTCCCGACGCGGCGCGGAAGCGCGCCGTGCCGGGAGGGGAGGCCGGTGTCAGGCGGTGCCCCGCCAGGCGCCGGTCGCGGTGCCGCGCTTCTCGATGAACTCCTTGAAGTTCTTCAGATCGTCCTTGGCCTGGCGGCGGACGAAGCCGAGCTTGTCGCCGACGGTGTCGGCGATGCCCTGCGGGTCGTGGTCCAGCTGCAGCATCACCTTGGTGTGCGTGTCGTCCAGGCGGTGGAAGGTGACGACGCCGGCCTGGCGGACCTCGCCCGCCACGGTGGACCACGCGACCCGTTCGTCGGGGATCTGCTCGGTGATCTCCGCGTCGAACTCACGGCTCACCCCGTCCACCTTGGTCCGCCAGTGGGTCAGTGTGGGCGTGCGCTGCTCGATGTGCTGCACCGCGTCCATGAACTGCGGGAACTCCTCGAACTGCGTCCACTGGTCGTAGGCCGTGCGCACCGGGACGGCGACCTCGACGGACTCCTCGATCTTCGACATGTTCGCTCCTTGGAGTGATCGGGGTTCGGATGGTGACGCACCGCCGCGTACCCGGCTCCGTCCGCGCGACACCGGTCAGGACGAGATGATCTCCGCCGGCCCGGCTCGGCCCCTCATGTTGTGGTTCGGGCACGGCGAGACGAACCTGGTATCAGGGGGTTTCCAGGATCGGAGGCACCATGATCATCCTCGGCCTCGTCCTTCTGATCATCGGCCTGATCGCCGGTATCGGCGTCCTGTGGACCATCGGGATCATCCTGGTGGCCGTCGGCGCGGTGCTGTGGGTTCTCGGGGCACTGGGGCACGCGGTGGGAGGACGACGGCACTACTGGTAGTCAAGGGTTCCCGCGACCGGTGGCGAGCCCTCCCGCGCGTGGCGGCCACGGGAGGGGCCCGGCGGCAGCCACCGGCTGGAAGTGAGGCCCCGTGGCCCACCGGGACCTCACCTCGCTCCGACGGCTCTCCCCGCGCCGGGTCCCACCCCGCACCGGACCCCTCACCGCACCGGGCCCTGTCCCCCCTCCGGGAACTCCCCGGCCGCGGGGGCGTCAGCCGTGCAGGTGGTCCCGTGCGATGGACTCCGCCACCTGCTCCAACAGCCGGCCGGCCCGGGCCATGGAGACGGCCGGGTCCGGCTCCAGGTCCGCCAGGGCGTAGGCGCGCCGGATGCCCGCCTGCTGAAGGGCCTCACGGGACAGGGCGAGCCGGCCGCAGACGGCGACGGTATCGATCCCGGCCGCACGGGCGGCCGCGGCGACCCCGGCCGGGGCCTTGCCGTGCAGCGTCTGCTCGTCGAGCGACCCCTCGCCGGTGATCACCAGCGTGGCGCGGGCGAGCGCGGGGGCGAAGCCCAGGACGTCGAGCATCACCTCGATGCCGGGGCGGAAGCGGGCACCGAGGGCGACGAGCGCCCCGTAGCCGATGCCTCCCGCCGCGCCCGCGCCGGGAAGCCGAGCCGTTCCGGGGCCCAGGATCGAGGCGTAGTGCGTCAGGGCCGCGTCGAGGACCGCGATGTCCTCCTCGCTCGCGCCCTTCTGCCGCCCGTACACCTCCGGGGCGCCCTTGGGCCCGGTCAGCGGGTTGTCCACGTCACTGGCCAGGACCAGATCGATGTCCTTCAGACGCGGGTCGAGCCCGGAGAGGTCGGCCTCGGCCAGCTCCGCGAGGGGGCCGCCGCCGGGTCCCACGGGCGTGCCGTCCGCGTCCAGGAACCGGGCTCCGAGGGCGGCGAGCATGCCCGCGCCGCCGTCCGTGGTGGCGCTGCCGCCGACCCCGAACACGATGGTCGTCGCCCCCGCCTCCAGGGCGGCCCTCAGCAGTTCGCCCGAGCCGTAGGTGGTGGCCGAGAGCGGGGCGAACACCCCCTCGGGCAGGTGCTGGAGGCCCGACGCCTCCGCCATCTCCACCACGGCGGTGGACCCGCGCAGCGCGTACGCCGCCGTCACCGGGTCCCCGAGCGGGCCGGTCACCCGCGCCTCACGGCGTTCGAACCCGGCGGCCACCGCCGCCGCGACCGTGCCGTCGCCGCCGTCCGCGACCGGCAGGGTCTCCACCGCCAGACCGGGGACGACACGCCGCAGCCCCGCCGTCACCCGCTCCGCGACCTCTACGGCCGTGAGCGAGCCCTTGAACTTGTCCGCCGCGACGAGCACGCGCGCGGCCTTCACATCTGCTCCGTCCGTCACCTTGCATCCCTTGCTTTCGAACAGGCAGTCGCGCCGCCCCGACCCTAACCGCAGGACCCGTGATCTGCCCATGGCCGCCCACGCCGCACGACCGGCCCGGAACGGGAGCCGCCCGCGAGAGACGTACGGCGGGGGCCGGCCTCCACCACCGCGACCGGGCACGTGATCCGACAGCTCCTGCCGCGGGGACGGAAGGGGTGACGGTCCTCGTCGCCCCGCGCCGCACGTCCGGGGCCCCGCGCCGTTCTGCCGCCGGCAGAACACCGCCCGGTTCGCTCTCGGCCATCACTACAGTCCGGTCCCATGACGACGATGACGGCGCGTGCGGTCGCGTATCCGGCCGACGGTCTGACGATGATCGGGTACCTCGCTCTCCCGGCCGGTGCCGGCCCCCGGCCGGCGGTGCTGATCGGACCGGAGGGCATGGGGCTCGGCGACGTCGAGCGCCGCAGGGCCGATGCTCTCGCCGAGCTGGGGTATGTGGCGCTGGCCTTCGACCTTCACGGTGGGCGCTATCTGGGCGACCCCGAGGAGATGCTGGCCCGTTGCCTGCCGCTGCTCGCCGACCCCGACCGGATGCGCGGCATCGGCCACGCGGCGCTCGGCGTGCTGCGCGCCGAACCGCGGACCGATCCCGACCGGATCGCCGCCATCGGCTACGGCACCGGAGGCGCCGTCGCGCTGGAACTCGGGCGCGACGGCGTCGGCCTGCGCGCGATCGGAACGGTCAACGCCACCACCACGGGCCGACCGGGCGAGGCGGCGCGCATTCGCTGCCCGGTGTGGGCCGGAGTCGGGTCGGAGGACCCGATCATGGCGCCCGCGCAACGGAACGCGTTCACCGCCGAGATGCGGGCGGCGGGCATCGACTGGCGCCTCACGGTCTACGGCGGCGCCCTGCACGCCTTCCACCACCCGCCGGTCGACCACCCCACGGTCCCCGGCGTCGGCCACCACCCCCAGCACGCGCGGCGGGCCTGGCGCGACGTCGTCGACCTGCTCGCCGAGTGCCTGCCCGTGACGGAGGCCCCGGAGGTGTGACCCCGGCAGACCGGCCGGGGCCCGTCCCGGCCGGTCGGCGGCGGTACCCGGCAGTCCCCCGGGGTGCGCGACTCCGGTGCGTATCCCGGTCGCACCCCCGTCGGCCGGCCGCACCCCCGTTAGGCTGTCGGCCGTGACGACACCCGACGCCGATTACGCCGCGTACATCGCCGGACTCCCCCGCGTGCTGGCGGGCGCCGCCTCGCTCTTCCGGGATGCCGAGGGGCGCGTCCTCCTCGTCGAGCCGAACTACCGCAAGGGCTGGGTGCTGCCCGGCGGGACCGTCGAGTCGGACGCGGGCGAGAGCCCCCGGCAGGGGGCCCGGCGCGAGACGGCGGAGGAGATCGGCCTCGACGTCGCGCCGGGGCGGCTGCTCGTCGTGGACTGGGTGCCGGGTGTCGGCCGCCCGCCGATCGTGGCCTACCTGTACGACGGCGGGGTTCTCGGCGCCGACCGGTTGGCGGAGATCAGGCTCCAGGAGGAGGAGTTGCTGTCCTGGCGGCTGGTGGCCCCCGCCGACCTGGACGGGTATCTGCTGGGGTCGCTCGGCGGCCGGGTGCGCGCGGCGCTGGAGGTCCTGGCGTCCGGCGACGGGGCGGCGGAGCTGGAGAACGGTGTACGGGTCGCGTAGGAGCGGCTTCCCGCGCGCCGGTACGCCGGGGCAGCGGCCCCACCGACAGCGCGTCGGGCGGAGGCGGGACGGCGGGGACCGTCACCTGCCGCGTACCGGTGGGCGAGCCGGACGAGTGATCAGTCATCCGGCCGGACTGGCGATCCGTCAGCCGGGGGTGGGTTCCGGTCGGACACCGTCTTCGACGTCGTCGTCTCCGAGGGCGGTTCCACCCGGCGGCCCACCCTCCGGCACTCCGCCGGTCAGCCCTGCTGGGCCTCCGGCTTGATCTCCACGTCGCGCGACGTCGCCTCGTGCTCGGCGACGAGCGCTTCGGTGCGGTGGCCGCGCGCGATTGTAGTCGCGCACCACGAGCTCGACAGCGTCCTGGGGGCTTCCCACCCCCGCGAGCACCATGACTTCGACGACGAGTTCGGCATCCAGACTGACAGTCACCTTGGCCATGCGCGGACCCTACCCCGGCGGGTTCGGCGCGCGGGCCGGATCTCCCGAAGCACCCCCGTGCCCCGGAGGTCGCCCGCGCTTCGGGGGGTGGTGCTTTCCGCCACTCACCGGCCGGCCACTGTGGAGTTCCACGCCATGGGATGTCCGGTCGGGTGTCTCTAGCGTTTCCGGCCATGACGAGCCAATCTCACGCAGCGTCCGCTTCCGCCGCACCGGGCGCGGGGGCCGTGGATCTCAGGGGCCGCACCGCTCTCGTGACCGGGGGCGGCAGCGGCATCGGGCGGGCCGTCGCGCAGGCGCTCGCCGGAGCCGGGGCCCTGGTCCACGTGGTCGACCGCGAGGCGGGGACCGCCGAGTCCGTCGCCGCCGGGATCGGCGGGGTGGCCCACGTCGTGGACCTGGCGGACGCCGAGGCGATCAGGTCGCTGCCGACCGGGGTGGACGTGCTGGTCAACAACGCCGGGCTGCAACACGTGGCCGCCATCGAGGAGTTCCCTCCGGCCCGCTTCGAGCTGATCCAGAAGGTGATGGTGACCGCCCCGTTCCTGCTGATGCGGCAGTGCCTTCCGCACATGTACGCCGCCGGATGGGGCCGGATCGTGAACGTCTCCAGCATCCACGGGCTGCGGGCCAGTGCCTTCAAGTCCGCCTACGTCACCGCCAAGCACGGTCTGGAGGGGCTGAGCAAGGTGGCCGCCCTGGAGGGTGCGCCGCACGGGGTGACCAGCAACTGCGTCAATCCCGGCTATGTCCGTACGCCCCTGGTGGAGGGCCAGATCGCGGACCAGGCCGCCGCGCACGGGGTCCCCCCGGAGGAGGTCGTCACCGACATCCTGCTGGACCGCTCCGCGATCAAGCGACTGATCGAGCCCGCGGAGGTGGCCGCGGTCTGCCTCTGGCTCTGCGGCCCCCACACCGGCTACATCACCGGCGCCTCCGTCCCCGTCGACGGGGGCTGGGGCGCGCGCTGACCCACCGTCCTGCGGCCACCCCCTCGGACCGTTCTCCCGCTTCCCGCACCGCCCACGCGCCTCACGCGCCCCCCGCCTCCCTACCGACCGCTCGCCCTCGTCCCCGTCCCCGACCGCACACCGTCCCTGACCCCTCCGCCAACGAAACGCGGTGACTCCCCCATGGGCTCCCCCAGTTCCGTCCAGCCTCCCGCAGGCAGAATCGGCCGCATCGTGGCCGCCGGCCTCGTCGGAACCACCATCGAGTGGTACGACTTCTTCCTCTACGGCTCGGCCGCCGCCCTCGTGTTCAACACGCTGTTCTTCCCCAGCAGCGACCCCCTCGTCGGAACCCTCCTGGCCTTCCTCACGTACGCGGTCGGCTTCGCCGCCCGTCCCCTGGGCGGTGTCGTCTTCGGCCACTACGGCGACAAGATCGGCCGCAAGAAGCTGCTCGTCCTCAGCCTGCTGCTGATGGGCGGCGCCACCTTCGCCATGGGCCTGCTGCCCACCCACGCGAGCATCGGGGTGTGGGCGCCGATCCTGCTGACGGTGCTGCGCCTGGTCCAGGGCTTCGCGCTGGGCGGCGAGTGGGGCGGCGCGGTACTGCTCGTCTCCGAGCACGGCGGCGACTCCCGGCGCGGGTTCTGGGCCTCCTGGCCGCAGTCCGGCGCTCCGGGCGGGAATCTGCTGGCGACCGGGGTGCTGGCGCTGCTGGCCGCCGTCCAGTCCGACGAGGCGTTCCTCGCCTGGGGCTGGCGCGTCCCGTTCCTGCTCTCCGGCGTCCTCGTCATGCTCGGCCTGTGGATCCGGATCTCGGTCGAGGAGTCCCCGGTCTTCCTCGAAGCCCAGCGGAAGTCGGCCGCCGCGGCCGCGCGGGGCGAGAGGGAAGGGGCCCCGGTGGTCCAGGTGTTCCGCAGGAGCTGGCGCGCGGTGCTGCTCGCCATCGGCACGCGTTTCGGCGAGAACATCTCGTACTACGTCCTCACCGCCTTCCTGCTGGTCTACGTGACCGTGCACCTGGAGATGTCCAGGAGCGACGCCCTGAACGCCGTTCTGATCGGCTCCGCGGTGCACTTCGTCACCATCCCGCTGTGGGGTGCGCTCTCGGACCGGCTGGGCCGCCGCCCGGTGACGCTGATCGGCGCGGTCGGCATGGCGGGGTGGGCGTTCGGCTTCTTCGCGCTGCTGGACACCGAGTCCTTCCCCGTCATCGTCCTCGCGGTCACCGTCGGCCTGCTGCTGCACGGCGCGATGTACGGTCCGCAGGCGGCGTTCATCTCGGAGATGTTCGACACGAAGGTGCGCTACTCCGGGGCGTCGATGGGCTCCCAGCTCGCCTCGATCATCGGCGGCGCCCTCGCCCCGCTCATCGCGGTCGAACTGCTCAAGGACTACGGGTCGTCCGTGCCGATCTCCCTCTACCTGTGCTTCGCCTCCCTGGTCACCGCGGTGACGGTGTGGGTGGCGAAGGAGACCCGGGGCAGGGATCTCACGAAGGACGGCGTCGACGCCGCCGCGCCCTCCGCCGCACCGGCCGGGGTCGGCAAGGACTCGGTCCCCCTGGGCGGCTGAGGCCGCTCCTACCGGTCCCCCGCGCGGGCCGTACCGCACCGCTCCGGCGGCCGGTGCGGCCCGTGCCGCACAGCAACCCCGCCGCCGCACCGCCCCGGAAGGCCATCACCGTATGCTCACCGGCGTGACACCACCGGCAGCCCAGCACGCCGCGCCCGCCCTGCGCCGGCTCCTCGACCTGCTGGCGCGGGGCGCGGCCGCCGAGGAGTTCGACCGGCCGGCGGCCGACGCCCGGCGGGCGGGGGCCTCCGCCGCCGAGCTGACCGAGATCGCCGAGGCCGCCGCCGTGGCGCTGCGGATCCGGCGCACGCTCGGTCAGCACCGGGTGCGCGAGGCACAGCTCACCGCCCTGTTCGACACGGCCAGCGACCTGGCGGCCCTGCGGGACCTGGACGCGGTGCTGCGGGCCATCGTGCACCGGGCGAAGCTGCTGCTCGGCACGGACGTCGCCTACCTGTCCCTCAACGACGACGCCGCGGGCGACACGTACATGCGGGTCACCGACGGGTCGGTGGCCGAGGCGTTCCAGCGGGTGCGGCTCGGGATGGGCGAGGGGCTCGGCGGGCTGGTGGCGCAGACCGCCCGCCCGTACGCCACCGGGGACTACCAGGCCGACACCCGGTTCCACCACACCGCCACCATCGACGGCGCGGTCCTGGACGAGGGGCTGCGGGCGATCCTCGGGGTGCCGCTGCGGCTGGGCGCCCGCGTCATCGGAGTCCTGTACGCGGCCGACCGGGCTCCGCGCGAGTTCGCCGCCGCCGAGGTGGCCCTCCTCTCCTCGCTGGCCGACCACGCGGCGATCGCCATCGACGGGGCCCGCCTGCTGGAGGAGACCCGTGCCGCGCTGGTCGACCTCAACGCGGCGTCGGAGACCATCCGGACGCACAGCGAGGCGATGCGCCGCGCCGAGGAGGCGCACGACCAGCTCACCGACCTCGTCCTCCAGGGCGGCGGGGCCGACGACGTCGCGGCGGCCCTGGCCGACATCCTGGACGGCGGCATCCTCATCCACGACGCGGACGGCGCGGAGCTGGCCCGTGCCCGCTCCGGGCCGCTGCCGCAGCCGGTCCCGGCGGTCTCCGCCTCCCGGACGAGGGGCCGGGCGGTCGCGCCGGACGGCACCTGGGTCTGCGCCGTCCTCGCCGGACCCGAACTCCTCGGCTCCATCGCGCTGACCGGCCGGGCGGGTCTCGCGGACGCCGACCGGCGGCTGTTCGAACGGGCCGGCGTGGTCACCGCGCTGCTCATGCTGCTGCGCCGGTCGGTCGCCGAGACGGAGGACCGGGTCCGGGGCGAGCTGCTGGGTGACCTGCTCGCACGCACCGGCGACCCCGGCACCCTGACGGCCCGCGCCCGGCGGCTGGGGGTCGATCTGGGCCGCCGCCACAGCGTGTTCGTCGCGCACAGCGAGGTGGCCCCGCGCCACCGGCTGCTGGCCGCCACCGCCCGGAGCGCGCGGGCCCCGCACGGTCTGGCCGGGCTCCACCACGACCAGGTCGTCCTGATCGCGCCGTGCGACGCGCCGGGCGAGTCCGCGCAGTCACTCGCCGCCGAGCTGGGCCAGGCGGTCGGCTGCCCCGTCACGGTCGGCGCGGCGGGTCCCGCCACGGGTCCGGCCGAGCTGCCCGACGCGCACGGCGAGGCCGCCCGCTGCCTGTCCGCGCTGCGCGCCCTCGGGCGCGCCGGGAGCGGCGGGGCCGTCGCGGACCTGGGGTTCCTCGGCGTGCTGCTGGGCGACGAAGCGGATCTGGAGGGGTACGTACGGCGGACGCTGGGTCCGGTGCTCGACTACGACGAACGGCGCGGGACCGACCTGGTCACCACGTTGGACGCCTATTTCGCCGCGGGCGCGAGCCTGACCCGGACCAAGGCGTCGCTGCACGTCCATGTGAACACCGTGGTGCAGCGGCTGGAGCGCGTCGGCCGGCTCCTCGGCCAGGACTGGAACGCGCCCGCCCGCACGCTGGAGATCCAGCTGGCCCTGCGGCTGCACCGGCTGACGCGGGGTCCGTGAGGGTGCGCACCCGGCGGCTGGGGCGTCAGCCGTCCAGGCCCGCCGAGACCCGGCGCGAGGGCTTGAAGACGTACAGGTCGAGGATGTCCGGGGGGTCCGCGAGCCCCGGACCGCCGGCCGCCGCCCAGGTCACGATGTCCTGCACGGCGTGCTCGTCGTTGACCAGGCCGAGCCAGACCGGCCGCCCGCCGGCCCCGCGCCCCTCGGCGGAGGGCTGTACGACGATCACGTTGCCCTGCTCGCAGGCGTCCAGGCACTCGACCGCCCGTACGGTCGCGGCGCCTTCCAGGCCCGTGCGGAGGCGAGCCAGCTGGGCCGCGTGGTCGACGCCCGGGATCTTCCCGGTGCCGCAGCAGCAGCCCCGGCAGACGCTGACGGTGGGACGGGTGGCGCCCCGGGCGGGAACGTCCTTGCGGGTGCGGCGGCTCATCGGGGCACTTTCCGTCGCGGTGGGCGGGGTGGGGACCACCGTGGTCCGGGTGATCACGGCGACTCTACCGAGGCATCCGCCGTTCGAACACCAGCACCCCGGCCGGAACGGGTGGGGTATCGTTGACGGCTGCGAAGGGGAGTAGCCCCGCAAACCGGTCGTCGACACACTGGAGCCCTCGGGCTCCCGGTGGCCGGGCTCGTGGATGCTGAGAAGGCGTCACGGGTGGGCGAGACCTTCGGTCCTGTATGACACGTCCACGTCCTGTGGGCGTCGCCGTCATGCCGGGCCGAGTGGTCCTCCGAAAGAGCCCCAGCGGCGCTTCGCGAAGATCCGGGGCCCGGCTCGCACAGAAAGCCGACCGGAATGCATCTCGACCTTCTGGCGATCATCACCGCTTTCGGGCTGATCTTCCTCGCGGAGCTCCCCGACAAGACGATGTTCGCGTCGCTGGCCATGGGCACGCGGATGCGCCCGCTCTACGTGTGGTTCGGCACGTCGTCCGCGTTCATCGTGCACGTCGCCATCGCCGTGGGCGCGGGCGGCCTCCTCGGACTGCTGCCCGACTGGATCGTCAAGCTCGTCTCGGCCTCGCTCTTCGCGCTCGGCGCGTTCCTCCTGCTGCGCGGCAGCGGCGGGGACGACGACGAGGAGGAGGCCGAGGTGAAGACCGTGACCGGTTTCTGGCCGGTCTACTCGACCGCGTTCATGGCGGTCTTCATCAGCGAGTGGGGCGATCTGACGCAGATCACCACCGCCAACCTGGCGGCGAGCAACGGCGCGTGGTCCACGGCGATCGGTTCGGCCGCCGCCCTGATGTCCGTCTCCGCGCTGGCGCTGCTGGCGGGCAAGTTCATTGCGAAGCGCGTACCGCTGAAGACCGTGCAGCGCGTCGGTGGTCTCTGCATGCTGGGCCTCGCCGTCTGGACGGCCGTGGAGATCTTCACCGGCTGACGGGCAGTCCGGCGGGGCCGGGGCGTGGCGGGTCCGGCACGCCGTCCGGTACGCCCGGCCCACGGTCAGAACAGCGGCTGGGCCTGGACCCCGCCCCGTGTCCCGCCGCTCTCGAACGCGAGCAGCCGCTGCTTGCGGTCCAGGCCGCCCCCGTAGCCGGTGAGGCTTCCGGAGGCTCCGATCACCCGGTGGCACGGGACGATGATCCCGAGCGGGTTCTTGCCGTTGGCCAGGCCGACCGCGCGGGACGCGCCCGGTTTGCCGAGCTGCTCGGCCAGGTCTCCGTACGTACGCGTCTCGCCGTACGGGATCTTCAGGAGTTCCGCCCAGACGCTCTGCTGGAACGGCGTGCCGGCCAGGGACATCGGGAGGTCGAAGGCCGTGCGGTCCCCGGCGAAGTACTCGCCGAGCTGCCGGATCGTCTCGCCGAAGGGCTCGGGGTCCGGGACGCCGAAGGTCTCCTCGGCGGGCCGGTGGCGCTGGTCGGTCATGTAGAGGGCCGACAGGACGCGGTCGGTGGCGACGAGCGTCAGCGGACCGTAGGGGCTGTCGACGACGGTGTGCTGCTTGGTCGTGGTCATGGGGGGGCTCCTTCAGGCGGGCAGGTGGTTGACGGGGTGGTCGTCCACCGTCCAGAGGTACTGCACGGCGTAGGCCCGCCAGGGGCGCCAGTCGGCGGCCCGTGCGGTGAGGGCGGCGGGGGTGGCCGGGAGGCCGAGCCGTTCGGCCGCGCGCCGGATGCCGAGGTCGGTGGGGAGGAAGGCGTCGGGGTCGCCGAGGGCCCGCATGGCGATGGACTCCACCGTCCAGGGGCCGAATCCGGGCAGCGCGGAGAGTGCGGCCCGTGCCTCCTCCCAGTCGGTGTCGGTGTCGAGCCGCAACCGGTCCTCCGCGAGGGCGGCGACGAGGGTGGTGAGCGTGGTGCGGCGGGTACGCGGCAGCGCCAGGGCCTCCGGGTCGAGGCCCGCCAGCGCTCCGGGCGTCGGGAAGAGGTGCGTGAGCCCGCCCTCGGGATCGTCGACCGGGGTGCCGTGGGCGGTGACCAGCCGGGCGGCGTGGGTGCGGGCGGCGGCGGTGGAGACCTGCTGGCCGAGTACCGCGCGTACGGCGAACTCCGCCCCGTCCACGGTGCGCGGCACCCGGCGGCCGGGGCCCGCGCCGACCAGGGGGGCGAGGAGCGGGTCCATGCTCAGCCGGGCGTCGACGGCGACCGGGTCCGCGTCCAGGTCGAGGAGCCAGCGGCAGCGGCTGATGGCCCGTGTGAGGTCGCGGGGGTCGGTCAGGGAGAGCCGGCAGGCGATGTGGTCGGGCTTCGGCGCCAGGGCGACGACGCCGTGCCCGTACGGGAGGGTGAGGGTGCGCCGGTACGCGCCGTCCCGCCACTCCTCGACGCCGGGGACGGCGGTCGCGGCGAGGTGGCCGAAGAGGTTGCTCGGGTTGAGCGGGGCCCGGTACGGCAGGCGGAGAGCGATGACGCCCGGTACGGCGGGGGCGTGCGGGCTGCGGGCCGCGCGGGTGCGCAGGTCGCCGGGGGCCAGGCCGAAGACTTCGCGGACCGTCTCGTTGAAGGTGCGGATCGAGGAGAACCCTGCGGCGAACGCCACCCGGGCCATGGGCAGGGCGGTCGTCTCGATGAGGAGGCGGGCGGTCTGGGCCCGCTGGGCGCGGGCGAGGGCCAGTGGGCCGGCGCCCAGCTCGGCCAGCAGCTGGCGTTCGATCTGGCGGGCCGAGTAGCCGAGCCGGGCGGCGAGACCGCTCACACCCTCGCGGTCGACGACCCCGTCCCGGATGAGGCGCATGGCGCGGGCGACCGAGTCGGCGCGGGCGTTCCACTCGGGGGATCCGGGGCTGGTGTCGGGGCGGCAGCGCTTGCAGGCCCGGAATCCTGCCTGCTGGCAGGCGGCGGCGCTCGGGTAGAAGGTCATGTTGCGGACCTTGGGCGGCACGACGGGGCAGCTGGGGCGGCAGTAGATCCGGGTGGTGAGGACCGCGGTGAAGAACCAGCCGTCGAAGCGGGCGTCCTTGGACTGGACGGCCCGCACGCAGCGCTCGGTGTCGGTGTGCATGAGTCCAGGATGATGCACCGGTCAGCGGCGTGGCTGGCGGAAATCCGACACGGTGGTCGTACGTCGGCCGCAGGGGGACGGCGCATCGGGCACGGGGACGGCGCGGAGATCCGACGGCTGCGCGGCTCCGGCGCGGCGGGCCGGAGCCGGTCCCGCCCCACCACGTTCGCGGCGCCGGTCGGGGCGCGCGTGCGACACGCGGAGCCGGGCGCGTGCTCAGGCGCGCATCGCGAGGACTTCCTCGAACTCCACGTACGCGTGCGCGTCGAAGAGCACGAAGCGCACCTCCTCGACCGGTTCCACCGTTTCCGCCAGGACCGTGCGCACCGCGATCCGCGCCCCGTCGTCCATGGGCCAGCCGTAGATGCCGGTGGAGATCGCCGGGAAGGCGATGGACGTGGCCCCCAACTCGGCTGCCAGCCGCAGGGATGCGCGATAGCAGGAGACGAGCAGGGCGGAACGGTCCTGGACGCCCGAGAACACCGGGCCGACCGTGTGCACGATCCACCGCGCGTCGAGCCGTCCGGCGGTGGTCGCCACGGCCTGCCCGGTGGGCAGGCCCTTGCCGTACCGCGAGGCGCGCAGTTCGCGGCAGGCGGCGAGGATGTCGGGGCCTCCGCGCCGGTGGATGGCGCCGTCGACTCCGCCGCCGCCGAGCAGCGAGGAGTTCGCCGCGTTGACGATGACGTCGACGGACTGGTCGGTGATGTCGCCGCGGACCAGACGTACGGCGGGCGAGACAGAGGTGCTCATGCGGACATCATGCCGCGCGCCGTGAGCCTCCGCCGCCCGGTCGGGCCGACCTGTCGGGCGGAGCGGCGGCCGGTTCACGCGTACGGTGACGCGCGGCCATGCCCTGCCCCTCAACCGTCGACCGAGCAGGCAGAATGCCCCGATATACAACCATTCCGCCGGACATGGCGGCAGATCGGGAGGAAGGTCACGTCCCGGTGTCCTCGCACACGTCGGTTCCCTCGGACGACTCCTCGTCCACGGATGGTTCCTCGTCCTCGGACGCCACCGCGCTCCCGGACGCCTCGCGGGCCCGGGACCGGGCGCGGGTCGGCCGGCCGGCCGGCGACGGCACGTTCCTCGGCAGACGCCGGGCGCGGCGGGAGCAGTTGTCCCGGTTGCGGGACAACGAATCGACTCTGCTGGACCGGCTCTACGGAACGGAGTTCGAGGGGTACACGTTCCCCGAACCGCGCGACGTGGGCGAGAGGACGGCCGTCGCCTGTATGCGGTTCGCCCTGCGCCACGGGCGGGAGCTGTTCCTCGCCGGGGCGGAGACGCGGGCCATCGAGTCGGCGATCGTCGCGGTCACCGCACGCTGGGAGATGGACTGCATGACGGTCGACGTCACCTCGCGGACCATCCAGGCCCAGTACGCGCCGCCGGGCGCCCATACGCTCACCATGATGATGGTGACGGGGTCGGAGGACAGCCGGGATCTGCGGCAGCTCGACGATCTGAGCGCTCTGACGCACCGGGTGCTGGACAAGGGCCTGCGACCGCTCGAAGCCGAGCACGAGCTGACCCGGATCATCTCGCGCAAGGGTTTCTGGCCCTGGTGGACCACCGTGCTGGGAGGCGCGCTCCTGGCGGCCATGCTGTGCGTGCTCGCGTCCGGCACCCCGCAGGCCGCGGCCCTCTCCCCCGTGGTGTTCCTGGTGGGCAACCGGTTCGGTTGGGCGCTGGGGGCGGGCGGCCTGCCCTCGTTCTACGTCACCGCCCTCCAGACCGCCTCGGTGATCGGGCTGACGATTCTCCTGGCGGACGCGCACCTTCTGACCGGCGGCGAGGCGGCCAGCGTCGCGGCGGCCAACATGGTGCTGCTGCTGCCGATCCTGTCCCTGGTGAGCCTCGCGGAGGACGCCATCTCCGGGTTCCGCGCGATGGCGGCCGGGCGGCTGATCAGCGTGGGCATGTTCCTGGGGGCGATGGTCGGCGGGATCGCCCTGGTCGGCTTCCTGCTGCGGGACGCCGACGTGGACGCCCGTAACACCGCTTTCCGCGCACTGCCGTTGGTGCTGTCCCTGGTGACATCGGCCATCGGGGCACTGGGCAACGCGATCTTCATGGGCGGCCCGCCCCGGCTGCTGCCGTGGGTGATGGGCGCGGGGGTGCTCGCCGGTCTGGTCAACGGCGTCCTGCACCAGGAGCTGGGGCAGCCCACCCCGATGGCGGCCCTGGGCGCGGCCGCGGTCCTGGGCGCGGCGGCCGGGGCATTGGCGCCGTCCCTGCACATTCCGTCGCGCTCCCTGGTGGTGCCCGGCATCGCGGGGGCCCTGCTGCCGGGGCCCGACGTCTACCGCAGCCTGCTCCAGTACGGGCTGCACGTGCCCGGAGCGGGCGGCTACGCGGTGCAGGCCTTCGTCACCACGGCCGCGATCGGCGTCGGGACCGTGCTCGGCAGCCAGTTGGGCGGAGCGGCGCAACGGCGCTGGGCACCCGCACTGTGAGCGGCGCGGGCGGACGCGAGCCGTCCGCCCGGTCGGGGAACGGGCGGCTCAGGAAGAGGCCCGCAGCTGTCTCCATACGGCCTTGGCGGCGTGATGGCCGGACATTCCGTGCACGCCGGGGCCCGGCGGGGTGGCCGAGGAGCAGAGGAACACGGCGGGGTGTGCGGTGGCGTACGGGACGCGGGCGAGCTTCGGGCGGATCAGGGTCTGCAGGCCGGCGAAGGCCCCGCACGCGATGTCGCCGCCGACGTAGTTGGCGTTGCGCGCGGCGAGTCGGGGCGGCCCCGCGAGCGCGCGGGCCAGCACCAGATCACGGAACCCGGGGGCGAAGCGCTCCAGTTGGCGTTCGATGACCTCGGTGGCGTCGCCCTCCCAGCCCGCCGGGACATGTCCGTACACCCAGAAGACATGGCGTCCTTCGGGAGCGCGGGTGGGGTCGGTGAGGCTGGGCTGGGCGGTGATGAGGAAGGGCTTGTCCGGGTCACGGCCCTCGACCGCGGCGCGCAGGGCGGTGTCGATGGCTCCGGCGGTGGGCCCGATGTGGACGGTGCCGGCGCGGCGTGCCGCCTCCGCGGTCCAGGGGACGGGACCGGAGAGCGCGTAGTCGATCTTGAAGGCGGAGGCCCCGTAGCGGTAGCCCCGGTAGGCGCTGCCGAGGCCGGCGATCCGGGCCAGGGCCGAGGGCGAGGTGTCGAAGATGTAGGCGCGCGCGGGCGGGAGTTCGTCCAGTCGCTTGACCTCGCTGCCGGTGCGGATCGTGCCGCCGTGTTCGCGGAGCAGGGCGGCGAGGGCGTCGGAGATGGCCTGGGAGCCGCCGCGCGGCACCGGCCAGCCGTTCTCGTGGGCGGCGAGCGCGAAGACGAGGGCGATCGCCGAGGTGGCGAAGCCGCTGGTGGGCGCTATGGCGTGGGCGGCGAGCCCGGCGAAGAGGCCGCGGGCCTTCGCGCCCCGGAAGCGCCGGGAGACCCAGGTGGCGGGCTGGAGGCCGAGCAGTCCGAAGCGGGCCAGTCGGTAGGGGTCGCGGGGCAGCCCGTCCCAGGGGGTGCGCAGGAAGTCGGCGGCCAGGGTGTCCCAGCGGCCGAGGAAGGGCGCCATGAGGCGGCGGTACGCTCCGGCGTCCACGGCCCCCAGCGACATGGCGCTCTCGCCGACGGAGCGGGTGAGCGTGGCGGCCGTCCCGTCCGGGAAGGGGTGGGCGAGATCGACCTCGGGGTGCAGCCACTCGAGTCCGTGCCGGGCCAGGGGCATCGCCCGGAACGCGGGCGAGCCGATGCCGAGGGGGTGCACGGCGGAGCAGGGGTCGTGCCGGAAGCCCGGCAGCGTCAGCTCTTCGGTGCTGGCCCCTCCCCCGACGCTGTCGTGCGCCTCGTGCACCTCCACGGCGAGTCCACGGCGGGCCAGTTCGGCGGCGGCGGTCAGCCCGTTGGGCCCGGCCCCCACGACCACCGCGTCGAGCATCGAGGTCACCTGGGACTCCTTCGTCGGCCGGTGGGCGGAGACCCAGGATATTCGGGGACACCGCCCACGCGGAGGCGGGACCCCCGGCGGGGCGCTCGGACCGGCGGGTGCCTGCGGCCGGGGAGCGGGGCTCACGCCGGCCGGCGGCCCGGAGAGGGGGCCGGCGGGGGTCAGCCGCCCGCGCGCAGGGCGGTCAGGACGCGCCGGGCGGTCGCCTCGTCGCGGGCGGCCGTGAACGGCAGGTCGTTGCCGCCCGCGATCCGGAACGGAGCACCGGAGAGGGTGGACTGGACGCCGCCCGCCTCGGTGACCAGGAGCAGTCCGGCGGCGTGGTCCCAGGCGTACTCCCAGTTGAAGGCGGTGGCGTCCAGGTCGCCGCGGGCCACCGCCAGGTACTCCAGCCCAGCCGAGCCGCAGGGGCGGGCCGCGATGCCCTCGGTGCGCAGGCCGAGCAGGGCCCGCTTCTGGGCGTCGGTGGTGTAGTCGGGGTGCGACATCGCCACCTCCAGGACGGCTCCGGGGGCGGGCGACCCGGCCCGTAGCGGCGCTCCGTCGAGCGTGGCGCCCCGGCCGCGTACGGCCACGGCCATCTCGTCCAGGACCGGTGCGTAGGTCCAGGAGGCGTGGACCTCTCCGTGCAGGGCGAGGGCGACGAGGGTGCAGAAGCCGGCCTCGCCCCGCACGAACTGACGGGTGCCGTCGACCGGGTCCACGATCCAGACCGGGGCGTCGCCGCCGAGGGCGTCGTAGACCGCCGGATCGGCGTGCACGGACTCCTCCCCGACGACGACCGAACCGGGCAGCAGTGCGGTGAGGGCGGCGGTGAGGTGCTCCTCGGCCAGCCGGTCGGCGGCGGTGACCAGGTCGTGCGGGCCGCTCTTCTCGATGATCTCGTGGGCGGCCAGTTTCCGGTGGCGGGGCATGATCTCGGCCGCCGCCGCGGCGCGCACGGCGGCCTCGACCTCGGCGAGCGGTCCGGTGGGGCCGGGGGTCCCGTGAAGGAAGTCATCGATCATGGCTCCAGCCAATCACGGCGGTGCGAGCCCTCGCCCCGCGGGTGATCGCGGGCATCCCCGTCGCGCGCCCGCGCCTGCCGCCGGTCCGCCCTCCGGAGGGTTCGGGGCGGCTGCGCGGGGCAGGCGATCCGCCGGACGGCCGATCACCGCCGACGCGTCGGGAGCCACTTCCCGGCACGGGCGTGCGGGACGCCGATCCTGGCCGGACCGGGCCTACCGTCGGCCCGGTCAGCCACCCCGACCAACGGAGATGTACGACATGGCAAAGATCCTTTTCGTGGTGTCCGGCGCGGACCACTGGACCCTGGCGGACGGCTCCGCCCACCCCACGGGCTTCTGGGCGGAGGAGGCCGTGACCCCGTACCGGGCGTTCACCGAGGCCGGTCACGAGGTGGTCGTGGCGACGCCTGGCGGGGTCGTCCCGACCGTGGACCGGGGCAGCCTGGCGCCCGACGCCAACGGCGGCCAGGAGGGCGCCGACGCCGTGGCGGCCGGCCTGGAGGCGTTCGAGGAGCTGCGGCGGCCGGTCGCGCTGGAGGAGGTGGACCTCGACGCGTACGACGCCGTCTTCTACCCCGGCGGTCACGGCCCGATGGAGGACCTCGCGGTGGACCCGGCCTCCGGACGGCTGCTCGCCGAGACCCTGGCGTCGGGCAAGCCGCTGGGCGTGGTCTGCCACGGTCCGGCGGCGCTGCTGGCCGCGACCGGCCCGGACGGCGTCAACGCGTTCGCCGGGTACCGGCTCACCGGCTTCACCAACGCCGAAGAGGCCGGCGCGGGCTTCGCGGACCGGGCGAAGTGGCTGCTCCAGGACCGGCTGGTGGCGTTGGGCGCGGACTTCCGGGAAGGCGAGCCGTGGGCCCCGTACATCGTCACCGACCGCAACCTGATCACCGGTCAGAACCCGGCGTCCTCGGCCCCGTTGGCCGATGAGATGCTCAGCCAGCTGAGCTGACCGGGCAGTTCGGCGGGCCCGGCCGGCGGGTGAACCGTTCACCCACCGGCCGGACGGCGGTCACGCCGCCGGGCCGGTCAGATCCAGTCCCGCCGGGCGGGCGGCTCGCAGAGTTCCAGCACCACGGCGCCCGTCTCCGGTTCGTCCCCGGAGACGGGCCGGACACGGGCGCCGACCGTCACCAGATGGGGAGCCGCGCCGACGACCCGGCAGCGGAAGACGAACCCCTCGGGAAAGCGCACGAGGGACTCGTTGCGCGCCTCGTCGGTGTAGCGGTGGACCACGGCGGTCCGGACGACCACGCCGTGACCGGTGGTGCGTTCAGGCTCCAGATCACTCGACGCGCACACCGGGCACAGCAACCGCCGGAAGGAGGCGGTGCCGCACCAGCGGCAGCGGTGGTAGGAGAGGCCGCTCTCCTCGTGCGCCTTCCGGACGGTGCCCATTCCTGTCTGGGACATGGCTCGACCCCCTGCGCTCGACTCGGGAACGCGCCGCACCCGCACGGACGGCGCGTCCGCACCATATGGCACCCAGTGCCGCACCGTAAAGGCACTGAGTGCCTATTGATGCTCAGCCCTCGCCGACGGCGGCCTCGATCTGCTGCACGACGCGCCACATCGGGGCGCCCTTCCGCGCGACCATCACGATCACCTCGCCCTCCCCCTCCCCTTCGCCGGAGACGGGAAAGGGGGTGGCCGACGCGGGGGCCGCAGCGCTCCCCCAGACCTCGCGCACGAGCGAGAGCGCGTGGTCCACCGCCGCCTCCGGGTCACCCTCCCCGCCCGACCGCAGCCACAGACGCAACCCGTTGTTGTGCGCGGCGACCACCGACGCCGCGATCACCTCGGCCCGCAGCGCCCCGTCACCGCCCTCGCCGAACCGGCTTCGCAGATGCCCGGCGAGGGTCTGCTCGTACCGGCGCACCACCGACAGTTCGTACGTCCGCAGACCCGGCACCTCGCGGGTGAGCCGGTAGCGCTGCACGGAGAACTCGGGGTTGTCCGCGTACATCCGCAGCACGATGCGGGCGGCGTCGCACACCGCCCCGACCGGGTCGTCGTCCCCCACGGCGGCCAGGAACTCGGTCATCTCGGCGAGGCAGCGCTCATGGTCCGGGAAGACCGCGTCCTCCTTGGACGGGAAGTACCGGAAGAACGAACGACGGCCCACCCCGGCCCGCGCCACGATGTCGTCCACGGTCGTCCGCTCGAAGCCCCGCTCCAGGAAGAGCTGGAAGGCCGCCTGCGCCAGCACCTCCCGCATGGGTGTCTTCTTCTCGGGTCCTCGTGCCTCGCTCATGCGGCGAAACGTAGCACCGGAAGCCCCCATTTGGCACTGGGTACCTTTACAGAGGGTACTGAGTGCCATAATCTCTCCACCAGTACGAATGACACCAGGTGGGACCACACCCAGGTAGGCAGGAGAGCCGGCGTGAGCTTGAGGATCGTTGTCTGTGTGAAGTACGTGCCCGACGCGACCGGTGACCGGCGTTTCGCCGATGACCTGACGCTGGACCGTGATGATGTCGACGGTCTGCTCTCGGAGCTGGACGAGTACGCGGTCGAGCAGGCGTTGCAGATCGCGGACGGGGCGGACGATGCGGAGATCACCGTGGTGACGGTGGGTCCGGAGGATGCCAAGGACGCGTTGCGCAAGGCGTTGTCGATGGGTGCGGACAGGGCGGTTCATGTCGAGGACGACGGTCTGCACGGTACGGACGTGATGGGGACGTCGCTGGTGCTGGCGAAGGCGGTCGAGAGGACCGGTTACGACCTGGTGATCTGCGGGATGGCCTCGACGGACGGGGTGATGGGGGTGCTTCCGGCGCTGCTGGCGGAGCGGCTGGGGGTGCCGCAGGTGACGCTGCTGTCGGAGGTGTCGGTGGACGGTGGTGTGGTGGTCGGGCGGCGTGACGGTGACACGGCGTCCGAGCGGCTGGAGGCGTCGCTGCCGGCGGTGGTGTCGGTGACCGACCAGTCGGGTGAGGCCAGGTATCCGTCGTTCAAGGGGATCATGGCGGCGAAGAAGAAGCCGGTGGAGTCGCTGGATCTGGATGATCTGGGTCTGGAGGCGGACGAGGTGGGTCTGGCGGGTGCGTGGACGGCGGTCGAGTCGGCGACCGAGCGTCCGGCGCGGACGGCGGGCACGATCGTGAAGGACGAGGGTGAGGGCGGCAGGGAGCTGGCCGGGTTCCTCGCGGGCCGGAAGTTCATCTAGCTCTCCGGTTTTCTCCTGGTGGGGGCGTGTGGGTCTCTGCCTGTTCTGTCCGTCTCGTCTGTCTCGTCTGTCTGGAGTGCGTGTCATGGCTGATGTTCTGGTTCTGGTCGATCATGTGGATGGTGCGGTCCGCAAGCCGACGCTGGAGTTGCTGGCGCTGGCGCGGCGGCTGGGTGATCCGGTCGCGGTGGCGTTGGGTGCGGGTGCGGGGGCGACCGCGGGGGTGCTGGGTGAGCACGGTGCGGTGAGGGTGCTGGTCTCGGAGGCTTCCGAGTTCGGTGATTATCTGGTGGTGCCGAAGGTGGACGCGCTGGTGGCGGCGTTCGGGGCGGTGTCGCCGGTGGCGGTGCTGGTGGTGTCCTCGGCGGAGGGCAAGGAGGTCGCGGCGCGTGTGGCGCTGCGGATCGGTTCGGGGATCATCACCGATGCCACCGATGTGGAGGCGGGGGACGGGGGGCCGGTGGCGACGCAGGCGGTGTTCGCGGCGTCGTACACGACGAGGTCGCGTGTGTCGCGGGGTGTTCCGGTGATCACGGTGAAGCCGAACTCGGCTGCGGTCGAGCCGTCCGCCGCGGCGGGTGCGGTGGAGGATCTGGCGGTGTCGTTCGGTGACGCGGCGTCGGGGACGAGGGTGACCTCGCGGACGCCGCGTGAGTCGACGGGGCGTCCGGAGCTGACGGAGGCGGCGATCGTGGTCTCGGGTGGGCGTGGGGTCAACGGTGCGGAGAACTTCCCGCTGATCGAGGCTCTCGCGGACTCGCTGGGGGCGGCGGTGGGCGCTTCGCGTGCCGCGGTGGACGCGGGCTGGTACCCGCACACCTCGCAGGTCGGGCAGACCGGCAAGTCCGTCTCGCCGCAGCTGTACATCGCCTCGGGGATCTCCGGCGCGATCCAGCACCGGGCGGGGATGCAGACCTCGAAGACGATCGTCGCGATCAACAAGGACCCCGAGGCCCCGATCTTCGAGCTCGTCGACTACGGCGTCGTCGGTGACCTCTTCACCGTCGTCCCCCAGCTCACCGAGGAGATCACCGCCCGCAAGGGCTGACCCACCCCGGCACGAACCCCGCTCCGGGCCGCACGGTGAACCCCACCGCGCGGCCCGGAGCCGTGTCCCCGTCGCTCCGCGCTACCGCCGCTCCTCGGCCGGACCTCGCGCGGAGGCCCGTTCCGCCCCGTACCGAGCACCGAGGCCGAACGTGGTGAACGCCGTACGCTCGGGCAGCGGGTAGAACTCCTTGCCCGTCAGCGTGTTGACGATGACGGCGGACCGCCAGGCGGCCAGGCCCAGATCGGGTGCGCCGACGCCGTGGGTGTGCCGCTCGGCGTTCTGCACGAAGATGGAACCGGTGATCTCCGGTGCGAGGACGAGCCGTTGGGCCGCGTCGACCTGTGGCCGGCCGGCCCCGTCACGGACGATGTACGGGTCGAGCGCGGCGAGCAGCGTGTCGACGGGGCGCTCCCGGTAGCCGGTGGCGAGGACGACCGCGTCCGTGACGAGCCGGCCGCGCGTCTCCTGCTCGCCGTGCTCGACGCTCAGTTCCACGCGCCCCTCCCCCGTTCCGGCCGCGCCGGTGACCTCGATGCCGGGGGTGAGCGTCACGTCGGGCCAGACGCCGCCGAGACTGCGCCGGTAGAGCTCGTCGTGGATGTCCCCGAGGGTGTCCCCGCTGACGCCCTTGTACAGCTGCCACTGCCGGGGCAGCAACCGGTCCCGCGTGGCCTGCGGAAGTCCGTGGAAATACCGGGTGTAGTCGGGGGTGAACTGTTCCAGGCCGATCTTGCTGTACTCCATGGGCGCGAAGGCCGGCGTACGGGCCAGCCAGGTCAGCCCCTCCGCCCCCTCGGGCCGGGACCGGAGCAGGTCCAGCAGGACTTCGGCGCCCGACTGTCCCGAGCCGACCACGGTGATGTGGCGGGCGGCCAGCAACCGGTCCCGCTGAGGGAGGTAGTCCGCGGAATGCAGCACGAGGGCTGCCGGGTCATCGACCAACTCCCGCAGGGCCTCGGGCACATGGGGAGACGTCCCGACGCCGAGCGCGAGGTTGCGGGTGTGGGTGAGCCCGGCCGTCAGCGTCTCACCCTCGGGCCCCAGCCGGGTGGACTCCACGGCGAACACACCCTGTTCCGCGTCCCAGGCCACGGTGTCGACCCGGTGGCCGAAGCGGGTGGAGGGGAGTTCGGTGCTGGCCCAGCGCAGATAGTCGTCGAACTCCGAGCGGTGGATGTGGAAGCGCTCGGCGAAGTAGAACGGGAAGAGCCTGCGGCGGATCTTGACGTAATTCAGGTAGGACCAGGGGCTGGTGGGCTCGACGAGGCTCACCAGGTCCGCCAGGAACGGCACTTGGAGTGTCGCGCCCTCGATGAGCAGCCCCGGATGCCAGCGGAAGGCGGGGCGCTGTTCATGAAAGGCGGTGCGCAGCCCCGGTACGCCGTCGGCCAGCGCGGCGAGCGAGAGATTGAAGGGTCCCACCCCCACCCCCAGCAGGTCGAGGGGTGGCGTACGCGGTCCGGGTGTCATCGGGCTCCTCCCTCAAAGGGCGCCGGGACGGACCGAGTTCGTCCCGCGTGGGTCGTACGCGTCGTCGACGTCATGGCGACAGCCTTTCCGCCGCGGGGACGTCGGTACCTTCGGCCGCCACCGCGTCGCCCACGGCGCGGTCCGCCACCGCCGTGACGAGGTCCAGGAGCGGCAGCAGGTCGGCGGTCGCGGCGGTCGGGTGCAGCAGGGTGGCCTTCAGCCACAGTCGGCTACGGCCGTCCCCGTCCTCCGCGCGGGCGCGGCCGAGGACGGCGCGTCCCTCGGTGAGGAGGGCGCGGCGGACGGCGGCGACCACGGCGTCTCCTGCCTCGTCGGACAGTGCGTCGGCCACGGCGGGGCGGAACAGGACGGTGCTGATCCCGATGTCGCCGGGGCGGCGGCGCAACGCGGGGCGTTCGTCGATCGCCCGGCCGAATTCGTGGGCCGTACGTACGCAGTGCTCCACCAGGGCGCCGAGTCCCCGGCGTCCGAGCGCCCGGAAGGTGACGGCCATCTTCAGGGCGTCGGGGCGTCGGGTGGTGCGGATCGAGCGGCCCAGCAGGTCCGGGAGTCCGGCCTCGGTGTCGTCGTCGGCGTTGAGGTAGTCGGCGCGCAGGGCCAGCGGTGCGAGCGTCGCGGCGTCCGCGACGGCCAGCACCCCGGCGGCGACCGGCTGCCAGCCGAGTTTGTGCAGGTCGAAGGTGACGGAGTCGGCGCGCTCCAGTCCCGCCAGCTGCGGGGCCAGCCGATCGCTGAACAGCAGCGGACCGCCGTACGCGGCATCCACGTGGAGCCGGGCCCCGCGCTGTCCGGCGATCCGGGCGATCTCCGGGAGCGGGTCGATGCGTCCCTCGTCGGTGGTCCCGGCGGTGGCGACGACCAGCAGCGGTGCTCCGGCGAGGCCGGACAGAGCGCGGTCGAGGGCGGCCGGGTCGATCCGGCCGTCGCGGCAGGCGACGATGGCCGGGGCGGGCAGGCCGAGCATCCAGGCGGCGCGGTGGACGCTGTGGTGGGCGTTGGCGCCGGTCACCACCCGGAGGGCGCCGGGGGCCGCACGTTCGCGGGCGAGGAGCAGGGCCACCAGGTTGGACTCGGTGCCGCCGCTGGTGATGAGCGCGTCCGGGGCGGGGGCGGCGGGGTGGACGAGCCGGGCCAGTGCGGCCGTGGTCAGCTCCTCGATCACCCCGGCGGCGGGTGCCTGGTCCCAGGAGTCCAGGGAGGGGTTGAGGGCCGCCCCGGCCAGGTCCGCCGCGACGGCCACGGCGAGCGGCGGGCAGTGCAGGTGGGCGACGCAGGCGGGATCGGCCGGGTCGGCGGCCCCCTCGGCGACCGCGCGGACCACGTCCGCGAGCGCGGCTTCGGGGCCGACACCCTCCTCGGGCAGGACCGGGGCGCAGAGGGCGCGGGTGCTCCGGGCCACGGCCTCGGGCCCTCCGGAGGGCAGCGGCCCGCCCCGCGCCGAGGCGGCGCCCTCCAGCGCGTCCAGGACGATGGCGGTGAGGGACCGCAGGCTCTCCGGCCCGTGCGCACCGCCCGCGACGAGACGTCCCCGTACGCTTTCCGCGCCGGGGACCGACGGCGTACCGGCGCTCACTCCCCACGCTCCGCGGAGGGCGCACCGGGGAGCGGGAGCGAAGCAGGCGGCATGGTGAAGACCTTCGGTCGTCGTGCGGGCGTACGGATGCGGGTTCGGCGCGCGGGGCGACCCCGGAGGCGGAACGATCCGCCGCCGGGGATTTGCTGGTTAGGCTAACCTAACTATTGCGGTGTCGGTGACGAGCGACCCGCCGAGTCATGGAGGCTACTTCGCTTACCCGGCAGCCGAGTTGGCGGGTCCCGCCTCCGCCGCCCGGCACGGCGCGGCGCCCCGCCCGGTGCGGTGACGACGTGGTCGGGCGAGGTCCCCACCGGGTTCCCTCCGGCGACGCCCGGTCCGGGCGACAGGACGGACCCGCCGCACCGGCCGCCCCGCCGAGACGTTCGCCGTTGTTCAGGTGTCCACCCCGCGGGCGGTGGGGAACGGACAAGGATTCTCCGCGTTCCCCGTCCAGGCGGATGTCCGTCAGCCGGATGCTGACCCCTGGTCAACTCGCCGCGATCGGCTGGACATGACAGTGACCCAGATGTAACCGAATGGCGTAGGGACTGCGGAACCGCAGAGCGTCACAAGCCGTTCTTCTTGCCACTACACGGCCGCCGACCCACGGCAGGCCGATTCGAGAAACGGAAAACGCCCTATGAAGAAGACAGTCGGGTGGGCCCAGGACGGCGACGACTGGACGATCACCGTGAACGGCACGCAGTACCGAGCGGTCGAGCGGCCGACGGACGGCAGAGTCCACGACTACCTGGTGCGCGGCGACGACCTGACGGCCGAGTGCCCGAGCCTCGGCCACGGTCTCGGCGTCATCAGGGAGCACGAGTCCCGCCGCTGACCGGGTCCGGTCAGCCGGGCGGACCGTCCGCCGGGCCGTCCGCGCCTTCCGCCGGGCGGCCCTCCCCGTCCGCTCCGGCGGGGCCCTGCCGCAGCAGATAGGTGTCCATGATCCAGCCGTGCCGTTCGCGGGCTTCCGCGCGCAGCCGGCTGATCCGGCCCGCCACCTCGTCGAGCGGCCCGGAGACGAGGATCTCGTCCGGGGTCCCGACGTAGGCGCCCCAGTGGATCCACCACCCCTCGCCCACCAGGTGGGTGAAGGTCTCGTGGCCGTCGAGCATCACGACGAGGTCGCAGTCGTCGGGGTACCCCCGGGCGAGCCGTCGGCCGGGGGTGATGTGGAGGGGGCGGCCGACCCGGTTCAGGGTCACGCGGTGCCGGGCGGCGAGGGCCGAGACGCTGCTGACGCCGGGGATCACCTCGTGGTCGAAGGCGACCGTTCCCCGCCCGCGGATGTCGTCCAGGATCGCGAGCGTGCTGTCGTACAGGGACGGGTCGCCCCACACCAGGAAGGCGCCGGTCCGCCCCGGCGCCAGCTCGTCGGCGATCAGGCCCTCGCAGATGTCGGCCCGGCGGCGCCGCCAGTCCTGCACCGCCGAGGCGTAACGGCCGCCGTCCCGCTGGGTGCGGTCCCGCCACGGGTCCTCGGCCTCGACGACGCGGTAGGGGCCGGGGAGGTGTTCGTCGAGGACGTCCCGCCGCAGCCGGGTCAGCGCGTCCTTCTCCGCGCCTTTGCCCAGGACGAAGAAGACGTCGGCCCGGCGGATGGCCTTCACCGCGGCGAGGGTCAGATGGTCGGGGTCGCCGGCCCCCATGCCGATGACGAGGATGTGGCGGGGCGCTTCGCTCATGCCGGCCGATCATGCCAGGGCGGGCAGCCCGCAGCGACGCCGCACGTGGTGTCCGGGGACGGAGGGGCGGGGCGGACGGTACGTGCCGCCGTCCGCCGGTCGGTCGCCGCAGCTCGCCCCGCACCCCCCGTCGTCGCCGGCCCACGGACCGCCGCCGGGCCCCGACGTGCGGGTGCTTCCATGAGGGCCGTGCGGGGCGAGGGCGGGGCGAGCTGCGGATAGCGGCGGTGGAGCAGGGAGGGGCCGTACAGGGCGATGACCCGTGCGAACGTTTCGGCGTCGTCGGTGTCGTCGGCGGCCGACGCGGGGTGCCGCTCCGCGGCCTTCCGGAAACGGCGGGCCGGGGATGATCCGTACACTGATGGGCGTTGTACCCGTGGGTGTCCGGCTCGTCCGGAGAGCCGGGACCTCGCAACGGACCCAGGAACTGGAGGCGGCGCGGTGCACGGTGAGTACAAGGTTCCCGGCGGCAAGCTGGTCGTGGTGGACCTGGACGTGGAGGGCGGGGCGCTGCGGAACGTCCGCGTCGCCGGGGACTTCTTCCTCGAACCCGACGAGGCGATCCTCGCCATCGACGCGGGGCTGGAGGGGGCGCACCGGCCACCACCGACACGGCCGGGCTCGCGGCCCGGATCGAGGCGGCACTGCCCGACTCGACGGTGATGCTCGGGCTGAGCGCGGAGGGCGTGGCCGTCGCCGTACGCCGGGCGCTCACGCAGGCCACGGAGTGGAGCGACCACGACTGGCAGCTGATCCACGACGCCCCGCAGTCGCCCGCGCTGCACATGGCGCTCGACGAGGTGATCACCGCCGAGGTCGCGGCGGGGCTGCGGCCGCCGACGCTGCGGGTCTGGGAGTGGGACTCCCCCGCCGTGATCATCGGCAGCTTCCAGTCGCTGCGCAACGAGGTGGACCCGGCGGGCGTCGAGCGGCACGGCGTGGATGTCGTACGCCGTATCTCCGGCGGCGGCGCGATGTTCGCGGAGCCCAGCTCCACCATCACCTACTCGCTGGCCGTCCCCCAGTCCCTGGTCTCCGGGCTGTCGTTCGCCGACAGTTACGCCTACCTGGACGACTGGGTCCTGGAAGCCCTCGCTGACATGGGCATCAAGGCGTGGTACCAGCCGCTCAACGACATCGCCACCGAGGTCGGCAAGATCGCCGGGGCGGCCCAGAAGCGGGTGGTGGGGCCGGACGGCGGGCCGGGGGCCGTCCTGCACCACGTGACGATGGCGTACGACATCGACGCCGACAAGATGCTGGAGGTCCTCCGCATCGGCAAGGAGAAGATGTCGGACAAGGGCACCCCGTCGGCGAAGAAGCGCGTCGATCCGCTGCGGCGGCAGACCGGACTGCCCCGCCGGACCGTGATCGAGCGCATGATCGACTCGTTCCGTCGGCGGCACGGGCTGACGGCCGGCAGCGTGACGCCGGCGGAGCTGGCACGCGCCGAGGAGCTGGTACGGACGAAGTTCACGACGCCGGAGTGGACGGCGCGGGTGCCATAGGAGCTGTCGGAGGCCGGGCCCGTGCGGCGGCCCCCCAGCATACTGGGACACATGGTCGAGGCGGCGGGCTCAGGACTGCGGGAACGGCTCGGGAGAATCCTGTTCGCGCGGGTGGCGGGGCCTTCCGGGCCGGAGAACCGGGCCCGTATCCACGACACCCCCGGCCCCCGGTGGTTCGGCCCGGACCGGCCGGTGCGCCGGGTCCACGGGGACGCGTCCATGTTCATCGGAGGGCTGCGGGCCCTGCTCCTCCAGTCGCTGCACCCCCTCGCCATGGCGGCCGTCGCGGGCCACTCGGGGTTCCGGAGCGATCCGTGGGGGCGGCTCCAGCGGACCAGCACGTTCCTGGCCGTCACCACCTCCGGCACGGCCGACCACGCGCGGGAGGCGGTGGACCGGGTACGGGCCGTGCACGAGGGGGTCCGCGGGTTCTCGTCCTCCGGTGAGCCGTACCACGCGGCCGACCCGCACCTGCTGTGCTGGGTGCACGTCGCGGAGGTGGACAGTTTCCTGCGCGCCCATCAGCGGTACGGGGCACGGCCGTTGGACGGTGCGGGGTGCGACGGCTACATCCACGACATGGCGACGGTCGCCCACGCGCTCGGCGTCCCCGACCCGCCGCACGATCGCGCGAAGCTGGCCGCCCGGATCGCCGCCTACCGGCCGGAGCTGCGCGCGGCCCGTGAGGCGCTGGACGCAGCCCGCTTCATCCTGTCGCGCCCGCCGCTGCCCTGGCCGGCCCGTCCCCCGTACGCGGTGCTCGCCGCCAACGCCGTGTCCACACTGCCGCCGTGGGCCAGGAAGCAGCTGCGGCTGCCTCGGGTTCCGGGGGTCGAGGAGATCTGCGTACGGCCCGCCGGGAAGGCCCTGACCGGAACGATCCGGTGGGCGATGACCCGGCCTCCGGCGCCCGCGGAGGGCTGACCGCCGCGCGGCAGGCGGAGGCGGCCGGGGCGTCGGGCGGCGACGGTGTGGCGCCCCGGCCGGGCGACCGGGCCCCGCACTCCGGCGGTCCCGCCGGGGACCTCGCCGCGTACCCGGAGGGACTCTTCGACCTGCTGCGCGGGCGCGGTCAGGTACCGCTCGGGCGGGGCCGCCGCCCGGCCGACGGCACGCCGTCCGATCTCGCCTCCGCCGCACGGGAGTTGAGCCGGGACCAGGTGGCGACCGTGCGTGCCGCCCGGACTGTGCGTGCGGTGCGGGGCGTACCCGGCGTCCGGCGCGTCCCGGATCAGTCGACGGTGACGACCACGGAGTGCCATCCGCTCGCCCCGTCCGGGACGGTCCCGGTGCGCTTCTCGGTCTGTGTCTCGCCCGTCCCGTCCGTGGCGCGGACGGTGAGCGTGTGGCTGCCGGGGGCCGCCTTCCACGGGTAGGACCACTGACGCCAGGTGTCGACGGTGGCCCGGTCGGCCAGTTGCGCCGGCCGCCAGGGGCCGTCGTCCACCCGGATCTCGACCTTCTCGATGCCCCGGTACTGGGCCCAGGCCACTCCGGCGACCATGACCGTACCGGCCTCCGGGCGGGCGAAGGGCTTGGGGGTGTCGATGCGGGACTGGGTCTTGACGGGGGCCTCCCGCGCCCCACGACCGCTTCACCCAGTACGCGTCGTAGGCGGCGAAGGTGGTCAGCTCGATGTCCTCGATCCACTTGCAGGCCGAGACGTACCCGTACAGACCGGGCACGAGCATGCGGACGGGGAACCCGTGGACGAAGGGCAGCGGTTCGCCGTTCATGCCGAGGGCCAGCAGCGCGTCCCGCCCGTCCATGACGTCCTCGACAGGGGTGCCGAGCGTCATGCCGTCCACCGAGCGGGCGATGATCTGGTCCGCCCGGCCGCCCCGGGACGGCGGCTTCACACCTGCCTCCTTGAGGAGGCCCGCGAGGCGGACGCCGATCCACCGGGCGTGGCCGATGTAAGGGCCGCCGACCTCGTTGGAGACGCAGCACAGGGTGATCTCGCGTTCGATCAGAGGGCGGGACAACAGGTCCTGGTAGGTGAACTCCAGGTCCCGGCGCACGCCCTTGCCGTGGATGCGCAGCCGCCAGGTGGTCGCGTCGACCTTGGGGACCACGAGCGCGGTGTCCACCCGGTAGAACGTCTTGCCGGGGGTGGTGAACGGGGCGAGACCTGGCACCCTCGGCCGCGCGCCCGCCGGGATCGGCTCGGCGGGCGAGGCCGGGGCGGGCAGCCGTACGGCGTCGCGGGAGGCGACGGCGTCCCGGGCGCTGCGCCCGTTGAGCGTCCGGCCGACGGCCCCCGCCGCCGTGGAGGCGGCGGCCGCGGCGGTGGCGGCGACCAGGAACCCGCGCCGGTCCCAGCCGCTCTCCTCGTCCGGCGACCCGGTGGGGCCCCTGCGCGGGGTCGTGAGCCTGCCGGCGAGGACGTACAGCAGGACGGCCCCGGCGACCGCGCCCACCAGCGACGGCAACCCGTCCACGAGGCCCGTGGAGTCCGGGCGGCTGACGGCGGCGGCCGTGCCGACCACGCCGAAGACCAGGACGGCGAGGGAGCCGGTGCGCCGGTGGCGCAGGGCCAGCAGGCCGATGGCGACGGCGAGGAGGGCGAGCGTGGCGACGATGCCGAGTTGGAGGACGGCCTTGTCGTTCTCTCCGAAGGTGCGGATCGCCCAGTCCTTCACCTGGACGGGCGTCCGGTCGATGGCCGCCCCGCCGACCGCTGTCAGGGGGCCCGCCTCGGGCCTGACGGCCGCCGAGACGAGTTCGGCGACGGCCAGGGCGGCGAACCCCGCGAGGAGTCCGCTCAGGGCGGCGAGAGCGTTGCGGGTCAGGGCTGTCCGTTCGATCCTCACGGTCCTCATTCGGAACCGTGGGGCCCGCGGATTGCCCTGCTCACCCGTACGGGCCCCGGACGCACCCCGCCCCGGCGGGCGCGGGGCCGGCCGGGGCGGGGCAGGTGGGGCGAGAGGCGGACGTGTCCGCCTCACCTCACGTCAGGCGAGGGACGCGATCGCCCGGTTGAACGTGGCGGACGGGCGCATGATCTCGGCGGCCTTGGCCGGGTCGGGCTGGTAGTAGCCGCCGATCTCGGCCGGGGAGCCCTGCACCGCGATCAGCTCGGCGACGATGGTCTCCTCCTGCTCGGCCAGCGTCTTGGCGAGCGGCGCGAACGCCTCGGCGAGCTTGGCGTCGTCGGTCTGCCGCGCCAGCTCCTGCGCCCAGTAGAGGGCCAGGTAGAAGTGGCTGCCGCGGTTGTCGATGCCGCCGAGGCGGCGGCTCGGGGACTTGTCCTCGTTGAGGAAGGTGCCCGTCGCCCGGTCCAGGGTGTCCGCGAGGACCTGGGCCCGCGCGTTGTCCGTGGTGGTGGCCAGGTGCTCGAAGCTGACCGCGAGGGCCAGGAACTCGCCCAGGCTGTCCCAGCGGAGGTAGTTCTCCTTGACGAGCTGCTGGACGTGCTTGGGGGCCGAGCCGCCCGCGCCGGTCTCGAAGAGGCCGCCGCCGTTCATCAGCGGGACGACGGAGAGCATCTTCGCGCTGGTGCCGAGCTCCAGGATCGGGAAGAGGTCCGTGAGGTAGTCGCGCAGCACGTTGCCGGTGACGGAGATGGTGTCCTCGCCGCGGCGGATGCGCTCCAGGGAGAAGGCGGTGGCCTCGACCGGGGACTTGACGGTGATGTCCAGGCCGTCGGTGTCGTGGTCGGCGAGGTACGTCTTCACCTTGGCGATCAGGTTGGCGTCGTGCGCGCGGGTCTCGTCCAGCCAGAAGACGGCCGGGTTGCCGGTGGCGCGGGCACGGGTGACGGCGAGCTTGACCCAGTCCTGGATCGGCGCGTCCTTGGTCTGGCACATCCGGAAGATGTCGCCGGCGCCGACGGCCTGCTCCAGCACGACCGCGCCGCTCGCGTCGACGACGCGCACGGTGCCGGTGGCGGGGATCTCGAAGGTCTTGTCGTGGCTGCCGTACTCCTCGGCCTTCTGCGCCATCAGACCGACGTTGGGCACCGAGCCCATGGTGGCCGGGTCGAAGGCGCCGTTGGCGCGGCAGTCGTCGATGACGACCTGGTAGACACCGGCGTAGCTGCTGTCCGGGAGGACGGCGATGGTGTCGGCCTCGTTGCCGTCCGGGCCCCACATGTGACCCGAGGTGCGGATCATGGCGGGCATGGAGGCGTCGACGATGACGTCGCTGGGGACGTGCAGGTTGGTGATGCCCTTGTCGGAGTCGACCATGGCGAGGGCCGGGCCCTCGGCCAGCTCGGCCTCGAAGGACGCCTGGATCTCGGCGCCGACGTCCGGCAGCGAGTCGAGGCCCTTGAGGATGCCGCCCAGGCCGTCGTTGGGGGTGAGGCCGGCGGCGGCGAGCTGGTCGCCGTACTTGGCGAAGGTGTTCGGGAAGAAGGCGCGGACCGCGTGGCCGAAGATGATCGGGTCGGAGACCTTCATCATGGTGGCCTTGAGGTGCACGGAGAACAGCACACCCTCGGCCTTGGCGCGGGCGACCTGCGCGGTGAAGAACTCGCGCAGCGCGGCGACGCGCATGACGGCCGCGTCGACGACCTCGCCCTTGAGGACGGGTACGGAGTCGCGGAGCACGGTGGTGGTGCCGTCGTCGCCGTGCAGCTCGATGCGGAGGGTGCCGTCCTCGGCGATGACCGCGGACTTCTCGGTGGAGCGGAAGTCGTCGACGCCCATGGTGGCGACGTTCGTCTTCGAGTCGGCCGTCCAGGCGCCCATGCGGTGCGGGTGGGCCTTGGCGTAGTTCTTGACGGAGGCGGGGGCGCGGCGGTCGGAGTTGCCCTCGCGCAGCACCGGGTTCACGGCGCTGCCCTTGACCTTGTCGTACCGGGCGCGGACGTCCTTGTCCTCGTCGGTCCGCGGGTCGTCCGGGTAGTCCGGAAGCGCGTAGCCCTGTCCCTGGAGCTCGGCGATGGCGGCCTTGAGCTGCGGGATCGACGCCGAGATGTTCGGCAGCTTGATGATGTTCGCGCCGGGCGTCCTGGCCAGCTCGCCCAGCTCGGCGAGTGCGTCATCGATACGCTGCTCGGCCTTGAGGTGCTCCGGGAAGCTGGCGATGATCCGGCCCGCGAGGGAGATGTCACGGCGCTCGACCGTGACGCCTGCGGTCGAGGCGTAGGCCTCGACGACGGGCAGGAACGAGTAGGTCGCCAGGGCAGGGGCCTCGTCGGTGTGCGTATAGATGATGGTCGAGTCAGTCACCGGGTGCTCCGCTCCACGTCTGCAACATTGCTTGACATCAAGATATCTCTTCGGCGTGCCGGGCTCCACAAGACCCCCGCACGGCTTCACGCTCCGCACGGGGGCCTGTGACGGCACGACCACACAGGGTTACGTGATCGGCGGCCGGTGCTCGTACCAGCGCAGGTCGTCCTCCAGCTGGGCGGCGAGCGCGATCAGGCGTTCCTCGGCGCGGGAGGGCCCCAGCAGCTGGGCGCCGACGGGGAGGCCGGAGCGGGTGAAACCGGCCGGGACGTTCACGCCGGGCCAGCCGAGGACGTTCCACGGCCAGGCGTACGGACAGGCGGCGGTCATCGCGAGGTCGGTGCGCCAGGCGCCGAGGTCGTCGAACCTGCCGATCCGCGGCGGTGGGGCCGCCGTGGTGGGGGTGAGGAGCACGTCGAACCCGGAGGCGTCGAAGAGGGCCCCGATCCGGCGGTGCTGGCGCACCTCGCGGGCGCGGGCGGCCCGCACCGCCCGACCACCGAGCCGGGTGCCGGTCCGCAGGGCGCTGCGGGTGCGCGGGTCGAGCAGCGCCGGTTCGGGGTGGCGTGCGGCGAACTCGGCGATGCCCGCGGTGGCGCGCGGCACGAAGGAGAGACCGATCAGCCCGTATCGGGGGCGGGCCTCCTCGACGTGGTGGCCGAGCCGGGCCAGGGTCTCGGCGAGCGCGGTGACCGCCCGGCGCACCTCGGGGTCGGGGCCCGCGCCGGTGAGGGTGAGCGGGGGCCGCCAGGCGAGGGCGATGCGCAGCCGGCCGGGCTCGCGGCGGGCGGCCTCGGCGGCACGGACGGCGGGAGGCCGGTGGAAGTCCTCGGGGTGCGCCCCGGCGGCGGCGTCCAGCAGCAGCGCGGCGTCCGCGACCGTACGGGCGAGGGGCCCGTTCACCGTCAGGCCCTGGAAGGCGTCGCTGTGCGGGTGGACCGAGATCCGCCCGCGCTGCGGCTTGATGCCGACGAGATGGGTCCAGGCGGCGGGGATGCGGACGGAACCGGCGCCGTCCGAGCCGAGGGCGGCGGGGACGAGCCCGGCGGCGACGGCTGCGGCCGATCCGCCCGAGGAGCCGCCCGGTGTGTGCGCGGTGTTCCACGGGTTGCGGGTGGCTCCGAAGCCGGGCCCTTCGGTGAAGGGCCACTGCCCGAGTTCGCAGGAGTTGGTCTTGCCGACGACGACGGCTCCGGCGGCGCGCAGCCGGCGGACGGCCTCGCTGTCGGCGGTGACCGGGGGCCGTTCCCCGTCGCAGCCGAAGTGGGTGGGCAGGCCCGCCACATCGGTGTCGTCCTTGACGGCGACCGGTACGCCGAGGAGCGGCAGCCGCTCCCCTGCCGCGAGCCTGCGATCGGCCTCGGCCGCCTCGGCCAGGGCGGCTTCGGCGCGCAGGTGGCGGAAGGCGTTGAGGGTGGGCTGGGTGGCCTCGATACGGGCGAGGGCGTCGGCCACCAGGGCGGTGGAGGTGGTGGACCCCCCGGCGAGCCGGCGGGCGCTCTCCGCGAGTCCGGGCAGCGGCGGCGGGACGGGGGCGGCGCGGCACGGAACGCGGCCGGGGTCCCGTACCGGCGTGCCCGGTGGACCGGGCTTCCCGGCCGGCCCGGTCGCGGTGGGGTCCGCTTCGGTGGGCTCCGCTGAGGACATGGGCGTGCCGCCTCCCTCGGGTCGCGGGGCCGGCCGGTCGTCCCGGCTGCACCCCCACGTACTTACTGGAGGGTAACGAGAGGAGGCGGCACGCTCAACCGCTGGGCACCCACCGGCCGTTGCGCATACGGCCGGTGGGTACGGCACGGCTCTACGAGGTACTCACGGCTCCGGCGTCACGGGCGGACATGGATCTCGCCGATCCCGGTGCCGAGGCTTCCGCAGTGGGCGGTGGACTGGCCGGACTCGCCGGGCCGGAGCGTGACGCGGTCGCCGTCGACGTCCGGCGACCAACCGCAGACGAGATGGACCCAGAAGACCTGCGTCCGGCTGCCGTTGTTGCGGCAGAGGGCGAAGCCCGTGTAGTCGTCGATGGCGTGCTTGCCGGTCTCGCAGGAGAGGCCGGGCGGAATCGCGGCCGGGGCGGCGGTCGCGGTCGCGGCGGTGACCGGGACCGCCAGCGCGACCGCCGTCGCCGCGGCGGCGAGCGCCCGCAGGGCGGACCGGGAGCGGTCCCCCGCAGCCGTGCGGCCCTCGCTCCTCGTCCCCGTGAACAGGTTCATGACGGTTCTCCCTCATGGTGCGTATGCCGGTGGCCCCGGGGCGGGACCACGGCAGCTCTGCCCGCGCAGCGTGGCCGAAATCAGCGCCGAGCTTCACTCTCCGTACGCGCACCGGGCGGTGTCCCCGCTCCCGGCGTACGCTCGAACATGCCGGTCACGGAATCTGAGCCCCTGACCGGGGCCTTTCCGAGGAGGCGACGTGAGCGGACACCGGTGGGCCACGCGGGCGGCCGCGGGCGTGGCGGCCGTCACTCTCACCGTGACGAGTGGCACGCTCGCGCGGGCTGACGACGACATCGACGCGCTGAGCGCGCGGGAGATCGTCGAACGCTCACGCGATGCCCTGCTCGACGTGAAGTCCTTGCGGTTGAGCGCGCGGGGCAGTGTCGACGGGAGCGGCCGGTCCATGAGCGTGGACCTGGCACTGGACCGTGCGGGGAACTGCGCGGGCGAAATCGACCAGGGCGACGACGGCTCGGTGGAGATCGTGAAGCGCGGTGACGACGTCTGGCTGAAGCCGGACGCCGCGTTCTGGAAGGAACACGTGCCGGTCGGCGGGTCCACGTTCCACGCGATCCTCGACGGCCGCTCCATGAAGGCGTCGGCCGACGACCCCCGGCTGATGGGAGTCACCGATGCCTGCGATCTCGACACCTTCCGCGGACTGATCGCGGACAACGCCGGCGCCACGGAGCGGGGCACGCTGACGAAGGGGAGGAAGACCGACGTGAACGGCGTTCCCACCGTCCCTGTCACGCGGGTGGAGGGCGGCGAGCGGGTGACCGTCCACGTGGCCGCCGAGGGCACGCCGTACCCGGTGCGGATCACCGTGCGGAACGCCGACGAGCGCGGGACGGTGACCCTCTCCGGTTTCGACCGGCCGGTTCCGACAGCCACTCCGTCTCCGGACGAGACGGTGGACGTCACCGCCCTGCTGGGGCGCGGCGGCCCGCCCGTGTGATCGGCGGCCGCGGGGTGAAGGGGTGACCCGGACGGCGGGAACCGAGGCGGCCCCGGACGGATCAGTCGCTCAGGGCCGGGATGACCCCGGCCCCGTAGGCGTCGATGGTCGCCTCCCGCGCGTCGTGCATGTTGTACAGCGCGAACTGGTCGACGCCCATCTCCCGCAGCGCCCGTAGCTTCTCGATGTGCGCCTCGACGGGACCGAGCAGGCAGAACCGGTCGACGATCTCGTCCGGGACGAACGCCGTGTCCGGATTGCCGGTGCGCCCGTGGTGGCTGTAGTCGTAGCCGGAGCGTCCGGCGATGTACGCCGTCAGCGCCTCGGGCACCAGGCCGGAGTGCTCGCCGTAGCGGGCGACCAGGTCGGCCACGTGGTTGCCGACCATCCCGCCGAACCAGCGGCACTGCTCCCGCGCGTGGTCGAGGTCGTCCCCGACGTAGGCGGGGGCGGCGACGCAGATGGTGACGGAGTCCGGGTCCCGGCCGGCGTCCGCCGCCGCGTCCCGTACCGCCTTGATCATCCACTCGGCCAGGAACGGGTCCGCGAGCTGGAGGATGAAGCCATCGGCCTTCTGCCCTGCCAGCGCCAGGGCTTTGGGGCCGTACGCCGCCATCCACACCGGCAGCCGCCCGTCCTTCACCCAGGGAATCCGTACCGGCTGCCCGCCGACCAGGGCCTCCCGGCCCTCCGCGAGGTCCCGGATGACGTCGATGGCCTCCCCGAGGCGGGCCAGCGTGTTGGGCGGGCGGCCCGCGACGCGCATCGCGGAGTCGCCGCGCCCGATGCCGCAGACGGTGCGGTTGCCGTACATGTCGTTCAGGGTGGCGAAGGTGGAGGCGGTGACCTCCCAGGTGCGGGTGCCCGGATTGGTGACCATCGGGCCCACGGTCATCTTCTCCGTGTGTTCCAGGATGCGGCTGTAGATGACGAACGGCTCCTGCCAGAGCACCGCCGAGTCGAAGGTCCAGCCGTAGCGGAACCCGTTGCGTTCCGCACGGCGCATCAGGCCGACCACGGCCGAGGCGGGCGGGTCGGTCTGGAGGACGAGTCCGAAGTCCATGACGGGGTCTCCTCTGTCCTGGGGCTCACGCGCGTCGGCACCGCCTCGCGGACACCGGTCCCCGCGTGGCGCGCTCCCGGAAATCCTTCCACAGCGGGGCGCGTCGGCCCGCGTCCCGCCGCACCCCGATCGCGCGTCGTGCGAGGGGGCACCATCCTGGAGCACTTCCCGGGCGGGGGGAAGACCACCGGGCGGCCCGGACACGCCCCGGCTCACCCCCGGAGTGCCCGCACCACCCGAACCGGCCAGGAGTACGTCGATCCGGGCGCGCACGTATGGCGGTCGAAGGCGCTACGGCGACGCCCGCTCAGCGGTACCGGGCCGCGCGGCTTCCCGGGATGCCCCGGCGCCCGGGTACCGCCGCGCTCCCGGCGGGCACTCCACCCCGTATCTCCGTGCCCACTCCGTACAGGCCGAGGCCGGCGGACCGCGCGAGCCCACGGGCCCGAAAGGCCGAATCCCCCGATGCCGCCTACGCTCGGATCATGCGTGCCACTGACGTGAGGATCGTCGCACGCGGCGACTCGCAGCCCCGAGATGACGCGATGGTGTGCGTCCGGGACGCCGCCGAGCACAATCTGCGCGGCGTCGACGTCGACATCCCCCGCGACCGGCTCGTCGCCTTCACCGGTGTTTCCGGTTCGGGGAAGTCCTCCTTGGCCTTCGGGACGATCTTCTCCGCCTCGCAGCAACGCTATCTGGAGTCGATCTCCCCCTACGCCCGCCGCCTCATCGACCAGGGCTCCGCACCCCGTGTCGGGGAGATCTCCGGGCTGCCCCCGGCGGTGGCGCTGCGCCAGACGTACGGCGGCGCCAGCTCCCGCTCCACCGTCGGCACGGTCTCCCGCGTCTCCAACGTGCTGCGGATGCTGTACTCCCGCGCCGGTACGTACCCCGCCGGCCGGGGCCCGGAGGAACTGGCCGGCACCTTCCCCCGCGACGCCGCCCCGCTGGACTCCGACGCGTTCTCCCCGAACACCGCCGTCGGCGCCTGCCGGACCTGCCACGGCCTGGGCCGACTGCACGTGGTGGACGAGTCGACGCTGGTGGCCGACGAGGACCGGTCCATCCGCGACGGCGCCATCGCCGCCTGGCCGAACGGCTGGGCCAGGGGCAACTACCGCGACATCCTCGCCACCCTCGGCATCGATGTCGACATGCCGTTCCGCAAGCTCCCCCGGGCGACACGGGACTGGCTGCTGCTGACGGACGAGCACCCGACGGTGGAGGTGCGCCCGGACCGGGGTGAGGGCTACGACGGCTCGTACATGGGCACGTACACCAGTCCTCGCGCCTGGGTTCTCCACGCGTTCGGCACCACCAAGTCGGCGGCGATGCGCGCGAAGGCGGCGGCGTTCCTCAGCGACGAGCTCTGCCCGACCTGCCAGGGCCGCCGGCTCAACCCCGAGGCCCTCGCCGTGACGATCGCGGGGGCGAACATCGCGGAGGCCAACGCGCTCCCCCTGTCCCGCCTGGCGCAGTTCCTGGAGTCGGCCCGCACCGACCCCCGCACCCACGCCCTGCCCACCGCCCGCCGCCAGGCCGCCGAAGCCCTGATCGGCGGCCTGCTCTCCCACCTGGGCAACCTGATCGACCTGGGCCTGGGATACCTCTCGGTGGGCCGCACCACCGCCACCCTCTCGGGCGGTGAGCTGCAGCGCCTGCACCTGGCGACGCAGATGCGCAGCGGCCTCTTCGGCGTCCTGTACGTCCTGGACGAGCCGTCCGCGGGACTGCACCCGGCGGACACCGTCACGCTGCTGACGGCGCTGGAGCGGCTGCGCGCGGCCGGCAACAGCGTGTACGTGGTCGAGCACAATCCGCAGGTGATCGAGGCGGCGGACTGGATCGTGGACCTGGGGCCGGGAGCGGGCCGCTACGGGGGCGAGGTCCTCTACAACGGGCCCGCCCGGGACATCACCACGGCCGAGGACTCGGTGACGGCCCGCTATCTGGTCGCCCACGCCCCGAAGGCCCCCGGCCCTGCGGTGACCCGCACCGCGCGGGGTTGGCTGGAGCTGCGCGGGGTGACGGGCCACAACCTGCGGGGGGTCGACGCGCGCTTCCCGTCGGGTGTGCTGACGGCGGTGACCGGGGTGTCGGGCTCGGGGAAATCGACCCTGGTGGAGCGGGCCCTGGCGGACACCTTGCGCACCCACCTGCGGGTGGCCCCCGCGGCCGACGAGGAGGGGGACGTCAGCGACCTCGGCCGCGGGGCGGCGGGCCCGACAGAACCGGACGACGACGGCGCCTGGGCACCCGACGAGGACCTTGTCACGGTGGCCGAGGCAAGCGGCCTGGACCAGATCGACCGCCTGGTCTCCGTCGACCAGAAGCCGATCGGCCGCACACCCCGCTCGAATCTCGCGACCTACACCGGCCTCTTCGACAGCGTCCGCAAGCTGTACGCCGCCCAGCCGGAAGCGAAGAAGCGCCGCTTCACGGCGAGCCGCTTCTCCTTCAATCTGGCCGCGGGCCGTTGCCCGGCCTGCCTGGGCGACGGCGTGGTGAGCATCGAAATGCTGTTCCTGCCCACGGAGACCGCACCCTGTCCCGTCTGCGAAGGGGGCCGGTACAACCCCGACACCCTCACGGTGACGGTGAAGGGCAGGACGATCGCGGACGTCCTGTCCCTGACGGTCGAGGAGGCGGAGGCGTTCTTCGCCGACCTGCCCCCCGCGGCCCGGATCCTCACCCTCCTCAAGGACATCGGCTTGGGCTACCTGACCCTGGGCCAGTCCGCGACGACGCTCTCGGGCGGTGAGGCCCAACGCATCAAGTTGGTCAGCGAGTTGCACCGCGCCCCCAAGGGCCACACCCTCTACCTCCTGGACGAGCCCACCTCGGGCCTGCATCCCGCGGACGTGGACCGCCTGGTCGCCCAACTCCAGAGGCTGGTGGACGCGGGCAACACGGTCGTCGTCGTGGAGCACGACCTGCGCACGATCGCCGCGGCCGACCACCTCATCGACCTGGGCCCCGGAGCAGGCCACGAGGGCGGTCGCATCATCGCCACGGGCACCCCGGAGGAGGTGGCCGGCACCAGTACCCCCACAGCCCGCCACCTGTCCCCCTGTCTGACCCGTCCCTGACGCGGTCGCCGTCGAGGAAGATCCTGATTCCTCCCGGCCCGGACGCCCGGCGGCGGGAGCCGGTTCTCCCGCGCACGACGCGCATGACGCGCGAGGCCCTGACGGCGACCCGGTTCGATCACCCCGGCACCTCGCCGTGCACGCCGCGGCGGGGCCGGCCGGCCTCGCCCCGCTCAGCCCGGGTACTGGCTGAGGCCACGCGGCAGGAACATCCCGTGCCCCGCGCGGCCCACGTACCGCTGCCGGTCCACCACCGGTTCCCCGCGCGACAGGACGGTCTCGACCCGGCCCCGCACCGTCCTCCCCTCGTACGCCGAGTAGTCGACGTTCATGTGGTGGGTCTCGGCCGACAGGACGTGGATGGCCTCCGGGTCGTAGACGACGATGTCGGCGTCGGCGCCCGGCGTGATGGTGCCCTTCTTCGGGTAGAGGCCGAACATCCGGGCCGGCGAGGCACAGGCGATCTCGATCCAGCGGCGGCGGCTGATGTGGCCGTCCACCACCGCCTGGTGCAGCAGGTCCATCCGGTGCTCGACGCCCGGCATGCCGTTGGGGATCTTGGAGAAGTCGCCGCGGCCCATCTCCTTCTGGCCCGAGAAGCAGAACGGGCAGTGGTCGGTGGAGACGACCTGGAGTTCGTTGTTCCGCAGGCCCCGCCACAGGGCCTCCTGGTGTTCCTTGGGGCGCAGCGGGGTGGAGCAGACGTACTTGGCGCCCTCGAAGTCGGGCTCGGCGAGGTTGTCGGTGGACAGGAACAGGTACTGCGGGCAGGTCTCGCCGAAGACGGGGAGGCCCCGGTGACGGGCGGCGGCGATCTCCTCGACGGCCTCGTCGGCGGAGACGTGGACGACGTAGAGGGGGGCTCCGGCGACGCGGGCGAGCTGGACGGCGCGGTGGGTGGCCTCGGCCTCCAGGGCGACCTTGCGGACGTCCCCGTGGTAGCGGGGGTCGGTGCGGCCCTCGGCGAGCGCCTGCTCGACCAGGACGTCGATGGCGATGCCGTTCTCGGCGTGCATCATGATCAGCCCGCCGTTGCCGGCGGCTCGTTGCATGGCGCGCAGGATCTGGCCGTCGTCGCTGTAGAAGACGCCGGGGTAGGCCATGAACAGCTTGAAGGAGGTGACGCCCTCGGAGACGAGGAGATCCATCTCCTTGAGCGAGGAGGGGGTCACGTCCGCGAGGATCATGTGGAAGGCGTAGTCGATGGCGCAGTTGCCGTCGGCCTTGGCGTACCAGGCGTCGAGCCCTTCGCGCAGGGAACGGCCCACGCTCTGGACGGCGAAGTCGACGATGGTGGTGGTTCCGCCCCAGGCGGCGGCGCGGGTGCCGGTCTCGAAGGTGTCGGCGGCGTACGTGCCGCCGAACGGCATCTCCATGTGGGTGTGCGCGTCGACGCCGCCCGGAATGACGTACTTGCCCGTCGCGTCGATCCGCCGCTCGGCGCTCCAGCTCTCGGCGGCGTCGGATCCGTGGGCGGCGAGAGCGGCGATCCGGCCGCCCTCGACGAGCACGTCGGCGTGGATCTCGTCGGACGCGGTGATGACCAGGCCACCGTGGATGACGGTGCGGCTCATGGGGGTCTCCTCGACTGCGGGACCGCCCCCGCCGGCCCGGTGGGCTCGACGCGGGCGGCTCCGCGCGGTTCGTGTGCGTACGGACCGGTGGACGCGGGTCTCAGCCCGCCGCGTGGAGGGCGTCCGCGAGGATCGCCGCGCCCTCCTCCGCCTCGGCGACGGTCAGGGTCAGGGGCGGGGCGACCCTGAGGACGCTCGTGTTGTGGCCGCCGCCCTTGCCGATGAGCAGTCCGCCCGCGCGGGCCGCTTCGAGAACGGCCGCCGCGGCCTCCGGGTCGGCGTCGTCGGTGCCGGGCTTCACCAGTTCGATGCCGATCATCAGCCCCCGGCCGCGCACTTCGCGGACGGCGGGGGACGCGGCGGCGACGGAGCGCAGCCGTTCGATGAGGAGTCCGCCGACGCGCCGTGCGTTGCCCTGGAGGTCGTGTTCCAGGAGGTACGAGAGGTTGGCGAGCGACGCGGCCATGGTGACGGGCGAACCGCCGAAGGTGGAGATGGAGTTGGCGTCGAGACAGTTCATCACCTCGGCGCGGGCCACCACTCCCCCGACCGACATGCCGTTGCCGATGCCCTTGGCGAAGGTGAGGATGTCCGGCGGGCCGTGCTCCGCGTGGGCCTGCCAGCCCCAGAAGTGGTCGCCCGTACGGCCCCAGCCGGTCTGCACCTCGTCCGAGATCCACAGCACTCCGTGCCGGTCCAGGACCCGCCGGAACGCGGCGAACAGTCCGTCGGGCGGGGAGGTGAACCCGCCGACGCCCTGGACGGGTTCGGCGATCAGGGCGGCGGGGGCGCGGGTGTGTCCGAGCAGGTCCTCCAGGTCGGCGACGCACGCCTTGATGAACCGCTCGTCGCTCAGTTCGGCGTACGGGCCCCGCGTGCGGACGCCGCCGTGCACGTACAGCGTCTGGAGCGGGGACAGACTCGTGGGCGACCAGGCATGGTTGCCGGTGATCGAGACCGCGGAGAACGAGCGGCCGTGGTAGCTGTTGCGCAGCGCGAGGATCTGGTTGGACCCGCGGTAGGCGGTGGCGAGCAGCAGCGCGGTGTCGTTGGCCTCGGTGCCGGAGGTGGTGAAGAACACCCGCGCGTCGGGGATGCCGGAGAGGACGGCGATCCGTTCGGCCAGCTCCACCATGGGGCGGTTGAGGTAGAGCGTCGAGGAGTGGATGATGCGCCCGGCCTGCTCGGCGACCGCCTTGGTCACCTCGGGCAGGGCGTGGGCGGTCATGGTGGTGAGGATGCCGCCGAAGAAGTCGAGGTAGCGGTTGCCGTCCGCGTCCCAGACGTACCTGCCCTCGCCGTGGGTGAGTTCGATGGGGTGGCGGTAGTAGAGGGCCAGCCATTCGGGGCTGACGGCGCGGTGGCGCTCGTGCAGTCCGCTCACGGCTCCACCAGCCCCTCGTAGGCGTCGGGCCGTCGGTCCCGGTAGAAGGCCCACTGGGTGCGGACCTCCTCGATCAGGTCGAAGTCCAGGTCCCGGACGAGGAGTTCCTCCTCCTTGTCGCCGGCGACCTCGCCGACGAACTGGCCGCGGGGGTCGACGAAGTAGCTGGTGCCGTAGAAGTCGTTGTCGCCGTACTCCTCCCGGCCGACGCGGTTGATCGCCGCGACGAAGTACTCGTTGGCCACGGCGGACGCCGGCTGTTCCAACTGCCAGAGGTGGCTGGAGAGTCCACGCGAGGTGGCCGAGGGGTTGTAGACCAACTGGGCCCCTCCGAGACCGAGTTGCCGCCACCCTTCGGGGAAGTGCCGGTCGTAGCAGATGTAGACGCCGACCTTGCCGACCGCCGTGTCGAAGACCGGCCAGCCCGCGTTGCCGGGCTTGAAGTAGTACTTCTCCCAGAACCCCTTGACCTGCGGGATGTGGTGCTTGCGGTACTTGCCGAGGTAGGAGCCGTCGGCGTCGATCACGGCGGCGGTGTTGTAGTAGAAGCCGGACCGCTCGATCTCGAAGACCGGGACGACGATCACCATGCCGGTCTCGCGGGCCAGGTCCTGCATGCGCCGGACGGTCGGCCCGTCGGGGACCGGCTCGGCCCAGCGGTAGTGCTCCGGCTCCTGCACCTGGCAGAAGTAGGGGGCGTTGAACACTTCCTGGAAGCCGATGATCTTCGCGCCCTGCCGGGCGGCCTCGCGCGCGTGCTCCTCGTGCTTGGCGATCATCGACTCGGTGTCGCCGGTCCAGGTGGCCTGGACGAGTGCGGCGCGTACGACGTGGGACATGGGCTGCTCCTTCGACGCGGCGTCAGAGAGCCCTCGGCGTCTCTACGCACGTAGACCGGTGCATGGAGGGAGAACGTAAGCCCCTCCGTCCGGCGGGGCAAGACCATCGCCGTGAACCAGCGGAGTCGATCATGTTTCGCACCCGACCGGTCCACAACGGACACGTTCTGTCCGGCGCCGCTCGTCCGGTCCGGAGGCGGCGTCCCGCGCCCGGCTCAGAAGGTGATGGCGATCCCGGTGTGCGGGCGCTTGCCGAGCCGGACGATCGTGGCGGGCAGGTCGACGAGCCAGAACTTCCAGGTGTACTTGCGGGCCAGCAGCTTGCGCACCGCGCGGGTGCCGTCCGCGTCGAGGAGTTTCGCCGTGCCCTCCGCGCTGGGAGCCCCTTCGGCGATCCTGCCGCGTACGTCGCAGACGGTGACGGTGACCTTGCCGTTGCGGCGCAGCCGCTTGACCTTCCACGAGTCGGAGCGGGTCCAGACGTACAGCACGCCGTCGTCGGCAGCGGCCCAGACGGGAGTGGCGACCGGGGTGCCGTTCTTCCGGTACGTGGTGAGGCTGACGTATTCGCTGCGCGCGAAGTCCTGGAGGGTCACGGCGCGACCCTACGCGCCCCCGGCACGGTCGGGAGCGGCGGGGGCGCGGGCGGGCCGCAGGAGCGGTGGGACAAGGACGGTGGCGTGAGGATGCCCCCCTGCGGGCGCGCCTCCGCGGCGTCCCGGTCCGGGAGGCCGTGGAGCTGCCGCGCGGCGGGGCAGCAGCCGGCCTGGCCGCACACGCCTCCGCGGGGGACTGCGCCTTCGCCGTACGAACCGGCCCGCCCCGGCCCCCTGCCGCCGGGCCGGTGGCGATGACGCCGCCGGGCCCCGTACCGGCGTGGTCCGGGGCCGCGGGCGGATCAGCCGCCGGACCGCACCGGCTCCAGCTTGATGCTGAAGTGACGGAGGATCGGCGACTGGCCGGTGACGCGGTAGCCGCTCACCGACCCGGGGTCCTTGGCTATGTCCGCCAGGGTGGCGGCGACGTGGTCGTAGTGGCTCCGGGTGTAGACCCGCCGGGGCAGCGCCAGCCGCACGAGTTCGTACGGCGCCGTCCTGACGGGGTTGCCCTGCTCGTCCTCCTCGCCGAGGTACAGCGAGCCCAGCTCCGCCGAGCGGATGCCTCCGCGGAGATAGAGTTCGCAGACCAGCGCGGTGCCGGGGTACTGGTGCGGAGGGATGTGGGGCAGCAGACGCCCCGCGTTGACGTAGAGGGCGTGCAGGCCCGAGGGCTCCACGATGTCGACCCCGGCCTCGCGGATGCGTGCGGCGAGGTAGGCGGCGATGTCGGCGCGCTCGGCGAGGTAGGACGGTTCGGTGACCTCCAGGAGCCCGCGGGCCATCATCTCGAGGTCGCGGCCCGCCAGGCCGCCGTAGGTGGTGAACCCCTCGGTGGCGATGAGGAGGCCGCCGCACCGCTCGGCGAGCTCCGGGTCCTTCAGGCCGATGAAGCCGCCGATGTGGACGATGCCGTCCTTCTTCGCGCTCACGACGCAGCCGTCCGCGAGCCGGAACGCCTCCTCGGCGACCTGGCGCGGGGTGTGGTCGGCGTAGCCGGGTTCCCGCTGGGTCACCAGCCAGGCGTTCTCCGCGAACCGGGCCGCGTCCAGGATCATGGGGACGCCGTGACGGCGGCACAGTTCGGCGGTCCGGCGCAGGTTCTCCATCGAGACCGGCTGGCCGCCGCCACCGTTGTTGGTGATGGTCATCACGACGGCCGCCACCGGCGTGCGGTCCGCGTTCTCCAGCGCGTGTTCGAGGGCGACCAGGTCGATGTTGCCCTTGAACGGATAGTCGCTGTCGAGGTCCTTCGCCTCGGCGCAGGGCAGGTCGTAGGCGTGGCAGCCGGTCAGTTCGACGTTGGCGCGAGTGGTGTCGAAGTGCGTGTTGGACAGCACGCTCGTGCCCGGCCTGAGAAGCGCGGAGAACAGGATGCGCTCGGCGGCGCGGCCCTGGTGTGCGGGCAGGATGTGGGGGTAGCCGGTGAGCGCGGAGACGACCTCGTGCCAGCGGTAGTAGCTGCGGCTGCCGGCGTAGGACTCGTCGCCCCGCATCCCCGCGGCGAGCTGGTCGGCGGAGATGGCGCCGGTCCCGGAGTCGCTCAGCAGGTCGATGGTGACTTCGTCGGCGCGCAGGTCGAAGGGGTTGTAGGCGACCCGCTCCAGCGCGGCCTCGCGTTCCGCCCGCGTGGTGAAGGCGATCGGTTCTACGACTTTGATGCGGTACGGCTCCACGTGTCTTCCTTCTGTGCGGTGTACGGGCTGACCTGGCCTGCGGCCCGGTACCCGGCGTTCCATGCGTCGTACGGTGATGCGGGTGCGGGTACCGGGCCGGGCCGGGCGAACTGCTCCTGCGGGGGCCGGACGGCGTAGGCCTCGGAGGACAGGTAGGCGGTGATCCGGGGCTGTCGGCCGCGCTCGTACACGAGCGCGAGATAGGCGATCAGTCCCACGCCGTCGGCGAGCTGTCGCCGCGTGAGGGCGTGCAGGCTCCGCCTCAGGACCGCCGGGTCCATGCCGAAACGATTCATCAGGGCGGTGGCCCGTGCGAGCGCCTCCCCGTCGTCGCGGACGTAGTCGCGTACCGGGATGTGGAGCGTGAAGCCGCTCGGTTCGCTCGCTCCTTCGGTGAAGGAGTGGCAGGTGAGCGCGGGCCGCCGCAGCAGCCTCGGCGTGCCGTCCGCACCCTGCGCGGTCGGCAGGGGGGCGCCCCCGGCCACCTGGAAGAAGTACCGGATGTCGGCGGCCGAGGCTCCGGAGGGACGGCTCAGCGCGGCGGCCTCGTGGGCCGACATGCGGGGGTGCCTCACGTACACCTTGGTACGGGGCGACTTCCAGGCGCCCAGGTCCAGCGCGAGGAACGGGTACCCCGCCCCTGAGGGAAGCTCGGCGAAGGCGTTGCCGTAGCCGAGCCGGCGCAGTGCCTCTTCGACGGTGCGTGCGGCGTGCTCGGGTCCGGCGGCGGAGGGGTTCACATAGACCTTGACGCCGGGAGCCCTCCCCGCCCGGAGATCGAGCGCGTACCACAGGGCCAGCGGTCCCTCGGCCGCGGCAGGGAAGAACAGGTCCTGAAGGGCGTCGAGCGGGTCGGTCGGGAAATTCCACCGCGCGGCCATCGCGCGGAGCGCCGTGAGTCCGGCGCGAGCACTGTCGTCCATGGCGCCGTGGGCCCAACCGGGCTCCACGAGCACACGCAGCCCCGGAGCCCCGTCCGACGTGCAGGCGAGGGAGAACTCGACGGGGGTGTGGTCGTCCGACAGGAAGCTGGGCGACGCCGGAGGCAGGGACAGGGGCCGTCGGGCGACGCCCGCGAGCGAGTCGAGCAGGACCTGTCCGTACAGCGCGGTGTCCGTCTCGCTCAGCCCCACCGTGGCTCCGAGCCGCAGCAGTTGGCCCCGCACGTGGTCGCCGAGCGTCGCTCCAGCGTGTTCGACGCTCGATATGCCGGGTTCCTGCAAGGTGGTCATCGCGTCCCTCGCGGTTCGCGGCGCCGAGAGCGTTCGCGGGGCGCGGCGGTACGGGGCCCGGACCCCTCGGCGCGAGAGATGACCAGGACCGGCCCGCCGGGGGAAGCGGGTATCCGGCCCTGGGGGTTGCCGGGGTCGCCGCCGCCCCCGCCCGGCCCTCTTCGCCCGCGTGTGGTGCGCCGTGGGGCCGGGCGTCCGTCTGCGGAACAGAACGCGGAGGTTCCGAGGTCCACTGCCTCTCCTTCATCTCGTGCAACTCCAGCAACTCCGCGCTGTCCTACCCGAGCTGTTGATCTTTCATGCGGCCACGCCCCCTGTCCGCATCACCCGCGTCCGGCTGCTACTGGCCCGTCAGCCACCGCATGAAGCCGCTCCAGCGCCCCGGCTTGCCGTCGGTGGACGGCGAGGCGGCGGGCCGGGGCGCGCCGGGCAGGTGCGCCTGGTCGTTCCGTGCGGCGGGCGTCGGCTGCGGCTGGGCCGCTGGACGCGGGGTGACCGCCGCGAAGCGGACGGGCAGGGAGGCCAGGGCCCGGTTGAACGGGCCGGGCCGCCAGACGAGGCTGTCCGCGGGGACCGCGAGTTCGACATCGGGCAGCGCGTTGAACAGAGCCTCCATACCGGTCAGGGCGATGAGCCGGGCCGGCTCCTTCGACGGGCAGGCGTGCGGTCCGGCGCTCCAGGCGAGGTGCCCGCGGGTGTCCGCCCCCTGGTCGGCCAGTGCCGCGTTGGCGGCGCCGAAGGAAACCAGGACCAGGTCACCGGCGCGCACCGGGTCGCCGGCCACGTCCGCGTCCACGACCGGGTAGTGCGGCGCGTAGTTGAACATCGGCGCGTTGCGCCACAGGGTGTCGTCGAGGGCCTTGTCGAACTGCCCGTTGCGCGCGTACTCCTCATTGGTCAGCATCGTGTAGAAGCCGTTGCAGATCAGGTTGCCCTCCGGCTCGCCGCCCGCGCCGAGCAGCAGCACCAGGGTGTGCGCCAGCTCCTCGTCGGTCAGCTGCGCCGGATGCTGCATCAGATAGGACGTGATGTCCTCGCCCGGCCGGGCCCGCTTCAACGCCACCAGTTCGCCGACCGCCTGGAGCAGGACCTGGCTCGCCTGTTCGGCGTTGATCCCGTCGAACATGCCGGCGATGCCGAAGAGCACCCGGTCACCGATCTCCGCCGGACAGCCGAAGAGCTCGTTGAAGACGTACAGGGGGAGCTGCTGGGAGTAGTCCCTGAGCAGGTCGGCCGAGCCGCGGGCGCTGAACTGGTTGATGAGGAACCGGGCGGCTTGGTTGACGATCCGGCTCAGGCGGCTGTTGCTGACGCGGGCGAAGGACTCGGTGATCGCCTGACGCAGCCGCAGATGCTCGGCACCGTCGGTGAACATGCAATTGGGCCGGTAGGCCAGCAACGGCAGGACCGGACTGTCCGGGCTGATCATTCCTTCGCTCAACGCACGCCACCGGCGGGAGTCCTTGCGGAAGACCGACGGGTTCTGCAGCAGGTCGAGAGCGGCGCTGTAGTCCGTCACCAGGGTCGCGTCCACTCCGGGCGCGATGGTGACGGGCGTCGTCGGGCCGAACTGGCGCATGTAGCGGTAGTACGCGTGCGGGTCGGCGGCGAACTCCGGGGTGTCCAGGGGTATGCGCCGACCGCTGCCGTGTGCGGGGCAGCCGGGCGGTGGGGTGGGGGGCGTTGTCATGCGTGCTCCAGAGCGGCGCGCTCTTGCAGGTAGCGGACCATGGTGATCAATGCGTTGACGGACGACTTCTTGTCGCGCGCGTCGATGGTGACGACCGGGGTGTCGGGCAGCAGGTCGAGCGCCTCCCTGACCGCCGCGGGGGTGTGCTCCACGCCTCCGTCGAACCTGTTGATGGCCACGGCGAAATCGAGTCCGTAGCTCTCGACCAGGTCGATGACCTCGAAGCTGTCCGCCAGTCGCTCGGGGTCCACCAGGACCAGGGCTCCGAGCGCTCCGCGGGCCATGTCGTCCCACAGTTCGACGAACCGCTGCTGTCCGGGCGATCCGAAGAGGTACAGCACGATGCGTTCGCTGAGGGTCAGGCGGCCGAAGTCCAGGGCGACGGTGGTCGTGGTCTTCCCCTGTACCCCCTTGAGGTCGTCCACGTCCTCCGAGAGGCTCGTCATCTGCTCCTCGGTGGACAGCGGCGCGATTTCGGAGAGCGAGCCGATCAGGGTGGTCTTGCCGACGGCGAAGTGACCGACGACCAGGATCTTCACCGCGGTCTGCTGTGCACCGCTGCGTACGTATGCGTCCTCAGACAGGGAGGGCCTTGAGACCATCGAGCACCTCCTGAAGAAGAGTTCTGTTGGCGAGACGGGCCGCGGGCACGGGCGCGCGGGTGAGGAGATAGCCCCCCTCGGTGAGAGAGCTGAGCAGGACCTTGACGACGCCGAGGGGCAGCTGGGAGTGCGCGGCGATCTCGGCGACCGACAGGTAGCCGCTGGCGCACATCTCCAGGACCTGCCGCTCCTCGGGAGAGAGCCGCTGGGGGCGCTGCCGCTCATCCGTGGCCGTCGTGACGAGGGTGATGAGGGAGAGCTTGTCCTCGTCGGGCAGGTCGCGCCCACGGGTGATGACGTAGGGACGGACTAAGGCGGCGGCCTCGGTCTCGATCTCGGGCTCGGTACGTCCGGGATCCGTCATGAGCTGACCGGGTCGGTGCGGAGACCGGAGGACATCGCCTTGCCCAGCCGGCTGACGAGCTGCTGCATGCGGTACGTGATGTCTCCCATGTCGACCTCGGCGGACGCCGCGACGGCGAGGTAGGAACCGCCGCCCGCCGCGTTGAGGAAGACCCAGCCGCCGTCGAACTCGATGAGCGTCTGGCGCCAGGAGGCGCGGTCGTCACCGCAGAAGAACCCGACGGACCGGCTGAGCGACTGCAGACCGCTCACGGCGGCGGCCACCTTGTCGGCGTCATCCCGGCCGATGTCCGCCGTGCGGGACATCTGCAGGCCGTCGGCGGAGATGAGGACCGCGTGGAGGGCATGGGGAATGGCCAGCGCGTCCTCAAGCATCCAGGACAGGTCGTCGCTCACGGGGCATCGGTTCCTTTGTGTGAATCAGCTGGACTGGACGCGCGTTCAGCGGCAGGCACCCCCGCACTCCGGCCGCTGACTGTGCCGCGCTGGAAGGCCCCCATCGCCGCGACCCGTGCCTCCGGCGACCGGCCGGACGGCACAGTCGGCGCGGACGGGTCGGACGCCGCGTCGGTCTGGCTGTCCGGCACGAGCGCCATGCCGCGCTTGTTCCGTCGCCGGGGCAGCCCGTCCGTCGTCGTCGTGGGAGCCGCACCGCGCACGGGCGTCCGTGCGGCGGCCTCTCCCGTGGCCTCCGGCCGCTTCGGCTCCGGCAGGTCGGTCAGGAGGTCCTTCGGCACCATCACCACGGCGCGGACGCCCCCGTACGGAGAGGTGCTGTCGATGTTGACCGTGAACCCGAAGCGCGCGCACAGCGCGCCGATCACCGCGAAACCGAACGCCGGAGGGTTGCCGAGTTCGGAGACGCCCACCGCGGCTTCGCTGCTCAACAGGGCCGAGGCGTTCGTCTTCTCCTCCTCGCTCATTCCGACACCCGCGTCGTCGATCACGATGCAGATGCCCTTGGGCACCGTCCGCACGTTGACCTCGACCGTGGACGCGGGCGCCGAATAGCTGGTGGCGTTGTCGAGCAGTTCGGCCACGGTCAGAGCGACCGGCTCGACGGCCCGGCTGGTCACCGCGAAGTCCACCTGCGACAGGACGTCGACGCGCTGGTAGTGCCGGATACGGCCCTGCGCTCCGCGGATCACGTCATAGACGGAGGCCGCCTCCCGCTGGCGGCCGAGCCACCCGCCGCAGAGCACGGCGATCGACTGCGCGCGCCGGTTGAACTGCGCGTTCATGTGGTCGACGTCCAACATGTCCCGGAGCACCGGTGAGTCGCCGTACTTCTTCTGCAGCCCGGAGATGGCCCGCTGCTGCTCCGCCGCGAGGCCCTGGAGCGTCTGCATCGCGGATTTCAGTACGGTGTTGGTGGCGCTTTCGGCCTCCTCCTTGGCCTGCCGAACCACCTCGGCGTAGCCGTTCCGCAGTTCCTCGATGGAGGATTCGAGACGGGTGTGGCTGGCCTGGAGTTCGCTCAAGTCTTCTTCGACACCGTGCTTCTGACGGCGCAGTGTCCGAATCGTTTTTCTCTGGCGGACGACAACGCTGGTGGCGACAGGGACGCCGGCAGCTAGCGCCCATACTGTCGGATCCTGCCAAAAATTCGTCATGTAACTCTCTTTGAGCGACTGGAGTCCAGCTCCCGGAATCGGTCTGGGCGGGCCCTCTGTCGCGGGCAGCCGTCACCACCCGAAGAGCCCCCCGGCTGTCGTCATGCCGAGGAGAAAACTCACGCGGCATGTGCCGGAATCGTATCACCGGAAGATCATGACGTTCTGTCAAGTTCGCCACGCCGTGGCGCGCTTGGCGTGAAACCGGCACCGGCGGCGCGCCTGGAGCCCGCGAAGCGGAGGCGACCGAGACCGGCGGACCGGCGCCGGGAGGGCGCGCCGTGGAACCGTTCGGCCGCCCGTAGGATCAGCTCGATCGACTGCCGGGGCCGGGTCACCGACCGGCGAAGACAGCGTCCGGGGGCCGCCCGCGAGCCGACTGCGACCGCCGGCATCGGACAGCGCGCGCCCCGGCCGAACGCCGAGCCCTTCCGCGCGACCGGACCGACCGAACCGGCTGTGCGGGCGGATCTCCCGGCCACAGCTCCCGGCTCCCGACGCCCGGGCCCCCGCGTACGTCCGAAGCGTGTCGCGGAAAGGCACGGACGGCCGTCACGCAAAACACGACCCTCCGCCCGAAGGAGCCCATTTCCGTACAGCTTCACCGGGAAGCCAGAAGCCAGGGGTCACACGGGCGCTCTCCGCGAACGTGTCCCATTCGGAGCCGACGCCATCCCCTGCGCTCCGCACGAACGCCCAGAACTCTCCAGGAAGTTACCGATCCGCATTCACGCCACTCCCCCTGGCAAACCGAAGAAACCAGACATGATCGCCATTGGGGCTGCTTATCGGTCTTTTTATCGGCCGAGTCCGACCGGCGAATGGACGACCGGCGAATTCATCCCCTTCGGCGTCACGATTCCCCGTGAGGACACCCCCACCCGGAGATCACGCGCCCGGTGGGAGCGGCGGGGTCCAGTTGCTCCCGTCACGAGCTTCGCCGGGCCGCGGGCACAGCCCACCGGCGGCTGTCACATGACGGCGCCACTCAAGCGCTCAGCGGCTCAGCGGTCCGCACGGAGGCGCAGCCGCCGAGAATCTCGTCCAGGGAGAGGCCCAGCGCGCCGGCGAGGGCGGCCACGGTGAAGAAGGCCGGGGTGGGGGCACGGCCGGTCTCGATCTTCCGGAGCGTCTCCGCGGAGATGCCGGCGCTCGCGGCGACGGTGGACATGCTGCGCTCCCCGCGCGCGGCGCGGAGCAGCGCGCCGAGCCGTTCGCCGCGCAGACGCTCTTCGGGTGTCAGAGGGGTGCGGACCATACGCCCATCCTACTACGGAATGCCATTTCTATACCGTCATTACTATACCGCTCCGACCGGTATAGTAATGGGCATGGTGCACATCAAGACGGACCCACAGATCGAAGCGATGCGCGAGGCCGGACGGGTCGTCGCGCGGATCCTGAACCGCGCGCGGGAGGTGGCGGCGGTCGGCGTGACCCCGCGCCGGCTGGACGAGGCCGCCCGCGAGGTACTGGGCGACGCCGGGGCCTCCTCCCCCTTCCTGGACTACAAGCCGCACTTCGCGCCCACTCCCTTCCCGGCCGTCATCTGCGTCTCGGTCAACGACGCGGTCGTGCACGGCATCCCCTCCGCCGAGCCGCTGCGCGACGGAGACCTGGTGAGCGTGGACGCGGGTGCGCTCCTCGGCGGCTGGGCCGGCGACTCGGCGATCAGCTTCACCGTGGGCGAGGCCCGCCCCGAGGACACCCGGCTCATCGCCACCGCGGACGAGGCCCTGGCGGCCGGTATCGGCGCGGCCGTGGTGGGCAACCGGATCGGCGACATCGCCCACGCGATCGGCACGGTCTGCCGCGACGCGGGCTACGGCATCCTGGAGGGCTACGGCGGGCACGGCATCGGCCGGTCCATGCACGAGGACCCGTCCGTGCCGAACGAGGGGCGGCCGGGACGCGGCATGACGCTGCGGCACGGAATGGTTCTGGCGATCGAGCCGATGCTGCTCGCCGGGGGCCTCGACGAGTTCCGCCACGACGAGGACGGCTGGACGCTGCGGACGACCGACGGCAGCCGGGCCGCGCACGCCGAGCACACGGTGGCGATCACGAACGACGGCCCCCGCATCCTCACCGCGCTGTGAGCGACCCTCCCGCGACGCCGCCCGTGACACGATCCCGGCGCGTGGGGCGTGCGGTTCGTTAGCAACGGACGAGCCCGAGCATGCTCTCGGACGGCGGGACCGCACCGACCCCGTCTCGCGTTCCCCAAGACGGCGGGGCCGGTGCCACGCGCTGTGTCGCGTGGTACGGGCCCCGCCGCCCCTGCTGCGTCCGGCCGGTTCAGTGGCCGCCGCCCGGACGCACCACCATGGCCGAGCCGCCGCCCCGGCGCACCTTTTCCGCCGCCGCGAGCCAGCGTCCGCCGGGCAGGCGCTGCACTCCGGTGGCGGCTCCGATCTCCGGGTTCTGCTTGAAGGCGTGGCCCAGCTTCTCCAGTTCCGCTCGGACCGGGCTGTTCCACAGGTCCGGCTCGATCTCCGTCGTCGGGGCGTTGCGCTGGCTGGCGCGCGGCGCGGCGATCGCGTCGACCAGCGGCAGCCCCCGGTCCAGGTGCCCGGTGAGGGACTGGAGGACCGTCGTGATGATCGTGGCACCGCCGGGCGAGCCGAGGGCCAGCACCGGCTTGCCTTCGTCGAGCACGATGGTCGGGGACATCGACGAGCGCGGGCGCTTGCCCGGCCCCGGCAGGTTCGGGTCGTGGACCGCCGGGTGGGCGGGGGCGAAGGAGAAGTCGGTCAGCTCGTTGTTGAGCAGGAAGCCGCGGCCGGGCACGGTGATGCCGCTGCCGCCGGTGGACTCGATCGTCAGGGTGTAGGCGACGACGTTGCCCCACTTGTCGGCCGCCGTCAGGTGCGTGGTGTTCTCACCCTCGTACGTCGTCGGCGCGGCTGTTCCGCCGCTGCCGCACCGTTCGGGGTTGCGTGGGTCGCCCGGCGCGAGCGGACTGGTCAGCGCCTTGTCGTCGCGGATCAGGCACTCCCGCGCGTCCGCGAACCGCTGGCTCAGCAGTCCCCGGGCGGGGACGTCCTCGAAGGCCGGGTCGCCGACCCAGCGGCCCCGGTCGGCGAACGCGATGCGGCTCGCCTCGATGAGCCGGTGCAGGTACTGGACCCGGTCGGCGCGGGAGAGGTCGGTGGACTCCAGGATGTTGAGGGCCTCGCCCACACCGGTGCCGCCGGAGGAGGAGGGGGCCATGCCGTAGACGTCCAGGCCCCGGTACGTCACCCTGGTCGGGTCCTTGCGCAGGGTCCGGTAGGACGCCAGGTCCTTGCGGGTCAGGTCTCCGGGGCGGACGACACGGGTGGCGTCCGGATCGACAGGGGGCTTGCGCACGGTGCGCACGATGTCGTCGGCCAACTCGCCCCGGTACAGCTCCCCGACACCCTCGCGGCCGAGCTCCCCGTACGTACGGGCCAGGTCGGGGTTCTTGAACACCGAGCCGACCACCGGGAGTCGGCCACCGGGAAGGAACAGTTCCGCGGATGCGGGGAAGTCGGCGAACCGGGCCTGGTTGGCGGCCGTCTGCGAGCGGAAGGTGTCGTCCACGACGAAGCCGTCCCGCGCGAGGCGTTCGGCCGGTTTCAGCAGCGTACGCAGGGACTTGGTGCCCCACGCGTCCAGCGCGCGCTCCCAGGTGGCCGGGGTGCCGGGCGTGCCGACGCCGAGACCGCTGGTCATCCCCTCGGCGAACGGGATCGGCTTGCCGTTCTCCAGGAACAGCGAGGCGTCCGCGCTGCGCGGCGCGGTCTCGCGGCCGTCGATGGTCCGTACGGTACGGGTCTTCGCGTCGTAGTGGACGAAGTAGCCACCGCCGCCGATCCCTGCCGAGTACGGCTCCGTCACCCCGAGCGCGGCCGCCGTGGCCACGGCGGCGTCCACCGCGTTGCCGCCCTTGCGCAGCACTTCGATCCCGGCGGCCGACGCGTCCGGGTCGACGCTCGCCACCGCTCCCCCATGGCCCACCGCCACCGGGGACTTGGGCGGCGCGGGCCGCGCGGTGGTGAGCGGTTCCGGGGCCGCCGGGGCGGCGGCTCCCACCGAGGCCACCACGGCGAGGACGGCCAACAGCGACGTGTTCCGGCCGACGGAACGGCGCATACGTACCTCCAGTCAACGGATCTCCCGCCGCAGGGTAGCCCCGGAGGGAACGGATCGTCAGGACCGCCTCGAACGGTTACCCGAATGACCGATACCATGCGCGCCCATGACGGATGACGTGCGCAACATCGTGCTGGGCGTGATGGCCACCGGGATCAGCGCCTCACTGGGATGGTTCGCCCGCACCTATCTCTGGCGGCGCGGACTCCGCCGCAAACAGACGTTCTTCGGGCTGCCGACCCATTCCGCATGCCTGCTCGTCGTCAACCGCTACGCCGGCGCCGAGGGCTCCGTGCACCCCGCCACGACGCCTTCGCCCTGCTCGAACTCTCCGCGCTCGTCAAGGACTGCGGGGCTCATGCGCAGATCGTCACCCATGACGCGGCGCAGCAAGGGTTCGGTGAGCGTACGGAGTTCTGCGTCGGCGGCCCGACGTCCAATCTGAGGATGGCCGCGCATCTGCGGACCCTGCTGCCCGGTGTGCACATCAACGTCGAACAGGAACCGGGCCCGGACCGGGTGGCGTTCCAGATCGGTTCGGAGCGCTACCGGATGGAGCCGGGGACCTCCGAGTACGTCCTGCTGGCCCGCCTGACGGGCAGTCAGGACGCGCGTCCGGTCTTCCTGTTCTGCGGCCAGCGGGCCATCACCAACCAGGCGGCCACCCGCTATGCCGCCCGCAACCACGAGCAGTTGCGCCGCAGGTACGGCACCCAGTCGTTCTGCCTGCTGCTGCGGGTCGTCAACTCCGGTGCGTACGGCCCCGATGTGGTCGAGCTGGTCGGCGACGTGACCCGCGAGGCCCAGGCCCCCGTACCGCGCACCCCGGCCTCTCACCGGGCAGGCGGCTGACGGGCGGCACCACCGCCGACGCGGTCGCGCCCGCCCGGCCGCCACCGTCGCGCCGGTCTCGCCGGTCTCGCCGGTCCCGCCGGTCTCGCCGATCTCGCCGATCTCGCCGATCTCGCCGATCTCGCCGATCTCGCCGATCTCGCCGATCTCGCCGATACCGAACGGCCGGGCCGAAAGGCCGGTGACGGCCGTTCCGCCCCCTCCCCCGCGCCGCATCCGGCCATCGTTACCTTCACGCAACCCGCCCGGTAGTTACCAGCGGTAAACAACCAAGGTTACCGTCGGGTCACTTTGCACTGACACGCATGAGGAGTGACCCGTGGTACGTCCGAAACCGGCACTGCGCACCACCGCTTCGATCACCACCGCCGCCGTCCTGCTCGTCGGGGCCGCGCTCGGCGCCGCCCCGGCCGCGACGGCCGCCCCTGCCGCCGCTCCCGCGAGCACCGCGGCCGGCGGCCTGACCTTCCACGACATCCCCGGATCGGGCGGCATCACGCTCAAGGGCAACGTCTTCACCCCCGCGGGAGCCGCCGCCGGGTCGAAGCACCCCCTCATCGTCTTCCCGACGAGCTGGGCGATGCCGCAGGTCGAGTATCTGGCACAGGCCCAGGAGCTCGCCGACTCCGGTTACGTCGTGGTCAGTTACACCTCACGCGGCTTCTGGCTCTCCGGCGGGGAGATCGAGGTCGCCGGACCGCCCGACGTCGCGGACGCCTCCGCCGTCATCGACTGGGCGCTGGAGCACACCTCCGCCGATCCCGACCGCGTCGGCATGGGCGGCGTCTCCTACGGCGCGGGCATCAGCCTGCTGGCCGCCGGGCACGACCCGCGCATCAAAGCGGTCGCCGCCCTCAGCGGCTGGGCCGATCTGATCGACTCGATCTACAGCGGTCGCACCCAGCACCTCCAGGCCGCCGCCCTGCTCGGCGGCGCGGGCCTGGTCACCGGCCGGCCGAGCGACGAACTCACGCGGACGCTCCAGGACTTCCTCGGGTCCCGTCTGGACAAGGAACCGGAGATGATCGCCTGGGGGAAGAAGCGCTCCCCCGCGACGTATCTGGACGCGATCAACGCGAACGGCGCGGCCGTCATGATGGGGAACGCCTGGGGCGACACGATCTTCCCGCCCAACCAGTACGCCTCGTTCTACGACAAGCTCACCGGGCCCAAGCGGCTGGAGTTCCGCCCCGGCGACCACGCCACCGCCGAACTGACCGGCCTGTTCGGGCTGCCCAACGACACCTGGACGAGCACCCGCCGCTGGTTCGACCGCTACCTCAAGGACGAACGCAACGGCATCGACACCGAACAGCCCGTCCAGCTCATGTCCCGTACGGGCCGGGGCTACGAGGGCTACCCGGACTGGAAATCGGTCGGCGCGGCGCAGAACCGCATCCCGCTGGACGGCTCCCAGAAGGTGTGGGCGAACGTCGATTCGGGCGCGAACGGCGGTATCACGCTGCTGTCCAACGCCCTCGACCAGTTCCTCAAGCTCCCGCCGACGGTCTCCGTGCCGCTGCTGCCGCGTACGTTCGCAAGCGTGTGGCAGTCGGAGCGGTACGCCACCGAGCAGCGCGTCCGGGGGACGTCCCGGCTGCACACCACGGTCACCGGCACGAAGCCGAGCGGCACCTTCGTCGCGTACCTCTACGACGTGGGGCCGCTCGGCGTCGGCAAGCTGGTGAGCAACGCTCCGTACACGTTCCACGGGCAGACGCCGGGCCGGCCGTTCCCCGTCGACCTGGAGCTGTACTCCACGGCCTACGACGTCCCGGCCGGTCACCGGCTCGCCCTGGTGATCGACACCGTCGATCCGCTGTACATCGAGCACAACCCGACCGGCGCGCAGCTGACCTTCTCCTCGCCCGGCACGGACCCGAGTCATCTCTCGGTCCCGCTGCGCGAGAAGTGATCACCGACTGCTGCCGGGCGGGCACTGCCCGGCTACTGCCCTCCCGGCAGCAGCGTTCCTGGTTCGGCCGGGTCCACCCCGGCCGCTCCGGTCTTCACGTTGCGCCGCTCCCGCTTGGCCACCCAGGTGGCGAACCAGGAAAGCAGCATGCACAACCCGATGTAGATCGGAGAGATCACCATCACGACGGGGATGAAGGGAAGATCGTAGTCGAGATTGGACGCGATGAGCTTCCCCGCGTGAAGAAATTCCTCATAGGTGATCAGATAGCCGAGCGAGGTGTCCTTGAGCGCGACCACCAACTGGCTGATGATGGTCGGCAGCATCGCGCGGACCGCCTGGGGCGCCAGGACGAACGTGGTGACCTGCGTCTTGCGCATGCCGAGCGCGTACGCCGCCTCGCCCTGGCCGCGGTCCACGGAGTTGATCCCGGTGCGGAACACCTCCGCGAGGACGGATCCGTTGTAGAGCGTGAGCCCGGCGACCAGGGCGGGCAGTGGCTGGACCTTCAGTGCCACGAAGATGAAGAAGATCATCACCAGCACGGGCATGGCCCGGAAGAACTCGACCAGCAGCGTGGAGATCCACCGCAGCACCCGGTGTTCGGAGAGCCGGCCGACCGCGAGGACCGCGCCGAGCGCGAGCGAGAGGACCGCCGCGTACGCGAACGCCTTGAGGGTGTTGCCGAGTCCGCGCAGCAGCAGTTCCTGAATGCCCTTGTACTCGAAGGGCGTCCACTTCTGCGCGGTGAACTGGTCGGTGTCGAAGAGGAGGTGGACGATCCAGCCGAAGAGCGCGGCGATCAGGACCGTCGCGGCGATCCCGTACAGCCGGTGGCGTCTGCGGGCCTCCGGTCCGGGGATGTCGTAGAGCGCGCTCGCCTCGGGCGCGGCCGGCCTGCGGTTGCGGGTCTTGGTCATCGTGCCACTCCCCAGCGCTTCTCCATCACGGTGAACAGCGCGCTGATGGTCAGGGTGATGATGAGGTAGCCGACGGCGATCCAGACGAAGGACCAGATGACGCTGTAACCCAGCTCGTTGAGCGTCTTGTAGGTGCCGAGGAGTTCGGTGACGCTGAACGCGCCGGCGATCGCGGAGTTCTTCGCCAGCGCGATCAAGGTGGAGCCGACCGGCGGGATCACCGACCGGAACGCCTGCGGCAGCACCACGGTGGCCAGCGTCTGGCCGAAGTTCATCCCGAGGCTGCGGGCGGCCTCGCCCTGGCCGGTGGGCACGGTGTTGATGCCGGAGCGCAGCACCTCGCAGATGAAGGCCGAGGTGTAGCAGCCGAGCGCGATGACGGCGAAGAGCTGGAACGGCAGGACGAGCCCGAAGCGGGGCAGTCCGAGCAGGACCGCGAAGAACAGCAGGGTCAGCGGGGTGTTGCGGAGCACGGTGACCCAGACCGTGCCCAGCACCCGGAGGGCGCCGACGGGCGCGACCCGGAAGGACGCCATCAGGAAGCCGAGGACGAGCGCCAGCAGCGAGGCGTACACGGTCAGTTCGACGGTGCCGAGGAAGCCCTTGCCGTAGAGGGAGAAGTTGTCTGTCAGTACATCCATGGGTGGCCGTCCCCTCAGGTCGCCGGGTAGCGGTCGATGGGCGGCGGGGCCGGGGCGGGCGCTCCGGAGAGCCCCAGCGTCGCTTCGTACGCCTTCTTCCAGTTGCCGTTCTTCTCGTTGGCCTCCAGCGCGTCGTTGAGCGCCTCGCGCAGGGCGTTGTCGGCGCGCGGGACGCCGATGCCGTACGGCTCCTCGGAGAAGGGCTTGCCGACGACCTTCATCTCGTCGGGCGCCTTGGCCGCGAAGCCCAGCAGGATCGCGTCGTCGGTGGTGACGGCGTCGACCTGGTAGGTGAGGAGGTTGTCGACGCAGATGGAGTACGTGTCGTAGGCGACGAGGGTCGCCCTGGGGTAGTCGGCGGCGATGCGCTGGTAGGGCGTGGAGCCGGCCGCCGAGCAGACGGTCCTGCCCGCCAGGTCCCGGGGCCCGTCGATGTCGTCCTCGTCCGTGCGCACCAGCAGGCCCTGGCCCGCCAGGTAGTAGGGGCCGGCGAAGCCGACGAGCTTCTTGCGCATGTCGTTGATGGTGTAGGTGCCGACGTAGTAGTCGATCTGGCCGTTCTGCAGGGCGGTCTCGCGGTTGGCGGAGGCGATCGTGCGGAAGCGGATCGACTTCGGTTCGAAGCCGAGCGAGGCCGCCATCATCCGGGCGATCTCGATGTCGAACCCGGTGTAGGCCCCGCTCGCCGGGTCCTTCTCCCCCAGGTACGGCTGGTCCTCCTTGGCCCCGACCGTGAGGTGGCCGCGCTTCTTCGCCCTGGTCCAGGTGCGGGAGTCGGGCAGGTCGAAGCCGGTGTCGACCCGGTAGACGGGCAGCGCCCCGGCCTTGGGCCCCTTGACGGGCGGGCTGCCGTCCTTGCCGCAGCCGGCGGCGAGCGCGGCGAGCAGGAGGCCGGTCACGAGGGCGGCGGCCCTCCTTGTACGCGTGTTCCTCGTACGCAGCATGGAAACCCCCCTCAGTGCTTGAGGATCTTGGACAGGAAGTCCTTGGCGCGGTCGCTCGACGGGGAGGTGAAGAAGTCCTCCGGAACGCGGTCCTCGACGACGCGGCCGTCGGCCATGAACACGACGCGGTTGGCGGCGGACCGGGCGAAGCCCATCTCGTGGGTGACGACGATCATCGTCATCCCGTCGCGGGCCAGCTGCTGCATGACCTCCAGGACCTCGTTGATCATCTCCGGGTCGAGCGCGGAGGTGGGCTCGTCGAAGAGGAGCGCCTTGGGGTCCATGGCCAGGGCGCGGGCGATGGCCACGCGCTGCTGCTGACCGCCGGAGAGCTGGGCGGGGAACTTGTCGGCGTGGGCGGCCAGGCCGACCCGCTCCAGCAGTTCGCGGGAGCGCCGGTCCGCCTCGTTCTTCTTACGTTTGCGGACCTTGACCTGGGCCAGCGAGACGTTGTCCAGCACGGTCCTGTGCGCGAAGAGGTTGAACGACTGGAAGACCATGCCGACTTCGGCGCGGAGCTGGGCCAGCCCCTTGCCCTCGGCGGGAAGAGGCCGGCCGTCGATGGTGATGCTGCCGGACTCGACCGTCTCCAGCCGGTTGATCGCCCGGCACAGGGTGGATTTCCCGGATCCGGAGGGGCCGATGACCACCACCACCTCCCCGCGGCCGACGGTGAGATTGATGTCCTGAAGTACGTGCAACTCCCCGAAGTGTTTGTTGACGTCCCTCAGTTCGATCAACGGATCGACGGCCATGCGCTGCCCTACCCACTTGTCGCTGTGTCGAGGTCAGCGCAAACTATCCATCCCGAAAAGGGACTTCGCACCCGACACGCGTAAATGGCGCAAAAGGCTGTTTATCTCTCTTGATGATGAACTCCGGGATCCGTGCCCGCTCCGGAAGGTCAGTTCTCGGCCGACTCCGCGTAGATCTGCGAGAGCTCCGGACTGCCGGACATGGCCCAGTCCAGCCCGGCGGCGACGACATCGATCTCCCGGCCGGACTCCAGCCGCACCACGGGCTGCCCGCTCGGCCAGACGTCCCACGCGGCGCCGGGGACGGTCCGCACGATCACCGTGCCGAGGTAGAGACCGGCGTCGTTGCCGAGCCAGGGCAGCTCCTCGGGGTCGTCGCGCCAGCGGGGCGACAACTGGTCGAGCGCGGCCAACGAAGCCGGGGCGTCGTCGAGTTCGAGTCCTTGCTGCCCCGCCCGGACGCGCAGCAGTTCACACTCGGCGAGCAGCTCGGCCACACCGTCGGGATCCGTCTCGACAGCGGCGACGAGCGCGCCTCCCTGCGTACCACCCTGACGCTTACGCCAGTTGTCCAAGAAGGGGATGTTCATACCACTAGGGTCGCATCCTGGCCCGGCTCCGCACCACAGGGCGCGCGGACCCCGCCGGAAGCCGGGGCCTTGCGCCGGAAACCGGTGAGGGTGCCGTCCGCGTCCGAGAAGGACGTCGGCGGCGCCGAGACAGCCAAGGACAAGGGCCCCCTCGGCGGCCGGACGTTCGTCGGAGGAGGTGCAGCAGCGCAGCACCTCACCGGTCGTGGTGTCGACTGCGGCGATGCGACCGGTCAGGCGAACGGGTTCGCGGTGCAGCCGCCGAGGTGTTCGATCTGCTGCTGGGCACGGTCGAAGTCAGGCTGGTTGTCCAGGTGGAGCAGGTCCCACACCGCGGGGCCCGCCACGTGGCGCAGGTCCAGGGTGACCATTCGGGGCGTTCCCTGCTGTCGGGGCGGGTCCCCGAGCAGCAACCGGTCGTGACGGTCGCCGTGTTGGTGATGCTCGGGGCAGGACGAACCAGGCCCGGGGAGGGGTGCTTCCGGCCGGTGGCCGGGGTGGCTCAGAGCTGAGCGAGGGCGGCGGTGGCCACCGGCAGGGCGACGCCCATGCGGGTGGCGAGCTGAGCGGCGGTGGCCGGTGTTCCGCGCTCGGCGTGGTGGCTGTCCGCGATGCGCCGGGCCGCGCTCAAAGAGCGTCTTGTCCTGGCAGGAGTATTCGGCAACGCAGTGCTGCCGTGGATGATTGCGGGGTGTTGGTCCAAGTGGAAGCGGTGGGGCAGGTCGCCGACGGGCGCGCGACGGTTCGGGTGCGCTCGGAGGCGGGTGCCGCCGTGGCCTTCTGGTGCGGCGGTCCGACGGGAGTGGGCCGCGAACATCATGTGGAGTGGGCTGTTGAAGAGGACATGTCCTGGGGCGGCAACACCCGACCGGCCACGTCCTTCTCGCCCGGGGTGGATGAGAAAGAAGGCGACCGGATCGTCTTTCGGGGGCGGCTGGGCCTGACGGGAGATGGCGGAGCCACGTTGGAAGTAGCCGGAACTCACCTCCTTTTCGACCTCGCCGACCCGCCGCCATCGACTGCTGCCGATGGAATGTGGGTGGAGATCAGCGTGGAGCGGAACAGCGTCAGCCTGTGGCCCTACCTGCTGTGATTCGCGGGAGCCAGCTGTGCGGCCGTTCAGCTGTCGCGCCAGTTGTGGGTTGATTCGCGGGTGAGTCCGCGGCGGTGCATGAGCCAGCCGAACGTCCGCTCGACGACCCAGCGGCGCGGGATCACGTCCTGCCTGTCGTGGGGCCCGGACCTGGTCCCGGGAAGACGTACGCGGCCTGAATCTCCTTTCGCGTCGTTCGGCCCGCATGGTTGCTCCGCGATCCCCCGGCAGCTCCTCATCCGGGCATGGCGGCGATCGCCGCCGCGGCGACCTTCTTGGCGTCCGACCGGCAGCGTGCCGGAGGGTGTTCGTCGCCGCCGAGGTCCACCCGCACCGAGAGGTTGCCGTCCAGGACCATCAGTGAGCAGTTGGTTCCGGGGTCTTCGGCAGGGTTGGTGAGGTCGCGCCAGTAGGCCGCGTCGCCGAAGCCGAGTGCCGGTTCGCGCTTGCCCTCCTCCTTCGCCCTCGTGTCGAAGATCTGGCGCTGGAAGAAGGTCCCGTTGTCCGTGGGGCCGGAGGAGCTGTTCGAGGTCCTCTTGATGTCCCATATGACGAAGGCGTGCGGCGATTCGTCGCGGTAGCTGACGCCGCCCTCCTCGTAACTTCCGTACCACGAGCAGGTATTGGATGCTCGGTCGCCGGATTCCTGGTAGCTGTCCGGGTTCTTGCTCAATCCCTTCAGCGGAAGGTTCTTCGCCGCCTCCGCGCAGAGCGGCACCTTCGTGTACGTATCCGGCTGCTGCTCGGCTCCCGTCGACGGATCGCCACCGTCCCCCGGATCGGCGGCCGGGGTCTTCTTGTCCCCGGCGGCGTCCGACGATGAGCTGTTCCGCCGGTCGGAGGGCTCCCCGCCCCCGGACGTCAGTGCGTACACCCCGACGCCCACACCGGCCAGGGCGAGCACTCCGGCCGCCACCGACGCCGCGATGACCTTGGTGCGCGGCCGGCCCGGTGGCGGTGCGGCAGAGGCGGGCCGTACCGCGGTCTGTGTGGGCGCCGAAGCCAGGGTGCTCGGGGACGCGGGAGCGGACACCACGGTGCGCTCGTGGCCGTTCAGCAGCCGGTCGATGCTCGCCCGCTGCTCTTCGAGCATGCGGTGCACGGCCGGGGGCCACGGCCGTACGGAGTGGGCGACGGGCCCGATGAGCTCCTGGAGTTGTGCCGGGCTGGGGCGGGCCGCCGGGTCCTTGACGAGGCAGGGCTCGATGATCCGCCGCAACTCGGCCGGCACGGACATCAGGTCGGGCTGCGTGTGGACGACGTTGTACAAGGACTGGGCCGTCGAAGCGCCCGCGAACGGGCTGAGTCCCGTGGCCGCGAAGACCAGCACGGAACCGAGCGAGAACACGTCGCTCGACGCGGTCGGTTCGCGGCCTTCGGCCTGCTCGGGCGACATGAACGGCGGCGAACCGATGACGAGGTCCGTCTGCGTCAGGGCCGTACCGCCGGCGCCGTCGACGACGCGGGCGATCCCGAAGTCGATGACCCGCGCACCGTCCTCGGCCAGCAGGACGTTCTCCGGTTTGAGGTCGCGGTGGACGAGACCCGCCCGGTGGATCGCCGTCAGCGCCGCCGCGAGACCGGCAGCGAGCCTTCGCACGTCCTGTGGGGGAAGTGCTCCGGCCGCCGACACCGCCGCGCCCAGCGACGGACCGGGGACGAAGGCCGAGGCGAGCCAGGGGGTGGCCGCGTCCGGGTCGGCGTCGAGGACCGCCGCGGTGAAGGCGCCGGACACCTTGCGGGAAGCGGCCACCTCCCGCCGGAACCGGGTACGGAAGCCGTCGTCGGCCGCGAGCCGGGCATGTACCTGCTTGACCGCGACGATCCGGCCGTCGGTCCCGGTACCGAGCAGCACCCTGCCCATGCCGCCGCGCCCGAGCTCGGCGTGGAGGCGGTAGGGGCCGGCCGAAGCGGGGGTGGAGGGGCTCAGAGGCTTCATCAGGACGTCACCGCGCTCAACGCGTCTCCCGTTACGTCGGTGGTCAGTTTCTCGCACGTGCCCGGCGGGTGGGCGCGGCCCGAGACGCTGGTGATCACGACGAGGTTGACGTCCCGTACGTACAGCAAACAGTTGTTTCTGTCGTCGTCGGTCACCCAGAGCGCTTCCTCGCCGAGTCCGATGTCCTCACGCCGGCCGTGGCCCGGGTAGAAGAAGCCCTCGTAGTACTTCTTCGCCTGCTCAGCCCCGGTGCCCTCCTCGGGGTGGGAACCGTAGCGCTTCCAGGACACATTGATCTCGTCGCCGCTCCGGGAATTCCAGGTGCACCAGCTCATCAACTCGTGCGCGTCGGGGTCGTGATGGGTCTGCTCCTTGGTCGGCCCCGTCGGAGCGTCGAACAGGGAAGGCACCCGTACCGGGCTGCTGCGCTTCGCGCAGTTCGGCAGGTCGGTCGGGTGCTTGTCCGGGACCTTCGACAGCGGCGTGGTCCCAGGGGTCGGGACATTCCAGGTCGTGTCCGGTGACGGCGTCCGTTCCGCGGCCGCGCGCGTGGGCTTCCCCTTCGGGTCCTCACCCTGTGGCAACAGCAACGCCGCCGCCGTCACGGCGGCCGCCACCAGAACGCCGCCGACGACGAGCCCGAGGGTTCGGCCACGCCGTGACGAGCCGTGCTCCGCGGCGGACCCGACGGCGGCGGGAGGGGCGAAGCCCGGCGGGGGCGGCTGGGTGCGCGGTGCCGGGGAGATGCTGGTGGTACGGTCCGGCAGGCTGACCAGCCTGTCGATCTCGGTCCGCTGCGCGGCGGTGATCCGGTGGACCTCCGCGGGCCAGGGGCGGGCCGTCGGAGCGACGGTACCGATCAGCGCCAACAGCTCTGCCGGGCTCGGGCGGTCCCCCTCCTCCTTGGACAGGCACGGGGCGATGATCTCGTGGAGTTCCGGCGGGAGCGCGCTCAGGTCGGGATCGGAGTGCGCGACCTTGTAGAGGATCCCGGGCACCGAGTCGGCGTGGAACGGCGGCAGTCCGGTGCAGGCCGTGAACAGGGTGGCACCGAGCGAGAAGACGTCACTCGCCGGTGTCGGCGCGCGCCCGTGCACCTGTTCCGGCGACATGAACGGCGGCGACCCCAGCACCGCACCGGCGTGGGTGAGCGCGGTCTGACCTTCGGCCGCCCGCGCGATACCGAAGTCGATGACCCGTACGCCGTCCTCGGCGAGCAGCACGTTCGACGGCTTGAGGTCGCGGTGGATCAGCCCGGCACGGTGGATGTCGGCCAGTGCCTGCGCCAGCCCCGCGGCCAGCTGCCGTACGGACGGGGCGGGCAGCGTCCGTACCGCCTCCAGCGCCTGGCTCAACGAGGGGCCCGGCACGAAGGCCGAGGCCAGCCAGGGGACGGGTGCCTCGGCATCGGCGTCGAGGACCGGCGCGGTGTAGGCACCGGACACTCTGCGCGATGCGGCCACCTCACGCCGGAACCGGGCGCGGAACCCGTCGTCATCAGCCAGATCGGCGTGCACCTGCTTGACGGCGACCAGCCGTCCGTCCGGCGAGACACCGAGAAGGACCCGGCCCATCCCGCCCTCGCCGAGCACAGCGACCGTCCTGAACGGTCCGGTCCCCTGCGGTTCCAGCAGTTCCGACATAGCCATGGCCGAACAGCACCCCCCAGTCGTAGATCAAGATAGTACGACCGCCCGATTCGCTCTGCGTACCCTCAGCCGCTCTGACGCCCCGGCAGGAGGTACCGCTCGGCACCGCCCTCGGCGTCGACGGGATGGCCCGCCTGGTGAACCGGTGACACCCGCGGCGATGGCTCAGGTGAACAGAACCGATGAGCCCGAATCCGTCGTGGCCCACCCCCTGCCGTCCCCCACTCCTCGTCCTTCCCTGTGCCCTTTGGAGATCCTGTCGGCGGACCGGTGGCATCGGCCTCCCCCGGCGGCCCCGAAACCGCAGGTGTCCTAAGGTTCGGACATGAGTACGCAGACGTATGTGTCGGGCCTGTTCTCGCTGGTCGGGCGGGTTGCCGTCGTGACGGGCGGGAGTTCCGGGATCGGACGGGGCATTGCCGGGGCGCTTGCGCGGGCCGGGGCGAGTGTGGTCGTCGTGGCTCGGCGAGAGGCCGAATTGAAGGCCACCGTCGAGGAGTTGGCCGCCGATGGGTGCCGGGCCGCCCGGGTGAGCGCCGATCTGGGCACGGGTGAAGGAGTGCGCGCCGCTGCCGACGGCGCGGTCGCCGCGTTCGGGGAGCCGGACATTCTCGTCAACTGCGCCGGCATCAACCTGCGGCCGCCCATGGGCGATCTCGGTGAGGACGTGTGGGACGCCACCATGGCCGTGAACCTGAAGGCCCCGTACCTGCTGGGTCAGCGGTTCGGGCCCGGCATGGCCGAGCGCGGGTACGGGCGGATCATCCACGTCAGCTCGCAGCAGGCGCACCGCGCCTTCGTGAACAGCGGGGCGTACGGGGTGTCCAAGGGCGGGCTGGAGTCGCTGGCCCGGTCGCAGGCGGAGGCGTGGTCGCCGCACGGTGTCACCGTGAACACCCTCGTGCCGGGGTTCGTGCTGACGCCGCTGAACGCGCGTCTCCAGGCGGACCCGGAGAAGGTGGAGTCGCTCGCCGCCCGGACCCTCGTCGGGCGCAACGGCCTCGCCGAGGACTTCGCGGGGGCCGCGGTGTTCCTGGCGGGCCGCTCCTCGGCGTACGTCACCGGCCAGTCCGTCTTCGTGGACGGCGGGTTCTCGGTGCACTGACGGCCGGTGCTCACGGGCGGCGGGTTCGACACGCCGCCGGCGGGGTGCCGAGCCCGCCGTCCGGGGCGGGAGATCTCCGGGCCGCTACTGCCCCGGGGTTCGGGCCGCCGCCTCGCTCACGGCCCGCTCCACCGCGGCGGACACGGCCTCCTTGTCCAGGCCGAGGCCGGTCAGTACGCCGGAGCCGTCCTCGAACTCCAGCAGGGCGAGCAGGATGTGCTCGGTGCCGATGTAGTTGTGGCCGAGCCGGAGCGCCTCGCGGAAGGTCAGTTCCAGGGCCTTGCGGGAGTCCGCGTCGTACGGGATGAGCTCGGGCGCCTCGTCCATGGCGGCGGGCAGCACGGCGGTCGCGGCCGTTCGCAGCGCGTCCGCGCTCACGCCCTGGCCGGTGAGCACACGCGCGGCGACGGCCTCGGGCTCGGCGAGGAGGCCGAGGATCAGGTGAGCGGGGACGATCTCGGCGTTCCGGGCCGCCCGGGCCTCGTTGTGGGAGGCGACCACCACGTTGCGGGCGCGCGGGGTGAAACGGTTGAAGCCCTCGTTGGGGTCCAGGTCCGACGCGCCCTCGCCCTTCTTGGGCACGAAGCGCTTCTGGGCCGCCTGGCGGGTGACCCCCATGCTGCGGCCGATGTCCGTCCAGGAGGCGCCGGAGCGGCGGGCCTGGTCCACGAAGTGGCCGATCAGGTGATCGGCCACGTCGCCGAGGTGGTCGGCGGCGAGCACCGCGCCGGAGAGCTGTTCCAGGGCGTCGTCGTTGGTCTTCTTGATGGCCTCGATCAAGTCGTCGAGGCGTACGGAAGGGCTGACGGGAAGAGGCTGCGACATGTGACAACCGTAGGTTGACACCCAGGGAGTGTCAACCTTGGGTTGTCGCATGGGCCCAGTCGTTCGCCCGCCTCCCCCGGCCCGGCTCAGAGGTCGAGGTCGACCACCACTGGAGCGTGGTCGGACGCGCCCTTGCCCTTGCGCTCCTCACGGTCCACGTAGCTGTCCTTGACGACCGCCGTGAAGAGCGGGTTGCCGTACGTCAGGTCGATCCGCATGCCCTTGTTCTTGGGGAACCGCAGCTCGCGGTAGTCCCAGAACGTGTAGGCGCGGTCGTACTTGAGGGGGCGCGGAACCACCTCGCCCAGCCCTTCCGCCTCCAGGGCGGCGAGGGCGGCCCGCTCGGCGGGCGTCACATGCGTGGCGCCCTCGAACAGGGCCGGGTCCCAGACGTCCTCGTCGGTGGGGGCCACATTGAAGTCACCCAGGACCGCGAACGGCAGGCTCCCCGCCGCGTCGGCGGCGACGGCCTTGCGCAGTGCCTCCAGCCAGCGCAGCTTGTACGCGTAATGCTCGTGCTCGACCTCGCGGCCGTTGGGCACGTACACCGACCACAGGCGCAGCGGTCCGCAGGTCGCCGAGATCGCGCGGGGCTCCTGGACGCCGTCGTAGTCCGGGCCGCCGGGCAGGCCGGTGACCACATCGGTGAGGCCGACGCGCGAGAGCAGCGCGACCCCGTTCCACCGGCCCGTGGCGTTGACCGCGGACTCGTACCCCAGCTCGCGCAGGGCTTCGGCGGGGAACTGCTCGGCCGTGCACTTGGTCTCCTGGATGCACAGCACATCGGTGCCGCTGCTCTCCAGCCAGGCCAGCAGCCTCGGCAGCCGGGCGGTGATCGAATTGACGTTCCAGGTGGCGATGCGCATGCCCACCAACCTAGCCGCTCGCACTGACAGGCGGCGAAAGCCCGGTGACGGACGGCGGGCCGGGGCGGGCCGTGCCGGGAGCGGGGCGAAGGCGGGGCGGACGCCCCGGCCCTCACAGCTCGGTGATGCCGCCCGGGGCCAGCCGGCCGTGGTCCGCGCCGCCCAGCGCCCCGATCTGATGGTCGTAGATCGGCCGTGCCAGATCGGTCAGCAAGGCATCGTGGACGTCGATCGCGCGGCGCGGCTTCACCTCGCGTACGTAGTCGATGACCTCGGAGATCTTGCTCCAGGGGGCCATCAACCGGCAGCAGGAGCGTATCCACGGGGCGCTCGGGAACGGTGAGTGCGTCGCCGGGGTGGAAGACCGAACCGTCCACCAGGAAGCCGATGTTGGTGATCCTCGGGATGTCCGGGTGGATCACCGCGTGCAGCTCCCCGTGCACGGTGACGTCGAAGCCTGCGGCGGAGAACGCGTCCCCGTCGCCCACGGTGTGCACCCGCCCCGGAAACGCGGCCGAGAGCTGCTCCGCCACGCTGCGCAGCGTCCAGATCTCGGCCGCCGGGTTCGCCTCCAGGCCCGCCCGCAGCCGCGCCTCGTCGAAGTGGTCCGGGTGCTCGTGCGTGACCAGCATGATGTCCGCGCCGAGCGCCGCGTCGTCCTCGGAGAAGCCTCCCGGGTCGATGACCAGGACCCGCCCCTCCTTCTCGATCCGGACGCAGGAGTGGGTCTTCTTGGTGAGGGTGAGTGCCCCGGACGATGCGTTCATGGCTCCATCCTGCTACGCGGGGGGTGTGGTTTCCTCCTGGATCACCTTTCCCGCGACGGCGAACGCGGCCCCGGCGGCCGGGAGGCCGCAGTAGACGGCGGTCTGGAGGAGGACTTCCTTGATCTCGGCGGGCGTCAGTCCGTTGCGCAGGGCGGCGCGGGTGTGCGCGGCCAGGCCCTCCAGGTGGCCGGAGGCGACCAGAGCGGTGAGCGTGATGCAGCTGCGGGTGCGACGGTCGAGGCCGTCCCGGCTCCACACCTCGCCCCAGGCGTACCGGGTGACCAGCTCCTGGAAGTCCTCGGTGAAGGCGTCCGCCGTGGCGTTCACCGCGTCCACATGGGAGTCCCCCAGCACTTCCCGGCGTACCCGCGTGCCCTGCTCGTACCGGTCGTCGGGCGTCGGTACGGCGGCGGGCGCGGCGGCCGACGCGATCTCGGCCACCGGGGCGAACGGGGTGGCCGGGACGGCGGGGCCGGGGGCGTGGGGCAGGACCGGGATCGCGGCCGAGGTGTCCTGCTGCCAGCCGGTGGAGAAGTGCGTCAGCAGCAGGTCGCTGACGGCGGCGGGCTGCTCGACGGGGGCGAGGTGGGAGGCGCCGGGGACGAGCGCCAGGCGGGCGTCCGGTATCCCGGCGACCAGCGTGCGGGCCTCGGCGGGGCCGGTGACCTGGTCCTCCGCTCCGACCAGCACCAGCGTGGGGACGCCGATCCGGCCCAGCGCACCGCGGATGTCGAACGCGGCGAGCGCCTCGCAGGCGGCGATGTAGCAGCCGGGATCGGTGGTCCGGACCATCTGTACGGCCCACTCGACGATGGCGGGCTGGGCGGCGGCGAAGCCGGGGGTGAACCAGTGCTCCGGGGCGGTGCGGGCCATCGGCTCCAGGCCGTTGGTACGGACGATCACGCCCCGCCGGCGGAACTCGTCGGCCGTGCCGAACCGGGGCGAGGACGCGACCAGCGCCAGCGAGGCGATCCGGTGCGGGTGGCGCAGCGCCAGGTCCGCGCCGACCGCCCCGCCGATCGAGCAGCCGGCGTAGCCGAACCGCTGGACGCCGAGCCCGTCCAGCGTCGCCAGCAGCCGGTCCGCGAGGTCGGCGACGGAGGCGGCGGCGTGGGCGGGCGCGCCGCCGTGGCCGGGCAGGTCGTAGCGGAAGACCCGCCAGTGCTGCGACAGCTCGGGAATCTGGCGGTCCCACATGTGCCATGTAGTACCGAGGCTAGGACCGAGCACCAACCAAGGTGCGTCCTCTGGCCCATCTACCTGGTACTTCATCGCTTGCGGCTGCGTCTCACTCATAGGTCTTAACCTCTCATCTCTCACAATCACTCACGACTCTGCGGTATGTCCTCCGCCAGACCCGTGCAGCCCTCCCCACACTGTGGCGGCTCCGCGAAGATCCTCCACACCCGGCTTGACGTACCATTTCTTGGTGGTGCGGACGTTCGTGTGCCCCGCCCACCTAGCCAGCAGATGGTCGGGCACCCCCATGTTGGCGAGATATGTGAAGCAGGTCGCTCGCGCGTCGTAGAGGCGCACCCGACGCAGACCCAGCAGGGCCATGATTCGGTACGCCCGTCGACGGAGTTGCTTGATGTTCCGAACCTCCCCTACCTCGTCCACCAGCACGTAGCCAGAGTCACGGTAGTCGGGCCCGAGGGCCAGCTCTTCCGTGGCCTGGAGGGACTTGAACGACCGGAGCGCACCCCAAACCGGAGCTGGTAGGGGAAGCTCCCGCTCTCCAGCCATCGACTTTGTATCTTTCTCAACCACCGTCCGGTTGCCCATCATCGTGCGCGTATTAGCAATGCGAATAGTGCCGGACTCCAAGTCGACATCTTCCCAACGAAGTCCGCAGACTTCCGCCGGGCGAAGCCCCATAAGAGAAAGCAAGAGCGGGGCGTAAAACCTATCCGCTTGAATTCCCCGCACGAATACATGAACCTCTGCAACATCCCAAGGCTTCAGCTCCTCCTTATTCTTCCGCTCTTCTTTTCGCGCCCGACGCGGAATTGAAAGATTTTGAGCCACGTTCATGGACACCAGCCGCTTGGTCACTGCGCGATTCAAACACTCTTTAAGCCGCGCTAGACTCATGTCAACTGTCGTCACCGCAAGCGGCGCCCCTGCCCCCTTTCCGCGAACACGACCATACTTCAGGGTCCATTTCACCCAATTTTCCACATCCTCTTCAGTGAGCTCCTGAAGCAGGATCCCCTCAAGCTTTCCTCGAACCCGATCCAGGGTGATTCGATAGTTGTAGATCGTGGTCACTTCGAGGTCCTCCGCCTTCTTTTCCAACCATTGGTCAATCCAATCACCGACCGTCAGTCGACTAGGTTGAACGAATGTGCCCGAACCTCGTTCGCTTTCAATTCGAAGCAGCTCCGCTTTGGCCTCTCGAAGCGTGTTTCGCGTAACCGTTAGCTGCTTACGCTTACCACCCTCCCCTCGCCCGATATCGATAACGAATCGGTATCTCACCTTCCCTGAACCGAGTGTAATCTTCTTAATATCGGCCATTTTCCCTTGTCCTCCTAGTCAGCCCCGCAGGGATGGAAATACGATCAGAGGCGTCATTGCGATACGTCCACAACGAGCACCAACTAATATCCTCCCGCTGCATTGGCGGCTCGCCCTATATGGACGCGCGAAAGGCTACGTCGCCAAGCGTTGGCTCATCCCTTGCCCCAATGGTGGTCGCGATCGCCGGTTTGGCTAACCGGCGAACATGGTCTATGTTGCGCGCCGCATCACGAATCCGACGTCTGCTTGTGCTGGCCGATTTCGAGGCCGCGCAGGGCTCTCGGTCCACCTCCCGCGGCGACCGCCAGCAGGCTGTCTCCGTGAGCCGGTCGAGATGACGCGTAGCGCGGCGTTGGGGAATCCTGAGGGTCCGCGCCTTGCCGTGTTGTGGCTTCGGGATGCGTCGCAACGAACGTGAGGACAACACGATCAGCGCGGCGTCCGCGTTGCAGGAGGTCCTCACCGAACAGGCCGGCCGCGCAGGCACGGACGCAGAGCCTGGTGGAGACGACGAGGTAATCACCCGCCGCTCGGCCGACCCAAGCGTTCAATCCGCCGAGGGCAAAGAGCGCGGGTGAAGTGAAGCGGGCGTATCGGATAGAAGGTTCGGACAGATATGCCTCCCAAGTACGGGCCATCGCAACACAGCGACCCTCCCGGCCAGGCTGTGGAGCCTTTCGCTTCGCCGCCTAACCCAGGTGTCTAGGCTGGCATCTTCCGGGACGTTGTACGTTGGCATGATCCCGGCAGAGGTATCCAGTCCTTGGGGATTCTTTCCTGTCCGCCGTGAGCGAATGCCCGTGATTAGGCACCGCGTAATCGTTCGTCTCGACCTTGGTGAAGCGAAAAGCCGTTCACAGGCACCTTGAACCCGGCGCATGCCTTCGCCGACCGAAAGCGTAGGCGGCCCCCGGGTGACCCGGGGGCCGCCTACGGACAAGTCGTCGCGCTGCCGCACGGACAGCTGTCAGCTACCGCTGGTCTAATTCATGCTCCATTTTCGTCGCGCTCGGGCGCAGTCCGCCCGGTTCGTTGGCCGGCTCCGGCGATCAGCCCCGGGGCAATCCGCGCACACCGCGCGGCGTACTCGCCAAGATGACGGGCACGGAACTGCTCAGCATCCCAGTCCTCCTCCAGTACCTCGCCGTCCGGCCAGACATAGGCGAGTCCTCGCTCGCCGGAGGTCAGCGTCACCTCGCGCAGGTCGTAGCGGTCGTCCTCGAAGGCGTCGAGAATCGTCCACTCCCTCCGGCTGAGGTCGGTGAAAAGTACGCCGGGCGCCGCGGAGCCGTGCGCCGCTACGAGCCCCGGGCAGACCCGGCCCTCCAGGGACGCCGCGCGCCAGCCGGGCGCGCTAGCCGACACCTTCTGTGACACCCGGCCGACCAGCGCTTCGAGGACGGCATCGAACTGGAGCGTCCCGTACGCGAACAAGATCGCAGCATCCGGCGCAATTCGGTCACCACGACCGGAAGCCGCCGCGATTGGGGAGGACTGGGCGGGTATCTGGTACATGACCATTCCGGTCATCGTGAGCTAGGCAGGTACATGGCGTTGTAGATCGGTGACTCTGGGGCGTGCCTGATCTCCCCCATCACCGTGTACCCCCATCGCAGATAGGCGTCATGCGCTGGCTGATTGTCGATGATGCAGGTCAGGGTGGTGGCGCTCTCCGCGCGTCCCGAGATCACGGTGTCATGGATCTTTCTGCCGAGGCCCTGGTTCTGGTGCTCGGGGAGGACCATCAGCTCACGGAGCCAGAAGACCTGCCGGATGTCCGCGAGGGTCTGGAGCTGCATCGGCCTCCGGGTGCCGAGGGAGATCCACCACGGCTTGTCGACGGGCAGCGTGGCGCCGTGCACGTATCCGATGATCTGCCCGCCCCTGCACGCGGTCACGGTCTCGAAGCCATCGCTATCGAAAGCCGTCTCTAGTCGTTCCCGGAAGGAGGCGACGGAGAAGAACGGATCGCCGGTGTACGGGGGCTTGTCGTACACCCTTGCGTACACCTCGACCATCTCGTCGGCGACAACCTTGACTGACGCCCAATCGTATCGCTGGTACTCCACATCCACTGGCTACATCTCTCCTTTTACCGAATCATGCGACAACCGCGCGGATCTCTTCGAGCAGGTCCCCTACCCCACGGGCACGGTATCGAGGAGCCAGTCCATCGTGGACGACCTTCAGTTGCTGGACTGCCCGAGCGGAAGACAGACCCGCCGTCCGGATCAGACCGATGGCCTTCCTCGCGGCATCGACGCTGTGCTCAATGTCCCCTGCGCCGATGGCCGCAGTCGCGAGCCGACCCAAGCACATGCCTCTGTTCCGCGAGTGCGCCACGTCCTGCAGCTTCTCCGATTGCGCCAGGAGCCTCTGAGCGCGTGCGGTCTGGCCGAGGTCGAGCCGGCACATCCCTTCCAGGCACACCAATTCGGCCTGGTTAACAACGGCTAACACAATGAGGTGCATAGGCCGTGGTGGCCGTGTCCGCGTCAGGAGTTGGGCGTTGTTCGGGCATGGGGACTTCGCCGTGGATCGTGTCGGATGACCTGTGGGAGCGGATAGAGCCGCTGCTGCCGCGCAAGGAACGCCGGTTTCGGCACCCGGGACGGAGGCCGCTGCCGGATCGGCAGGTGTTGTGCGGCATCCTCTTCGTGCTGCACACCGGCATCCAATGGGAGTTCCTGCCGCAGGAGTTGGGCTTCGGCTCGGGCATGACCTGCTGGCGGCGACTACGGGACTGGAACGAGGCCGGCGTCTGGCAGCAGCTGCACGAAGTGCTGCTGGCCGAGCTCAACGCGGCGGCCCGCCTCGACTGGTCGCGTGCAGTGGTCGACTCCAGCCACGTGCGCGCCATAAAAGGGGGAGTCAGACGGGACCGAGTCCGGTCGACCGTGGCCGAACCGGATCGAAACACCACCTGATCACCGACGGAAACGGCACACCGCCCGCCGTAATCCTCACGGGCGGCAACCGCAACGACGTCACCCAGCTCATGCCCCTCATCGACGCCATCCCACCCATCAGAGGCAGGATCGGACACCCGCGACGCAAGCCGGACTCACTCTTCGCCGACCGCGGATACGACCACGACATCTACCGCGAACAGGTCCGCCAACGCCGCATCGTCCCGGCCATCGCCCGCCGCGGCACCCTCCACGGCACCGGGCTGGGAAGCTACCGCTGGGTAGTCGAGCGCAGTTTCGCCTGGCTCCACGGCTTCAAACGCCTCCGCATCCGCTGGGAACGACGAGCAGACATACACGAGGCCTTCCTCAAGCTCGCCTGCTGCTGCATCACCCACCGACAGATCAGCTCATTGTGTTAGCCGCTATAAGGAACGTCGTCCAATCAGGGTCGCGGTCGTCCGTCCCGAGTTCCCATTCCTTCCAGGCCCGCTTGATCGCGGACTCGCAGTTGAAAGCGTCGCCGACCCGGGCGTGCCCTTGGGCCTCACGGATCGCCAAGAGTGCCGTGACACGCGTGGGCGCGCTCCACATACTCGCGTGTGTCTGCGCGAGCCGGGCAAAGCGGATGGCCTCACGCCCCTTGTTCAGGTCCACGGCCTGGCGGGCCATGTTGCTCAGCGTCCGACTGGAGAGCACATCGTCGCCGGTCAGCATCGCAGCGTTCAGTGTCTCGGAGAAGTACTGCCGAGCCTTGGCGTGGTGCCCGGCGTCGTAGGAGAACCGGCCGAGACTGGTGGTGAACTTGCCTGCCAGAGCATGTAATTGCTGGCCGAGCTGCTCGTCGTAGATTCCGCGGTCGATCATGTGGTGCACCCACAGCAGGTGAGCGCGCGTCGGCCGCCAGAGCCTGTTTCCTCCGAATTGCTGGTCCTGTGCGTCTCCGCTCCGCATCCCGGCGGACGCGCTCAGTCTCCAGCTTGATCATCAATAGGCGGTGGCGCTCGCGGGCCCGTGCCTCGGCGGCGTCCGCCTCAATCTTGCGGAGGTGTTGTTCTTCCTTCTTCCGGGCTTCTTCTTCCTGGTGTTTGCGTTCCTCTGCTTCCTGTTCGCGCTGCTGCTAATCTCGTTTCCACGCTTCTTGCCGCTGGCGCTTCTTCTCGTGCCGGGCTTCGGCCGCGGTGGATCGTGTAGTCGTCCAGATCATCGCGCGGCGGGATGTACGGCCCCCCTGTGTGAGATGGATCCGGCGATACCGGGGAAGCACGGGGTGAGGGGCTAACTGCTCGTTCACAGCCCAGCGGACCAAGGTGCCCAGCTCGGTGTTCTTGACCCTGATCCAGGCTCCTTGGCCCTCGTCGAACTGGGCGATGCCGTCGGCCACGGTCCACGCCGCTGTGCCGGTCGGGGGTGGAATGACGCGCACGGCTGGGGCGGTGCCGAGCCACGGCACGTCGTCGCGTGGCGAGACCCAGCACACTCCGATCCCGTCGTCGATGTACCGGCCCGTCCGCTCACGGAGGTCGTCATGGCTGATGGGGGAGAGCTGAGCCTCCCAGGCCGTGCGTCGGTCTCCATCCGGCGAGGAGGCCATGACGTCTGCCCGCCACGAGCCGTCAGGGGCCCGTACTTCGATCTCCGCATGCCACCCGGCGGCCCGTATGGAAGTAGCCAGTTCCAGCTTCAGTAGGTGGTGCTCGACGGACTCGTTGGACAGCTGGCAATCCGGCGGTCTGCCGGGGTTGTGGGCGATGGCTGTAGCACCAGAGGCTCACCGCCGGCGTGATCGGGGTGCAACTGTCCTGCAAAAACAGGTCTTGCGCCGTACAGAGACGCTTGCATACGATGACGCGAACTCGGCGATCAGCGTGAGGGGTTGGGCAGCACTGGCAATTGCGCACACGCGGAATTCGGGTGTCTCCTAGTTGCCCTGGGTGCTGCGCTGAACGGGCTTCCTCGTACTGGCGGAGCATCCGGCGATGCCGCGCATCCGTCCAAGAATGACTAACTCTCGCCCGCTTCGGGGGTGCGGCGGCGGAGTTGTACGCGTCGGCAAGGACGCCAGGAATCGCCTTGTGACGGAACTGCCTTCACGCCTGGTCTCCCCCCGGAGCCACGGAGGCGTCCCTCCCCCGGTAACTGAAAGCGGCAAGGCTGATGTTGAGGCATGAGGAGGAACACATGGGCGTCGATGAAGTCGCAGTTGAGGCGGATGATCCCGCTCTCGACGACGTCGGGGACCGCCTGCTGTCGATCGTGTGCACCCGGTTGAACACCTCCTGCACACTCGATGACAACTTCTTCGCTCTCGGGGGCGGTTCCCTCGACGCACTCGAAGTCCTTGCGCGAATCCGTGAGGAGTTCGGGGTCCGTATTCGACTGCGGGAATTCTTCAAGGCGGAAACCCTCCGCGATCTCCGGGACATGATGGGAAGCGCGGCGTGACCGTTAACAGCACCGAGCCGATGACGGAAACGCTGCCGATCGGCCCGCTCCAGGAAGGCATGTGGCTGTTCTGGCGGCTGAATCCGGCGAGCCCCGCGTACTGCATGCCGGAGATTTTCCACTTCGAGGGTGAATTCGTCCTCGAAGCAGTGGAGTTCACGTTCAACGAGCTGATCCGGCGTCACGAGTCGTTGCGTACGACCTTCCGTGAGACCGAGGCCGGTGCCGTGCAGGTCATCGCGCGCGAGCCGGAGCCGAGGCCTGTTGAGGTGCTGGACCTGCGCCACTTGCCGGAGGGCGAGCGGTCCGAGCGGCTGCAGTCGGCCATCAACGCCGCGGCCAACCGCCCGTTCGACCTGGAGGCCGAGGCGGGGATCAGGCTCACCGCCCTCCGCGTCTCGGACAGCCGCACCACGCTGGTGCTGGTGGCCCACCACCTCGTGTGTGACGGCCTGTCGATGGCCGTCCTCCTGGACGAGTTCGGCGAGCTGTACCGCTCGGCCCGCCGCGGCGTCCCGGCCGAGCTCGGCCCCGTACCGCCCGGATACAGCACCTTCGTCAACAGGCAGCTCGCCACGCTCGCGAACGGCACGTACGAAGAGGAGCGGAAGTACTGGCGTGAGCGGCTCGCCGGAATCACCGGCAGCGCCCTGCCCGGGCGCTGTCCACAGCTCCGTGCGGACGCCGGTGGCGCGGGACACGGCCCTGATGTCCCTCACGCTCGACGACACGCTGACCGAATCCCTCACGGCCTTTGCCCGCCGCACCCGGTCCACGCAGTTCTCCGTCCTCCTGGCCGTGATGAAGGTGATGATCGCGGCCGCCACGAGCGAGGGCACCACCGTGCTGGGCATGGCCACGAGCGGCCGGACGCCCGAGTTCGAGCGCACGGTCGGCTTGCTCGCCAACACCATCGTCATCCGGTCCGAGATCGACCTGACGCAGTCCTTCGCCGAGACGCTCGGCGAGGTGTCGCTGGACCTCATGGAGGCCATCGACCACCAGGACCTGCCGTTCAGCAGGATGATCGCGGACCTCGACGCCGAGCAGCAGCTGGGTTCGGACATCCTGCGCACGGTGTTCACCGCGGGCGCCGTCGGCAGCCTGAAACTGGGCGAGGGCGACCTGTCCGAGGTCTTCGCGCGGACCGATCAGGGGCCGTTCGACCTGCACGTGGCCTGCGACATCGTCGACACGGGGATCGCGCTGGACTGGGAGTACGCCCTCGGTACGTACCCCCACGAGGTCGCGCGTGGGTACGCCGCCGCGTACCAGGAGATCCTCGCGAGGCTGCTGGACGAGCCCGACGCGCCGATGGACTCCCTCGGCCTGGCCGAGGTCCTGGCCCGCGTGCCCGGCCTCGCGGGAGGCGAGGCCGCTGGCGCGACCCCGGCCGTGGCGGCGGACCGGGCCTCTGAAGAGGGCGGACAGGGCGCCGCGTTCACGCCCGTCGAGGAGACGGTCGCCGCCATTTGGACCGAGGTGCTCGGCGTGCCGGTGGAATCCCCGCACGACGACTTCTTCGACCTGGGCGGGCACTCGCTGCTGGTGGGCGCCACCATCGCGGAGGTGCGCCAGCAGGTCTCGCAGTCCGCGACCCTGCGCATGCTCTTCGACTACCCGCAGTTGCGCGAGTTCGTCTCCCAGCTGGAAGTCGACGGCCGGCCGGCGTAAAGCTGAGGATCCGGTTCTCAAGCCGCCGCAGTGGCCACCACCGCGCCGTGGAATTCGCGGCACGGTGGGCCCGGACGCGGTGACCGCTTTACGTGAGGGAGCAGCAGGTGCAAGAGCCGCTGGCCATCGTGGGCATGGCGTGCAGGGTTCCGGGGGCGGCCGACTACCGCTCCCTGTGGACCGGGATCGAGACCGGGGCGACGGGCATGGTGCGAGTCGGCGAGGAGGACCGCCGGCGGGAGAACATCAGCCTGGACCCCGAGGTGCGCAACCGGTACGTACCGGTCGCGGCGCCGCTGGACGGGTACGACGCCTTCGACAACGCCGCCTTCGGCATGAGCGCCGGGGAGGCCGACGGACTCAACCTCAACGGCCGCGTCCTGATGGAGGTCGCGCTCTCGGCCCTGGAGGACGCGGGCTGCGACCCACTGCGGTACCCGGGCAGCATGGCGACGCGGACATGGCGCTGGCCGGGGGCGTCAATATCGAACTGCCGCACCGGGTGGGCTACTACCACCAGGACGGCAGCATCTGGTCGGCCGACGGCTCCTGCCGGCCCTTCGACGCCGACGCCGGCGGCACCATCACCGCCAGCGGCGCGGGCGCGGTCGTCATCAAGCGTCTGGATCAGGCGCTCGCGGACGGGGACGCCGTCCACGCCGTGATCCGCGGCAGCGCGCTCAACAACGACGGAAACCGGAAGGTCGGTTTCACCGCGCCGAGCGTGGCCCAGCAGAGCCGCGTCATCCGTGCGGCCCTGGCGAACGCGGGCGTCGACAGGCGCGAGATCGGCTACCTGGAAGCGCACGGCACCGCCACCGCGATCGGTGACGTCGTCGAATGGGCGGCCATCGAACAGGCGCTGGGGCCGGACGGAGTGCCCTGCGCACTCGGCGCCACCAAGGCCAACCTCGGCCACCTGGGCGCCGCCGCGGGCATCCTCGGCGTCATCAAGGCGACGCTCGTCCTCGCGCACGGCCGCATCCCGCCGGTCGCGAATTTCAGGGAACGCAACCCGCAGATCAGGCCCAAGAGCGACCGGCTCTTCGTGCCCGAGGACTGCGGCCCGTGGGAGAGCGAGAAGCCGCGGCTGGCCGGGGTGAGCTCGATGGGCGTCGGCGGCACCAACGCGCACGTCGTCCTGGAGGAGCCGCCCGTCGCCGAACCGGTCGAGGAATCAGGCGAGTTGGTGGCCGTACTGCCGGTGTCCGCCGCCTCCGAGCGGAGCGCCCAGGACACCGCCGAGCGCGTCGCGCGGTTCGCCGCCGAGCATCCCGGGCGCCTCGGCGCCCTCGCCCACACCCTCGCCACGGGGCGGCAAGTGCTCCCCCACCGGGAGGCCGTCGTGGCCGTCCGGCGGGACGGCGGGGTCACCACCTGGCGTACGGGCAGCCGGCTCGCGAAGCGCAAGCTCGGCCATGTGCTGGTCCTGCCGGGCCAGGGACAGCCGGCGGGCGATCTCACCGGCGCCGCGGCCGGGATCGACGGGTTCGCGGACCTGCTCGCCGAGGCCCTGCAAGCGCTGCCCGCCGAGGACCGCACCGCGGTAGGAGAACTGCTGTCCGGCGCACCCGCGGGCGAGGCCGAGCCACGCCTCGGTGAACTCGCCCTGCTGGTGCAGTCCGTGGTGATCGGCCGGTCGCTGCTCGCGGACGGCCTGCGGCCCTCGGCGCTGTGCGGGTTCAGCCTGGGCGAGCTCGCCGCCGGGGTGCTCGCCGGTGTGTTCGACCTGGGCGAGGCCGCCACGGTGATCTCGGAACGCGCCCGCATCCTGCGGGACGCACCGCCGGGCGGGATGATCCGCGTACGCCTCACGGAGGAGGCCCTTGCTCCCTACCTGAGCGAGGCGGTGTCCCTGGCGATCGTGCCCGGAGCCAGGGACTGCATGCTCAGCGGCGAGGCCACCGCCCTCGACGCGCTCATGGACCGGCTGCGCGGCGACAGGCTCGCCGCCGTCCGCGTCCCGGTGGCGCACCCGTACCACAGCACGGTCCTCACGGCTGCCAAGCGCTTCATCTGTCTCGGGTACTGCGGCGGAGGCGTCAGCTCGTACATGAAGTGGGCCGGCGTCCTGCCTCCCGGCGTGGAGCTCGCCGCCGTCTGCTACCCCGGCCGTGAGGGCCGCTTCGTCGAGGACTTCGCCAGGGGCTGGGAGGAGCTGGTCGAGGACGTGATCACGGCGGTCGTCTCCGCCTCGGACCTCCCCTACGTGCTGTTCGGCCACAGCATGGGCAGCTGGGTCGCCTTCGACGTCGCCTCCCGGCTGGAGGAACGCGGCCACCGCGGGCCCGAGGCACTGGTCCTGTCCTCCGCGAACGCGCCGAGCGTCCGCCTGGACGCCGGGGAGGTGATCCCCTCGCAGGCACAGAGCGACGACCAACTCCGCGACTGGATGCGTCATTTCGGGCTGCTGCCGCAGCACGTCCTCGACGACGCCGATCTCCAGGAGATGGCGGTCGAACTGATGCACGCCGACATCCGGGTCCGCGACTCGTTCCGGTTCCGCCCGGGCTCCGGGGTGACGGCTCCCGTCGAACTGTTCACCGGCACCGAGGACGAGACCATCGACCCGGACGTCCAGGAGCAGTGGCGCAAGCTCGCCGGGAACGGGCTGCGCCACACCGAGCTGCCCGGCTCCCACTTCTACACACCCGCGATCTGGGACGTCCTCCCCTCACACATCTCCTCGCTCCGGGCGAACGCCCCGGCCGCGTAGGCCCGCGCCACGGAAGGAATCCGCAGTGACCCTTGATGAGCCGGACCGGCTTGCAGCCCTGTTCCTGAAGTCGGCACGCCGGACCCCGGAACGCGTCGCGGTCCGTGACGCCCACGGATCGTGGGACTACGCCGCGACCGCCGCGGCGGTCACGGAGCTGGCCGGCCGGCTCGCCGCCGCCGGTGTGGAGCCGGGCGACAGGGTCGGCGTCATGGGGGCCCGCCGGGCCGGCGCACCCGTGGCCATCCTGGCCGTGCTGTGGTGCGGGGCCACGTACGTCCCGATCGACCCGGCATGGCCGGCAGCCCGCTGCGCCGCCGTACTGCACGGGGCCGGGGCACGCATGGTGCTGGCGGTCGACACCGCGCGCGAGACGCCCGCGAACGTGCCGCGCCTGGACCTGACCACGCCCGAGCTGATGTCGGCCGGGAGTACCGGACCGTCCGAACCGGTGCCGGCCGGGAGCGCCGGACCGTCCGAGCCGCTGTCCCGCCCGCAGCCGGGCGCCGCCTACGTGATCTTCACCTCCGGGTCCACCGGCACGCCCAAGGGCGTCGAGGTGCGCTCGGCCGCCGCGGCCGGGCTCGTGGAGTCGGTGGTCTCGCTGATCGGGATGGGACGGGAGTCCTCGTTCGTCGCCCTGTCCTCCTTCGCCTTCGACGTGTCGGTGTTCGAGATCTTCGCGCCCTGGTCGGTGGGCGGCGAACTGGTCATCGCCACCGAACTGCAGGTCCTGTCCAACCAGTTGGGGGCCCTCCTCGTCGTGCCGGGGCGGGAGGTCTACGTCCAGACCACGCCGACCGTCCTGGAACACCTCGTCCAGGCCCGCCTCGAACTGCCGGCCGGCACCGTGCTGCTCCTCGCCGGGGAGCACCTGCGCCGCGCGCTGGTCGCCCGGGTCGCGCACGTCAGGCAGGTGTGGAACCTGTACGGGCCGACCGAGGCCACCATCTACACGACGGCGCACGCCTGCCTCCCGCTGGACGCCGACGAGACGGAGCCGGACCTTCCGATCGGTTCGGCCGTGGCTCGTGCCGTACTGGAGATCCGCCCCCTGAGCGAAAGCGGCCAGGACATCGGCGAACTCCTCGTCAGCGGCCCCGGCCTCGCCCTCGGCTACGTGGGCCGCCCGGACCTGACCGCCGAGCGGTTCGGCGCCGACGGGAAGCGTTACGCCACCGGAGACGTGGTCCGGCGCCGGGCGGACGGCCCGCTGGTGCACGCCGGCCGGATCGACCGGCAGGTCAAGATCCGCGGCAACCGCGTCGAGCTGGACGAGGTGGAGGACGCCCTCGTGGCGCTGCTCGGCCACCGCCGCGTCGCCGTCCGCATGGACACCCACCGGCTGATCGGCCCGCACCTCGCGGCCTTCGTCGCCGGCCCGGAGCGTGATGTGGCGGAGCTGCGCCGGCAGGTCGCCGGGCGGCTCCCGGCGTACATGGTGCCCGCCCGCGTGTACTGGGTGCCCGAGATCCCCAGGACCAGCAGCGGGAAGACCGACCACAGCGCCCTGCGTGCTCCCGAGTCCACCTGGAACTGGGACGATGCCGTGTTCGAGACCTTGTCCACGCTGTGGGAGCGCCACCTGGGCGCCCCGGCGGCACCCGACGCCAACTTCTACGCCCTGGACGGGAATCGGCGGGCCGCCGAGCAGATCGCGGCCGGACTTCGCAGGACCCACGGCACCGAGGTGGACGCGGCGGTGATCGAGCGGTACCCGCTATTGTGCGACCTGGCCGCCGTGGTCTCGGACCCTCTTGCGCGTATCGACGCGGAGCGATGACGGGGAAGGAACAGCCGTTCCGATCGCTGCCAGGCGGCGCCCGCCCGAGCTCATGGCCGCGGCGCCGATTCCACCGAAGGGACCGACCTCTCGCTCATGCAACAAATACCAGCACTCGACCATGACGGACTCGACCATCGGTCGCCGGGCCGGTTCCTGCTCGCGCTCGTGGGCAAGCAGAAGGCGGCCACCCTCTGGGGCGCCGTCACGTCCGCGGTCTGGATGACCAGCCAGGCCCTGCTCCCTGCCACCATCGGCCTCGCGATCGACCGGGGCGTCGCCGGCGGCGACCTCGGAGAAGTTCTGTGGTGGTCAACGGCCGTTCTGCTGCTCGGCGTTGTGCGGGCTCTGACCGGCATCGCCTTCTACCGGCACTCGATCATCACGCGCACGGTCTCGGCCTCCCTGGTCACGCGCATGGTGACGCGGAAGATCACCCGGCTCGGTGCGGCGCTGCACCGGCAGAAGGACGTCGACAGCCTGATCGCGACCAGCACCTCCGACAGCATCACGATCGGCGTCGGCCTCCTCTACGCGGGGCGGATCGTGGGCGCCGTCTCGGCCATAGCGGCCGTCACGGTGGCCATCCTCATGGTCTCGGTGCCGCTCGGCCTCCTGGTCCTCGTGGTCGTACCCGTGTTCAGCGGGCTGAGCAGCCTGCTGCTGCGCCCTCTGCACGACAAGCAGGACACGTACCGCGACCGGCAGGGGCAGTTGGCCGGCCGCGCCGTGGACATCGCCTCCGGGCTGCGGGTCCTGCGCGGGGTGGGCGGCGAGCGGAAGTTCGCCGAGCGTTTCCGGGCCGACTCGCTGCGGCTGCGCACGGCGGACGCCGAAGTGGCGCGCGCCGAGGCCGACTTCGAGGCGGCACGCGTTCTGGTACCGGGCCTGGTCACCGTCATCGTCACGTACGCGGCGGCGCGCTTCGTGCTCGACCAGCAGCTCACGATCGGTCAGCTGGTCGCCTTCTACGGATTCACCACCTTCCTGACCATGCCGCTCACCGATTTCATGGAGGGCATGAGCCAGGTCACCCGCGCCGTGGTGGCCGCCCGCCGGGTGACGACCCTGCTCAACGTCCCCGCAGCGGTGGAGGAGGCGCCCGCGGCGGCCGCCGCCGCGCCCCCGGCCCGCAACGAGACGCACCTGGCCGACCCCGGCTCGGGCCTGGACGTTCCCCCGTCCACGTTCATGGCCGTCGCCTGCGCCGACCCTGTGGACGCCGACCTCCTCGCTCGCCGGCTGGCGCGCTTCGAGGCCCCCGGCGAGAGCGCGCTGACCGGCGAGCCCTGGGCCTCGCTGCCGCTCTCGGCCGTGCGCCGGCGGATTCTGCTGTGCACCAACAGGCACCAGTTCTTCGACGGCACCCTGCGCGAGGAACTCGCCCGGGGCGGGTCCGTGGCCGAGGCGGACATCGACGCGGCCCTTGAGACAGCGTCCGCCGCGGACATCGTCACCCCCCTCCCGGAGGGCCTCGACAGTCCCATGACCGGGCGCGGCCGCACCTTCTCGGGCGGTCAGCTCCAACGCCTGCGCCTGACACGGGCGTTGCTGACGAAGGCCGACTTCACGGTGTTCGTGGAGCCGACCGACGCGGTGGACGCGTACACGGAGTACCGGATCGCGGAGAACCTCGAACGGTTCCACGCCGCGCACGAGGACGGCCGCAGCGCGGTCGTGTTCACCGTCAGCCCCCTCCTGCTCCAGCGCGCGCACCGCGTGGCGTACGTGGAGGACGGGCGCGTGGTCGCCACCGGCACTCACGAGGAACTACTGGAAAGCCATGCGGAGTACCGGACCTTGGTGGCCCGCGACGAGACAGCACCGGTGAGGCCATGAAGGTTCGTACGCTCCCCGTCGCCGAACCCCGGTTCGTGCACCGCTTCCTCCGGCAGACGGCAGGACGTCACCGCAGGGAACTGGCCAAGGTCCTCGCCCTGTACGGCGCCGCCGTCAGCAGCGGCCTGGTCGGCCCCTGGATGCTCGGCTCCCTGGTGGAGGACCTGCGGCACGGCACCACCACCGGGCACGTGACCACAGTCATCGCCGCGCTGACCGGCTTCGTCCTGCTGCAGACCTTCCTGACGCGTGCCGCCTTCCGCGCCGCCGGCCGACTCGCCGCCACCGTGCAGGGCGAGATCCGCGAGAAGTTCGTCGACGACGTACTCGACCTGCCGATCGCCACCGTCGAGAGCGCCGACGACGGCGACCTCGTGACACGGGCCTCACAGGACTCCGAGACCCTGCGGCGTACCGTGCAGATGGCGGTGCCCCAGGTCACCGAGGCGCTGGTGTGGATTCTGCTCGGCATTGTCGCCCTCGTCGTGGTGTCACCCCTGCTGTCGGTCGCGCTCCTGATCACCCTGCCGCCGCTGTACGCGGTGAACCGCTGGTTCCTGCGCCGCGCGCGCGACGGCTTCCTGCGCGAGAGCGCGGCCTCCTCCGGCATCACCGACGGACTGGACGCCACCATCCAGGGCGCGGCCACCGTCGAGTCCCACCGCATGGAGAAGCACCGCGTCCTGCGTGCCGAGCAGGCGACGGACAACTGGTACGAGACGATGCGCTACACCCTGTGGCTGCGCACCGTCCTGTACTCCTGGGAGGAGTTCCTCGGCACCCTGCCCCTGGCCCTCGCCCTGCTCCTCGGCGGATACGCCTACAGCGAGGGCTGGGTCGGCCTCGCCGAGGTCACCGCGGCCACCCTGTACATCCTCCAGCTGATGTTCCCCTTCGAGACGCTGCTCGACTGGGTGGGCACGCTCCAGCAGGGCAGCGCCTCCCTGGGCCGCCTGCTCGGGGTCTCGGCCGACACCGGCCAGGAGTCCGCCGGGGGCGCGAAAAAATCCGCGAAGATGCCGGTCATCGACTCGGTGGACCTGTCCGTAAGTGACCTCCGGTTCGCGTACGAGGACGGGCCGGAGATCCTGCACGGCATCGACCTCAGCGTCCGCCGCGGCGAGCGCGTCACCATCGTGGGCCCCACCGGAAGCGGCAAATCCACACTGGCCCGGCTGCTGTCCGGGACCTACGCCCCGCACAGCGGCGAGGTACGCCTCGGCGGCACCTCGCTCGCGGAGCTGCCGCACCACGAGCTGCGCAGGCATCTGGTCCTGGTCAGCCAGGAGCAGCACGTCTTCGGAGGCACGCTGCGTCAGAACCTCGAACTGGCCGCCTCCCACCTCCCGCAGGACGGCGGGGAGGAGGCCCGGGACGCCGCCCTGTGGAGTGCCCTGGCAACCGTCGGCGCGACGGGCTGGGCCGACGCGCTGCCGGAGAAGCTGGACACCACGGTGGGCGTCGGCGGAGAGAGCCTCACGGACGCGCAGGTACAGCAACTCGCGCTCGCCCGGCTCGTCGTGGCGGATCCGAGCGTGCTGATCCTCGACGAGGCGACCTCACGGCTGGACCCGGGCTCCGCCCGCGATCTGGAGCGGTCGTTCGCGGCCGTACTGGAGGGGCGCACGGTGATCTCCATCGCGCACCGGCTCTACACGGCGCGCGACGCGGACCGCATCGTCGTGGTGGAGGGCGGGCGCATCGTGGAGTCCGGCTCCCACCAGGACCTGCTGGAGCAGCGCGGCGCGTACGCCCGGCTGTGGTCGAGCTGGATATGAGAACTGCCTTCCGTGCGAATGGAGTCGACAGCTTGAAGCCCGCTCACGAACGGTTCGCCGCACGTGCCGCCGCGCAGCCCGGGAGCCTCGCGGTGGTGCAGGGCCCGGTGCGACTGACGTACGCCGAACTGGAAGAGCGCGCCCACCGGATCGTCGGCCGGCTCCGGGCGCGCCGGGTAGGCCGGGGTGACGTCGTCATGGCCCACCTGTCGCGTTCGCCCGACCTGGTCGCCATCATGCTCGCGACCTGGATGACCGGAGCGGCCTACCTCCCCGTCGAGCCGGGAACCCCGGGAGAACGGCTCGCCACTCTCGCCCGTCGGTCCGGGTGTGCCCTCGTCGTGACGGCCTCGGCCGGCGGCCGCCTCCCGTACCTGGACCTTCCGCTGCTCGGCCTGGACGAGCCTGCCTCCCCGGACGAGCCCCCCGCCGGGGACCCCGCACCGCCGTGCCCCCCGGTCTCGGGCACGGACCTCGCCTACGTCATCTACACCTCCGGGTCGACCGGCGCACCCAAGGGCGTCGAGGTCGAACACTCCTCCCTGGCGTACCTCCTGGCGCACATCAATGAGCGTTACGACATCGCGCCCGGGGACCGCGTACTCCAGCTGGCCGCCATCACCTTCGACACCTCTCTCGAACAGATCCTGGTGACCCTGGCCAACGGCGCCACCCTGGTGCTGCCCGACCGCATGTGGGCTCCCGGCGAACTGGTCGAGGAGATACACCGGCACCAGGTGACGGCCATGGACCTTTCCCCCGCCTTCTGGCGCGCGTTCCTCGCGGACCTGGAGGGCAGGCCGCAGGAACTCCCGGTGCGGCTGACCATCGTGGGCGGCAGCGCCGTGCACCTTTCGGACTGCGAGAGCCATCTGCGCCTGCTCCCCGGCTCCCGGCTGGTGAACGCCTACGGCCTGACCGAGACCGCCGTCACTTCCTGCACTGCCGAGATCATCGCCGAGCTGACCTCCGGCCCGCTGGCGGAGCACGGGAGCGCGCCGGTCGGGCACCCGCTGCCCGGCACCGGCGTCCACCTGCTCACCGAGGCGCTGCAGCCTGTGCCCGCCGGGCAGGAGGGCGAGATCTACCTGTCCGGCCCCGCGCTGGCACGCGGATACGTCGACGCGGAGGCCACCGCCGCCCGGTTCGTGCCCGGCACCGGACAGACCGCCGGACTGCGCCTGTACCGCACGGGTGATCTCGGAATCCTGGCGCCGGAAGGCCTGCGCGTCACCGGCAGGGCGGACCGCCAGCTGAAGATCCGCGGCTACCGGGTGGAACCCGCCGAGATCGAGAAGGCGCTCACGGCCCACCCCGAGGTCACCGACGCCGCCGTCAAGCCGTACACACGGTACGGCGACCTGGCCCTCGCCGTGTACTACGCCACCGGCACGACCGAGCCCCCCGGGTCCGGGACCTGCGCAGTCACCTCGGCGCACGCCTGCCCGCCTACATGGTGCCCTCGGCGTTCGTGCCGGTCGTCCGCCTGCCGGTCAAGGCCAACGGGAAGGTCGACTTCGCGGCGCTCCCCGAGGTCGGCCCGCCCGCCTGACGGCTCTCACCGCGAAGCGCCGGCCTCGCTCGCCAGCAGTTCGTCCAACTCCGCCTCCGGGTTCCGCACGACCTCGTGCACGAGGCGCAGGAACTGGGCGGCCAGCGACTCGATGAACTCCCGGTTGTACAGCGCGGTGCGGAAGCAGATCGCCCCCCGGAAGCCGCGCTCCGCCGAGACGATCGAGAACGACAGGTCGGATTTGACGACGACCTCGTCGGTCCCGATGGCTTCGACTTCGAGACCGGAGCTCCACGTCTCGGCTTCCGCGGGGATGTTCTCGTACGTGAACATCGTCTCGAACAGGGCGGTCGGCCGACCCTCGCGGCGTGAGCCCAGGTGCGCGAGAAGCTGCGCGAGGGGATAGTCCTTGTTCTCGTAGGCGTCCCGCGAGACACTCCGTATGTGCCGCAGGAGGTCCCGGAAGGTGCGATCGCTCTCCGAGTCGACGCGCAGCCCGACGATGTTGACGAAATACCCCATGGTTTTCAGCAGGGCCAGGTTGTTGCGGTTCGCCATGGGGCTGGCCACGACGATGTCCCGCTGCCCGGACATCCGCGCCAGCGTCAGGTGATGGACCGCCAGCATGAACATGAAAGGCGTGGCCCGCTCCGCCGAGAGGAGCCTGGCCAGTGCGCCCACGTCCACGTCGTCCAGATCGAACTCGACTGCGTCGCCGGCGATCGAGGAAAACGCGGCGGACGGACGGCCCTGGGGAGAAACGCATGGTGCGGAATCGCTGGGCGTGGACGGACCAGCAGGCCGCCACGTATTTCTGGTCCGGGCAGTGGACCAGCCTGGACCCGAGCTACTCCGTCTTCTACGGGTACCCGTCCATCGAGTTGGCGCGCGGTCTGCATTACGCGGGCATCAAGCCGTGGTCGTGGCGGAAGAAGGGATTCGCGCGCCGGATCGAGCGTTTTCCCGATTACGCTCTCTGGTCCCAGAGGTTCCTGGAGATGCTTGAGGAACTGCCCGAGTTGCGAACCATCGGCACTCTCAAGCTGCTGGAGCGCGAACTCCGGGCAGTGCCCCAGGTGGAGGCCCGTCGTCGCTGAGGGGCACGCTCACCGAGCTCCCCGGTGACCCCGGATTCCCTGCAACACACCCACCGAAAACACCAGGGACAAGAGGCTCCAGATGTCCGATCAGCAAACAAGTCAGGTTGCCGCACGTCTCGTATCGCTGACGGGCAAGGACGCCGGCGGTCGGCCGCTCTTCCTCGTCCACGCCGTCGGCGGGACCGTGAACGCTTACGGTGCCCTGGCGAAAGGGCTGGCCGGCACCTATGCGGTGACCGGTATCGAGGCGTTCGCTATTTCCGAGGGTGAGCCGGTCGAGAAGCTGGCGGAGATGGTGGAGCGTTATGTCGCCGCCGTACGCGAGGCCCAGCCGGAAGGCCCGTACCGGATTGGCCCTGCGGTCCAAGGGGCCCTCGGGGGTGGACTCGCGGATGAAACCGGCCTGGCGCATCTGGCTGGCCCGGGCGTTGGAGCAGGGGCCGGCCGCGCACGGCTGGACCGAAGACCAGCACCGAGACCCTGGTCAGGGTCTCGGTGCTGGTCGTGCGTCGCTCCCATGTCCGCTTCAGCCAGCCGCAACTGTCCCGGATCCTGCATCAGATGGCCTTTTCCGTGCAGGTTCCGGTGCACCGGGCGGCCGAGCACGACGACGAGAAGGTCGAGGTGTGGCGGCGGGAGACGTGGCCGGACGTGGAAAGACGGTGAGGGAGCAGGGGGCGTGGTTGGTGTTCGCCGATGAGTCCGGGCTCGCTCTGCGGCCGGCGAAGGCACGGACCTGGGCGAGGGCCGGCCGGGCCCCGGTGGTGCGGGTGGCCGCGCGGGCGGGCCGGGTGTCCCTGGCCGGGACGGTGTGCGTGAAAGCGGGGTGCCGGACCCGGCCGGTCTACCGGATGCTGGTGCATCACCCGCACCGCCGGGGTGAGAAGAAGGGCTTTCGTGAACGGGACTTCGCCGGCCTGCTGGATGCCGCCCACCACCAGCTCGGCGGGAACATGGTGCTGGTCTGGGACAACTCCACCCAGCACGTCGATGCCCTGCTGCGCCGGCTGCCGAGTGCCCGTTCCGGGTGGCTGACCGTCTACCGGCTCCCGCCGTACGCTCCCGACCTCAATCCGGCCGAGGGTGTCTGGGCCAACCTCAAGCACGACCTGGGCAACCTCGCGGCCTGCACCGTTGACCAGCTCGCCGACCTCACCCACACCCGTCTGAAGAGAATGCAGTACCGGGCCGACCTGCTCGACGGCTTCATCGCCGAGACCAGCCTCACCATGACGTCACCCTGAAACGAAAGGATCAGAAGCGGCAGGAGCGGGAGCTGTCACAGCTCCGGTGACTTGCTGCCGCCCCGAGCCTCGCCGCCGTCGGCCAGCGCCGCCCGCAACGCGCGCAGTAGCGCCGCTGGCGGATACAGCTCGGGATCGCCGGGCGAGAGCCGCATGATCTCGTCCGGCTGCCCAGGAAAGATTTCGGTCACGGTGGGTTCAGCGAAGCCGAAGCTGTTTCGGAGGACGATCTCGGGGAGATCCGGCGAGGCGGCGTTGAGTAGCGTACGCACGCGCTCGGCCCGCTCCGGCCCGAGCCTCAGCAGTACGAAGGGCACCGCGGGCCGTCCGAGTGCGGCCCACGCGTCGTGCTCGGGGTGCTCGGGGCTCGCCGGGTGCAGGACCTGCGACGCCGGCGCGGCCAGTTCGGCGGCGATCCAGGCGGCGGCCTCCCCGAGCCGTTCGGCGCGCGCCGACGCCCCGCTGGCGCAGGCGGCGACGAGCCGCAGCGCGGGCTCGTACGACCCGGCGAGGTCAACCGTACCGCGCAGCTCCGCGGACGAGAAGAGCGGATCGCTGCCGGTCGGCACGAGGTTGAGTAGATAGCCGCCCGGTGACCAGTCCTCGCCGGCCATGAAGTGTTTCTGCAGGCTCGACCACAGGACGACCTGCACCCCGGACTCCTCGGCCGCCTCCGCCACCCTCGCGAGCCACGGGCCGGGCCCGGAGACGCTCGCGTCCACGGCCACGAGTGCCCCGCCACCGTACGCCGTCCCAAGCGCGCGGATCACCGCCGGTATATCGCACACCGCGAGGTCTCGCGCCTCGCTGCGCGCCCAGCCGGTGAACTCCGAAATGTGCTCCGTCGCGGCGCAGTTAGATACCGGCTCAAGCAGTACCATCAGCCGCTTCGGTCGGCCCGCCGCGTCTCCCGGCACGATGCCGTGCAGCGGCCGGTCCTCCGTGAAGGACCGTACGTCGCAGCGGTGCGCGATGTACTTGAGGAGCTTGCCCGTCTCGGGATAGCAGCCTTTCCCGACCAGCACCGAGGTGTCGGACGACACGGCCAGCTGCAGCAGTGAGTCGAGCGCGGACATGCCGCTGGCGGTGAGGACGCACTCGGCCCGCCCGGCACCGGCGAGGTACGGACCGTGGGCGGCCGACAGCACACGTTCACACTCCTCTACGACGCCACCGCGACCGCAGGTCGCTGCCTGAGTGAACCGGAGGCGGAGCGGCCGTACGTCCGTCGCCGCGCCGGACGCCGCGTCGTCCACGCACCACGAGTCCACTGGCAACTGTTCGAGCGCGAGATACGCGGAGACCAGTTGGAGGAACGTCAGGGCCCCGCCGAGCTTGCGGACGTCGCGGGCGAGATGCTGCAGTACCTCCGTCCCCGCAGCCGGCAGCCGCAGCACGCCCACCTCCTGGTCGAGCACGCGGAGGGGCGCGAACTCGGGGGCGGGCAGCCGGTCCCGCTTCTCAGGCTGGTTCGCGGCGATGTAGCCGACCGCATAGGCGTGGGCTTTGCGGGCGCAGTCGACGGTGCGGAAGACCAGCGCATCGTGTGTGTCGGTCGACAGCGCGTCTTCGAGGACGTCGGGATCGAGCGACTCGCGCTCGTAATGGGACTCGTACGACGGGCCCTGCAGTGTGCCGCTTCCCCGCCGGTCGCCCTGCACGGGCGACTGCCATGCCGACAGCAGCAGGGCGTCCCGCAGGCGCAGCTTGGCGGCACGGATGTTGTCCTCCTCGGTGTCTGTACGCAGCGCCGCCAGCAAGCCGTTCAGCGCATCTCGCTCCAAGTCGTTGGCTGGGGCAAGGAGTTCGAGATCCTTCGAGAACCGTACGCGGCGCTGCGTCTCCTGCATCATCCGGCGGCCCCCTGGAGCGGCCCGTGGCCTGGGCCAAAGGCCCAGTCGCCGCCATCCTCCGCAAGCGCGAGCACCGTGCCGGCGGGTGTACGGCCGCCGGGGTGCTCGATCCAGCAGCTGTCTGTGGGGTCCCACCAGCGTCCCGCCACCGCGAGTACCTCCCGGTAGATGAGGCCCGGCGGCGCCAGCCAGACGACGGCGCTGCCCCGCGCCCGCCAGCGCTCTCGCCAGTGCGCGACGACGCTTGGCGGCGCGGACAAGACGGCCTTGCCCCGGCGGTGCTCGACGCCGTACCGGTCCAGCACGGCAGAAGCCAGCTCGGCGTGCACGCCGGAGTCCGCCGCCGATGCCCGCGCGGCGTCGCACCAATGGCTCGGCCATTGGGTGTCACCCCACGGCAGCCGTTCCGGGATACGGGCGAGGGCGCTCGCCACGTCCAACTGCGCGGCAAAGCCGCCGACGAGCACCTCGCGCGCGAAGACGCAGCACGCCGCCAGGTGACTGCTCAGTCTCGACGGCGGCGCGTGGGTGAAGGAGGACGGAAACCCGGCACGGTCGCGGCTCGGCTCATCCATTGGCTGCTCCCCGCCCGAACTCGTAGCTCATCGAAAAGTCGTACGCCCCGCACGCGCCGATCGCGAGCGTCGTGCCGATCCGCAGGTCGGTCGTGTCGACATGCGTCAGCAGTACGTCGCTTTCCTGGCAGGTACGGCCCAGCACTCGCGCCGTGCCCCGTCTCAGCGGCGTCCACGTGCCGTCGCGGAGCACCGCCACCGGGCGGTCGAAGCTCAGCGCGTGTGACATCTCCGGGTCTCCGATGTCAACCACGACGTCGCACTCCATCGCGTCCGTACGCCGCGCGAGCACTGTCGCGTAGCGGATTCCCGCCGTCTGCGTCAGCACCCGGCCCGGCTCGGTAGCGAGGCGTGTCGTGCCGTCGAGGATGGTCGGGAAGAGGCTGCGGGCCGCTGCGACCGAGGTGCGGTAGTCCTCGAAGTCCTCAGCGTGCCAGCCGCCGCCGACATCGACCACGGCGGGCGGCGTGCCGAGGGCATCGGCCAAGAGGTGGGTGATGCGGGCGAGCCGCTCGACTTCCCGGTGCCAGACGGGACGTCCAACAACGGCTTCGGCGTGGTGGAAGTGCACGCCCCAGCTCGTGCCCAGCCTGGCCGCCGTGCGGCCGAGCTGGTCAGCCACGCGTTCGATCGCCTCCGCCGAGTCCATCGCGATGCCGAACCGGCTATCGAAGCTGGGTTGGAGCCGTACGCCGACCGTCGCCAGCTCCAGCGGGAAGGGGCGGTGGGCGGCGGCGAGCATCCGCAACTCGTCCAGCGAGTCAGCGAACGCGGTGCCGCAGACCGCTGCTTCGGGTGTCGGCCACCACTTGGCGGGGCCGTTGAGGACGGCGTCCCGGCGCGCGAAACCGGCGCGCACACCTGCGTCCAGCTCATGCTGGGAGGTCGCTTCGGCGACGAGGCCCAGCTCGGCGGCGGTAGCCATGAGACGGGGGTGGGGGAAGGTTTTGATGCTGTAACCAATTACCGTCTCGGGGCCGAGGGTCTCGCGTAGGCGCGTCGCCCGGCGTACGAAGTCGCTCGTCTCGAGGGCGAACGAGCTGGTGTCGCTGTCCCGTTCGTACGCGCCCTGCTCCAGCAGGCGGATGAGGTGTGCGACGGCCTGGGCCGGCTCTTCTGTGCTGTCCTGTCCCGGACTGTCCTGCCCCGAGGTGATGGCGCTGCACTTGAGGAGCGCAGGCACCGACGCAGACCGCTCCCGGGTCGGTGCCACGGCCGCCGCTGGTGTCCCGGCCTCCACCACGAGCCGCGTGAACGCGGCGTTGCCGGATTCCGTACGGACCGGGGTGCAGGAAAGGAGCGACCCGACGAGGTTGAAGCCCGCGAGGGCCGCGCCGTGGATCCAGGACGGAAACGTGGGCTTGACCGAGAGCAGGCGCAGGTCGCCGTTCCAGGTGCGGATCAGGTCCAGGGTGCCGCCGCCGGTCCAGCGCAGCTCGGCAACGACCGTGCGCAGCCGGTCGTTCAGGGCCGGGGGTGGCTGAGTCACGTTGCCCGCCCATGGCGTCCCGCCGCTCGTCACCTCCGTGGCCGCCATGAAGACGGCGTCTATGAGCGCCCCGTCGCGGGCGGCGAAGGCAAGGGAGCACGCCTGGCCCGGCACGTGGGCCTCCAGATACCAGGGTGTCCCCCACATTGCCGCAATCTGCCGCCCCGCGCTCAGCGCGGCCGATGTGCCACCGACCCGCGTGCCCCCTCCGATCTCGCCCCTGACCCAGGCACCGTGCTCGCACTGCCGCATGAACTTCGACACTTCGGTGATGGAATGCTCGGCGAGTGAGGGCGGCAGGGGCGTTTCCAGTGCGCGCGCGAGCTTCTGCGCGGGTCTGCCGAGCTGCGCGAGGCAGCTCTCGTCAGGGGCCAGGACATTCGCGTGCTGCGACAACTCCTGGGCGAGGATCCGGGCTTCGAGCGCGAGTCCCGGAATGAGCACCGCCTCTTTCGTCATTTCGCTTAACTGGGCAGCCCAGGTGCCGAGGTGCATTGTGCCCCAGTTCGGAAAGACGTGCGTCTCATCGAAAATCCCAGAATGCTCGGCGGTTTCGGAAAGCACGGCGCTGGGCATGGCCGAGTACCCGATGCCCGTGATCGAGGCTTCCGGGTCGAACAGTCGAATGCTGCGCGCGATTCCCAACCCGACGGAACCGTCCGGTCCCCCGTCGATCCCGGAGACCACGTAGCGTGCGCGCATCGAATCCGCCGTTCTCATGCCGTGTTACTGGAGGCGGCATCGTATGCAGGTGTTTCTCCGCAACACAAGCCCTGTTGAAACGGTGCCGGCTGCCAACTCTCGCCGCCCGAAGCACGGTTCGGTGCGGGCGGGAACGACCGCCGCCACCCCGTATCCCGGGGCCGGCACACGCGCCTGGCTCCCCGCAGGGGCAGGATCAACTATGGCCTGACCAGGGTGTCTTGACAGCATGTCGTCCGGTGGAAATGCTGGTGCTCATTGAGCTTCTTCAGCGGTGACGCTCCAGGGTGAGGACGGCCTTGGCGATTGCCGTCATGCGGTTCGGGCTGCAGCGGGACCGGCGGAAGATCTGCCAGGACTTCAGGCGGGCGACGCCTCGCTCGACCAGTGCTCGGGCTGTGGTCAGTGCCTGGTTGACGGTCCGCTCGGTGGGGGTGAGTTCTTGCAGGGGCTTGCGCTTGATGCCCGTGGTCACCCAGGGACCTGCGCCGAGGTAGGCGAGATCGGCCAGGACAGGGACGTCCTGGCGCTCGCAGATCCGGATGATCCGGTGGGTGCGGGCCGCGGTCAGGTCGTGGGCACGGCCCGGCAGCGCGGGCGAGAGCCACAGCAGCTGGCCGCCGGGATCAGTGACGACCTGCACGTTCACACCGTGCCGGCGGTGCTTGTGGGGGTAGTCCGCCCGCCCGTCACCTACCCGGTCGCACTCGGCGAGCGTGCCGTCCAGCAGGACGACGTCCGGGTCCGCCGCGCGCAGGACCTTGAGCAGGCCCGGCGCGCGGTCGGCGAGCAGGGCAATGACCGAGGTGGTGTAGGCGTGAGCGGTGGACTCGCTGATCCCGAACCCGGCGGCGATCTTGGCCGGAGTGGTGTGCTCCCGCAGGTGCACCAGTGCCACCAGCGCACGCTGGGACGGACGGAGCTTGCAGCGCCGGTCGCCCTCACGAGTGACGAGGAGCATCGTGACCCACTCCACCAGCGCATGCGGCAGGTCGAGTGCGGCAGGACAGATGACCAACGAGGCCCCCGGACCCTGTTGTTGAGACGTCAGACATCTCGATCAACACCCCGAGGGCCTCGTCCGTTTCGCACCCGAGGGCATCACCCGATCGGTGGCCACCTCGAAGAAGCTCATTGAGGTCTTCTCGGCAACGAGCCGGTTGCAGTGTGTGACTGTGTGAAGGCGTGAGGCCGGGGCATGTGACCCGGCGTTAGATGCGAGTGGAGCCCCTGGTAGGAACAGGTCTGCGAAGATCACGTTCCTGAACCCAGAGGCTCCACGTTGACCAGTATCACCTATACCGCTGTGCTCGATGTCGGCAGGGAGACCGCCGAGACTCTGGCCCGACTGCTGCACGAGCACCGCGAGAGGCTCGGTACCCGCAAGGGAAACCGGGCGCTGGGCGAGTACAAGCAAGGCGTGCTGGTCCTGCGGTGGTTGGTCGACGGGACCGGGCTGGCCCAACTCGCCTGCGACAACGCCATATCGGTGCCCACCGTTTACCGCTGCCTGTACGAAGGACTGGCCGTGCTCGCCGACCATGCCCCGGACCTGTCCACCGCACTGGAACGGGCGGCCGCGGCCGGCTACACCCCACCACCTGAGCGAAGATCACGAACCGTCACGAGACGTTACCGAGAAGGGCTCACTATGAACCGCCCCGGCCCGTCGGTGCCCCGATCCCCCGCGAAGGGACGGGCCGGGGCTTTCCGAGAGGGTCTCGCCCGGACACTGCCGACGGATGAAAGCTCCCAAACATGACGGGACCCAGCCCTCACGACAGCGCACCCGCCACCGCCCCAGGCCGCACGGACCTGCCGGACCCGTCGGGCCTGCTGGCCGGACTGCTGCCCCCTGGCATCGAGGTCGCGGAGCTGTTCGCCGATCCCCCCGACGTCACCTCGCTGCTGTACCCCGAAGAGGCCGGACTGGTCGTCAAGGCCGTGGAGAAGCGCAAGCTGGAGTTCGCCGCGGTACGGCTGTGCGCGCGTACGGCGCTGGCGCGTCTCGGCGTGCCCCCGATGCCCATTCTGCCGGGGCAGCAACGGGCCCCGATGTGGCCGGAGGGGATCGTCGGAAGCATGACGCACTGCGACGGCTACCGTGCCGCGGCGGTGGCGCGCCGCTTGGCGGTTCGCGCGATCGGCGTGGACGCCGAGCCGCACGACCCGCTGCCCGCAGGGGTCGCGTTGTCCGTGCTGCTCCCCGAGGAGCAGGACACCGTCCACGGGCTCGCGCGGCGGCGCCCCGACATCGCCTGGGACCGGCTTGTCTTCAGCGCCAAGGAGAGCGTCTACAAGGCGTGGTCCCCGCTCACCGGCCGCTGGCTGGATTTCCACGAGTGCGCCGTCGTGCCCGATCCGGACCGGGGGACCTTCACGGGCACGCTCCGCGTCTCCGGCCTGGTCGTGGACGGCGATCGGATACGGCGCTTCACCGGCCGCTGGACGACCCGGGGAGACGTCGGAGCCGGGCACTTGGCCACTGCGGTGCTGGTGATGGCCCCCGGGCAGGGGTGACGGAAGGTGCTTGCGCGGGCCTGCCCGGCAGCGGGCGCGGCGCGGGTCAGGAAGCGGACCGGCGGTCGGCCAGCCGATGGAGCTGCCGGGCGAACGCCGGGATCTCCTCGACCGTGTCGACGAACTGACCGGGGTTCACCACGAATCATCGGCAAGCCCCCCTATGGATACCTCGCCGACAAGGTCCCCCACCCCGTGCCCGCCCGCCGTGCCGAAGGCCGGACCAAGCACCGGCTCGTCCCCGACCCGGTATGCGGCCCCGTGGTCTCCGAGACCTTCCGGTTGCGCGCGCTGGAGCGACTCACCTACCGGGCCATCGCCGAGAGGTTCAACCAGGACCTGGACAAGTACCCGCCGCCCGTCGCGAACAAGAGCACCGTCACCGTCGGGAGATGGCCCGTGCAATCCGTACGGGGCAACCTCGAAAACCCCAAGTACACCGGCTACCAAGTCTGGAACCGCAAGGCCCGCAAGAAGCGCGGCAACAAGGGCAACCCGGTCTCCGAATGGATCTGGTCCCCGCGCCCGGTCCATGAGAACCCTTCGCGAATCCGGATAGGCGGGGTGCGCCCTGGACTGACGTACGAGTGGTCCCGGGGGAGGGAAGATCGCGGCATGACAACGGGACCTCGTTTTGGCGTGAGAGCTGTCTAGGGTCTGTTGCGAAAGTGCTGGTCACAGCCACTCGTTGATGGCCGCGACCAGCACGGTTGCCTCATAGCGGACGGCGAGTTTGTCGTACCTCGTGGCTACTGCGCGGTGTCTCTTGAGGCGGTTGATCCCGCACTCCACCGCATGCCGTTGTTTGTAGTCTTCCCTGTCGAACTTCGGCGGCCGGCCGCCGCGGGAGCCGAGCTTCTTGCGGTTACGGATCTGGTCCGCCTTCTCCGGGATGGTGCAGGCGATCCGGCGTCCGTGCAGGTAGGCACGGTTCGCTCGGGAACCGTAGGCCTTGTCGCCCCGCACCTTGTCAGGTCGGGTGCGGAGCCGACCGGGGCCTGGGCGGGGTACTCGGATCTTCTCCAGGACCGGGCGGAAGTAGGGACTGTCGTGCCGGTGGCCGGCGGTGATGAGCAGTGACAGTGATTTCTGCCCCTGCTCGGTGGCGAGGTGGATTTTCGTGGTCAGACCGCCGCGGGAGCGTCCGAGGCCATGATCGTCGGGCTCGGTGACGAAGCCGCCGGGCGGTTCCTTTTGAAGGTCCCCTTTTTACGGGCTCCCGCGGCGTGCTGATGAGCACGGCAGACCGTGGAGTCCACGCTGACGTCCCACGTGATCAGGCCCCTCGCGTCGGCATCGGCCTGCAGTTGTTCCAGGATCCGGTGCCAGGTGCCGTTACGCTGCCACCGGCGGAACAGGTCGTACACCCGGTCCCACGGTCCGTACCGTTCGGGCACATCCCGCCATGGCGTTCCCGCCGTGGTCCTCCACCGTATGCCGTCTATGAGCTGCCGCCTCGTCCATATCGGCGGCCTCCCGGCCTTCTTGCCCTTTGGCAGCAGCGGCTCCAGCCGCGACCACTGTGCATCTGTCAGATCTCCACGCGCCACAACGCATGATCATCACCGATCAAGATCCACTTTCGCAACAGACCCTAGGCGCATTCATAAGCTCAGCTCTGAGCCTGAGTGTAGAGCTCGACTACGTCGGATCGCTCGCCAACGCCGCCAAGGTGATCTCCGCCCTGCACCGGGGCGAGAAACGGCTTGTCTTCTGCGACTCCCGCAAGCAGGTGGAAGAACTCGGTGCGGCGCTGCGCGCTCGCGACGTCACCGTGTTCCTCTCCCACGCCTCCCTCTCTACCGACGAACGCACACGCTCCGAGCAGGCATTCGCCGAAGCCCGCGACTGCGTCATCGTCTCCACCTCCACCCTCGAACTCGGCATCGACGTCGGCGACCTCGACCGCGTCATCCAGATCGACTCCCCCAGCACCGTCGCCTCCTTCCTGCAGCGCATCGGCCGCACCGGACGCCGCTCCGGAACCTCCCGCAACTGCCTGTTCCTCGCCACCCGGCCCGACACCCTGCTCCAAGCAGCCGGCCTGCTCACTCTGTGGGCCCGTGGTTGGGTGGAACCCGTCACCCCGCCACCCTCACCCCGCCACCTCGTCGCCCAGCAACTCCTCGCCGTCACCCTGCAGGAACACCGCATCGGCGACCGGCTGTGGCCCGAGCAGTGGAACGGCCTCGCCCCCTTCGACCAGTCCGCCGCGCCCATCCTGTCCCACCTGGTCACAGGCGGCTTCCTCGACAGCGACGGCGGCATGCTGTTCATCGGTCCCGAAGCCGAGAAACACTTCGGCCGCCGTCACTTCATGGAGCTGACCGCATCCTTCACCGCGCCCCCCGAGTGCACCGTGCTCGCCGGACGCACCGAGATCGGCACCACCGACCCCACCGTCCTCACCGAAGAACGTCCCGGCCCGCGCCGCCTGCTGCTGGCCGGACGCAGCTGGCAGGTCACGTTCATCGACTGGGCCCGACGCCGTGCCTTCGTCGAACCCGTCGAGGACGGCGGCATCGCCAAATGGCAGGGCAGCGAAGCCCGCGGCCTGTCCTACGTCCTCACCCGCGCCATGCGCGACGTCCTGCTCGACACCGACCCCGACGTCCGCCTTACCCGCCGCGCCACAGCGACCCTCGCCGGGCTCCGCCTGGACCTCGCCCCTCACGAAGTACACCCGGCAGGCACCCTGCTGGTCCGCGACGCCGACGCCACCCGCTGGTGGACCTGGGCCGGCTACCGCGCCAACGCCACCCTCGCCGCCTCCCTCGGCAACCTCGCCGACCCCGTGCAGCGCCCCACCGATACCCATATCCGGCTCCGCCAGGACCTTGCCCCCACCGACTGGAAGACCGCCCGCGCTGAACTCCCCGATTCCCTGACCCTGCCCACCGTCGACCCGCGAGCCGTCCGCGGCCTGAAGTTCTCGGTAGGCCTCCCGCCCCGCATCGCCACCACCACCCTCGCCGAACGCCTCGCCGACTTCGACGGCGCCCTCGCCGCAGCCCGCGAGCCCGTACGAATGGAATGGGGCACCTGAACAGCCCGGCACACGGGCGATTTGCTGCCGGTGCAGTTCCCTCCCCTCGCTGATCCGCTATTGGCCTCCGTCTGGAGACGATCGCAACTCGCTCGGCTCATATCCGAGTTGGTAGGCGCGGACACCGCTGCCGTTCATGCGGTAGATCGTGATGCTCGACAGGAATTGCTGCTTGATGTCCAGGATGCGTTGCGGCTCTTTCTCCTCGATCCCGCTGATCCACGCCTCAATGTGTTCCGGCAGCTTGAAGGCCAGACGGTAAGCGTCCTCGTCTGCTCGTGGGGACAGCGTCCACTCAGCAGTTGCGGCTTGCCCAGACCGGCGCAACCGCACAGCGTGGTCGGGGCACTGTTCGGCGTAGGAGAGGAACTGCTCCTGTTCCTCAGCGACCAGCGGCAGGATGAACGGGGCCGCAGGGAAACCGAGCAGCAGCTCAGCCGCAGCATGCTGTTCCAAGGTGTCGACGAACTGGGTAAGGATCACGGAGGCGGCAGCCTTGAACTGCTCGGCGTTGGTGGTGACCGGCAGTGGCGGCACCCCTGTCGGCCATGTGCCGAGAGCCTCGCGGAGTACCTTGCGCATCCATGTCACAGGGAAATGAGCAACGGCATGGGCGTTCTGCGCCGAGTAAAGGCTGGCCGCAGCGGTACGGATCGCCTTGCGCAGCCATGTGAAGGACTCTCCGGACAGGTCCACCAAGGAGATCTGGTGGGCGAGAGCATACTGCTGGGCACTCGGACTGAACCCGTTGGCGGAAAAGAGCGCGTAGGTGTACTGGTACCGCCGTCGGGGCCGCGTACCGGCATGGCTCATGAAGTTTTCGTTGACGTCGTGCAGGACGCCATGCGCATTGCGCACGACCTCCAGTTCGCACGGAGTCGAGTAGTGCTTGGCTTCCAGGAACAGCCGCACGGGGAGGGAGAAGGCGGGGTTGAAAGCGAACTCACCAAGCACGTCCACTTGATGGACCGCACCACGGCCTCGGACACGCAGAGAGCCGCCTGATCCGACGAGTTCGGCATCGTCCTGTCGATAGTCGACGAGCAGCCGGTAGCCGCTGTGCCGGAGCAACCAGGCCAGGGCCTCCTCGAGCAAGTACCCCCGCAACGCGGACCTCTTTGCCATGCCCTTGCCCCCTGCCGTTCACCGAGCTTGCCAGATGTGATCTTCTCACCCTTTCCTGGGCCCGACCGGACCTCGCGAACGCCTCGCCAGGCCCCTTCAGCCACCGAGGAGACCGTCTGGAAGCCACCTTCTCCAAGCCACTGCGACCTTTGACCTAAAAGGTTCGAATCCCTTCCGACCTGCATATTTGCCTGATCAGGGATATTTGGAATGCCCTCTGCGAAAGGAACTCCGTCATCGCGACCGGCACGGACCATTCTCGCTTCGAATCGACCGTGACCCAGGCACGATCAGCGGCATAAGCGCATCCCCTGCCCCGTTACGCGGAAGCCCTACACGGCAGACCGCGGCGACCACGCGGCCCAGCGAAGCCCCTACCAACGCCTACCTGAGAGCCCCCGCCAGCGCCCCGACCCCCATCCGCCCGAGGGCCGAACCCACGGCCAATTGCACTGACGAGCCCCCGCCGACAGAGGTCGGCGGGGGCTCGTCGTGTCTCCTGCTAGGAGCGTTTTCTCTCCCACACATCTCACCAACAGAGTCGACGTGCCTGGACAGAAAGGGCCCGACCTGGCCCTATACAGCTCACCTGGACCGACCAAGACCCCACGAGACACGATTCACCACCTGTGCCATGTCGTCCCGAGGGAGGGTCCGATGACCAGGACGGGCGCGTCCTCGGGCCCGTCGAAGCGGTACTGGAGAGTCCGGGGAAGCCCGTTCCCCGCATGCGTCCCCTGAGCGCTCCCCTGCGGGGGCTGCGGAGCGGACGCCCCCTGCGGGACGTGGGCGTCCTGCGGGACAGGAGTGGTGTGCGGGGTGGCAGTGGTCTGCGGTACGGCAGCGGCCTGGAGGGTCCGCGGTACGGAGGTGGTGTGCGGGCCGGGTACCAGGGTCGCGCCCGGAGTCGCCTGCGGGACCGGAGCGCCCTGCGGTGACGGGCCGGGCTGCTGCGGGGCGAACGGTGTCTGCGGGGTCGGCCGAGCCGGGGCCGGGGCGAGCGGAAGGTGCTCCGGCTGCGCGGACATCGGGGCCTGCGGGAACCCCGGCGTACCGCCGCCGCCCGGCGCCGGGTAGACGGACGCGGGGTCCGGATACGGCTCCGGGGCGGCCGGCGGTGGCACGGCGTCCGGTCCACGGTGCGACGCCGGGGCCGCCTGGTGAGGCGCTCCGTGGTGCGGGGCGGGCCCAGCCGGGTCGGGGGCCTGCACGGGCTGCGGGGTCGTCTCGCTCACTTCGCTCACTCGCTCCAGGTTACTGAGCGCCCCTCCGGTCCCCGGATCAGGGGGTCGCCGCCGATACGACGTACACGACAGGACTGGCCGGATCGGTCATGTTGACCGTGATGTTCTGGGTGGGGCGCGGCTTCTTGTTGCTGTGTGTGGTGCCGGCCCAGCGCTCTCCGGCGCCGAAGGACCAGCCGGTGATCTTGATGTCCCGCCGGCTGATGGTGATGGTGTCCGGCTCCAGCGCCGCGCGTCCGGTGCCCACCCCGGTCAGGAAGCGGTCGAGACCCGCGGAGGTCGTCCGGAACTTCGCGTACATCCGGCTGGCTTTCCAGTTGTTCGTCTCGTAGTACTGGACGCCCTGTCCGTTGCCGGGGATGGGGATCTCGAAGATCCGGCGCTGCATCTTGGAGGGCCAGCCCTCCCGGAGTCCCTGGGCGGCCGCCTCCGCCTCCTTGTCCTGGCCCGAGCGGCGGCTCTGGCCCGCCGAGATGAGCAGGTAGCCGGCCGGGATGCCGATCAGCAGCACGATGATCGTGGCGGTGATGAAGCGCCGCTTGAACACATGCCGCGGGTCCTCGGGCGGCTTGCCCTCGCCGTCGCCCGGAGACTCCGACTGGTGCGGCACCACGGGGTGCTCGGCTGCGATCATGATCAGGTGGTCCCTAGGTGCTGCGGCGTGAAGAGGCGTACGTATGGAAGGAGGGACGCCGGAAGGGGCGGCCCCGGTTCAGTCGACGGTGCGGGTGGTCCGCGTGTTGCGGATGGTGCTCGCGGCCTGGTCGTAGATCTGGGCGTACCGCTCGTACCGCTCGACCCGCCGCCGGTTGGCCCGGCGGAAGCGGCGGGCGACCAGCCGTGCCAGGTCCGCGGCGCCGACCATACCCGCCTCGGGGCCGAGCTGCGCTTTCGCGATGCGGGCCTCCGGGCGGTAGCCCCGGCCGGTGAGATGGCGCTTGAAGGCGTCACGGGCGGGGTTGATCAGGAGGTCGTCGGCGGCGCTGACGCCGCCCCCGATGACGAAGCAGGAGGGGTCGAGCGCGGCAGCCAGGTTGGCGATGCCGACGCCGAGCCACTGACCGATGTCCTGGAGGAGTTCGATGCACATCGCATCGCCCTCGCGGGCCAGTTCGGTGATGAGGGGCCCGGTGATGTCGGAAACGTTCCCCTTCACCCGGTCCAGCAGGTAGTGCGCGACCGGGGAGTCGGCGGCGGCCAGCTCCCGGGCCTCGCGGACCAGGGCGTTGCCGGAGCTGTACTGCTCCCAGCAGCCCCGGTTGCCGCAGGGGCAGCGGTGGCCCGAGGGCACCACCTGCATGTGGCCGAACTCACCGGCCACCCCGTACTTGCCGCGCTTGACCCGGCCGTCCTCCAGGATCGCGCCGCCGATGCCCGTACCGAGGGTGATCATGACGAGGTGGTCCTCGCCGCGGCCCGCTCCGAAGCGCCATTCCGCCCAGGCGGCGGTGTTGGCGTCGTTGTCGACCATGACGGGGACGACGAGGCGGGAGGCGAGGGCGTCGCGCAGGGGCTCGTCGCGCCAGGCGAGGTGCGGGGCGAACAGCACCTTGGAGCGGTCGGCGTCCACCCAGCCCGCCGCGCCGATGCCCACCGCGTGGACGTCGTGCCGGTCGGAGAGGTCCAGGACCAGCTCGACGATGGTGTCCTCGACGACCTTGGGGCTCTTGGACTTGTCGGGCGTCTCGGTGCGCAGCTGTTCCAGGATGTTGCCGTCGGCGTCGACGACGCCCGCCATCACCTTGGTGCCGCCGATGTCGATCCCGACCGTGGGCACACGGGGCGCGGACAGGTGCGAGCGGCGTTCCTTGGTGCCGACGGTCTTGAGGACGGTGGCGCGGGCTGAGCCGCGGTGTGCGAAGTCGCGGTACGTGCTCATCGTCCCTGCGGGGTCTCGGAGGCCGGGCCGTGGTCGCGGCCGGCGGCGGACGGCGCCCGCCGCGCTCGATTCTGCCACTGCCCGGCCCCGGCGACCGGCGGCCGGGGTCGGCCGCGCCGGGCGGGTCGGCGGCGCGGCCGGGTCGGGCGGCGGGTCAGGGGGTGCCGTCGGTCGCGGTGGACGCGCCCGGCAGGGTGGGGGTCGGGGTGCGTTCCAGCTCGTGGCTGAGTTCGTCCAGCTCGCTGCCGCCCGCCATCTGCCGGGTCAGTTCGTCCAGCGTGATGTCGTCCTTGGTGTGGCTGCCGGACATCACGCCCCGCTTGAGGAGGACGAACCGGTCGCCGACGAGGTGGGCGTGGTGCGGGTTGTGCGTGATGAGGACCACGCCGAGCCCGGCGTCACGGGCGGCCGCCACGTACTTCAGGACGACGCCGGACTGCTTGACGCCGAGCGCGGCGGTCGGCTCGTCCAGGACGAGGACCTTCGCGCCGAAGTAGACGGCGCGGGCGATGGCCACGCACTGGCGCTCACCACCGGACAGGGTGCCGATGGGCTGGTCGACGTCGCGCAGGTCGATGCCCATGCGGAGCAGTTCCGTACGGGTCGTCTCGCGCATCATGCGGACGTCGAGGCGCTTGAAGGGGCCGAAGCCGGTGGTGGGCTCGGAGCCGAGGAAGAAGTTTCGCCAGACCGGCATCAGGGGGACGACGGCCAGGTCCTGGTAGACCGTGGCGATGCCCCGGTCCAGGGCGTCGCGCGGGTTGGCGAGCGTGGTCTCCTCGCCCTCGATCAGGAAGCGCCCCGTGTCGTGCCGGTGCAGCCCCGCGATGATCTTGATGAGGGTGGACTTGCCGGCGCCGTTGTCGCCGAGGACGCAGGTGATCTCGCCCGCGTGGACCTCCAGCGAGACGTGTTCCAGGGCCTTGATGTTGCCGTAGAACTTGGAGACGTCGTCCAGCTCGACCAGGGGCCCGGCGGCGGTCGCGCCCTCGGTGCTGTCGGGGGTGGCCGTCATGTCGTCGCCTCCGCGCGCTTGCGCACCCACGCGTTGAGCAGGGTGGCCAGGAGCAGCATGGCTCCCAGGAAGAATTTGAACCAGTCCGGGTTCCACTCGGCGTACACGATGCCCTTGCTGGTCATGCCGAAGATGAACGCGCCGACCGCCGAGCCGATCGCGGAGCCGTAGCCGCCGGTGATCAGGCAGCCGCCGATGACGGCGGCGATGATGTACGTCAGTTCGTTGCCGACGCCCTCGCCGGACTGGACGACGTCGTAGCTGAACAGCAGGTGCTGGCCGGAGACCCAGGCGGCGAAGGCGACGCCGAGGTACAGCCCGATCCTGGTGCGGATGACGGGGACGCCGACCGCGCGGGCGGCGTCGGCCTCGCCGCCCACGGCGAAGATCCAGTTGCCGAAGCGGGTACGGAGCAGGATCCAGGTGGCGACGGCGACCAGGGCGATCCACCACAGGATGGTCACCTTGAGCTCGACGCCGCCGAGGGTCAGCGTGGAGGCGAACAGGGCGTGGGCCGAGTCGAAGCCCTCCATGTCGCCGATGGCCTTGGTGGAGACGGTGCCGCTGATGAGCTTGGTGAAGCCGAGGTTCAGGCCGGTCAGCATCAGGAAGGTGCCGAGCGTGATGATGAAGCTGGGCAGCTTGGTGCGGGTCAGCATGAAGCCGTTGAACGCGCCGATGGCGAGGGTGACCAGCAGCGAGACGAGGACCCCGACCCAGACGTTGGCCGTCATCTGGTAGCTGAACATCGAGGAGATCAGCGCGGAGCTGGTCACCAGGACGCCGGCGGAGAGGTCGAACTCGCCGCCGATCATCAGCAGCGCGACCGGGGCGGCCATGATGCCGAGGACCGAGGCGGCGTACAGCACGGTGCCGAGGCTGGATGCCTGGAGGAAGCTGTCCGCGACGATCGTGAAGAACAGGAAGACGGCCACCGCGCCGACGACCGAGCCCAGTTCGGGACGGCCGAGGAGCTTGCGCAGCGGCGAGGTGCGCACCAGGCGTTCGTCCGGCCGGTCGGGTGCGGCGGTGGAGCCGCTCATCGGGTGCCCCGCTCGGTGTAGTCGGCCAGTGCGTCGGCGTCGTCCTTGGTGATGACCTGGGGGCCGGTGAGGACGGGGAGGCCGCCGCCGAGGACGTTGCGGTTGTAACGGTAGAGCCAGAGCAGGTCGACGGCCTGGTAGCCCTGGAGGTAGGGCTGCTGGTCGACGGCGAAGCCGAGCTTGTCGCTCTGGAGCCCGGTGGCGACCTTGGCGTTGAGGTCGAAGGTGTCGATCTCGGCCTTGCTGCCCGCCGTCCGCTTGGCCTGGACGGCCGCGTCGGCGAAGGGGGCGCCGAGGGTGACGACCGCGTCGATGCTCTTGTCGGACTGGAGCTTGGCCTCGATGGACGCGGTGACGTCGGGCATGTTGGTGCCATCGACGTAGAGGTTCTGCATCGTGCCGTCGAAGGTCTTCTTCGCCCCGGCGCAGCGCTGCTCGTGGCCGACGTTGCCCTGCTCGTGCAGGACGCACAGGGCCTTCTTGCGGCCCCGGCCGTTCAGCTCGTCACCGACGGCCTCGCCGGCGATGGCCTCGTCCTGACCGATGTGGGTGAGCGCCCCGAACTCCTTGGACTCGGCGGAGCCGGAGTTCACGGTGACGACCGGGATGCCCGCCTTGACGGCCTTGGCGACCACGGCCTTCATCGCGTCGGGCTTGGCCAGCGAGACGATCAGCCCGTCGACCTTCTTGTCGATCGCGGTCTGGACGAGCTGCGCCTGCTGGTTGCCCTCGTCGTTGTGCGAGTAGAGGAAGTTGATGTTGTCCTTGAGCGCGGCCTGCTCGGCGCCCTTCTGGACGATGTCCCAGAAGGTGTCGCCGTCGCCCGAGTGGGTGACCATGGCGAAGGTCCAGCGCGGCGTGTTCACCGCGGCCCGCCCCTCGGCCGCGGCGGCCGCGCGCTCCTCGGCGCGCTTGCCGCCGGTGCTGCTGCATCCCGCGAGGGAGGCGACCAGCGCCACTGCCAGCACGGCGCCCATCGCGCGTACCCCTGTCCGAACCGTTGCCACGACGCCGTGCCCTTCTTCTGCTGCTCGCTGTGCGCTTCGCTCGACCGGGCCGGGGTGTGTACGGCCGCGGACCGGCTGCCCAAGTATCCCCGAGCCCCCGACGGACACGGAGCCTGGGGCACAGGGGCGGCCGAGCGCAACCCGTGTGCCCGGACCATTTCTGCCCGTCCGGCGCCCGCGGACGGAACCCTCGCGTGGGTGGGTCCCCGGACACAGGGAGCCGGGGCACGGATATGCGGCGGGCGCGGTCGGGCGCTCAGGGTCGTACGAGCAGCTGGAACTCGAAGGAGTACCGCGTCGCCCGGTACACGTGCGATCCGAACTCGACCACCCGCCCGGTGGTGTCGTACGTGATCCGCTCCATCGTCAGCAGCGGCGCGCCCGGCTCCTCGTCCAGGACGCGGGCCTCCTCCGGCGTCGCGGCGCGTGCGCCCACGGACTGGCGGGCGCTGTGCAGGGTGATGCCGGCCGCCCGCATCAGGCGGTAGAGGCCGGTCGCCTCCAGCTCATCGGTGCGCAGGGGGAGCAGCCCCGGTGGCAGGTGGTTGCGCAGGAGGGCCATCGGTTCGCCGTGGGCGTCCCGCAGCCGCTCGACGAGGTGCACCTCGCTGCCCTCCGCGACACCGAGCGCGGCGGCGGCCTCCGCACCCGCCGGTTCCGTGGCGACGCGCAGAACCCTGGTGGTGGGGCGCTGCCCGGCCGCCTCCAGGTCGTCGTAGAGCGAGCTGAGCTCCAGCGGGCGGCGGACCCGGCGGTGGACGACCTGGGTGCCGACCCCTCGGCGGCGGACCATCAGCCCCTTGTCGACGAGGGACTGGATGGCCTGGCGGACGGTCGGCCGGGACAGGCCCAGGCGCGCGGCGAGGTCGATCTCGTTCCCGAGCAGGGTGCCGGGGGCCAGTCGGCCCTCTTCCACCGCGGCCTCCAGCTGCTGCGCCAGCTGGAAGTAGAGCGGCACGGGGCTGGTGCGGTCCACCCGCAGCGGCAGCGGCCGGTCGGTTCCATGTGCGGTCACGGGGGCGAGCGTAGTTCGCTTGTCCGGACAAAGCCATGGCCGGTCGGGGTGTGCTCGCCCGACCTGCGCGACCCCTCCTTTGTCAGGACAAACGCTTGACATGACGACCGGGCGAACGCCACCTTGGGCCCATGCGCATCGCACTGATCGGAACGGGACGGATCGGCACATTCCATGCGGAGGCGCTGAGCCGTCATCCCGCCGTGGACGCCCTGCTGCTGGCGGACGCGGACCCCGAGCGGGCGGCGCGCGCAGCCGTACGGACCGGGGCGTCGGCCGTACCGGTGGACGCCCTGTTCACCGGGGAGGGCGGGGCGCGGGGCCTGCCCGACGCCGTGGTGATCTGTTCGGCGACCTCGGCCCACGCCGGGCTCATCGCGCGGGGCGCCCGCGCCGGGCTCCCGGTCTTCTGCGAGAAGCCGATCGCGCTGGACCTGCCCGGCACCCTGGCCGCGCTGGCGGAGGTCGAGGCGGCGGGCAGCGTGCTCCAGCTCGGCTTCATGCGGCGCTTCGACGCGGGGTACGGCGAGGCCAGGGCCGCCGTACGGGACGGGCGGCTCGGCCGGCTGCACACCGTGCGGGCGGCCACCTCCGACCCGGCCCCGCCGCCGGCCGCCTACCTCCCGCTCTCCGGCGGGCTGTACCGCGACTGCCTCGTCCACGACTTCGACATCCTGCGCTGGGTCACGGGCCGGGAGGTGAGCGAGGTGTACGCCACCGGGTCCGACGCCGGGCCCGCGATGTTCCGGGCGGCCGGGGACGTGGACACGGCCGCCGTCCTGCTCACCCTGGACGACGGGACGCTCGCCACGGCCACCGCGACCCGGTGCAACGGCGCCGGGTACGACGTACGGATGGAGCTGGCCGGGGAGCTGGACCAGCTCGCGGTCGGCCTCGACGACCGTACGCCGCTGACCTCGGCCGAGCCCGGCGGCCCCGGCGCCCCGGCGAAGCCCTGGCCGGGGTTCCTGGAACGGTTCGCCCCCGCCTACGAGGCGGAGCTGGACGCGTTCCTGCGGGTGGTCCGCGGCGAGCTGGCCAATCCGTGCGACGGGCGGGAGGCCCTGCACGCCCTGCGGATCGCGGAGGCCTGCGAGGTCTCCCGCCGCGAACACCGGCCGGTCGCGCTGACCGAGATCGCGGGCGGCTGAACCGGAGCCGGACCGCGCCCGACCCAGCACCGGAGCCGTACGCGCCGGAGCCGTACCCGACGCGGCCTTGCCCGACCGCGGCGTCACCCGACCGCGGTCAGGTCACGCCGCGCCGTGTCGGCCGCCCCCGCTACCAGGCGACCGGATAGCTCAGCGGGCCCCGCATCAGCATCCCGGTCCGCCACGGGAGCGTCGCCGGGTCGGCGGCCGGCCGCAGTTCCGGGCAGCGTTCCAGCAGCGACCGGATGGCGATCCGCGCCTCGATGCGGGCCAGCGGCGCCCCCAGGCAGTAGTGGATGCCGTGCCCGAAGGCGAGGTGGCCCCGCGCGTCCCGCGTGATGTCGAACCGGGAGCCGTCGGAGTAGCGGGCCGGGTCCCGGTTGGCGTCCGACAGGGCGACGAGGACCAGCTCGCCGCCGCCGGGGATCACCACGCCGCCGACCTCGACCGGTTCGGTCGTGAAACGGTACGTGGGGGTCTCCACCGGTCCCTCGAACCGCAGGATCTCCTCGACCGCGTTGTCGATCAGGGAGAAGTCGGCGCGCAGGGCCGCCAGTTGATCGGGGTGGGCGAGGAGGCTGTGCACGCCGTTGGTGATGAGATTGACCGTGGTCTCGTGTCCCGCGACCAGCAGCAGCCAGACCATGCCGATCAGTTCGTCGCCGGAGAGCCGGTCGCCGTCCTCGTCGGCGGTGTGGATGAGCGCGCTCAGCAGGTCGTCGCCCGGCTCCGCGCGCTTGTCGGCCAGCAGCCGGGAGAGGTACGCGGCCATCTCCTCGGTGGAGGAGGCGCGCACCGAGGGATCGATGGAGGAGACCGCCTGGCCGGACCAGGTGCGGAACTTCTCGCGGTCCAGGAACGGGACGCCGAGCAGCTCACAGATCACCGACATGGGCAGCGGGAAGGAGAGCCCCTCGACGAGGTCCGCCGTACGGTCGGGGGCGGCGAGCATCGCGTCCAGCAGGCCGTCGGTCATCTCCTGGACGCGCGGCGCCAGCCGTTCCATCCGGCGCGGGGTGAACTCGCGGGTGACCAGCTTGCGCAGCCGGGTGTGGTCGGGGGCGTCGGAGCTGAGCATCGAGGTGCCCGCGGACACCTTGGCGATCCCGAGCGCCGGCGAGGCCCGGCTCCACTGCTTGGAGAGCCGCTGGTCGGCGAGGAGGTCGCGGCCGAGCTCGTATCCGACGACGAGCCAGGCGTCCGCGCCCTCGGGGATCCGCACCCGGTGGACCGGTCCCTCCTCCCGCAGCGCGGCGTAGACGGGGTAGGGATCGCGGATGAACTGCTCGCCGAGCGCGGCGAGATCGACCAGGGGTGAAGTGGTCAACACGGTTCCCTTCGAGTGGAGTTGCGGTCCGGGCCGCTGCGGTCAGCCTAGGCGTCCCCTCCCTCGCCGTCCGTGTCGAGGAGTCCGGCGTCATGAACCAACAGCGCAATCTGGACACGGTTGTTGAGGTCGAGTTTGGCGAGGATCCGTGAGACGTGGGTCTTGACGGTGGCGAGGCTGAGGTAGAGGGAGGCCGCGATCTCCGCGTTGGACCCGCCGCGTCCGACGGCGACGGCCACCTCCTGCTCCCGCTCGGCGAGTTGGCCGAAACGCCTGCGTGCGCGGTCGGCGCGGCCCGCCCGGTCGTCGCTTCCGCCGCCCGCGGCGCGGTCCATCAACTGGCGGGTGACAGCGGGCGAGAGCACCGGGTCCCCGGCGGCGACCCGGCGGACGGAGTCCACGATCCGGGCCGGCGGGGTGTCTTTCAGGACGAATCCGGCCGCCCCTGCCCGGATGGCCCGGAGCACCTGTTCATCGGCGTGGAAGGTGGTGAGGACGACGACCTCGGGGGCGTCGGGGCGGCGGCGCAGCCTCTCGGTCGCGGTGAGTCCGTCCATGACCGGCATCCGGATGTCCATCAGGACGACGTCGGGGCGCAGCCGTTCGACCAACTCCTCGGCCTCGGCGCCGTCCGCGCCCTCCCCGACGATGTCGATGCCCTGGCCGCCGCCGAGCATCAGGGTCAGTCCCGCCCGGACCAGCGGGTCGTCGTCGACGATGAGCAGCCGGACGGGCGGTCCGGGCGGGGGCGTGGCGGATGTCCGGGGCGGCGGGGTGCTCATGACGGCCACCGTAGCCAGCCGGTACGCGCTATCGGTACGGCGGGCGGCCGGGCACCGGTCGCCGCGCGCCCGCCGGGCCACCGTCGCGCCGCCGGAGCCCGTACGGCGGACACCGTCCGTCCCGGTACGGCGGGCGTCACGCGGCGGGCCAGGGCAGATGGGCCCGGACCGCGAAGCCGCCGTCCCGCGTCGGTCCGTGTTCCAGCTCTCCCCCGGCGAGGGTGGCGCGTTCGGTGAGGCCGATGAGCCCCTGGCCGGAGCCGGGGACGCGCTCGAAGGGCTCGGTGGGGGCGGGGTTCTCCACCTCGACGGTGAGACCCGCGCCGGGGCCGCCGCGCACGGTGAGGGAGACCTCGGTGCCGGGCGCGTGCTTACGGGCGTTGGTCAGGCACTCCTGGGCGATCCGGTAGACCGTGCGGCCGGTGGCGGCGGGGGCGGCGCCGGGGTCGGTGACCCGGTTGTCGAGGGCCACCTTCATGCCCGCGAGCCGGGACTCGGCGACGAGGGCGTCGAGGGTGGCGAGGGTGGGCTGCGGCCGGTGGCCCTCGTCGGTGTCGCCGGGCCCGCGCAGGACGCCGATGATCTCGCGGAGGTCCTGGAGGGCTTCGTGGGCGCTGTCCCGGATGACGCCGGCGGCCCGGCCCACCTCGGCCGCGGGGGCGTCGGGCCGGAACTCGAGGGCTCCGGCGTGCACGCTGAGCAGGGTGAGCCGGTGGGCCAGGACGTCGTGCATCTCGCGGGCGATGGCCTCGCGGGCGAGGCGTTGGGCCTGTTCGGCGCGCAGCTCCGCCTCGGCCTCGGCGCGGTGGGCCCGTTCCCGGAGGGTGACGACGAGGCGCCGCCGGGAGCGTACGGCCATGCCCCAGCTGATCACCAGCAGGACCAGCAGGACCCCGAAGAGGACCGAGACGAGGTAGCCGGTCGTCGGATCGGGGCGCAGGAACGGTTGCAGCGGCACCAGGGCCAGGGCGAGCGCGCCGACCATGGCGACGGGCCTGAACGGCCGGTGGACGGCCAGGCTGAACAGGGCCACCAGCAGCGCCCCGGCGGCCACGGGTTCGACGGCGGACAGGACGGTCAGGGCGACGGCGAGTCCGACGGGCCGGCGCCGTCGCAGCCAGAGGGCACAGCAGGAGATCGCGCCGACCACCGAGTCCACGAACACGACGACGTCGGCGGTGGTCTCGTCGGCCTCGATCGTGCCGAGGGCCAGCATGCCGATCCCCGCGGCGATGAGGAAGGCCGTGATGTCGACGGCCCAGTCCCGCACGGTCCGCCGCCCCCGGAGCCGGTCGTCCGGCAGTTCGGGGCCGGCCATGGCCGAGGGAAGCAGCCAGCGGTACTCGGTGCGCGTCATGTCGACAAAGTTACGCAGCTCCCCGCAGCCGGAGGGCACCGCGGGACAAGGCAGCGACCAAAGTCGCACGGTCCGCCACTTTCGGCGCGCCGGAGGGGCCCGTCGGCCGACGCGGCGGGTCCGGGCCGGACGGGAGGCTCGGCCCATGAAGAAAATCGTGGAGACGATCGGGTTCCTCGTCCTTCTCCAGGGCGTGGGCGGACTGCTGTACGAGTGGACCGGATGGTTCCGGCTGTGGACGGTGGTGCGGCACATCGACCTCCTCGGCGACCGCATGCTGTTCGTCAACATCGTGCTGATCGTGGCGGGGGTGGCCGTGATGATCGCCGCGGACGCGGTCAAGAGCTGACGCGGGACTCACAACCGCGCACCGTGAGCACGGCCGCGTTCCCCCCGCACGCGCCCCCGACCCGTGCCCCGCGCGGGGTCCCGGATGACCGGTCGCGGCCCCGGCGCCACCCCCTGGAAAAGGAACACCTGTCGCAACGGTCCGCACCTTCCGGGACATCACCCGTGGTCAGAGGTGATCAGGCCGTCCGACCGGGTGGAAGGGGGTCCGCCGACCGCGCCGCCGCTCCCTAGACTGACGCCTCGATAACTCTGAGGCACGGAGTGGTCACATGGCGTCGGTAAGGGCGGACGGGCGGGTCGAGCGCGGGGACCGGACCCGGCAGTTGATCCTGGGGCGGGCGGTGCAGATCGCCTCGGTCGAAGGGCTGGAGGGCCTGTCGCTGGGGCGGCTGGCCACCGAGCTGGGGCTGAGCAAGAGCGGGGTCTTCGCGCTGTTCGGATCGAAGGAGGGGCTCCAGCTCGCCACCGTACGGGCGGCGGTGACCATCTACGTGGACCACGTACTGCGCCCCGCCCGGTCGGTGCCGCCAGGGCTCGGCCGGATCTGGCGGATGTGCGAGGCGTGGATCGCCTACTCGCGCGACCGGGTGTTCCGCGGCGGCTGCTTCTTCTACGCGGCGACCGCCGAGTTCGACGCCCGCGGCGGCAAGGTGCACGACGCGCTGGCATCCGCGCAGACGGGCTGGGTCACCTTCGTGGAGCAGACGATCGAGGAGGCCAGGTGCGTCGGGGAGCTGGCCGTGGACACCGATGTCTGCCAGCTCGCCTTCGAGGTGATCGCCCTGCTGGAACTGGCCAACGCGGAGTCGGTGCTGCAGAAGAACAACCTCGGCTACGACAAAGCGACGCGGGCCATCCTGGCCCGGCTGCGGGCGGCGGCCACGGACCCCGCGCAGCTCCCTTCGCCCCTCCCTCCGCAGCTCCCTTCGCCGTTCCCCTCGCGGTGAGCGGCCCCGGCGGGCGTGGGTGTCCGATAGCCGCCGGTGTCCGGGTCCCGCGGCGCGTTTGCTGGGGGATGCCGTCGCGGTGACGGCATTCCCGATCAGCGAGGAAGCAGCCGATGTCCAGTCCCCTCTCCCCTTCTTCTCCCCTCCCCTCCTCCCCCGTTCCCGCCGTCCGTGCCGCCCTGGTCACCGGGGGTGGCCGGGGCATCGGTGCCGCGACCGCCCTCCGGCTCGCCCGTGACGGCGCGGACGTCGCCGTCACCTACGTGCGGGACGAGGCGGCGGCCCGTGCGGTCGTCGCGGAGATCGAGGGCCTCGGCCGCCGGGGAGTGGCCCTGCGCTGCGACGCGGCCGACGCCGTCGCGGCCGCCGACGCCGTGGACCGGGCGGCGGACGCGCTCGGCCGGCTCGACGTCCTGGTCAACAACGCGGGCATCGGCCTCCTCGGTCCGATCGGAGAGCTGACCGAGGAGCAGGTGGACCGCACGCTGGCCGTGAACGTGCGGGCGGTCTTCCTCGCCTGCCGGGCGGCGGCGGAGCGGATGGCCGACGGGGGCAGGATCGTCTCCGTGGGCACCGCCCTGAGCCGCTACACGGGCGGGCCCGGCTCCACGCTGTACGCGCTCAGCAAGTCCGCCCTCGCCGGGCTGACCAAGCCGCTCGCCCGCGAGCTGGGACCTCGCGGCATCACGGTGAACCTGATCCAGCCCGGCCCGGTGGACACCGATCTCAACCCGGCGGACGGGCCGTTCGCCGAAGGGCAGCGGGCGGCGACCGCGCTGGGCCGGTTCGGCACGGCGGAGGAGGTCGCCTCGCTCGTGGCGTACCTCACGAGCGCGGAGGCGGGGTTCATCACGGGCACGGAGCTGGTCGTGGACGGCGGCCACGCGGCCTGAGTACCGGGGTCGCGGCCGGGGCAGCCCCGGCCGCGACCGGGCCGCCGTCCCGGCGGTTCGTGGGCGGCCCCGGGACCCCACGAGGAGTTCTGAACGTGCCCGTGCGGCGGGCCCCGTCGGCGTCGCACGGGCCCCGCTCGTCACCGGCGGTGCCGCACGGGCCCGTCCTCACCGGCGCGCGGTGTCGTCCTCGCGCCGGCCGGTCGTCACCGGTTGCGCGGGGTGACCTCCGCCATCCGTGACCAGCCGGTGCCCTCCACCTCGACGTTGATGATCTCGGGGACGTCGGCGACCATCTCCGACATCGTCTCGATCGCCGCCTTGAAGTGGTCCGAGTTCACGTGCGCCTCGCCGGCCGCCGCGTCGGCGAACGCCTCCAGCAGGACGAACTCGTTGGGGTTCTCGACGCTGGAGGACCAGTCGAAGAAGACGTTGCCGGGCTCGCCGCGGGTGGCGACGGTGAAGTCCTCCAGCCGGGGAAGCCAGTTGTCGCGCTCGTCGACGAGGGCGGTGAACTTGACGGCGATGAAGATCATGGCGGTGGCTCCTGGTCGAGACGTCGGACGGTGCGGATCACCTGCCCGTCGGGCCTGCTCCCACACCCCGACCAGGGTGACACACCGTTACGTAACGGGGCCGGACGGACGCACCGCGGTCCCCCTGCGACCGCGGTGCGTCCGTCCGCGCGGAGGGGTCAGGCACCCCCGAGCTCCCGGTGGCGGGCGGCCAGCGCGGCCGTGCCCTCGTCGGTGAGTGAGCCGTACAGCCTCAGGCGGGAGATGCCCCCGTCCGGGAAGATGTCGATCCGTACGTGGGTGGCCCGCGCGGTCGCGTCGAGCACGAAGCGGTGGTCGGTGTCGGGCTGGAGGCGGGTCCGGGGCAGGATCTCGGTCCAGTCCCCGCCCTCCCCGTCCCGTACCGACAGGCTCGCCCAGCCGGCGGAGTTGCCCTTGAGGTAGGCGGTGTCGATCTCGACGGCCCGGATCCCGGACTGCGCGGCCAGGCGGTAGCTGATCCAGTCGTTGCCCCGGTCGCGCCGCCGGCGGGTCTCCCAGCCGTCGTCCATCTTGCGCGAGCGGCCGGGCTGGATGGTGTTGGTGGCCGGGGAGTAGAAGCGGTCCGAGGCGTCCTCGACCTGGCCGCCGTTCTCCAGGGCGGCGAGGTCGAACGTACCGAGGGCGGCGAGCCAGGCGGGGTCCGGGACGACCTCCCCGTACACGCGCAGCCGGGCGATCCCGCCGTCCGGGTGCTGGTTGACCCGCAGGTGGGTGAAGCGCTGCTCGGCGTCGACGGCGAACCCGTTGGCCGCGTGGCCGCCGACCGCCGTACGGGGGACGAGCGTCGTCCACTTCACGCCGGGGGCGAGGAGTTCCTCGGGGGACGGGGTGCCGGGCAGGGAGGTCGCCTCGACGGAGACGGCCTGCGGGTAGTTGCCGCGGAAGTGGGCGGTGTCCAGGACGATGCCCCGGACGACGCCGGGCGCGCCGAGGCGGACGAGGGCCCAGTCGTGGTCGTCCGGGGTGGGGTGCGGTTCGGCGGCGCTCACCCCGCGGCGGCGGCGGGTCTCCCAGCCGTCCATGACCTTGCCCTTGTGACCGAAGTGCTCCGGGTCGAAGACGGCGGGGCCGGGCTTGAGCAGGTTCTCGCGCTCCGCGAAGAACTCGTCGTTGGCCGCGATGACCCCCGCTCCGAGGCGGCGGTCGGCCAGGTCGACCAGGTGAGTGAAGGGGAAGTCGGCGATGCGGTGGTCGGCGTACGGGTCACCGCCCGCGTAGGGGCGGGCATCACCGGTGAAGCGGGGTATCGCGGCGTCCGTCATGGTCGGGGCGTTCCTTTCGGGCACGGTCGGTGGTCGCGTTCGGGGAGTGGGCCGGTGGGGTGGCAGGCGTGTCCCGTTCGGGCGGCGGGCCGGCGAACCGGGTCGGCGGTCCCGTGCGGGAAGCGGGCCGACGGGCCGGGTCAGCGGTCCCGTTCGAGGAGGCGGCCGGCGGGTTCGGCGAGGACGCCGTCGGAGGCGATACGGACGCCGCGCAGCCAGCTGGAGCGGACCACGCCGTGCAGGGTCTTCCCGGCGTAGGCGGTGACCTGGTTGCGGTGGAACAGTTCGGCGGGGTCGACGGTGAAGGTCGCCTCGGGTGCGAGGACCGCGAAGTCGGCGTCGCGGCCGGCCTCGATGGCGCCCTTGCGGGCCAGCCCGGCCAGTTCGGCGGGGGCGGCGGACATCCAGCGGGCGACGTCGTCGAGCGAGTGGCCGCGCCGGCGGGCCTCGGTCCAGACGGCGGGCAGGCCGAGCTGGAGGGAGGAGATGCCGCCCCAGGCGGAAGCGAAGTCCGGCGTCTTGAGGTCGGTGGTGCACGGCGAGTGGTCGCTGACGATGCAGTCGATCGTGCCGTCGGCGAGCCCGGCCCACAGCGCGTCCTGGTTGGCGGCCTCGCGGATCGGCGGGCAGCATTTGAACTCGGTTGCCCCGTCCGGGACTTCCTCGGCGGTGAGGGTGAGGAAGTGCGGGCACGACTCGACGGTGACGCGGACACCCTCGCGCTTGGCGGCGGCGATCAGCGGCAGCGCGTCGCTGGAGGAGAGGTGCAGGACGTGCACGCGGGCCTTCAGCCGCTTCGCGTGCGCGATGAGCCCCTCGATCGCGGTGTTCTCGGCGTCGCGCGGGCGGGAGGCGAGGAAGTCGGCGTAGGCGGGGCCGGGGCGCTGCGGGGCGTCGGCCAGGTGGTGCGGGTCCTCGGCGTGCACGATGAGCAGTCCGCCGAATCCGGCGATCTCCGCCATGGAGCGGGCCAGTTGCTCCTGGTCCAGCTCGGGGAACTCCTCGACGCCGGAGGGGGAGAGGAAGCACTTGAAGCCGAAGACCCCGGCCTCGTGCAGCGGACGCAGGTCCTTCGGGTTGGCCGGGATCGCGCCGCCCCAGAAGCCGGTGTCGACGTGCGCCTTGGGCGCCGCGACCCGCTGCTTGGTCCGCAGGTGCTCGACGGTGGTGGTCGGCGGGAGGGAGTTGAGCGGCATGTCCAGGAGCGTGGTGATGCCACCGGCCGCGGCGGCACGGGTGGCGGTCCAGAACCCCTCCCACTCGGTGCGGCCGGGATCGTTCACATGGACGTGGGTGTCGACCAGGCCGGGCAGCAGGACGTCGTCGCCGACGTCCTCCAGACGGGCGCCGGCCGGCACGTCGGCGTCGTACGGCAGAACGGCGTCGATCGTCCCGCCCGCGACGGCGACGGCGGCCGGGCGGGTTCCGTCGGGGGTGACGACGCGCGTCGAGCGCAGTACCAGGTTCACGTCCTGACCGGACACCCGTGCTCCTTCACTCCAGGAATTCAACGAACTGTTGAAGATGCGGTGGAGTCTTCACGCGGGGATCGCCCTCGTCAAGACCCCGCCCTCCGCCACGGAGCCCGCCGGGACGGTCCACCGGCGGCCGCCCGACCGCTCCGCCCACGACCGTCCGCCGCCCCGGAGAACCACCCGACAGCCCTCTGGATGTTTCCACAAAGTAGAAGTAATTTTTCGGACTGCGGAACGTAGCATGGGCCAGACGAGGCGGCTCGGAGCCATCCGCTCCGGTCGGCGGCACCCGGACAAAACAGGCCCTGACCGGCACGGACGCCGACCGGGGAGCAGTGGGCCGATCGTGAGCCGCCCGGTAGGCTGCTGCCTTGCCTTCCGCTTCGAAAGGATCGCCCACGTGCCGCCGTCCCACGCCAGCACCGCCGACTCCAAGCCCGCCGGCCCCAGCGGCGGGGTGCAGTCCCTCGAGCGCGCCTTCGACCTGCTGGAGCGGATGGCGGACGCCGGGGGCGAGGTCGGGCTGAGCGAGCTGTCCGCGAGCAGCGGCCTGCCCCTGCCGACCATCCACCGGCTGATGCGCACCCTGGTCGTCTGCGGCTACGTACGCCAGCAGCCCAACCGCCGGTACGCGCTGGGCCCCCGCCTGATCCGGCTCGGCGAGTCCGCTTCCCGGCTGCTGGGCACCTGGGCCCGCCCCTACCTCAGCCGGCTGGTCGAGGAGACCGGCGAGACGGCGAACATGGCGCTGCTGGACGGGGACGAGATCGTGTATGTCGCCCAGGTTCCGTCCAAGCACTCCATGCGCATGTTCACCGAGGTCGGCCGCCGGGTCCTGCCGCACTCGACGGGCGTGGGCAAGGCGCTCCTCGCGCACACACCGGCCGACGAGGTCCGCGCGCTGCTCGCCCGGACGGGCATGCCGGCCGCCACCGAGAAGACGATCACCACGCCGGAGGGTTTCCTCGACGCCCTGGAGCAGGTACGCCGTGCCGGGTACGCGGTGGACGACAACGAGCAGGAGATCGGGGTGCGGTGCCTCGCGGTCTCCGTGCCGAACTCCCCCACCTCGGCCGCGATCTCCATCTCGGGCCCGGCAGGGCGCGTCACGGAGGCGGCCACGGAGCGCATCGTGCCGATCCTCCAGCAGGTCGCCGGTGAGCTGTCCGACGCCCTGGCGAGCAACGGTACGCACGGCGGCTGAACCCGCACGGGCCCGGCCGCCCCGGAACGCGGGGCGGCCGGGCCGGTCGCGGGCCGAGGGCGGAGTCCGGACCCCTCGGCCGACCTCCCGGACGCGGCCCTGGGTCAGACCCCGGCCGGAACGGTCAGCCGCCCGTCGTCCATCGTCACCGTGCGGTCCATCCGGTCCAGGTGCGCCAGGTCGTGCGTGACCAGCACCGTGGCGGTGGCGCGCTCGCGCGTCAGAGTGACCAGCAGCTCCAGTACGGCCACGCCGCGTTCGTGGTCGAGCGCGCTGGTCGGCTCGTCGACGAGCAGGACGGCCGGTTCGTTCATCAGGGCCCGCGCGATGGTGATCCGCTGGCGCTGGCCGCCCGACAGCTGGTGCGGCCGCCGGTCGGCGCGGTCGGCCAGGCCGACCGCGTCGAGCAGTTCCAGGGCCCGGCGGCGGGCGCCGCGGGCGGAGCCGCCGGAGAGGTGGCGCATCACCTGGAGCTGTTCGGCGGCGGTCAGCGAGGGCAGCAGGTTGGGCTGCTGGAAGACGATGCCGATGTGCTCCCGGCGCAGGGCCGCCCGCCCGGCCCGGCTCAGCCCGGAGGTCGGCGTCCCGGCCACGACGACCTCGCCCGAGTCCGGGGTGACCAGGGTGGCGGCGGCCGCGAGGAGGCTGGACTTGCCCGAGCCGGACGGCCCGACGACAGCGGTGAGCGTGCCCGGCGGCACGTCCAGCGAGACCCGGTCCAGGGCGGTCAGCCGGCCCTCGCCGTCCGGATAGGTGAGGGTGACGTCGGTCAGGGTGAGCGTCATCGGGCACTCCCGAGTGCGGTGAGCGGGTCGACGGCGGTGATCCGCCGGACGGACAGGGCCGCCCCGAGCGCGCCGAGGGCGATCATCACGGCGGCCGGGACGAGGACGGTCGCGGCGTCCAGGACGAACGGCACCGGTCCCCCGCCGATCAGGACGCCCGCCCCGGCGGCGAGCGCGGTGCCCAGCCCCGTACCGAGGGCGAGCATCACCACCGCCTGGCCGAGCGCGTCGCGCAGGAGGTACGGGGTCGACGCGCCGAGTGCCTTCAGCACGGCGACGTCGCCGCTGCGCTGGATCGTCCAGACGGTGAAGAACGCGCCGATGACGAGCGCGGAGATGACGAAGAGGAAGCCGCGCATCAGTTGCAGCGAGCCGTTCTCGGCCTGGTAGGAGCCGATCGCGGTGAGGGAATCGTCGAGGGTGAGCGTGCTCGTGCCGGCCGCCTCGTCCCCGGCGGCGAGGTCGACGCCGTCCGTGGTGGTCAGGGCGATCACGGTGGCCCGTTCGGCGGGACCGGCCCCGTCGTGGCCGATCTGCTGCCAGTCGGCGAGGGTGGTCCAGACGACGGGGGTGTGGCTGTGGGAGGCGTCCCCCGCGACGGCGGCGACCTCCCGTTCGGTCCCGCCGAGCGCGATCCGGTCGCCGACGGCCACGCCGAGCTCCTCCGCCGCCTTCTCCGAGAGCACGACGCGGCCGGGCCCGGTCCCGTCCGGGCCGAGGGTGCCGTCCGGTTCGACGCCGAAGGCCGCCACGGCGGCGGTCCGCTCGCCCGCGGCGGTGGCGTTGAGCGTACGGATGCCGACCGGCTGCGCGGCCTCGACCCCGGGCCGGGCGGCCCAGGCCCGCCAGTCGTCCTCGCGGACGGTCGAGTCGGCGAACGACTCCGCCTGCCCGTCCGGGGGTGCGGCGAACGCCAGGTGGTCGGCGTCCAGCCCGGTGACGGCCGAGGTGTTCTCACGGGCCAGGCCGGCGGTGAGGCCGGACAGCAGGCCCACGAGCAGCGTGATCAGCACCACGACCGAGCCCATGAGGGCGAACCGGCCCTTGGCGAAGCGGAGGTCTCTCCATGCGACGAACATGGCTCCAGCCTCACCGGGCCGGGGCGGGAAGACATCGCACGGCGGACGGTCACGGGATCAACCTTTCGATTGACCGGAGCCGGGGAGGCCGCGGCTACGCTGGACGGACCATGGATTCGCGTTCGCACACCCACGTCACGGCGGCCCTCCGGCTCTGCCTGCACGCCCTGCTGACGGGGCTGCTGGCGCTGGTCGTGGTGCGCGCGGTGGGTGAGGACGCACCCGGCGAGGTGGCGATCGTGGCGGTGACACTGCTGACGGGGGCCGTGTACGCGGCGGGGGTGCTGCTCTCGTCCGTCCGCCCTGAAGCCCCGGCGGGGCTCTCGTCCGTCCACCCGAAAGCTCCGACAAGGGCCCCGTCGGTGCGACGCCGGGGGGAGGCCCTGTTCACTCCCGTGCTGCCCGGCAGCCGGGCGGGGGCATGGTGGCTGGGCGCGCTGTGGACGCTGTGGGCGGTGCTGCTGGTGCTGTCGCCGGACGCCCTGTGGGTCGCTTTCCCCCTCTACTTCCTCCAGCTCCACTTCCTGCCGATGCCCCGGGCGCTGCCCGCCGTCGTGGTCACCGCCGCCGCGGCGATCACCAGTTTCGTCGTGCACCGCCAGGAGGTCGCGCCCGGAGCGTTCATCGGGCCGCTGATCGGCGCGGCGGTCGCGGTCGCCACCGTCCTCGGGTACGACGCCCTGTTCCGGGAGAGCGAGCGGCGGCGGGAGCTGATCGTGGAGCTCGTCGCCACCCGCGCGGACCTGGCCGAGGCGGAGCGGTCCGCGGGGACCCTGGCGGAGCGCGAGCGGCTGGCGCGGGAGATCCACGACACCCTCGCCCAGGGGCTGTCGAGCATCCAGTTGCTGCTGCGGGCCGCCGAGCGGTCACTGCCCGAGGATGCCCCGGCGACCGCGCATGTGCGGGCCGCCCGTGAGGCCGCGCAGGCGAATCTCGCCGAGGCGCGTTCCTTCGTCCGCGCGCTGACACCGCCGGATCTGGAGCACGGGTCGCCGGCCGCCGCCCTGGAGCGGCTCTGCGCCCGGACGACCGCGCCGGACCTGACCGTGCGGTTCGCGGTCAGCGGTTCCCCGGTGGAGCTGCCGACCCCGTACGGGGTGGCGCTGTTGCGGACCGCGCAGTCGGCTCTGGCGAACACGGTGCGCCATGCGGACGCCGGGCGGGTGGAGGTCACCCTGAGCTTCATGGACACCTCCGTGGCGCTGGACGTGGTGGACGACGGTCGGGGCTTCGACCCGTCGGCGGCTCCGGTCCATGAGCGCGGTGACGGCGGCTTCGGGCTGCCCGCGATGCGGGCGCGGGCCGCATCGCTCGGCGGGGCGCTGAGCGTGGAGTCGGCGCCGGGCCAGGGGACGGCGGTGGCCGTCACGCTGCCGCTGCCCGTCGCGGAAGCGGCCCCGGACACGCACACGGACAGGCATGCCGACACGGACCCGCGGACGGTCGCGCGCGTGGCGAAGGACAGGACGGCGGAAGCGGGGCGTGCGGCGTGAGCGGGGAGGCGATCCGGCTGCTGCTGGCGGACGACCATCCGGTGGTACGGGCGGGGCTGCGCGCGGTCCTGGACACCGAGCCGGACTTCGAGGTCGCCGGTGAGGCCGCCACCGCCGAGGAGGCCGTCGCCCTGGCGGCGGCGGGCGGCTTCGACGTGGTGCTGATGGACCTCCAGTTCGGGGCGGGGATGCACGGCTCGCAGGCCACGGCGGCGATCACCGCGGCACCGGACGGCCCACGGGTCCTGATCCTCACCACCTACGACTCCGACGCGGACATCCTGGCGGCGGTGGAGGCCGGGGCGAGCGGGTACCTGCTGAAGGACGCGCCGCCGCCGGAACTGGCGGCCGCGGTGCGCACCGCGGCGGCGGGCCGCTCGGCGCTCGCGCCCTCGGTGGCCCACCGGCTGATGGACCGCATGCGCACCCCGGCCCGGGCGCTGACCCGGCGGGAGCTGGAAGTGCTGCACCTGGTCGGGGAGGGCCTCTCGAACCTGCAGATCAGCAAGCGGCTGTTCCTGAGCCAGGCCACGGTCAAGTCCCACCTGGTGCACATCTACGCCAAGCTGGGCGTGGACTCCCGTACGTCGGCGGTGGCGGCGGCCACGGCCCGCAGGCTCATCCGCCGCTGAACCGGGGGAAGGCGGACGCCGCCGGCCCGGTGGGCGCGGGATGTCACCCGCGCGGGGGCTCCCCGAAGAGGTCGACAGCGTTGCGCAGCTCCCGCAGGGCAGCGGCCAGGGCGCTCACCGAGCCGATCGCCCCTGCGATCAGCAGCAGGGAGCGACGCATCCGGGGGATCTCCGGCACCCCGCTGACGGCCATGGCGTCCAGGGCCGCCAGCTCGTCCTCCGCGATCGGGCGGTCCGGGAACTCGGCCCGGAGGCCGGCCAGCTCTCTGCGGAGCCGGGAGACCGCCATGCGCAGTTCGGCCACCCGCGGGTCCTCGACGCTTTTGGCCAGTCTCTTCTGCCCCATGCTTCGCAACACGGCATTCCCCCTCGCACGTCCTGGCGCCGCTGTGACCCCCGCACCCGGGCTGTGGCCAAGTCACCGGGTCCGCCCGCAAGTTAACGCCATGACAGGCTGTGTGCGCCAGCCCACGGAAAGAAATCAGGGTTACCCCTGAGGGTGACATGCGTGTCGCGTGTGCGAACGCCGCGGTGGTATTCCAGACCTCATGGTGACGGATACGACGACGAGCACGGAACCCGACCGGGTGTCCCGTACGAAGAACCCCAAGGTCGCGGGGGTGCTGCTGGCCGCCGGAGGGGGCCGGCGGCTCGGCGGCCGCCCGAAAGCGCTGCTGCGGCACCGGGGCCGCCCGCTGATCGAACACGCGGTGCGCTCGCTGCGCAACGGTGGATGCGGGCCGCTGCACGTGGTGCTGGGCGCGTCGGCGGACGAGGTACGGGCCCGCGCGGATCTGACGGGCTGCGCCGTGAGCGTGAACCCGGACTGGGAGGAGGGCATGGGTTCCTCGCTCCGGCTGGGTCTGGCCGCCCTGAGCGCGGCGGACGCGGACGCGGCGCTCGTCCTTCTGGTCGACCAGCCGGGGATCGGAGCGGAGGCGGTGGCACGGGTGCGTCTCGCGTACCGCTCGCGGACGAGTCTGGCGGCCGCATCGTACGACGGGGAGCGGGGCCATCCGGTGCTGTTCGGTGCGGACCGGTGGCGGGACATCGCGGCGGCGGCCGAGGGCGACCGGGGCGCGCGGACGTATCTGCGGGAGCACCGCGACGCGCTCACGCTCGTGGAGTGCGCGGACGTGGCGGAGGCGTACGACATCGACACCGTGCGGGATCTCGGACGCCTGGAGTGACCCCGGGGCCCGCCCGCCGGGCGACGCCGCCCCCGCCCGCCCCGCCCGTTCGCCGTCGACGGCCCGTGGCCGCACTGGCACGCCGCGCCACCGGGGGGCCGCTTCTGTCGAGCCGGAGAATCTCGACATCAACACATCATTGAACTTCCACCATGAGGAAACTACTATCCACTGTTCAGAAGCCATCTGCACCTCAGACGGCTCCCACGGCCGTATCCCGGAGCCATGGCACGCCGTGCCGTCGCGGGCGACCCGGCGGCCGGTGAGAGGCCGCCGCCCGCTGAAGGAGTGACAGCTCATGTCCGCACCAGCGCCGTCCACGCTGGCCATCGTCGATGCCGAGCCCCTGCCCCGACAGGAGGAGGTCCTGACCGACGCGGCCCTCGCGTTCGTGGCCGAGCTGCACCGCCAGTTCACCCCGCGCCGCGATGAGCTGCTCGCCCGGCGCGGTGAGCGCCGCGCCGAGATCGCCCGCACCTCCACGCTGGACTTCCTGCCCGAGACGGCGGCGGTCCGCGCGGACGACTCCTGGAAGGTCGCGCCCGCGCCCGCGGCCCTGAGCGACCGCCGGGTGGAGATCACCGGTCCGACCGACCGCAAGATGACCGTCAACGCCCTCAACTCGGGTGCGAAGGTCTGGCTCGCCGACTTCGAGGACGCGTCCGCCCCCACCTGGGAGAACGTCGTCCTCGGCCAGCTCAACCTCACCGACGCCTACGAGCGGCGCATCGACTTCACCGACCCGAAGTCCGGGAAGGCGTACGCGCTGAGGTCCGCGGACGAGCTGGCCACGGTCGTCATGCGCCCCCGCGGCTGGCACCTGGAGGAGCGCCACCTCCAGCTCGACGGCGTCTCCGTGCCCGGCGCGCTGGTCGACTTCGGCCTCTACTTCTTCCACAACGCGCAGCGCCTGATCGATCTCGGCAAGGGCCCGTACTTCTACCTGCCGAAGACCGAGTCACACCTGGAGGCCCGCCTCTGGAACGACATCTTCGTCTTCGCCCAGGACTACGTCGGCATCCCGCAGGGCACCGTCCGCGCGACGGTCCTGATCGAGACGATCACCGCCGCGTACGAGATGGAGGAGATCCTCTACGAACTGCGCGACCACGCCTCCGGGCTGAACGCCGGCCGCTGGGACTACCTCTTCTCCATCGTCAAGAACTTCCGTGACGGCGGAGCCAAGTTCGTCCTGCCGGACCGCAACGCGGTGACGATGACCGCCCCGTTCATGCGGGCGTACACCGAACTCCTGGTCCGCACCTGCCACAAGCGCGGCGCGCACGCGATCGGCGGCATGGCGGCCTTCATCCCCTCGCGGCGCGACGCCGAGGTCAACAAGGTGGCGTTCGAGAAGGTCAAGGCCGACAAGGACCGCGAGGCCGGCGACGGCTTCGACGGCTCCTGGGTCGCCCACCCCGACCTGGTCCCGATCGCCCTGGCCTCCTTCGACGCGGTCCTCGGTGACAAGCCCCACCAGAAGGACCGCCTCCGCGAGGACGTCTCGGTGGCGCCGGGCGACCTGATCGCCATCGACACCCTCGACGCGAAGCCCACCTACGACGGCCTCCGCAACGCCGTCGCGGTCGGCATCCGCTACATCGAGGCGTGGCTGCGGGGCCTGGGCGCGGTCGCCATCTTCAACCTGATGGAGGACGCGGCCACCGCCGAGATCTCCCGCTCGCAGATCTGGCAGTGGATCAACGCGGACGTGGTCTTCGAGAACGGCGAGCACGCGACCGCGGAGCTGGCCCGCAAGGTCGCCGCCGAGGAACTGGCCGCGATCCGCGCGGAGATCGGCGAGGACGCCTTCACCGCCGGCAGGTGGCAGCAGGCCCACGACCTCCTGCTCCAGGTCTCCCTGGACCAGGACTACGCGGACTTCCTGACCCTGCCCGCCTACGAGCAGCTCCGCTGACCCCTCCGGCCCCCTGCGGGAACGGAACACCGCCCCCGGCAGCGCACGGCGCCGGGGGCGGTGGCGTCCCCGGCCCCGGACGGGCGCGCGCCCGGCTTCGCCGCCGCCCGGACGCGTCGGCGCGGGCGACCGGCCACCGAGTCCTGTGCGTCACATGCGATGTGACGCTCCGGCACCTGCCGCACCCCTTCAGTAGGGTGATCCCGCTACCGGCGCGCACCGTGACCGAACCGGGCACGGAGGCGCGACCGGACAGCGGGAGCCGATGCGGACGGGGGCGCGATGGCACGGGCGAGGGCGGCCGAGGACGCGGCGCACCGCATCCTTCAGCAGGCCGAGCGCGCGGACGCCGACCCCGGCGTCCTGGAATGGTTCGCCGGGCCGGAGGCGGCGCGGGCGGCCGACGAGGTGCGCGGCGCTCTCACCCTGTCCGACGGGAGCTCGTGGGGCCCGGGCGTTCTGGCCCTCGGCTACGCCGATCTCTTCCGCTACGTCGCACGCGGTGCGGCCGACCGGGTCGCGCTCGCCACCGCTCTGCTCGGGTTCTCCGCCGTCCGCGAGCAGGACCCGGACCGCGTGCCGTACGGGCTGCGTCCGGTCTTCGCGACCATGGCGGGCGAACCGGACGGCGGCGCCACCGAGCCCGCTCTGGCGTACGACGCCGGCGTCGGCATGATGGCGGTGTTCCAGCAGAGCCGCGATCCCGGCGTCCTGCGCCGGGCGGAGGTCCTGCTCCGGCACGCCGCCACCGCCTCCGGCCCCGGCAGCCCGGAGCAGGGCGTCTGCCTGTCGGACCTCGGTCTCGTCCTCTTCTACGGATACCAGGAAGGCGCCGGACGTCAGACGCTCGCCGACGCGGTCGCCACCGGGCGCGCCGCGGTGGCCTGCGCCCCCGGCGACCGGGACGAACAGGCCCGCAGACACGGCAACTTCGGTCACACACTCCGCAACCTCGCCGACGCGACCGGGGACGAGGGCACGCTGCGGGAGGCGGTCGCCGCGCTGCGGAAGGCGGTGGAGCTCTCCACGGCCGGCAGTCCGCACCGCGCCCACCACAGCGCCACCCTCGGTTCCGCGCTCTGCCTCGCCGCCGACCGCCTGGACGATCCCGCGCTGCGCTCCGAGGGCATCGCGCTGCTGCGTACCGCCCTCGACGGGCCGGGGAGCGCCGGGACCGGCCCCGCGGCGCTCCTCTCCGACCTGGGGATCGCCCTCTTCGCTGAGGCCGCCGAGGACGGCGGGCGCGCCGGGCTCGCCGAAGAGGCCATCGCCGCCTGCCGGAAGGCCGCAGCCACGGCTTCCAATGCCTTCGAGCGCTCCGCCTACCTCGCCAATCTCGGGCTGCTGCTGGCCGGGTTCGCCGGTCACGCCGGCCGCCCCCAGCTCCTCGACGAGGCATGCGCGGCAGCCCGTGAGGCGCTCGACGCCGCTCCGCCGGGCCATCCGGTGCGGGCCCGCGCCCACTACGCGCTCTCCCTGGCGCTGAACGCGCGGCACTCGGCGGAGAACTCCCCGGACGACCTGGACGAGGCCATCGCCCATGCCCGCCTCGGGACGCGGACCGGACCCGCCGACGACGTGGCACGCCGGGTGCTGCTCGCCACCCACCTCGCGGAGCTGCTGGGGAAGCGTGCCGCCCGGAGCGCCGGCAACCTCCGGAACCCGGTGGTGGACCCCGGTGCGTTCGACGCCCCGGTCTCCCTGCTCCGAGAGCTCGCCGGAGAGGTCCCCGCCCGCTCCGCCGATCGGGCCCTCGTCCTGCGGGCCCTCGGCCGCTGCCTGCTGTTGGCGGGCGACGCCGACGAGGCCGCCGACTGCTTCCACACGTGCCTCGTCCTGCCCCCGCCCGGCAGGGACTTCGCGGCCGGTACACGCTTCGGCCTGGGGGCGGCGCTGGCCCTGCGCGCCGGGGCGGACGCCGAGGAGTGGCGCGCGGGCGCGGCGGAGATGCGCCGGGCCCTCGGAGAGCTCCGCCCCGGCGGTCCGGAGTTCTGGGATCTCCACGCCGAATACGCCGAAACCCTCATGGCGCGGGCCGAAACGACGGGCGACCGCGACCTCTACGAGGAAGCCGTGAGCCTGTTCCGCGAGGAGGTGCGGCAGGCACCGCTCTCCCGTGCCGAGGGCGCCGTACGCCGCTCGAACATCGGCTTCGGCCTGATGAACATCGTGGCGCACTCCGGACAGGTCGGGCTTCTCACCGAGGTGGTGGCCGCCCACCGGGAGGCCGTCGCCCTGTCGGAGCCGGGAGACCACTTCGCCGCGCACCTGCTCCTGGGTCTGGGGGAAGCCCTGCTGGCGCGCGCGGAGTTCTGTTCGGACACCGGGGCGCTGGACGAGGGCATCGCGGTGCTGCGGCGCGCCGTGGCCTCGTCCGACGCCTCGACGTACAGCGGGCCCGACTGCCGTTCGGCGCTGGGTGACGCCCTGCGCAACCTCGCCCGCCTCTCCTCCGACCCCGCGCCGCTCGAGGAGTCCGTGCGCTGCCACCGGGAGGCGGTCGCCATGGCGTCGGGCCACCCCTCACCCGTGGCTCTGCTCGGCCTCGCCAACAGCCTGGCCGCGCTCCACCGCCTCACCCGTGACGAACGGCAGGCGGACGAGGCCGCGCGCCACTACCGTGCCGCGCTCGACTCGCCGCAGCCGATGCCGTACGGGCTACGGGGTTCCCTGCTCACCGGACTCGGCTTCGTCCGGTGGACCCGCGCCGTCGAGAGCGGGGACGAGGCGCTGATGGACCGGGCCGTCGGCACCCTTCGCGAAGCGGTGACCCAACTGCCGCGAATACGCCGGGGGACGGCGCTCACCGACCTGGGCGCCGCCCTCATGGACCGGGGCCTGGTGTCCGGCAACCGGATCTGGCTGGCCGAGGCCGTGACGGTGCTGCGGCGCGCGCTGGACGACAGCCCGCCGACCGCGGTGGAGCGGTCCCTGCACCTGAACAACCTCGCCGAGGCGCTGCGCTGCTGGTACGAGACCGTGGGCGACACCGCCGCCGCCGACGAGGCGGCCGGGCTGCTGCGCGAGGCGATGGCCGTGACGCACGGCGACCGCTGGGGCTCCGAGATGGCAGCCGTCAACCTGGGCTCCCTGCTGATCAACAGGGCGCAGGCGGAGAAGGACCCGCAGCTCGCCGACGAGGCCCGGCGGGTACTGGACGACGTGGTCGCCGGGTTCGGGGCGCACCACCCGACACGCCCCCTCGCCCTGCAGAAGCTCGCCACCGCGTGCATGGCCTTCGCGCGTCTGGCGGAGGAGCGCGCCGGGGCGACCGCCCGGCAAGCACTGCGGAGAGCCGAGGCCGCCGCCCTCGAAGCCCTCACGGAGACCTCCCCCGGCCACGCCCTGCACCGCGTCTCGCAGATGCTGCTGGCCACCGTCCGACTGGACCGGGCGGCCCTGGGGGAACGGATCGACCTGCCGGAGGCGGCCCGCCTCGCCCGCGACTGCGCACGGAGTCCGGACACGCACGTCGGCGTCCGGGTCCGGGCCGCCCGTGCCTGGGGTCTGGCCGCGGCCAAGGGGGGAAACCCCGCCGAGGGGCTGGAGGGGTACGCGTACGCCGTCGGTCTGTTGCCCCGTATCGCACCACGCGGCCTCGCCCGTGCGGACCAGGAGGCGCGGCTGCTGATCGGTGACGGCCTGGCGAGCGACGCCGCCGCGCTGGCGATCGAAGCGGGTGCGGCGGGACGCGCGCTCACCCTTCTCGAACAGGGACGCGGAGTGCTGCTGGCCCAGGGCCTGGAGAACCGGTCCGACGTTTCCAGGCTGCGGGCCCTCGATCCCGGCCTCGCGGCGGAGTTCGAGCGGGTACGCGACCGGCTGAGCGAACCGCCGTGGCCCACCCCGGTCCTGGGCGCCGGGCCCGGCGGCGCGGCGGCCCGGTTCGACGGGGCCCACGAGGCGGCGGTGCTCGCCGAGGACCGGCTCGCCCTGGCCCGGCGCTGGGAACGACTCCTGGACGAGATACGGGTGTTGCCGGGCCTCGAAGGCTTCCTGCGGCCGCCGTCCGTGCCCGAGCTGGTCGCGGCCGCGGCAGGCGGGCCGGTCGTGGTCGTCAACGTCAGCGGCTACCGCTGCGACGCCCTCGTCGTCACCGCCGGCGCCGGCATCGACGTGGTTCCCCTGCCCGGCCTCACCCTGCGGGACGTCGAAGCGCGGGCGGCGGAGTTCGTCGAGGGGGTCGACACGGCGTACGGCGAGCGCGGCGTCGACGAGGCCGTCGCCATGATGCGGCGGCTCTCCGGAACGCTGGGCTGGCTCTGGGAGACCGTGGCCGCGCCCGTCCTCACGCGCCTCGGCCTGGACTCCGTACCGCGCGAGGATGCCCCCTGGCCCCGCCTGTGGTGGTGCGCCACGGGCCTGCTCTCCTTCCTCCCCCTGCATGCCGCCGGCCGGGGCGCGGCGGACTCCGGCGACTGGGTCGTGGACCGTGCCGTCTCCTCGTACACCCCGACCGTGCGCGCCCTGGCACGCGCCCGCGGCGGTCTCGCCCCCGGTGGCCGCCACGGTCCGCCCTCCGATTCCCGCGGCGGTCCCGCCTCGGGCCGTCCCGGACGTCCCGCCCCGCTGGTCGTGGCGCTGGACGAGACGCCGGGGGCCGCACCGCTGCCGGGTGTCGCGCGGGAGGTGGCGCTGCTCGGGGAGCTGTTCCCCGAGGGGCGGCTGCTGGCCGGGCCCGAGGCGACGGTGGAGGCGGTCGGCCGGGCGCTGGAGGCCCACCCGTGGGTCCACTTAAGCTGCCACGGCGTCAGCGAGCTGCTCGATCCGTCACGGAGCCGGACTGGTCCTGCACGACGGGCGGCTCACCGTCTCCGATGCCGCGGCCCAGCGTCCTCGGGCCCCGGAGCTCGCCGTGCTGTCCGCCTGCTCGGCCGCCCGCGGCGGCATCAGGCTCTCCGACGAGGCGGTCCAGCTGGCGTCCTCCTTCCAACTGGCCGGGTACCCGCATGTGATCGGCACCTTGTGGCCCGTCGCGGACAAGCTGGCGACGCGGCTCACCGAGGAGTTCTACACGGCGCTGGCGGCGGATCTCGACCGGGGCCGCCGCATCGATCCGGCCACGGCCCTGCACCACCCGGTCAGGGCGCTGCGCGACCGTTACGCGCAGGCGCCGCACCTGTGGGCGGCGCACATCCACACGGGGCCGTGAACGCGGGTCCGGAGCGCAGGCCCCTCGGGAGGGACAGCTCTGGAGACGGAGGGTGCCGTGCCGGCCCCTGCGGGGGCCCGTGGAGAACGCGCCGTGCCGGGGGCGGCCCGCCGGGGATCCTGCGGTGCCGCCCCCTCCGGTCCGCAGTCAGGACCCGTCCGGCTCCGCGGCGCCCCGCGCGGTCGGCGGGGCATCGGCCATCGCCGTGCCCGAAGGCCCGTGCGGCACCTCGTCCGGCTCGGCCATCCCGTCGGTGGGCCGATAGGTCTTGCGGAAGGAGAACTCCGCCACGAGGGCCGCCAGTTCGGCGTCGTCCCCCGCCCCGTACTCCCCTTCTCCGCCTGTTCCGGCCGCATGCGCCATCGGTCAGTCACTCCCTCCGGCCGCCGGCGCGGTAGGCGCCAGCAGCACTTCCAGAACGTCCACATCGCCGGCCCGCACGTACACGCCCGCCGTACCGGGCACCTTGCCGAGGAACGCGCCGTCGGGTCCCATCCGGTACTGGGCCTGGAGATAGAGGTCGCCCGGCTGCGGGTAGGCCGAGACGGCCGACCGCGAGCCCAGCCAACCACCCACCCACAGCCCGCTCTTGAGCCGCACCCGGACGAAGCAGGACCCCCGGTCCCGGAAGAGGGCGTCCCAGGCGGTCGGCGTCGGTTCGTACCGCGCCCGTGCGCGCCGCCGCCCCCAGGCCGCCTCCGCCCACGCCAGCGCGGACGGCGCGGCGACGATCAGCAGCAACGCGGCGAGTCCGGCCTCGCGCGGCCGGCTCAGCACCCCGGCGAGCGGCCCGTCCCCTCCCCCGGCCAGCAGCCGCACCAGCCACGGCCCGGCTGCCACCGCGTAGACGATGTCGAGCAGCGCACCCGCGGCGATGGCGCGCACCAGCCGGTTCTGCGGTTCCTGCTCACTGGCGAGGGAGCCGCGAAGCCGCTCGCGCACCGCCTGGTAGAAGAATCCGGGCAGCACGAGGACCAGCAGAATGGTCAACTGCCCCACTGTTCCCGGAACCATCGTGGTGCCGCACCCCCGTGCCCGTCGCCTCGGCGGCTTCGCCGTCGCCCCAGGATGACGCATGGCCCCCGGTCCGCCCAAGCCCTCGCAGGTCGGCACCGTGGCGCCCTCCGAGGCCCACGCCGTGGCGCCCTCTCAGGTCAACACCGCGCCCAGCGCCAGGAATCCGCAGATCAGGGCTGCCAGGATCGCCAGCAACGGCCAGACGAACCGCAGGTACGTGTCGTAGCCGACCTTCGCCAGGGCCACCCCGCCGATGGTGACCGCCGTCGTCGGAACCCAGAGGTTCATCCAGCCGCTCGCCGCCTGCCACGCCGTGACGACCACGGCACGGGACACGCCCGCGAAATCGGCCAGGGGGGCCAGGATCGGCATCGCCAGGGTGGCGTGGCCGGAGGTGGAGGGGATGAGGAAGGCGAGGGGCAGGTTGACGAGGAAGACGAAGACCGCGAAGACCGCCGACGAGGTGCCCGAGACCACGCCCTCGATCGAGTGCAGCACGGTGTCGGTGATCTGCGCGTTGTTCATGATGACCGTGACACCGCGCGCGAGGACGATGACCAGGGCCGGGGAGATGAAGTCGGCCGCGCCCCGGATGATCGTCGCGCTGAGCCTCTGCTCGCCGAACCGGGCGACGACGCCCACCAGGACCGCCGCGACCAGGAACAGGGCGGCCAGATGGGGGAAGGACCAGCCGAGTTCGAAGCCGTACGGGGTGGCGTCGGCGTCGCCCGTCAGGGCGCTGGACCACGGGACGACCGAGAAGATCATGAAGCTGAAGACCAGGGCGACCAGGACGAGAACGGTCCGGTGGAGCCCGCTCAGCTCCGGGGGCTCCTCCGCGTCCGCCGCGTCGTGCTCGCGGTCGCCGGGCAGGAAGCCGGAGAGCGAGCGGTCGGGGTTCTCGCGGACCCGGCCCGCGTACCGGATGACGTAGGCGATCGTCACCGCCGTCAGGACCACCCACATGAGCGCGCGCAGCACGATGCCGTCGCCCAGGGAGATGTCGGCGGCCGAGGAGGCGACGCCGGTGGCGAAGGGGTTGACCGTGGAGCAGAGCACGCCGACGCCCGCGCCGAGGATGATCGTGCCGGTGGCCACCATGCGGTCGTAGCCGAGCGCCAGCATCAGCGGGATGATCAGGCCGTAGAAGCCGAGTGTCTCCTCCGCGAAGCCCTCGACCGTGCCGAGGAGGGAGAAGACCAGCATCACGCCCGCGATCAGCAGCGCACCCCGGTCGCGCAACCGGTGCGCGAGACGGCCGATGCCCCGGTCCAGGGCGCCGGTGGCGAACACCACGGTGATGAACGCGCCGATGGCCAGCACGAACAGGAACACGCCCGCGCTGCCGTACAGTTCGCCGGCCAGGTCGGGGCCGACCTCGCCGGTCTCCGCGTCCTGGACGCCGTACAGCCCGTTGACCGGGGAGAGGAAGAGGTCGTTCAGGCGGTCGGCGAAGCTCCGGTCGGAGTCGACCCGGTGGTACGTGCCCTGGACCGGGGCCCCTTCCCCGTCCCGGTCGTAGGCGCCGGACGGGATCAGGAAGGCCAGGGACCAGACGGCGAGGGTGACGACCGCGAGGATCGTGAGGGCGCTGGGGAAGGTGAACGTCCGGCCGGCCGGGGGCTCCTCCTCCGGGGCGGGCCTCGTCCCGGCCGCGCCGCTCATGCCGCCCTCGGCGTGCGCAGGTCGCCGGGGGCGGCCGTGGGCGGGATTCCGGTCGGCGGCGGGGACTCCGGACGGGTGACCGGGAGGCTCCGAAGCCTCCCCGCGCCGCGTGCGGGCCGCCGTGCCCGGCGGTCGGCCCGACGGCCTGTCAGCGCGTCGGCCCGCCCGCTCGGCCCGTCTCCCAGCTCCATGGTCCAGCCCCTTCGGTCCCGCGGTCCACCGGTCCTCCGGTATCACGGGACCACAGGGCGCGGGCCGCCGCACCCCTGGAGGCGGGCGGTCTCGGGGCGCGGCCGAGGGGACTGCCCGTGGCGTGGCCGGGGTCCGCCCGTGGCGCACCGGAGGGCTGCCCGTGGTGTGTCAGCCCGTCAGGACGACCGTCCGCTGGGCCGAGAAGTCGCCCCACGTGCCATCCGGAAGCTTGGCCCTGAGCTTCACCGAGTAGCGGGTGCCCGCCGGGTCGGAGAGGTCCAGCCGGTACGTGGCACGTCCCTCGGGCGGCGTACCGCCCCAGACGATGGTGGTGGTCAGCTTGCCGTTCAGGTACAGCTGGTACGCGGGAATGCTTCCGCCCGTCTCGGGCTGGTCCCAGGACAGGTCCAGGGTGAACCGGGAGCCGGCCGTGCCGACCTCGGTGCGCAGTCCGGTGGGCGCGGTGCTCGCGGGGGCGCCGGGGGCGGACGCGGTGGTGAGGTCGAGCGCGTCGCTGTCGGCCGAGGACTTGTCGGAGGCGTCGCGGGCGCGGACGGTGAAGGTGTAGACGGTTCCCGGCCGCAGCCCCGTGAGCTTCGCGGTGGTCTCGGAGGCGGGCACACTGTGGATCCGGGAGTCCTCCTGGTAGATGTCGTACGCGGTGACGCCGACGTCGTCCTTGGCCGCGCCCCAGCGGAGGGTGGCGGCCCGGCTTCCGTCCGCACGGCCCGTCAGTTCCGTCGGAGCGGTCGGCGCCTCGTCGTCCCGGGGCGGGGTGGGCCGGGTGGTGACGGGGACGGCCTCGCTGGGCTCGGAGACGTTCCCGGCCGTGTCCCTGGTCCGGACGCTGAAGGTGTAGTCCGTCGAGGCGGTGAGACCGTTCACGTCGATCATGGTCTTCGTCGCCGGGACGCTCTTGACCTTGGCCGTGCCCCGGTAGACCTCGTAGCCGGCGACCTTCCTGTCGTCGGTGGCGGCCTTCCACATCACGTGCACCGACGTGGAGCTGCTGGCCTGGGCGGTCACGCCCCGAGGGGTGGCGGGCGGCTGCGTGTCGGCTTCGGCGGTGCCGCCGCAGGCGGCGATGAGGGGGGCGAGCAGCAGGGCGGAACAGGCCAACGCGGCTGGTACGTGGGGGCGTCGCACGGTGGTGCCTTCCATCCGGACAGCAATGGTCCAGACCTGTATGCCACGGTGGGGCGGATGCCCACAAGAGGCCGGAGGGGAACCATCCGCTATGTGCCGGGTTGCACTGCCCGCCCCTCCGGCCGGGCGATGGGTCGGCCGATGCGTCCTCGGCGGCCGAAGGGGCTCCCTCGTACGGATGCACGGGAAGCCTCCGCCTCGGGCTCCGCCGCCATCCCGGCCCGGAACCGGCCGCCCGGCGGATCGAAGGTCTGCTCGGGGCGATCGACGACGGGGCGCCGGCCGCCCCCACCCCCTGCCCCGACCACACCGTACGGGGGCTGCTCGCCCGCCTGGCCCGGCAGTCGGCCCGTGCGGGGCCGAGGAGAACCGTCCTGTACGGCACGCCGGGGATCGCGCCCGTACGGCACGCCGGGGATCGCGCGCCCTGCGGTGCCCGGGCGGGGGCCGGTGTCGAGGCGCGGGAGGGGTCAGGGCCGCGCCCGGTGCCGCTTCGCGTACGACCAGGTCACTGCGGTCATCAGGGCCGGGATGGCGAACAGCGGGGCGAAGACCAAGCCCCAGACGGTCTGTGCCGTACCGCTCGCCAGGTACGTCTGGCTCTCGACGGTGAGGGCGACGACGAGTTGCCACAGTGCCACCAGGACGAGGACGCCCGAGGCGGTCCAGGCCAGCGGGGCGAGGACCCCGGGAGGCACCGGCAGCCACCGGTCGCTGACGAGCAGCAGCGGAAACAGGGCGCCCAGCTCGATGAGGACGGAGAGCCCGACGACGTAGGCGACGCCCCAGCCGGGGATGTCGAAGATGTCGCGCAGTACCTGGTCGCTGTAGCCCACGTAGACGCCGGACGCCATGGCGATGCGCCACAGGCCGGACGGGAGGGCGCACAGCGCGATGGCGTGGGCGGCGCGGCGAGCCCAGGCGGGCGCGGGTGCGGGTGCGGAGGCGGCGGGGCGCGGGGCGGTCTCGGTCGTCATGACGTCCATGCTGGCCCGGAGCAGGGCAGCCGCGCTTCATCCGCCGGGGCGGACCGTATGCGCCGTGCGGATGAGGACGCGGCCCGCCGAGGGGGACCTGAGGAGGGGGCTCAGTCGCCGTACCGCCCGGGTCGTCCAACCGTCGGGCGGTCCAGGGGGTGAGCGTTCGCGGTCGCGGCCCCGGGAGCGCGGTTCGGGTCAGGCGGGACCGGGGAGCGGGGTCCGGTACGTGCGGCTGCGAGGAGACCGCCACCGCCCTCCCTGCCGGGGGCCCGACGGGGCGGCTCTCCCCTACGTCGCGTGGACGCGGGAACCGGCCCGCAGCATCGTCCCCGTCCGACCAGGGCGCGCCGGCCGCCGCCCGGACCGGCGACAGGATTCCTCAGCTCGTGAAGAACTCCGTGATGTGCGCGGCCACCTGGTCCGCGCGGGTCTCGTGCATCCGGTGGCCGCCCGGAACAGTGATCAGCCGGCAGTCCGGGATCAGGGAGGCCACGTCGGCCTGGCGGTGCTGCTCCATCGTGCTCTCCGGCCCACCGGTGATGATCATCGTCGGGGACACGATGTCGCCGAGGCCCTCGTCCGCGTCCGGGCCGGGGTCGGCGAGCTGGTCGTGCACGGCGGGCACCGCGTTCTCGTCGTAGTCCACGGGGCCCTCCGCCCGCCCCGCCGGACCCGGATCGCCGGCGAACGGGGCCGGGGTCTCCACCAGCACCAGCCGCTCCACCCGGTCGGAGTGCTCCTGGGCCAGCAGCCGGGCGACGACACCGCCCATGCCGTGGCCGACGAGGCCGACCCGGTCCAGTTCCAGTTCGTCGAGGAAGCCCACGACGTCCTCGGCCATCAGGTCCAGGCCGTAGTCGTCGGGCCAGTCGCTCTCACCGTGGCCGCGCAGGTCCAGGGCGAAGACCCGCCACTCCTGGCCCAGCAGGGAGCCGGCCGCCTCCCAGTTCGCGGCCGAACCGCCGAGGCCGTGCAGCAGCACGACGGGCGAGCCGAACGCGTCGCCCCAGGTCCGGTACGCGAGGCGCACATCGCCGACATCCACAACAGACTGATCTTCCATGCCCCCGACGCTACAGGCGACGCGCGCCGGCCGGCTCGCGGGCCCCGCGCCCGGCCGGCCCGCCGGGCGCGGGGCCCGCGGCGGGCCGACGGCCCGGTGGACCCGCACGCGGGCCTCACCGGGCCGGGGCGAGGCGGGCCGATCCGTCAGTGCACGCCCACCCCGGCGGCCGCCGGGACCACGTGCTCGCCGTTGGCCGGAGGTTGGTCCGCCGGGCCGGGCTTGCGGCCGAAGTGGTTGAAGGCGAGGTTGAGCACGATCGCCACCACGCAGCCGGTGGAGATGCCGGAGTCGAGGACGACCAGCAGGTCCTCGGGGAAGGCGTGGTAGAACTGCGGCGCGGCGATCGGGATCAGCCCGATGCCCACGGCGGCCGCCACGATGAGCGCGTTCTCGCCCTTCTCCAGCGCGGCGGTGGCCAGGGTCTGGATGCCGCTGGCCGCGACCGTGCCGAACAGGACGATGCCCGCGCCGCCGAGGACCGGCAGCGGTACGAGGGCGATGACCGAGGCGGCCACCGGGACGAGGCCGAGGAGGATCAGGATCACGCCGCCCGCCGCGACGACGAAGCGGCTGCGGATCTTCGTCATGGCGACGAGGCCGACGTTCTGGGCGAACGCACTGCACATGAAGCCGTTGAAGATCGGGCTGATGGCGCTGCCGAGGGTGTCGGCGCGCAGGCCGCCCTCGATGATCTTCTCGTCGGCGGGGCGGTCGACGATCTTGCCGAGGGCCAGCATGTCCGCGGTGGACTCGGTCATGCAGACCAGCATCACGATGCACATGGAGATGATGGCGGCGATCTCGAACTGCGGGGCGCCGAAGGCGAAGGGCGTCGGGAAGCCGACCACGTCGGCCTCCTTGATGGCGCCGAAGTCGGTGATGCCGGCGGGGATGGCGATGAGGGTGCCGATGACCAGCCCGAGCAGGATCGCGATCTGCTGGAGGAAGCCGCGCAGGAGTTTGCGCAGGGCCAGGACGACCACGAGGGTCACGGCGGCCATGGTGATGTTGGTCATCGAACCGTAGTCGTCGGCCGCGGCGTTGCCGCCCTGGGACCAGTTGAAGGCGACCGGGAGGAGCGAGACGCCGATCAGGGTGATCACGGTGCCGGTCACGACGGGCGGGAAGAAGCGCACCAGTTTGCAGAAGTACGGGGCGAGGACGAACCCGAGCAGGCTCGCGACGATGATCGCGCCGAAGATGACGGCTGTCCCGTCGTGTCCCCGGTCCTTGCCTATCGCGATCATCGGGGCGACGCCGGCGAACGAGACGCCGTTGACGAAGGGCAGCCGGGCGCCGACCTTCCAGAAGCCGATGGTCTGGAGCAGGGTGGCGATCCCCGCGGTGAACAGGCTCGCCCCCATCAGGAAAGCGGTCTCCTTGGCGGTGAGGCCGACGGCCGGCCCCACGATGAGCGGCGGGGCCACCACGCCCGCGTACATGGCGGCCACGTGCTGGAGGCCGCTGGTGAACATCTTCAGTGGGGGAAGGGTCTCGTCGACCGGATGCTTCCGGTCGGCTTCCGCGGCGGTGTCGGCCGTCGCGTCGGGGGCGGCTGCGTCTGCGTCTGTGCGAAACCTGGGCTTGGCGGCCACGGGCGGTTCCTCCGGTCGGTTTCACGCCGTCGGCGACGTGGGGTTCAGGGAGGTGATGCGTGAGTGGTGCGGTGATGCTTGCGGCTCTCAGGTGGTGCAGGTGGTGCAGATGGGCGTTCGGGACGCACGCGCGTGGGGGTGGGCGCGGGCAGCCCTCATCACCGGTCCGGCGGGCGCGCACGCTGGGGCGCGCGTCCGCCGGACCGGCTGCCGCGGGCCCCGCTCGGGCCCACGGCGGCCGGTCTCGGGCCGTCCCCCTCGACCGGCCGGTCGGGGATGTCCGTGCGGAGCGGAGCTCCGGCCGGACGGGTTGCCGCGCGGAGTCAGGATCCGGCGGCGATCTGCGCGAGGCGGCGGGCCTCGTCGCGGGTGACACGGGCGATGGCGTCCTCGTCCACCGTGGTGAGGTGGTCCCCCTCGACGACCGGCTTGCCGTCGACGAGGGAGAGGGTCACCGGGGCGGCCGCGCCGAAGATGAGCGCGGTCACCGGGTCGGCGATCGAGGAGTGGGCCAGGGTGTCCAGCTTCCACAGGACGAGGTCGGCGAGCTTGCCGGCCTCCAGGGAGCCGATCTGGTCGGCGCGGCCCAGCACCTGGGCTCCGCCGATGGTCCCGAGGCGCAGGGCCTGACGGGCGTTGAGGGCCGCCTCGCGGTGGGCGCCGAGGCGGTTGATGAGCAGCGCGTTGCGCAGCTCGGTGTGGAGTTCGCCGGACTCGTTGGAGGCGGTGCCGTCCACGCCGAGGCCGACCGGCACCCCGGCGGCGAGCATGTCCGGGACGCGGGCGATCCCGGCGGCGAGGCGGGCGTTGGAGGACGGGCAGTGGGCGACGCCGGTGCCCGTCCGGGCGAAGGCGGCGATGTCGGAGTCGTTCATGTGGACGCAGTGGGCCATCCACACGTCCTCGCCGAGCCATCCGGTCGACTCGAAGTATGCGGTCGGGCCCATCCCGAACAGTTCCTTGCAGAACTGTTCCTCCTCCACGGTCTCCGATCCGTGGGTGTGCAGCCGCACGCCTTTACGACGTGCCAACTCAGCGCCCTGACGCATCAGTTCGGTGGAGACGGAGAAGGGCGAGCAGGGCGCGACGGCGACCTGCGTCATGGCGTCGAAGGAGGCGTCGTGGTGGGCGTCGACGGTGGCCTCGGTGGCGGCGAGCGCGCCTTCCAGGGTCTCGACGGCGAAGTCCGGGGGCAGGCCGCCGTCCCTCTCGCTGCGGTCCATGGACCCGCGGGCGAGGGTGAACCGTACGCCCATCTCGCGGGCCGCGCCGATGATCGCGCCGGACAGGTCGCCGGAGCCCTTCGGGAAGACGTAGTGGTGGTCCATGGCGGTGGTGACGCCGCCGCGGGCCATCATGGCGAGCGAGCCCTGCGCGGCGGCTCGGGCCATCGGTTCGTCGATGCGCGCCCAGGTCGGGTAGAGGGCGACCAGCCAGTCGAAGAGGTTGTGGTCGGTGGCCAGGCCCCGGGTGATCCACTGGTAGAAGTGGTGGTGGGTGTTGACCAGACCGGGGGTGGCGAGGTGCCCGGTGGCGTCGACCCGCCGGGCGACCCCGGTGAGGCCCTCGGGGGCGCTGCCCGCGCCGACGGACTCGATGCGGTTGCCGGCCACGACGATGTGCCCGGAGGCGTACTCGGTGTCGTGGGCGTCGACGGTGGCGATCGAACAGTTCTCGATGACGATGCGCTGAGGGTCTGCCGAAGCTGCCATGGCGCTTCCTTCTTCTCTCTGTGGCGATGTGGGCACGGCAGGACCCTAGGAGGATTTGAGTGCCACAGCCGGGCGGCTGTGGGTGCCGAGATGGTGGAAGAACAGGTTGAGCACGACCGCGACCAGGGCTCCCGCGCTGATCCCGGAGCCGAGGACGGTCTGCGCCCAGGCCGGGAATCCGGCGTAGAAGGTGGGCGCGGCGAGCGGGATGATGCCCGCCCCGAGCGCGACGGCGACCAGGATGATGTTGGAGCTGTCGTCGAGGCCGGCTTCGGCGAGCGTACGGATGCCGCTGACCGCGATGGAGCCGAAGAGGACGATGCCGGCGCCGCCGAGGACGGGCATCGGGACGAGCGAGACGACCGCGCCGAGCACCGGGAAGGCGCCGAGGACCAGGAGCACCGCGCCCGCCGCCGCGACGACGTACCGGCTGCGGACCCGGGTGAGCGAGACGACGCCGACGTTCTGGGCGAAGGCGCTGGTGGGAAATCCGCCGAAGACCGGGCCGAGGAGGGTGGCGATGCCGTCGGTGCGCAGTCCGCGGGTGATGGTGCGCCCGTCGGTGCGGCGGTCGCAGATCTCGCCGAGGGCGAGCATCCCGGCCGAGGATTCCGTCATCAGGACGAGCATGACGATGCAGAGGGAGAGGATCGCGGCGGGCCGGAACTCCGGTGTCCCGAAGGCGAAGGGGGTGGGCAGGGCGGCGAGCGGCGCGGACTCCAGCGCGGCGAAGTCGGCCATGCCGAACGGGATCGCGGCGAGCGTTCCGGCGAACATGCCCAGGAGCAGAGCCACTTGCTTGAGGAAGCCGCGGCCGAACCGCTGGATGAGCAGGATGACGACGAGGGTGAAGGCGGCCAGGGCCAGGTACTTCATGGCGCCGAAGTCGTCGGCGGTGGCGTCGCCGCCCCGGGCCCAGGCGACCGGCACGGGCATGAGGGTGACGCCGATGAGGGTGATGACCACGCCGGTGACGAGGGGCGGGAAGAAGCGCAGCAGCCTGCCGAAGAACGGCCCGACCGCCAGACAGAACACGCCCGCGACGATCACTGCCCCGTAGATGGAGGGGAGTTGGTGTCCCGGGGCGCTGGTCTCGGCGATGGCGAGCATCGGAGCGATCCCGGCGGACGAGGCCGCGTTGACGAAGGGGAGCCGGTTGCCGGCGAAGCGGCCGAGACCGACGGTCTGCAGGACGGTGGCGAGTCCCGCGATCAGGAGGCTCGCCGCGATGAGCCGGGTCATGCCGGCGGTGTCCAGACCGACGGCCTGGCCGATGATCAGCGGAGGGGTGACGACGCCCGCGTACATGGCGGCGATGTGCTGGAGTGCGGCGGGGAGGAGCCGCGCCGGCGGAAGCTTCTCGTCGACCGGGTGAACCGCGGTGGCGACGAGGGTGGTCGAGGGGTCTGTGCCCGCGCCTTCGGCGGGCCCCGTTGCGGGCTGTGCCATGGGTGTTCCCTCCGGGTGACCGGCCGCTGCCCGACTGCGGGCGGGCGGCGGCCGGTTCGGCACCCCGTCAGAGGTTGGTCATGTCGACCGGGATCTTCGGCTCGACGCCGTCCCGGAGCACGGTGGCCTCGATCAGTCCGTAGGGGCGGTCCGCCGCGAAGTAGACGGCCCCGTCGTCGGTGCCGTTCTTCAGTCCGAACGGTTCGAGGTCCACCAGGAAGTGGTGGTTGTTCGGCAGCGAGAACCGGATCTCATCGATCTCGCTGCGGCTGTTGATGATGCGCGAACCCATCTGGTACAGGGTCTGCTGGAGCGAGAGGGAGTACGTCTCGGCGAAGGCGTGGAGGAGGTGCTTGCGCGCCTGCTCGTAGGACTTCTCCCAGTTCGGCATACGCTGCTCGTCACTGGTCCAGTTGTAGCGCCAGCGGGCGGAGACGTCGGTCGCCAGGATGCGGTCGTACGCCTCTTTCAGCGTCGTGTACTTGTCCTTGACGTAGCCCCAGAATTCGGAGTTGGTCGAGTTCATCACGGTGAGGTCCTTGAGGCCGGAGACGACCTCCCAGCTCTCTCCGTCGTACGTGATCTGGGTGACGCGGGTCTCCTGGCCCTTGCGGACGAAGGAGTGCTTGACGTCGTCGGCGCCGATGAACCTGGAGTTGGCGTCGGAGGTCGCGATGCGCTCCCAGGCGTACTCCTCGATCCTGATGCGGGCGCGGTGGATCGGTTCCTGCGAGGTGACGAAGTGCCGGGCGAGGTGGATGCCGAACTGCTCGGCGGACTCGATCCCGTGCTCCTTGGCGAACGCGAACACCGTGTTCTTGGTGGTGTCGGTCGGCAGGACGTTGGCGTTGGAGCCGGAGTAGTGGACGTCGTCCATGTCGCCGGAGAGGGCGACCGAGACGTTCAGGTCCTTGATGTGGTGGGTGTCGCCGTCCCGCACGATCTTGACGACGCGGTTCTCTGCTTTGCCGTACTGGTTCTGGCCGAGAATCGTGGGCATGTCGGTGCTAGCTCCCTCGGTAAACGGAGTAGCCGAACGGGTTGAGCAGCAGCGGTACGTGGTAGTGCTCGCCCGGAACGACCGCGAACGCGATGGTCACCTCCGGGAAGAACGCGCCGCTGTCCCTTACGCGGGGGGCGTCCTGCTGCGCCTCGGCTTGCTTCTTGGAAAAGTACGTCCCGGTGTCGAAGCCGAGCCGTACGTGGGTCGTGCCCTCCGGCAGCGCCGGGAGGTCCTTGCAGCGCCCGTCCGCGTCGGTGGCGGAGGCTCCGAGCGTGACGTAGGGGGCGTCCCCTCCGCTGCGGGCGGCGAGCGTGACGGCGACGGACGCGGCGGGGCGGCCGATGCTGGTGTCCAGGATGTGGGTGGACACCGATGCGGTCGTGTCGGTACTCAGGACCGTCACTCTCCTCGTTCTCAAGAGTCCTGTGCGGGAGCGTCCTCTGCGAGGGTCTCCCGTACGAGACGGGTCAGCCGGATGCGGTTGATCCTGCCCAGTTCGGTGCGCACGATCTCCCGCTCCTGCTCGGGCGTGTTCCCGATCCGGGACTTCACCGCGTCACGCATCTGCTCACCGGTGGCCCCGGTGGCGCAGATCAGGAAGACGTGTCCGAACCGCTCCTGGTAGGCCAGGTTCAGTTCGAGCATCTCGGCCTTCAGTTCCTCGGAGGCGCCGGCCATGCCCCGCTGTTCGCGGGAGGAGGTCGGGTCGCCGGGCTTCGGGCGTCCGATGGGCGGGTGGCCCGCCATCGCATCGGCCAGGTCCGCCGCGGTGAGCCGCGCCGTGGCGGCGTCGCTCGCGTCGAGCAGGGCTTCTTCGGTGGCGTACGGACGCCCGGCGAGGAGGGTGCTTCCCCAGGCCGCACTGGCACACACCTCGTGCAGTACGGGGGTGGCCTCGCCGTCCGCCAGGACGTTGAACCGGGTGAGGCCCGGTGTGGAGCTCGACGTCACGGGAGCCTCCGTGGCTGTTCCTCGCTGTGCGTTGTTCGGGCTGCGGATAGCTAACGCCCTCGACAACACGACGTCAACAGTTTGTTGAAATATTGCGAACGCAGAAAGCCGCCGTCCCGGCATACGGACGGCGGCTTTCCCACAGATTCGGCCAACTACTCACCCTTGGCCGCATGTTCCCGGTTCAGGTAGTTGTACACCGTGAATCTGGAGACGCCCAGAGCGCCCGCGACGGTCTCCACGCCGTGCCGCACCGAGAACGCGCCGCGCGCCTCCAGCGTCCGGACGACGGACTGCTTGGCCTTGCGGTCCAGGTCGGCGAGCGGCATCCCGTGGCGGCGCTCCATCGCGGCGAGGATGTGGTCCAGCGAGTCGGAGAGCTGCGGAAGCCGTACGGCTATGACGTCCCGGCCCTCCCAGGCGAGGACGATGTCGTCCTGTTCGGCGCGGTCCGGACCCAGCAGCTCCGCGCCCATCGCGTCGACGAGCGGCTTCACGGCCGAGACGAAGGGGTGGTCGAGCGCGGCCGGCGGGTGGTCCGCCGCCGGAGAGGGGGCGTCGGCGGCAGGGGGGTGATCGACGGAATCGGTCACGGCGCGTCCCCCTCGATCACGTTCACCTGGAGCGAGACCCGCGTGGCGCCCGAGGCCAGGGCCCGGCGCAGCAGGGAGCCGACGGCGGTGAGCACCTCGTCCGCGCCCCCTTCCGCGGTGTTGCCGAAGGGGCCGACGTCGACGGCGTCCAGCTCGGCGCTCTGGATCACCTCGCGGGCCACCACCGCATGGGTGGGCGCCTCGTCGAGATCGAACGGCTCGGTGGTGAATTCCACCCTCAAGCGCACTGTTCCTCCCTGGTGTCCGCGCCCCGGGTGCGGGCCCCCGCGGCTCGGCCACGACTGTAACCGCTGGACAGCCCCCCCCTCCCGTGCGCGCGAGGTCCACCGGGCGGCCCCGGGGAGCGGCGGGAGCGGCACGACGCGTACCGCGACCGGCGCCGGCGGGGGATCTCCGTCGCCGGTCGCGGACCACCGGCCCCGCCCGGCCGCAGGGCACGCCCGCCGACCGGGGCGAATTCGCGGACACCTCTTGACAGCCTCGCCGCCCGCCGGGCAATCTTCCGTTAAGCAGAAAGAAACTTCCGCAATACGGAAGGAGCGCCGAACCCTCATGGGATACCCGGACCAGCGCTTCGATGTGAACCTCTCGATCCTCTTCACGGAACTCCCGCTCCTGGAGCGCCCCGCGGCAGCCGCCGCGGCGGGCTTCACAGCGGTCGAGCTGTGGTGGCCCTGGACCGAGACCCCCACCCCGCCGCAGGCTGAGCTCGACGCCCTCAGGAAGGCGCTCGACGACGCCGGTACCCAGCTGGTGGGGCTGAACTTCTACGCCGGACAGCTCCCCGGCCCCGACCGCGGCGCACTCTCCGTGCCGGGTGAGGAGGCGGACCGCTTCCGCGCCAACATCGAGGTGGCGGCCGGCTTCGCCGCCTCGGTCGGCTGCACGGCGCTCAACGCGCTGTACGGCAACCGCGTCGAGGGCACGGACCCGCAGGTCCAGGACGCGCTCGCGCTGGAGAACCTGGTCCTGGCCGCCCGCGCGGCGGACCGGGTCGGGGCGATCCTGCTCGTCGAGACCCTCAACGAGCCGGAGTCGCCGCTCTATCCGCTGGTCAGCGCACCGGCCGCGATCGAAGTCGTCGACCGGGTCAACGCGGCGGCGGGCCTCGGGAACGCGAAGTTCCTGCTGGACCTCTACCACCTGTCGATGAACGGCGAGGACCTGAGCCAGGTGATCAAGGCGTACGCCGCGAAGACCGGCCACGTCCAGATCGCCGACAATCCGGGACGCGGCGCGCCGGGCACCGGTTCGCTCCCGCTGGAGCGGCTGCTCGACGAGCTGAAGGACGCCGGGTACACGGGCCGGGTCGGCCTGGAGTACAAGCCGGGCGACCGGCCGAGCGCGGAGGCCTTCGACTGGCTCCCGGAAGCGGCCCGGGCGGACCGCTGACCGGCCGGCCCACGACCGGCCGGCCCACGGCACCGCGGACGGGCCGGGGCGGCCTCGGTGGAGCGCCCAACCCCCTTGCGTACACACGTTTTCCAGGAAGGCACCCTCATGAGCAACCCCCTCCCCAAGGTCGCGTGGATCGGTCTCGGCATCATGGGCTCCCCCATGTCCGAGAACCTGATCAAGGCCGGGTACTCCGTCACCGGATACACCCTGGAGCAGGACAAGATCGACCGGCTGGTCGCGGCCGGCGGCACCGGTGCCTCCTCCATCGCGGACGCGGTGAGGGACGCGGACGTCGTCATCACGATGGTGCCCGCGTCCCCGCAGGTCGAGGCCGTCGCCTACGGGCCGGACGGCATCCTGGAGAACGCGAAGCGCGGCGCACTGCTGGTGGACATGTCCTCCATCACCCCGCAGACCTCGGTGGACCTGGCCGAGAACGCGGCGGCCAAGGGCATCCGGGTCCTGGACGCGCCGGTCTCCGGCGGTGAGGCGGGCGCCATCGAGGCGGTCCTGTCCATCATGGTCGGCGGCGAGCAGGCCGACTTCGACGCCGCGAAGCCGCTGCTGGAGGCGCTCGGCAAAACGATCGCCCTCTGCGGTCCGCACGGCTCCGGCCAGACGGTGAAGGCCGCCAACCAGCTCATCGTCGCGGTCAACATCCAGGCGTGCGCCGAGGCCGTGGTCTTCCTGGAGAAGTCCGGGGTGGACCTCGCCGCCGCGCTCGACGTACTGAACGGCGGTCTCGCCGGCTCGACCGTGCTGGCCCGCAAGAAGGACAACTTCCTGAAGCGGGACTTCACCCCCGGCTTCCGGATCGACCTGCACCACAAGGACATGGGCATCGTCACGGACGCCGCCCGCAACGTCGGCGCGGCCCTGCCCGTCGGCGGTGTGGTCGCCCAGCTGGTCGCCTCGCTGCGCGCCCAGGGCGACGGCGGCCTCGACCACTCGGCGCTGCTGCGCTCGGTGGAGCGGCTGTCCGGCTCCCAGGTCTGACCTCCTCCCCCACAGGGGCCGCCTCTTCGATACGGAGAGGCCCACGAACTCCGGGTCGCGGTGGCGCTGACACCTGTCCTGTCGCGCCCAGGCGCTGCCGCGACCCGGAACCTCATACTTCGTTTTCAACAAACTGTTGACGTTGTCTCACGGCGAATTTACGCTCCTGAAGCCGTCAGCAGCTCGTACGAAAGGTCATCCCGCCACATGGCTAAGCGTGTGCTCACGACCGAGTCAGGCGCCCCGGTCGCCGACAACCAGAACTCCGCCTCCGCCGGCGTCGGCGGGCCGCTCCTCCTCCAGGACCAGCACCTCCTGGAGAAGCTCGCCCGCTTCAACCGTGAGCGCATCCCGGAGCGCGTGGTGCACGCCCGTGGCTCCGGCGCGTACGGCTACTTCGAGGTCACCGACGACGTCACCGGCTTCACCCGCGCCGACTTCCTCTCCGAAGTCGGCAAGCGCACCGAGACGTTCATCCGCTTCTCCACGGTCGCGGACTCGCTCGGCGGTGCGGACGCGGTCCGCGACCCGCGCGGCTTCGCCCTCAAGTTCTACACGGACGAGGGCAATTACGACCTGGTCGGCAACAACACCCCGGTGTTCTTCATCAAGGACCCGATCAAGTTCCCCGACTTCATCCACTCGCAGAAGCGCGACCCGTTCACGGGCCGTCAGGAGCCGGACAACGTCTGGGACTTCTGGGCGCACTCCCCCGAGGCGACGCACCAGGTGACGTGGCTGATGGGCGACCGCGGCATCCCCGCCTCGTACCGCCACATGAACGGGTACGGCTCGCACACCTACCAGTGGACGAACGCGAAGGGTGAGGCGTTCTTCGTCAAGTACCACTTCAAGACGAACCAGGGTGTGCGGTCCCTCTCCTCCGAGCAGGCCGCCGAACTCGTCGGCAAGGACGCCAACTCGCACCAGACGGACCTGCTCCAGGCCATCGAGCGCGGCGTCAACCCGTCCTGGACGCTGTACGTCCAGGTGATGCCGGCCGCCGAGGCCGCGGAGTACCGGTTCAACCCGTTCGACCTCACCAAGGTGTGGCCGCACGCCGACCACCCGCTCCAGCGGGTCGGCCGCCTGGTCCTGGACCGCAACCCGGACAACGTCTTCGCCGAGGTCGAGCAGGCCGCGTTCTCCCCGAACAACTTCGTTCCCGGCATCGGCCCGTCCCCGGACAAGATGCTCCAGGGCCGGCTGTTCGCCTACGCGGACGCGCACCGCTACCGCCTCGGTGTCAACCACACCCAGCTGCCGGTGAACGCGCCGCGGAACCCCGTGGTCGACAACTACGGCCGCGACGGGCTCCACGCGACCCGCTACGGCTCCCGCCACGACAAGAACTACGAGCCCAACTCGTACGCCGGTCCGGCACAGACCGACGCGGCACTGTCCTCCCCGCTCGCGGTCCACGGCTGGACGGGGACGCACGAGGCGCCCGCCCACGCCAAGGACGACGACTTCTTCCAGGCCGGCGAGCTGTACCGGCTCATGTCCGAGGACGAGAAGGGCCGTCTGGTCGCGAACATCGCCGGGGGCCTTTCGCAGGTCACCCGCGACGACGTGATCGAGAAGAACCTCGCCCACTTCCACGCCGCGGACGCCGACTACGGCAAGCGCGTGGAGGAGGCGGTCCGCGCCCTGCGCGAGGACTGAGCCTCCCGGTCCCCTGCCCGTACCGCGCACCCGGATGAGGGGTGCCGCGCGGCACGGGCAGGACGACGAGGCCGCGGCGGTCGAGCGATGCCAGTGCGGTGGTGAAGGACCGGGGACCGTCCCCTGACCTGGAGGAGACGCCCTCCCCCGGACCGATCGCCGCCGCCGCGGTCCCTGTCACCCGCTGAACGAGGGCGCGGAGTACGGATACGGTCCCGTACTCCGCGCCCTTCCGCGTGCCCGCACGTCTTCAGCCGGTGGGACACCTCTTCGGTCCGTGGGGCCGCGCCGGGCAGGCGGCACGCGGGGCACAGCGCAGGGCCCCCGGGCCGGAGAGGTTCGCTCCGGCCCGGGGGCCCTGTCGGGTGACGGGAGCGTCAGGACGCCGTCAGGGGGCGGATCGCGGTCGGGGCGTGGGACGGGTCCGTGGCCAGATCCTCGAACTCGTTCACCGACGCGATGTCGCTGCCGCCCATCGCGATGTTCGTGACCCGCTCCAGGATCGCCTCCACGACCACCGGCACCCGGAACTCCGCCGCCAGCTTCTTGGCCTCCTCGAAGGCCGGCAGCAGCTGGTCCGGCTCGGTGACCCGGATCGCCTTGCAGCCGAGTCCCTCGACGACCTTGACGTGGTCGACGCCGTAGACGCCCAGCTCCGGGGAGTTGAGGTTCTCGAACTCCAGGTTGACCTGGAAGTCGATGTCGAAGTTCCGCTGCGCCTGCCGGATGAGCCCCAGGTACGAGTTGTTCACCAGCACGTGGACGTACGGGATGCGGTGCTGGGCGCCCACCGCCAGCTCCTCCAGCATGAACTGGAAGTCGTAGTCGCCGGAGAGGGCCACGACCGTGCCCTCCGGGTCCGCCGTGGCGACGCCCAGCGCGGCCGGGATCGTCCAGCCGAGCGGACCGGCCTGGCCGCAGTTGATCCAGTGGCGCGGCCGGTAGACGTGCAGCATCTGCGCGCCGGCGATCTGGGAGAGCCCGATCGTGGTGACGTAGCGGGTCTCCGGGCCGAACGCCCGGTTCATCTCTTCGTACACGCGCTGCGGCTTGAGCGGAACGCTGTCGAAGTGGGTGCGCCGCTGGAGCGTCGCCCTGCGCTCCTGCGTGGAGGCGGCCCAGGCCGAACGGTCCTTCAGTCCGCCCTCGGCCTTCAGCTCGCGGGCCACCTCGACGAAGAGTTCCAGTGCCGCCTTGGCGTCGGAGGCGATGCCGAGGTCCGGGGCGAAGATCTTGCCGAGCTGGGTGGGCTCGATGTCCACGTGGACGAAGGTGCGGCCGCGGGTGTAGACGTCCAGCTTGCCGGTGTGGCGGTTGGCCCAGCGGTTGCCGATGCCGAGGACGAAGTCGGACTCCAGGAAGTTCGCGTTGCCGTAGCGGTGCGAGGTCTGCAGGCCCACCATGCCGGCGTTCAGCTCGTGGTCGTCGGGGAGGACGCCCCAGCCCATCAGGGTCGGGACGACCGGGACTCCCGTCAGTTCGGCGAACTCCACGAGGAGTCCGGAGGCGTCGGCGTTGATGATGCCGCCCCCCGCGACGAGGAGCGGGCGCTCCGAGGCGTTCAGCATCGCCAGGGCCCGCTCGATCTGCTTGCGGGAGGCGGCGGGCTTGTGCACCGGGAGGGGCTCGTACAGCTCGGGGTCGAACTCGATCTCGGTGAGCTGCACATCGATCGGCAGGTCGATGAGGACCGGGCCGGGGCGCCCGGTGCGCATCAGATGGAACGCCTGCTGGAAGACGCCGGGGACCTGTGCGGCCTCCAGGACGGTGGTGGCCGCCTTGGTGACCGGCCGCGCGATGGAGGCGATGTCGACGGCCTGGAAGTCCTCCTTGTGCAGGACGGCGGTCGGAGCCTGGCCCGTGATGCACAGGATCGGGATGGAGTCGGCGATGGCGGAGTACAGACCGGTGATCATGTCGGTGCCCGCCGGGCCCGACGTACCGATGCAGACGCCGATGTTGCCGGCCCCGGCTCGGGTGTAGCCCTCGGCCATGTGGGAGGCGCCCTCGACATGGCGGGCCAGCGTGTGGTGGACCCCGCCGGCGGCCTTGAGGGCAGCGTAGAAGGGGTTGATCGCCGCGCCCGGAACACCGAACGCGTTGCTGACGCCTTCGCGCTTCAGGATCTCAACTGCCGCTCGGGCAGCGGTCATACGAGGCATGGAAGCTCCTGCTCGGGATTGGTGGAGTCGGGCTCTGTCGCGCCACCTGAGAGCACCAATTCCGTATGACGGAAACTTACTTCTGTTATACGGAATCAATCTAAAACGTGGCGGGACCCCCGTCAAGGGCGGTGCGAGGGGGGCCGGGGCGGCCGGAAAAGACCGCACGCCCGGTGCGAAGTCCACCGATTCCCTCCCCGGGACTTCGCTCCTGGTGGACGATGGCGCGACGAGGGAGGCAGGGCGCACGGTTCGGTCGTGGGCCCGTGCCGGAGCGAGACGAACACAGGGAGGCGAACGTGGAGTCCGTGCCGGTCCGGTGTCCTGTATGCGGCCGGGACCACACCTACAGCGCACCGGCCTACCCGTGCCCGTGCGGGGAGCCCACGGCCCCGCCGCTGCTGCGCGGCGCCCCGGCGGTCCGGGTCACCCGCCGGAGCTGGAACGACACGTGGGTCACCGTGCGCTGCGCGTCCTGCGCGCGGGAGGACCAGTGGCCGCGGCCCGAGCTGTGCTGCCCGTGCGGGACCGTCCTGCGCATTCCGGTACGCACCGCGGCCACCGCGACGGCGCCGCCCGAACCGGCCGCACCCGCCCACATCCCGCTGCCGCGCACCGCCGCCCACCCGCGCCCGGCGTTCCACCCGGTGACGATCCGTACGGGCCACGACGCGGTGAGCGCGGCCGGCCTGTATCTGACCTGGCTGGGCTACCGCGACGTCGGCCGGCCCGGCGCGGGCCCGGCCTCCGGGATCGACCTGCGGGGCGACGGGGTCGTCGCGCGCGTGGACTCCCGTACCCACCCGGTCCCCCTGCGCGCGGTCGAGACCCTCTGGCTCAACGCGCTGGGCGCGTCGGCGGCCGGGGTGTTCTTCTCCCTCACGGGGTACGCGGCCGACGCGCTGGCCCGTGCGGACGGCGTCGGGCTCCCCCTCTTCGTCCTGGACCTCACCGGGACCCCTCGGCCGGTGAACGGTCCGGCCGAGGACCTGGTCGGCACCGGCGCCTGACCGGCGTGCGGGGTACGGCCCCGGCCCCGCGTCCGGCCACGCCGCCGGGAGCCGGAATCCAGCGCCTCGCGTACCGGCCGGGGCTCCGGCGCGGCACACTGAGTACATGCGTATCCGCTCCGCCAGACGCTCGGATCTCCCGGTACTCCAGGACATCGAGCGCGCCGCAGGGGAACCGTTCCGCGCCCTCGGCATGGCCTTCGTGGCCGACGACGATCCGCCCCCGCTCGACCTGCTGGAGAGCTACCGGCAGGCAGGCCGTTGCTGGGTGGCCACCGACCCCCTCTCCGCCACCGGCGACCGGCCGCTCGGCTATGTGCTCGCCGACCCCGTCGACGACGCCCTGCACATCGAGCAGGTCTCGGTCGACCCCGCCGCCGCCCGCCGGGGCATCGGACGGGAACTGATCGCCCATCTCGCCGGCGTGGCCGCGCGGCACGGGATGACGGCGCTGACCCTGACCACCTTCACCGACGTGCCGTGGAACGCCCCGTACTACGCCCGGATCGGCTTCCGGGTCCTGTGTGAGGAAGAGCTCACCGACGGGCTGCGGACGATCCGCGGCGAGGAGGCCCAGCACGGACTCGACCGCTGGCCACGGGTGTGCATGCGCCGCGAACTGGCCGCCGTCCCCCCGCCGAAGAACGCACGAACGGTCGCACGGCCACCGCTTCTTCCGGACACTTCGGGGGCGTCCGGCGCTTCGGAAGCGGTAGCTGTCGGTGGCGGCGCGTAAGCTGTGCGCATGGCTTTACTCCCGGACAGCTCCTCCCCAGCAGCCCGTCCCGCGCCCGCCGCCGAGCAGGCCAACGAGGCGATCCGCGCGCTCGTCGACGCCACCGGAACCGACTGGTCCGAGGCATCGGCGGCGACCTATGAGGTGCTGCTCGTCGAGTGGGCGGCGGCGACCCGCGGCGACCCCGACATCATCGAAGCCGCCTGACCCGACGTCCACGTGGTGTCCGCGCGCGGTGGCCCCGTCCCGTACGGGGTCACCGCCTTTCCGTGCGCCGCGCCGCGTGCGCCGGCCTCCCGGTCCGCGCAGGCATCGCCTCGGTGCCGCAGGTTTCACGTCGGTCGGCGCAGGTCTCGTTTCGCGTCAGTCTGCGTAGGTCTCGCGCAGTTCGATCTTGCGGACCTTTCCGCTGACCGTCATCGGGAAGGCCGTCAGGATCCGCAGCCTGCGCGGGATCTTGTAGTGCGCCAGCCGCTCCCGGCAGAACGCGTTCACCTCCTCCAGGGTCGGCGGGTCGGCCGGGTCACGGGGGATGACACAGGCCAGGATCTCCTCGCCGTACCGCTCGTCCGGCACCCCGACCACCTGGACATCGGCGATCTTCGGATGGGCGTACAGGTACTCCTCGATCTCCCTCGGATACACGTTCTCGCCGCCCCGGATGATCATGTCCTTGATCCGGCCGACGACCTGGACGTACCCGTCCTCGCGCATCACCGCCAGGTCCCCCGTGTGCATCCACCGCCCCGCGTCGACGACTTCGGCGGTGCGCTCGGGCTGGTCCCAGTAGCCGAGCATGACGCTGTAACCCCGCGTGCGCAGTTCGCCGGGGGTGCCGCGCGGCAGCGTGACCCCGGTGACCGGGTCGGCCACCTTCACCTCGATGTGGGGCAGCACGCGGCCCACCGTGCCGGTGCGGCGCTCCTGGTCGTCGTCGCGGCGGGTCTGCGTGGAGACCGGCGACGTCTCCGTCATCCCGTAGCAGATCGACACCTCGGCCATGTGCATCTCCGCGACGACCCGCTTCATCACCTCGGCCGGGCAGGGGGAACCGGCCATGATGCCGGTGCGCAGCGAGGAGAGGTCGTACGCCGCGAAGTCCGGCAGGTTCAACTCCGCGATGAACATGGTGGGCACCCCGTACAGCGAGGTGCAGCGCTCCCGCTGGACCGCGGACAGCACGGCGGCGGGCTCGAAGGACGGGCCCGGAATCACGATGCACGCGCCGTGCGAGGTGGCCGCGAGGTTGCCCATCACCATGCCGAAGCAGTGATAGAAGGGCACCGGGAGGCAGATCCGGTCCTCCTCCGTGTAGGCGATCGTCTCCCCCACGAAGTAGCCGTTGTTCAGGATGTTGTGGTGGGAGAGGGTGGCTCCCTTGGGGAAGCCGGTGGTGCCCGAGGTGTACTGGATGTTGATCGGGTCGTCGCAGGACAGTTCCGCCTCGCGGGCCGCCAGCCGTTCGGCGCTGACGGCCGGCGCGGCGGCGGTCAGTTCGTGCCAGGTCGGATCGCCGATGTAGTGGACGGCGCGCAGGCCGGGGCAGTCGGCGCGGACCTGGTCGACGAGCGCGCGGTAGTCGCTGGTGCGGTGGGAGAGGGAGGCGACCAGCAGGGAGATGCCCGCCTGGTCGAGGACGAACTCCACCTCGTGGGCGCGGTAGGCCGGGTTGATGGTGACCATGACGGCCCCGATGCGGGCGGTGGCGTACTGGACGAGCACCCACTCGGGGCAGTTCACCGCCCAGATGCCGACCCGGTCCCCCTTCGCCACCCCGGACGCCATCAGGGCACGGGCCAGCACGTCCACGTCGGCGCCGAACTCCGTGTACGTCCAGCGGCGGCCCGAGGCCACGTCGACCAGGGCCTCACGGTCGCCGTGTGCGGCGATCGCCCGGTCGAGGTTGCGGCCGATGGTGTCGCCGAGCAGCGGGGTGTCGCCGACGCCGTGCGCGTAGGACAGCTTCTCGGGGGGCGGCACGCTCACTTCAGGTCCCCCTCGTCGAACTCGACGCCGCCGCCGAGGGCGGTGCGTTCGCGGAGTTCGATGCGGCGGATCTTGCCCGAGACGGTCTTGGGCAGCTCCGCGAACTCCAGTTTGCGCAGGCGTTTGTACGGGGCGAGGACCGACCGGGAGTGCGCGAAGAGGACCTCGGCCGTGTCCGGGCCCGGCTCCCAGCCCTCCGCCAGCACGATGTACGCCTTCGGGACGGCGAGGCGGAGCGGGTCGGGGGCGGGCACGACGGCGGCCTCGGCGACCGCCTCGTGCTCCAGCAGCGCACTCTCCAGCTCGAACGGCGAGATCTTGTAGTCCGACGCCTTGAACACGTCGTCGGCTCGGCCGACGTAGGTGATGTAGCCGTCCTCGTCGCGGGTGCCGATGTCCCCGGTGCGGTAGTAGCCGCCGGCCATCGCCTCGGCGGTGCGGTCGGGGTCGCCGTGGTAGCCGGTCATCAGACCGACCGGGTGGTCGGCCAGGTCGAGGGAGATCTCGCCTTCGGCCGCTCCGGGCTGTCCGGTGACCGGGTCGAGCAGTTCGACGGTGAAGCCGGGGCTCGGGCGGCCCATGGAGCCGGTCTTGAGGAGTTGGCCGGGGCTGTTGGCGACCTGGACGGCGGTCTCCGTCTGGCCGAAGCCGTCCCGGATGGTGACGCCCCACTCCCGCCGGACCGTCTCGATGACCTCCGGGTTCAGCGGCTCCCCTGCCGCCACGACCTCGCGCGGCGGGGTCTTCAACCGGCTGAGGTCGGCCTGGATGAGCATCCGCCAGACGGTGGGCGGGGCACAGAAGCTGGTGACGCCGGAGCGGTCCATCTCGTCCATGAGGCGGCCCGCGTCGAACCGGGTGTAGTTGAAGATGAAGACGGTGGCCTCGGCGGTCCAGGGGGCGAAGAGGTTGGACCAGGCGTGCTTGGCCCAGCCGGGCGAGGAGATGTTCAGATGGACGTCTCCGGGCTTCAGGCCGATCCAGTACATCGTCGCCAAGTGGCCCACCGGATAGGACACATGGGTGTGCTCGACCAGTTTGGGGCTGGCGGTGGTGCCGGAGGTGAAGTAGAGCATCAGCGGCTCGTCCGCGTCCGTCTCCCGGTCGGGCGTGAACACGGCGGACGCCCGGGCCGCGCCCGCGTACGGCCGCCAGCCCGCCACCTCCTCGCCCACCGCGATCCGGGTGTAGCGGCCGGGGACCTCGTCGAACTTCGCGGTGTCCGCGTCCCGTACCAGCACATGGCGCACCCGGCCGCGCGCCACCCGGTCGCGCAGGTCGGCGGGGCCGAGCAGCGGGGTGGCGGGGATGACGACGGCGCGCAGCTTCATCGCGGCGAGTGCGGTCTCCCACAGCTCGACCTGGTTGCCCAGCATCACGAGGATGCGGTCGCCCTCCCGTACGCCCTGCGCCTTCAGCCAGTTGGCGGCCCGCGCGGAGCGTTCGGACATGTCCGCGAAGGACACCTCGGTGCGCCGGCCGTCCTCCTCCACGATGTGCAGGGCGGTGCGGTCGTTGTTCCGGGCGATGACGTCGAACCAGTCCAGCGCCCAGTTGAAGTGGTCCACCCGCGGCCAGCGGAAGCCGGCGTACGCCCGCTCGTAGTCCTCACGGTGCTCCAGCAGGAAGTCCCGGGCGGCCCGGAACGTCTCGGTCGCACTGGTTGCCGACATGTGCCCTCCTCATTACGGACCCGTCACCTGACATCATGTAAACAGTGACCCAGGTCTCACCACCCCCGGACGGGGGTGGTCGCCTCCCCCGGCCGGGAGGCTGTTCGGGCCGGGGTGGAGGGGCGTCGGAGTGCCGGAGGCGGTCGAGACGGTGGAGATGCAGGCAGCGCTGTTGAGGCTGCGTCGCGCCAGCGGGCTTCCCGTGGTGTTCGGCGGTCTGCTGTCGGACGCGCGCCATGCGCGGATCGCCGAGCTGAACGGGGCGCAGACCACCGCGTTGCGCGGGCTGGTCATCTCGGCGGGGAGCGGTCTCGGCGGCAAGTCCATCGCGCTGTCGCGGCCGTGCGCGGTGACGGACTACGCCTCCTCGCGCCACATCAGTCACGAGTACGACGCGGCGGTGGCGGCGGAGGGGCTGCGCTCGGTCGTCGCGGTCCCCGTGGTCGTACGGCGCACGGTGCGCGGCGTGCTGTACGGGGCGCTGCGCTCGCCGGTCACGCTCGGCGACCGGACGTTCGACGCGGTGGTGGCGGCGGCCCGTGACGTGGAGCAGTCGCTCGCGGTACGGGACGAGGTACGGCAGTTGCTGGCCGCGGGCCGGGAGCAGGTGAGCGATCCGGGCGCGGTTCCCGGCGCCTGGGAGGACGTGCGCGAGGCCCACCGTGAATTGCGGGCCCTGGTCCCGAAGGTGGTGGATCCGGTACTGCGCGACGAACTCCTGGACGTCTGCGGAAGGTTGGCCTCGGCGTCGGGGGCCAGGGCGCCGGCGGCCCGGAAGGTCCGGCTCGCGCCGCGCGAGGTGGACGTGGTGGCGTGTGTGGCGGCGGGTGCGACGAACGCGGGGGCGGCGGAGCGGCTGGGGCTGCGGCCGGAGACGGTGAAGGGGTATCTGCGGTCCGCGATGCGGAAGTTGGGCGCGCACACCCGGCTGGAGGCGGTGGTGGCTGCCCGCCGGGCGGGGCTGCTGCCCTGACACCCGCGGGGCGGGGTCGCCGCCCCGGCCGTGCGCCTGTTCCTCGGTCCGTCCGGCTGCCTCCCGGCGGGCGGTCAGTCCCCGAAGTCCAGGAACGTGCCGAACCGGATGTCGTGGTCCGGCGCGTCCGTCATCACCGTGAGCATCCGGGCCGCCTCCTCGGTGATCGCGGCGGTCTCCGCGCGGGTCGGGTTCCGCAGCGGCTGGACGGTCAGGATTGCCGTGTCCTTCTCCTGCCGGACACGCCAGAGGGCGTCGAGGAAGCCGTCGACCAGGACGCTTCCGTACGTCTGGTTGCCCACGCCGTTGCGGCCCTTGTTGACCGCGGGGATGACGCGGGTGCGGTCGGCGTGGCCGAGCAGGACGTTGTCGAACTCGGGCAGGAAGCGGGGCGGCGCCGGGGTGTCGGGGTCGGGGCGCGGGGCGTCGGGGAGGTCGAAGAGTTCGGTGCCGACGCCGTCCCGGAAGGTGGTCAGCCGGGGCCTGAGCCGTTCGAAGACCTCCTTCGTCCGGGTGATCCCCGCCCAGCTCTGGAAGTCCTTCACCGAGGCGGGTCCGAACGCGCCCAGATAGCGCAGCACGGTGGCGTCGAGTGCGGGCACGGGCCCGGCGGTCCTGCCGAGCCAGTGTTCGACCGTGGTCAGCGCGACCTGTCCGCTGCGGCCCCACAGCCCGCGCGGGGTGACTTGGACCAGGGGCAGCAGGCACCGGGCGGCGGTGGTGAGCGCGAGGGGGTCGGCGTCCGGCCAGTGGGCGAGGAGTTCCTCGCGCAGTTCCTTGAGGGGGCGCGGGCGCTCCTCGACGAGCTTCCGGGCCTCCGCCGCGAGCCGGTCCAGGTCCACCCCTTCCAGCCCCCTCCGGAAGTTCTTCAGCTCGCGGTCGCGCGGCGCGCGCACCAGGGGCCCCAGGGTGAGCGCGTCGTCCGCCGTGTGGGTGTGGAGGGTCGAGCGCAGGGTGACGGTGCGGACCACCTCGCGGGACTCCATCAGGGCGGACAGCTCGGCCGGGTCGAAGCCGGTGAGCCGGGCGTACAGCTGGAAGTACGGCGGCTTGGTGTTCTGGGCCTGCAGCCCGACGAGGTGGCCGACCGCGTCCTTCGCGGACATCGTGGACCGGCGCAGCAGGAGCTGGCGGTCCAGGGTCGCCCGGTTCAGCGCCCGGACGGTGAGGGGGGCGGGGTGTGCGGCGGTGCGGTGCGTCTGCGCGGCCATGGCCCGTACGCTACCGGGTCCCGGGGCGGCCGGGCCCGCGAGGAGCGGGTGCGGACGGACCGGGGCGGCGCCCGCCGGGCGCGTACACGGCCTACGCCCACCGGGCCACGCACCGCGCGTCCGGGCCGGGCCGCCGCCATGATGAACCGGTGATCAGCATCCTGTTCGCCGTTCTCACCGCCCTCAGCAACGGTTCCGCCTCGGTGCTCCAGCGCAGGGCGGCGATGCGGGTGCCCGACAGCGAGGCGATGCGGCTCTCGCTGTTCGGGCGGCTGCTGCGGCAGAAGGTGTGGCTGGCGGGGATCGGGCTGGTGATCGTGGCCGCCGTCTGCCAGGCGGTCGCGCTGGCCACCGGGCCGATCGCGGTGGTCCAGCCGATCTTCGTGATCGAGCTGCCGGCCACGCTGCTGATCGCCGGGTACGTGATGCGTGTCCGGGCGGACCGGGCGCTCTGGTACGGCGTCGCGGCGGTGACGGCGGGCCTCGCGCTCGGGATGGCGTCGGCCGACCCGGCCGGGGGCTCCGACACGGTCCGGGGTGCGGCGTGGATTCCGGCGCTGGTGCTGACCGGACTGTTCGAGGCGGTGCTGATCGGTTGCGCGCTGCGGACGCGCGGCGACCTCCGCGCGGCGCTGCTGGGGCTGGCCGCCGCGTGCGGGTACGCGCTGACGGCCGCTCTGATGAAGGACGCGATGGCGCGCCTGGACGACGGCGGTGCTGCCGCGCTGCTGTCGTCCTGGCAGGTGTACGCCACGGCGGCGGCCGGGGTCGGGGCCCTGTTCCTGCTGCAGAACGCGCTCCAGGCGGGCAGCCTGGTGGCCGTGCAGCCGATGCTCACCCTGGGGGACGCGCTGATCAGCATCGTGTACGGGGTGACGCTCTTCGGCGAGGTGCTGCGGACCGGCTGGTGGCTGCTGCCCGAACTGGCGGCGCTGGCGCTGGTCGCCGCGGGGTGCGTGCGGCTGGCCCGTACCCCGCTGGCGGCGGGCACGCTCGCTCCGCGGCCGTCCGCGCCACGGGCGCGGTGACCCGTCCGGCTCAGGGGGCGGGCGCGAAGTCGCCGTGCACCTCGTAGGAGCCGCTCGCCGCGGTGGCCGTCGCCCGGTACACGTCCGCGCCGGCGTCGCGGCCCCCGGAGGCGTGGTTGTACTGTCCGGCGAACACGTGCGTACCGGCGGGCACGGTCCGTCCGGGCCTGAGGCTCCAGCGGTGGACGAGCATGCCGTCGCGCTCGTGCACGGAGAGGTCGAAGTCCGCGGCGGGTCGCGTCTCCCACCGCCCGGTGCTCCGTACCCCGTCCGTCCGGGCCACGAACAGTTCCAGGGTGAGCGCGGTGAGCGGTTCCCGGTTCTTGAGGGTGACGTTGCTCTGCGCCCAGTGGACGTTGTCGTCGGGGACGACGGAACCGTCCGCCCACAGCGGCCCGTCCGCGGTGCGGCTCCGCCCCGGCAGCGGGGGGCGGCTGTCGCCGGTCGGGGAAGGCGTGGCGGCCGGGGGCCGCGGCGCCGGGCCGGTGGACACCTCCTGCGGTGGGGGCGCGTCCCCCGGTACGAGAGCGGTGACGGCCGCGCCCGCGATCACGCACACCGCCGCGGCGGCACACGCCGCGAGGAGGACGCGCGGCCAGGCGGGCGGGGTGCGGCGGCCCTGCGGCTCCGCGCCGCCGGACGAGCGGGCCCGCTCCACGCGGGCCAGCATCCGCGCCCGGTCGGGCCGGTGTGACTGGGCGGCTTCTTCCAGCCGCCTGCGCAGGTCGCTCATCGTCGTCCACTTCCCGCGGTCTCCAGGGCGGTCCGGTCGCCCAGCAGCCGTTCGAGTTCCGCCATCCCCTTGGAGGTCTGGCTCTTCACCGTGCCGACCGAGATGCCCAGGGCCAGGGCGGTGTCCTTCTCCGACAGGTCGAGCGCGTGCCGCAGCACGACACAGGCCCGTTTGCGGAAGGGCAGTCTCCGCAGCGCCTGGCGCACGTCGAGGACGGCCGCCATGTCCGGTCCTTCGGCGGGTTCCTGACGCCGGGACCAGAACAGGGCGACGCGGCGCCGCTCGCGCACGGCCCCCCGGATGCGGCTGCGCGCCATGTTGGCGACGACTCCGCGGGCGTACGCCACGGGGTGCTCGGCGGCGCGCACCCGGTCCCAGCGGTCCCACAGGGCGACGAGGGCGTCGGCGGCCAGATCGTCGGCGGCGTCGGCCTCCCCCGTCAGGAGGTGGGCGAGACGGGCCAGTTCGGCGTAGTGACGGTCGAAGAAGTCGTGGAACTCCTCGGATGCGTCGTCGGTCATGCCGGGGAACTCCCTCCGTGGTACGCGCCGATGCGGGCAGAGCGCAAGACCCTACGCTCCGGGGCCGGGCTGCCGCCCACCGGCCCCGGAGCGTGGTTGCCGGCCGGTCGGGGCGACGGGCTACTTCATCTCCGCTCCGACGGCCGGGGTGCCGGTCACCAGGAAGACCGTGGCGGGCAGGGAGCCGTTCGCGCGCCGGGGCCCGTACGCGGTGGCGGGGTCGGTGGTGGCGGGGCGCACGTCCGGGCCGCCCGCGTCCCAGGTGTTGGCGGCCGACACCACGCGCTTGTCGAGCTTCGCGGCTCCGGTGGCGTTGTCGAGCGCGAGGTTGCGGGAGAGCCGCGAGGGCGAGGAGGCGGCGTAGAAGCCGGAGGCGTCGTTGGCGTAGGCGGTGTTGCGGTGCAGCCGCAGCGCTCCCGGATTGCTGTTGTCCGTGAAGCCGTGCTTCTCGTTGTCCCAGGCGGCGTTCCGGGTGATGACGTGCGCGGCGCTCGCTCCGCCGCCGCCCAGCTTGAAGCCGTTGCCGTTGCCCTCGAAGGCCGGGTCCTTCCAGCGGTTCACGCCGTTCCCGTACGCCCAGCTGCGCTCGATGCGGATCGGGCTCGCCCACTGCCACAGGTCCACGCCGTCGTCGGCGTTGTGGAAGAGGCGTGCGCCGACGACCCGGTTGCCGGTGCCCGAGCCGAACTTGACGGCGAGGCCGTCGGCGTTCTGGCCGTGGTTCTCCGCGTCGTAGTTGCCGTAGGAGTCCAGGTTCTCGATGAGGTTGTCCGTGGTCCCCTCGCCGCGCAGGGTGAAGCCGGAGTTCCCGTTGCCGTGGGTGGTGAGGTTGCGGAAGATCCCGCCGGTGGACGAGGTCACGACGACGCCGTGCGCGCGGGAATTGCGGAACGTCAGGTTCGACAGGGTCCAGTGGTCGCCGCCCAGCGCGACCAGCCACGCGTCTTCGGGGAGCCGGGAGCCGTCGACGACCGGCTTCTCCGTCCCGTACGCGGTGACGGTGATCCGGCTGCGTGCGGTGCCGTCGGCCTGGCTCCTGAGGCTCTTCGCCGGGTGGTACGTACCGCCGCGCAGCTGGACCGTGGTGCCGGGTCCGGCGTCCGCGAACGCCTTCTCCAGTTCGGCGGTGGTGGAGACGACGACCGTTCCGGCGGCGCGGGCGTCGTCGGGGCCGCTGGTCAGCCAGACGCCTGCCGCGCCCGCTGCCACGGCGACGGCCACCGTGGCCGAGAGCGTGCGCGTCCTGCGGTGTCGTCCTCTGCTGGTGCTCACGTGAGGTGGTTCCTTCGCTCGGTGGGGAGTCGTCCGGTCCTGTCCGGCCGGACGGCTCCTTGTCGCCGCCGAGGCTCAGAAGGTTGCCGCCGGGGGCACTTCCTCCCCCGGCGGCACGGGGCCGGGTGGCGTGCCGTCGCCGAACGGACGGCCGCCGAGCTGTTCGCGGTGGTGCGGGGTGGTCCAGCCGGAGAGGTCGGGGCCGAGGGGGACGATGCCGGTCGGGTTGATGCCGGTGTGCACCTGGTAGTAGTGCCGCTTGATGTGGTCGAAGTCGACGGTGTCGCCGAATCCGGGCGTCTGGTAGAGGTCGCGGGCGTACGCCCACAGGACCGGGTCCTCGGTCAGTTTGTTCCGGTTGCACTTGAAGTGGCCGTGGTAGACGGGGTCGAAGCGGACCAGGGTGGTGAAGAGGCGGATGTCGGCCTCGGTGATGGTGTCGCCGACCAGGTAGCGGCGGTCGGCGAGGCGGGCGGAGACCTGGTCGAGGCGGGAGAAGAGAGCCTCGTACGCCTGGTCGTACTCCTGCTGCGAGCTGGCGAATCCGGCCTTGTAGACGCCGTTGTTGATGTCCCGGTAGATGCCCTCCATGACCTCGTCGATCTCCCCGCGCAGCGGTTCGGGGTAGAGGTCGGGGGCGCCGGGGCGGTGCAGGGCGGTCCATTCGGTGGCGAGGTCGAGGGTGATCCGCTGGTAGTCGTTGGTGACCAGCTTCCCGCTGGGGACGTCCACGATCGCGGGCACGCTGACGCCGCCGGGGTAGCCGTGCTCGCGGGCGTCGTACGCCTCGCTGAGGTGGTGGATGCCGAGCACCGGGTCCTTGCCGTCCGGGTCGAGGGTGAAGCGCCAGCTGCGGTCGTCCTGGATCGGGTCGGCGACGGCGAGCGAGAGGGAGTCCTCCAGGCCGAGGAGCCGCCGGGAGACGAGGGCGCGGCTCGCCCAGGGGCAGGCCCGGCTGACGACGAGCCGGTAGCGGCCGGCCTCGACGGGCCGGCCGTCGCGGCCGTCCGCGGTGATCCGGTCGGCGAAGTGGCTGCGGGACCGTTTGAACGGCTTGCGGCCGTAGGAGTCGTTGCTCTCGGTCCCGGCACTGTCGTTCGTGTCGCTCATGCGGTGCTCCTGGGTGCGTCGGTGGGTCGGTCCGCTGTGCGCCGTCTGCCCCGTCGGTCGGCGCCCACATCGGCGAGGGCCACGATCAGCCCGGCGAGCACGAAGGCGACGGAGACGATGAGTCCGTGGTCGTAGGCGTCGGCCCAGCCGTCCGGGCCGACCTGGGCGAAGAACACCGCGCCGACCGCGGCGATCCCGATCGCGGAGCCGACCCGCTGGCCCGTCTGCAGGGTGCCCCCGGCGCTGCCGGCCCGGTCCACCGGCACCTCCGCGAGGGTCAGGGTCTGGTTGGGGGCGATGACCAGGCCGCTGCCGAGCCCGGCGAGGAGCAGCGGGGCGGCCATGGCCCAGCCCGCTCCGGTGCCGGGGACCAGGTGGACGGCGAGCGCGGTGCCGCCGAGACCGAGGGCGACCATGGCCAGGCCCGCCACGACCAGCGGGCGTCCGAAGCGGCCGACGAGCCGGCCGCCGATGGACGCGGCGGCGCCGGAGCCGAGGGCGAAGGGGGTGATGGCGAGGCCCGCCTGGAGGGCGGAGTAGCCGAGGCCGGACTGGAGGTAGAGGGTCGTGATGAAGAAGATCGAGGTGAATCCGGCGAAGTAGAGCAGGATCAGCAGGCAGCCCAGCCAGTAGGAGCGCAGCCGGAACAGGGCGAGGTCCAGGACCGGGTGGACGCGTCCGCCCGTGCACCGCGCCTCCCAGGCGACGAACGCTCCGAGCAGGGCGGCGGCCAGGACCAGCAGGAGCCATTTGCCGTTGCCGGGCCACTGTTCGGCCTGCACGAAGGGCAGCAGCAGCGCCAGCACACCCGTTCCGAGCAGGGCGACGCCCACCGGGTCCAGGTCGCGCGGCCGCACCCGGCCGGCTGACGGGGTGTCGGGGAGCAGCCGGCGGGCGAGCAGGAGGCAGACGACGCCGAGCGGGAGGTTGACGTAGAAGACCCAGCGCCAGCCGTGGTCGGGTCCGGCGGCCTGGATGAGGAGGCCGCCGAGCAGCGGGCCCACGGCGGTGGAGATGCCGACGACGGTGCCGAACATGCCGAAGGCGCGGCCGCGCTCGCGCCCGGAGAACATCTGCTGGATCAGGGCGGAGATCTGCGGGGAGATCAGGCCGCCCGCGATGCCCTGGACCAGACGGGCGATCACCAGCCACAGGCTGGACGGGGCGGCTCCGCAGGCGGCGGAGGCCAGGGTGAACAGGGCGAGCCCGGCCATGAAGACCGCCCGGCGGCCCCGCGCGTCGCCGAGGCGTCCGGCGGGGATGAGGAAGAGGCCGAAGGCGAGGGCGTAGCCGGAGAGCACCCACTGGAGGTCGGACTCCGGGGTGTGCAGGCCCTCTTTGATGGACGGCAGGGCCACGTTGACGATGGAGACGTCGAGCAGGGTCATGAACCCCGCCACCAGGCAGACGGCGAGCGCCCGCCAGCGCCGGGGGTCGGGGCCGTCCGGGGCGGCGTCGCCCCCGGTCGGCCCGGTGTGCGCCGCGCTCCGTGCCATGGTTCGCACCTTAGGTCGGGTCGGGTGTTTCCTCATCCGGGACGCGGCCGCACCGGTGGCCCGGATTCCGGTTCTCCGGCCCCGGTCCGGTGCGGCGTGCGCGTCCCCGACGGGGGTAGGCGTTCCCGCATGACTGTGGAGAAAACGAGCGTCCTCGTCCTCGACTGTGCCGAGCCCGTGGAACTGGCCGAGTTCTACGCCGGTTTCCTCGGCGCGGAGACCCGCATCGGCAGCGACCCCGATTTCGTCGAGATCGTCGGCAACGACGGTGTCCGGCTGGCGATCCGCCGCGACCACGGCTACGCGCCGCCGAGCTGGCCCCGCCCGGAGGACTCGCAGCAGGCGCATCTGCGGATCCTGGTGGCCCGCGAGGACATCGACGAGGCGGAGCGGGAGGCGATATCCCTCGGGGCCCGGCCCGTCGACACCGGGGACGGCAACAACGGGCCGCGCGACGTACGGACGTACGCGGACCCGGCGGGCCACTCGTTCACCCTGGCGGTCCACCCGCTGCCGCGGGGCTGAGCGGAACCGCCGGACGACCGGGAGGGGCGTGTGACGGAAGGGTCCCAACGGGCCCTTCCGCCACACGCGTTAATAGACAGGAAAGTTTCCCAACACCGTTGACGGCAATTGGAAGGAACCCTTACTTTCGATCCTGCCGACATGGCGCCTCCCACCCCCTCCGAAGGGAGCACCACCATGCACCAGCGCACCATTCCCCCCACCGGCTCCGCGTCCACGACCGGCCGCCGCCGCCTGGCGCGCAAGGCCCTGATCGCCGCGTCCGCACTCGGTGTCGCCACCGCGCTCATGGCTCCCGTCCGGGCGGGCGCCGCTCCGGCCCCCGCCGCTCCCACCGCCGCCACCCCGCTCGCCGCCAACGGCCAGCTCTCCGTCTGCGGCCGCCGGCTCTGCAACGCCTCCGGCGAGGCGGTGGCCCTGAACGGGATGAGCACGCACGGCACCCAGTGGTACGCCCAGTGCGTCACCGGCGGCTCGCTCGACGCCCTCGCCAAGGACTGGCGGGCCGACGTGCTGCGCGTCTCCACCTACGTACAGGAGGACGGGTACGAGACCGACCCGGCCGGATTCACCGCCCGCGCGCAGAAGTTCGTCGACGCGGCCCACGCGCGCGGCATGTACGCGGTGATCGACTGGCACATGCTCGACCCGGGCGACCCGAACGCGAACCTGTCGCGGGCGAAGACCTTCTTCACGGCGATGGCGAAGAAGTACAAGAACCATCCCGGCGTGCTCTACGAGATCGCCAACGAGCCCTCCGGGGTCAGCTGGTCGGCCATCAAGTCGTACGCCGAGAAGATCATCCCGGTGATCCGGGCCCAGGACCCCGACGCGGTCGCGCTGGTCGGGACGCGCGCCTGGTCGTCGTTCGGGGTGTCCGAGGGCTCCGACGAGTCGGAGGTCGTGAACAACCCCGTCCGCGCCTCGAACATCATGTACACCTTCCACTTCTACGCGGCCTCGCACCGCGACGAGTACCTGAGCACGCTCGACCGGGCCTCCGACAAGCTGCCGGTGTTCGTCACCGAGTTCGGCACGCAGAACTACGCGGGCGAGGGGGCCAACGACTTCACCATGTCGCAGCGCTACCTCGACCTGATGAAGCGCAAGAAGATCTCCTGGACCAACTGGAACTACTCCGACGACCACCGCTCCGGCGCCGTCTTCAAGACCGGCACCTGTGACGGCTCCACCTGGACGGGCACCGGGGTGCTCAAGGAGGCCGGGGTCTGGATCCGCGAGCGCATCCGCCAGTGACCCGGTCGCGGTCGGCCCCGGCGGGGCCGGAAGCCTCGTGACGCGCCCGGCGCGCGCCCCCTCCCGCGGGGGCCGCGCCGGGCGCGTTGCCGTGGTGCCACCCGCAGTACGCCCGGAATTTACCTTCCACGCCTTGTCATACTCTGTTCTACGCGCATAGTTTTTGCCCCTACTACTCAGTTGGGGGCACCTCCCGTGCAGATATACAGATCCGGTTCCGTCCTGCTGACCGGAGCCGTCGCCGCCGCGCTCGCGGTGACCGCCCTGCCCGCCGCGCACGCGGCCCCGTCCGCCGCCGCCGTCATCTCCGAGGTGTACGGCGGCGGGGGCAACTCCGGCGCGACGCTCACCCGCGACTTCGTCGAGCTGGCCAACGCCGGTTCGGCGCCCTTCGAGGTGGCCGGCCTCAGCGTCCAGTACCTGCCGGGCAGCCCCTCGGCCGGATCGCAGTGGCAGGTCTCCGAGCTCACCGGGTCGATCGCCCCCGGCGGGCGCTACCTGGTCGCCCAGGCCGCGGGCACCGGCGGCACCGTGGCCCTGCCCACCGCGGACGCCACCGGCACGGTCGCCATGGCGGCGGGCAGCGGCACCGTCGCCCTGGTCTCCGGGACGACCCCGCTCACCTGCAGGACCGCGGCGGACTGCGCGGCCGACACCCGGATCGTGGACCTGGTCGGCTACGGCTCCGCGGTCGTCCGGGAGGGCAGCGGCCCGGTGCCCGGCGCATCGGCCACCGCCTCCGTCGCCCGCGCGGCCTCGCTCGCCGACACCGACGACAACGCCGCCGACCTCGCCGCGGGTGCCCCGACGCCGTTCAACACGAAGGGCGAGACGTCCGGCGGCGGGCAGCCGCCGCAGGAGCCCGGCCCGACCGAGCCCGGCGACGTCCGCGTCCACGACATCCAGGGCACCACCCGCCTCTCCCCGCTCGCCGGCACGGCGGTGACCGGCGTGCCGGGCGTCGTCACCGGCGTACGGACCAGCGGGTCGCGCGGCTTCTGGATCCAGGACACCGCCCCGGACGGCGACCCGCGCACGGGCGAGGGCCTGTTCGTCTACACCGGCTCGGCCGCGCCCGCCGTGAAGGCCGGGGACTCCGTCCTGGTCAGCGGCAAGGTCGCGGAGTACTACCCGGGCACCGGCACCCAGTCGCTCACCCAGATCACCGCCCCCCGCACCACCGTGCTCTCCTCCGGCAACGCGCTGCCGGACGCGATCGTCCTCGACTCCGCCTCGGTGCCCGGCCGCTACGTGCCCTCGGCGGACGGCGGGGCGATCGACGCGCTGCCCCTGGACCCGGCCCGGTACGCCCTTGACCTGTACGAGGCGCTGGAGGGCTCCCGCGTCACGTTCGCCGACACGCGGGTGACCGGCGCGACGACGGCGTACGACGAGATCTGGGTGACGGTCAAGCCCGGCGAGAACCCGACCCGGCGCGGCGGCACGCTCTACGCCTCGTACGAGGACCAGAACACCGGCCGCCTCAAGGTGCTGTCGCTCGACCCGGCCCGGCCGGTCCCGACGGCGAACGTCGGAGACGTGCTGAAGGGCCGCACCACCGGCGTCCTCGACTACGCGAGCTACGGCGGCTACAACGTCCAGGCCACCGAGCTGGGCACGCTCGTCGACAGCGGGCTGCGGCGCGAGGTGACCCGCAAGCAGAAGAAGAACGAGCTGGCGGTCGCCACGTACAACGTGGAGAACCTCGACGCGCGCGACGACCAGACCAAGTTCGACACCCTGGCCGAGGGCGTCGCGGTCAACCTGTCCTCCCCCGACATCGTCTCGCTGGAGGAGATCCAGGACGACAACGGCGCGGTGAACGACGGCACGACCGGCTCCGAGGCGACGCTGAAGCGGTTCACGGACGCGATCGTCGCCCGGGGCGGACCGCGCTACGCCTGGCGCTACATCGCTCCCGAGAACAACAAGGACGGCGGCGAGCCCGGCGGCAACATCCGCAACGTCTTCCTCTACAACCCGGAGCGGGTCTCCTTCACCGACCGCGCGGGCGGCGACGCCACCACGCCGGTGCGGGCCGTCGACAGCTGGAAGGGCGTCAGGCTCTCCGCGTCCCCGGGCCGGATCAACCCGGCGAGCCCGGCGTGGGCGGACAGCCGCAAGCCGCTGGTGGGCGAGTTCGTCTTCCGGGGCAGGCCGGTCTTCGTCATCGGCAACCACTTCGTGTCCAAGGGCGGCGACCAGCCGCTGCACGGCCGCTACCAGGAGCCGACGCGTTCCTCGGAGACGAAGCGGATCCAGCAGGCCGCCGAGGTGAACACCTTCGTCGCCTCGCTGCTGAAGGCCGACAAGTCGGCGCACGTCGTCGCGCTCGGTGACTTCAACGACTTCGAGTTCTCCCCGACGATGAAGGCGCTGACCGAGGACCGGGCGCTGAAGCCGCTGATCACCACGCTGCCCGAGGCCGAGCGGTACAGCTACGTCTTCGACGGCAACTCGCAGACGCTGGACCACATCCTGACGAGCCCCGGCGTCCGCCGCCTCGACTACGACGTGGTGCACATCAACGCCGAGTTCGCCGACCAGGCGAGCGACCACGACCCGCAGGTCGTGCGGATCAAGGTCGGCGGCCCCTGGCCCTGGTCGCGGTAGAGCACCGGCCGGGCGGGACGGACCGGTACGCGGGTCCGCCCCGCCCGGCCCGGCGGCAGGACAGGAGCGGGCCGGGCGGGCTTGCCCCGGTCCCGCCCCGCCCGGCCCGGCTCAGCGCCTTTCCACCCGCGCGCCCGCCTGGCGCGGCAGCACGACCGGCCCGGCCGCCGGTTCCCGCCCGGTGAAGAACTCGGCGACGAGTGAGGCCACTTCCTCGGCCCGCTCCAGGACCACCCAGTGGTCGGACTCCTCGATCGTGAGGAAGCGGCTGCCCTCGATGGTCGCGGCGAACTCCCGCTGCCGGGCGGGCGAAGTCACCGTGTCGTGCTCCCCGGCGAAGACCAGCGCCGGCACTCCGGTGAGTCCGCCGGAGAAGTCGGGCCGGTCGGCCAGCGCCCGGTGGAGGGAGTCCGCCGCGTGCGGCGAGTGGGTGAGCGCGTGCAGGAACGAGCGTCGCACATAGCGTCGGGCCAACTCCCTGCGGTGTACCGGGCGTTCGGCGTCCAGGCACATCAGCGCGTCGGCCGCCGTCGCGGCGAACCCCTCGCGGTCCCCGGCGGCGAGCTGCCGCCGGGCCCGCTCCCAGCAGGCGACCTGGGCCGCGTCGATGTGGACCGGTACGCCCCCGAGCGCCAGGCGCGCGACCCGCTCGGGGTGGCGGCGGGCGAATCCGAACGCGATGGCGGTGCCGTAGGAGAAGCCGAACACGTTGAGCCGGGGGGCGCCGAGGTCGTCCGCGATGGCGAGGACGGCGCGGCGCAGCAGGTCGGCGCTGGGCCCGGCCGGCAGGGGGTCGGCGCTGCCCATGCCGGGCAGGTCGGCGGTGACCACGTCGGCGGAGGGGCCCAGGTGGTCGTCCATCTGGGGCCAGCCGAACATGCCCTGGAGCGCGCCGCCGAGAATGAGCGTCGGCTCGGTGGCGGGGACGCCGCGGGGCCCGGAGTGCGGCAGGACGCGGTAGCTGAAGCGCACCCCGTCGGCCGACAGGGGTCGGATGATCTCCTCGGGCATGGGTAGGCCGCGTTCCCTTCTGTTCCGTCAGGCCCTGGTGAGGACGAGCGCCGCGTTGTGGCCGCCGAAGCCGAGCGAGGTCTTGACGGCGCAGTCGAAGGCGGCCGTCCTGGCCTCCTTGGCGACCACGTCGATCGGGATCGCCGGGTCGGGGGCGTCCAGGTTGACGGTCGGCGGGACCAGTTGGCGCTGGAGGGCGAGCACGGTGAGCGCGGTCTCGATGCCGCCGGCCGCGCCGAGCGTGTGGCCGGTCATCGCCTTGGTGGACGTCACCAGGGGGCTCTCACCGAGGACCCGGCGCAGCATGGTCGCCTCGATCAGGTCGTTGGAGAGCGTCGAGGTCCCGTGCGCGTTGACGTGCCCGACGTCGGACGGGGAGAGGCCGGCGTCCGCGAGCGCGGTGCGCAGGGCCCGCTCGATGCCGAGGCCGTCCGGATCGGGGGCGACGGCGGAGAGCGCGTCGCTGGTGGCTCCGTATCCGCCGACGTGGGCGCGGACGGTGGCGCCGCGGGCGCGGGCGTGGTCCGGGTGTTCCAGGACGAGGAGCCCGGCCCCTTCCCCGACGACGAAGCCGTCGCGGTGGGTGTCGAAGGGCCGGCAGGCGGCGGCGGGGTCCTCGCGGCGGGTGGAGACGGCCTTGAGGCTGCACGCGCTGGCGATCAGGAGCCGGGTGCAGGTGGACTCCGCGCCGCCCGCGATGACGATGTCGCAGGCCCCGGAGCGGAGCAACTGGTGGGCGGTGCCGATCGCGACGGTGCCGGAGGAGCAGGCGGTGGAGACGGCCTGGCTGGGTCCGTGGACGCCGAGGTCGAGACTGACGCTGCTGGCCGCGCCGTTGACGACGCTGAGCGGGGCGAGTTTGGGGGAGACCCGGCGGGGGCCGCGTGCGGCGAGGGCGGCCTGCTGCTCGTCGTAGAAGGGGAGCCCGCCGTGGGCGGAGCCGATGACGACGCCGACCCGGCCGCTGTCCCAGACGGACGGGTCGAGACCGGCGTCCGCGACGGCCTCACGGGCGGCGATGACGGCGAGCTGGGCGAAGCGGTCCATCAGCCGCTGGGCGGCCACTCCGAGGATCGCTCCCGGATCGCAGTCGGTGACGGAGTAGAAGAAGTCGCAGGGCAGGCCGTCCAGTTCGGGCCGGGGCCCGGCGGAGGGCACGAGGCGCTCGGTGACACCGTGCCAGGCGGCGTCCGTTCCCGTGCCGGCCGCGGTGACCAGGCCGACGCCGGTGACGGCGGCGGCGTACGGGGCGAGCGGGGGTCGGCGGTAGGGCCCGGCGGCCGCGCTCACGCGGAGACCTTCGCGTGGACGACCTCGACGAGGCGGCCGACGGTGTCGCGCGAGGTCAGCGCGGTGTCCTCCAGGTCCACGTCCAGCCGGTCCTCGATGTGCAGCCGCAGCTCCTCCAGCGCGAGGGAGTCCAGGCGCAGCCGGTGCAGCGGTACGTCGGGGCGGATGGCGTCGGGATCGGTACCGAACTTCGTCACCAGCAGCGTGCGGATCTCTGCCGACGTACCGGTCTCCACGGACGTGCCGGTCTCGGACTCGCTCATCGCTTCCGACGTGCCGATCTCTTCCGAGGTGCTCATGCGGCTCTCCTGGGCTCGGTGACGCGGTGACGCCTGCCGCGTGGTGAGGGGAGGTGAGGGAGGGGCCATCGGGGGACGCCGGCTGCTCCGGAGGGACCCTTTATACGCCTTCGCGGGCGCGTTCCCGGCCCCCGTTCCCCCGTGCGAAGGGAGTTCTGCGCAGGTGTACGAATACGGGGTGACGGGCGGGTGCCAGGATGGAGGCGCAGCCGTACCGGACGGCAGGACCGAAGGAGACGCCCATGACAGCCGAGCAGGACGGCACCGCCGAGGCCGCCCCGAGCCCCTCCGCATGGGTCGCCCGCCAGGCCGAGCTCTACGAGTCCTCCGGCGGCACGGAGGGCACCACCCAGCTCGGCGTCCCCTGCCTGCTGATGGATTACGTGGGGCGGCGCAGCGGCACGGTACGGCGCACGGTGCTGATGTACGGGCGGGACGGCGAGGACCACCTGATCGTGGCGTCCAACGGGGGCTCGGACCGGCCGCCGCTGTGGTACCTGAACCTCCAGGCCCACCCGGAGGTCGAACTGCGCGTGAACACCGAGCGGTTCGGGGCCGTCGCGGCGACGCTCCCGGCCGGGGAGAAGGCACGGGTCTGGCCGGGGCTGGTGGAGCTGTTCCCGCGCTACGGGGAGTACCAGGCGGGCACCGAGCGGGACATCCCGGTCGTCCGGCTGACGCGGCGCTGAGACGGAGGCCGCCGGGGCGGCGGCGGACCCGAGCGGTGGTGAAGCTGGGGCGGCGGCTCGGGGGCGGCCCACTGCCGCATATGCCTCGGACAAGTCCGCCGACAGCCCTTCTGGCGCACCGCTCCGCGCCGTAAACTCCGCGATCATGACCATGGAAACGGTTCGTCCCGACCCGTCCGCCCTCGGCGGACCCGCCCTCTTCGACACCATGTCCACGATGCGCGCCATGCGCCGCCTCAAGCCGGACCCGGTGCCGGACGAGACGGTCGAGCAGCTGGTACAGGCAGCCGTCTGGGGGCCCAGCGGCGGCAACATGCAGTGTTACGAGTACGTGGTGGTGACCGATCGCCAGGTGATGGCGCGGCTCGCCCCGCTCTGGAAGCGGTGCGTCGACGCGTATCTGGCGACGACCGGGAAGTACGCCCCCGTGGGCATGGACGAAGCGGCGTACGGGCGGATGGTCGCGGCGATCGAGCACCAGCGCGACCACTTCGCCGACACCCCGGTGCTGATCATCCCGTGCTACCGGTTCCCGGCACCGCGCCTGGACGAGGAGGGCCTCGCCGCGTCGGCGCGGGCCCTCGGCCCCGAGGGAACGCAGCACATGATGGAGACGCAGACGCGCTTCCAGGCGCTGGCGGAGGGCTCGTGCGTCTATCCGGGCGTGCAGAACCTGCTGCTCGCGGCCCGCGGGCTCGGGCTCGCGGCGAACATCACCATCTGGCACCTGATGCTGGAGCAGGAGTGGAAGCGGGAGCTGGGCATTCCGGAGGACATGGGCACCTTCGCGGCCGTCCCCGTGGGGTGGCCCGGTGGCAACTTCGGCCCCGTCCGGCGACGCCCGGTGGCGGACGTCATCCACCGCGACCGCTGGTAGCGCCCGGCCGCGCGTCAACCGCGGCCGCCTCCCCTGTCGGGTGACGCTCGACGTCACCCGACAGACGCACCGCTTCCGTCAACTCCCCATGTTTTGCAGGATGTTGCCACTCCCAACACCCCAGTCACTCATTGTCATGCCCTGCTCATCTCGATAGCCTGACCGTGTTCGGCGTCCCTCCGGTCCCACCTCGGACCCGAGGGTCTTCTCTTCGCCGCACCTCCCCCCCACCCCCTCCACCGAGCAGGAGCCCTCATGCCCCAACGCATCGTCGCCCGGAGCCGGGCCCGCGCCTGCGCCGTGGCGGCCCTCACCGCCGCCGCCCTCCTCGCAACCGGGCACCCGGCGGCCGCCGCCCCGCACGCGGACGGGGCCGACCCGCTGAACCGCGCCTTCGCGGAGGCGGCCCGCGAGTACGGCGTACCGCGCGACCTGCTGGCCGCCGTAGGCTACGGCGAGTCCCGTCTCGACGGACACGCGGGCACGCCCAGCCAGGCCAACGGCTACGGCGTGATGCACCTGGCGAGCAACCCGGCCAACCACTCCCTGGAGAAGGCCGCCGAACTGACCGGCGAGAGCACGGCGAAGCTGCGCCGGGACACCGCGGCCAACATCCTCGGCGGGGCGGCCGTCCTGCGCGACCACGCCGACGCGCTGGGCCTGGACGCCGCCGAGCGCCGGGACGTGGACGACTGGTACCCGGCGGTGGCCCGCTACAGCGCCGCCGAGGGAACGGCCGCCGTCCTCTACGCGGACGCGGTGTACACGTTCCTCGCCCAGGGCGTCTCCGTGACGGTGTCCGGCGGCGAGGAGGTGCTCGTGCCGTCCCGTCCGGTCGATCCGGACAAGGGCGAGTCGGCGGCGTCCGGCGCGCACGCCCTCAGCACGGACTACCCCTCGGCGCTCTGGGTGCCCGCGTACTCCGGGAACTACGTCGTCGGGCGCAAGGCCGCCGTCGACAAGGTGGTCATCCACACCACCCAGGGGTCGTACGCCGGTTCCATCAGCTGGTACCAGAACCCGGCCTCGCAGGTCAGCGCGCACTACACGATCCGTTCGTCGGACGGCGAGGTGACCCAGTCCGTCCGGGAGAAGGACACCGCCTGGCACGCCGGCTCCACCAACTCCTCCTCGGTCGGCATCGAGCACGAGGGCTACGTCGACAACCCGGCCTGGTACACGGAGGCGATGTACCGCTCCTCCGCCGCCCTGACCAAGCACCTCGCGGCGCGCTACAACATCCCGAAGAACCGGTCGCACATCATCGGGCACAGCGAGGCCCCCGGCGCCACCCACACGGACCCCGGCCCCAACTGGGACTGGAACCACTACATGCAGCTGATCGACGGCGACCCGGCCCCCGGCGGCGACGGCCTGACCTTCTCCGCGTACACGACGCAGAAGTCCGGCTCCACCGGCCCGCAGGTCAAGGCGGTGCAGACGCTGCTCAACGCGCAGGGGTACGAGGCGGGCGCGGTGGACGGCAGCTTCGGGCCCACCACCACGAGCGCGGTGCAGGCGTTCCAGCGGGCCCGTTCGCTGGTGGCCGACGGCACGGTCGGCCCGAAGACCTGGACGGCCCTGCTGTCCGCCGGGACGACCCCGGCCCTGGTGAAGGGAGCGTCGGGCGACGCGGTGAAGCGGCTCCAGCGGGCGCTGACGGCGGCGCTCGGCACCACGGTGAACGCGGACGGCAGCTTCGGGCCGGCCACGGAGACGGCGGTGCGCAGCTACCAGACCAGCCGCAAGCTCACCATCGACGGCAAGGTGGGCCCGGCCACCTGGGGGGCGTTGCAGAGCGGGCAGTGAGCACGGGCCCGGACGGCCCCGCAGCGCTGCGGGGCCGTCCGGGCCGCCGGCGACGCGCCGGGGCCGCCCGGCGCGTCACTCCCCCGCGCCGGCCGGGTACCCGATCTCCTCGATGTCCCCGGCCAGTTCGGCGGGGACCCGTTCCGGGTTGAGCGCGGCGACCACCTCGGCGGTGAGCGGTCGCAGCGCGTAGACGTGCCGCACGGCTTCGAGGTCGAGGGAGGTCTCGAAGTGGTCCTCGGCCCACTCCTGGTACGACTCGGGGGTTCCCGTGACGAGGAGCTGGAAGAGCCAGTGCGCGCCGTCGGAGTCCTCCCCCTCCTCCGGGAACTCGACGGGCCCCGCCCGCCAGCGGTCGTCGCCGCTCTCGCGCCAGAGGCAGGCGGTGACGACGGGCACGCCGGACTCGTCGCAGAACGACGGCTCGTCCGCGTACCGGCGGAACACGGCGGGCACCTCGTCGAGCACGCCGGGCCAGGGGGCGTCGTCCCCGTACGGGCTCATCGGGGACTCGTGGTCGAAGCCGCGCGCGTAGGCCCCGGCGGCGGAGAAGACCACGGAGTATTCCCCGCCCGAGCCGTCCCGCATCGACGCCAGCGCCTCGGTCGGCGACCACCGCGCGTCGAACCCGTGCCAGCGGTCGGCCCACTCCGCGCACAGGATCGCGTCGAGCATCGCCAGGGAGCGGCAGCGGTCGGAGAGGGTGGATATGTCCGGCAGCCTGCGGGCCACGTCGTGAACGCTCATACGCTCATCCAACCGCACCGCCGGGCATGCCCCGCACCTGGTCCCGTGCCCCGGCGGGGGCGGATCAGGCCACGGACGTGAGGAGTTGCCCGCCGCCGTCGTGGTGGATGGGGGTGTGGGCCCCGGTGAGCGGCACGCCGCTGCCGCCGCGCCGGACCGCGACGATCTCGGCGGCGATGGACAGGGCCGTCTCCTCGGGCGTACGGGCGCCGAGGTCGAGGCCGATCGGGGAGTGCAGCCGGGCCAGTTCGCGGTCCGTGAGGCCGACCTCACGCAGCCGGTCCTCCCGCTCCCGGTGGGTACGGCGCGAGCCCATCGCTCCGACGTAGGCGACCGGGAGGCGCAGGGCGGCCTCCAGGAGGGGTACGTCGAACTTGGCGTCGTGGGTGAGGACGCAGAGCACCGTGCGGGAGTCGGTCTCGGTCCCGGCGAGGTAGCGGTGGGGCCAGTCGACGACGACCTCGTCGGCCTCGGGGAAGCGGGCCGCGGTGGCGAAGACCGGGCGGGCGTCGCAGACGGTGACCCGGTAGCCGAGGAACTTCCCGGCCCGGACGAGGGCGGACGCGAAGTCGATGGCGCCGAAGACGATCATGCGGGGCGGCGGCACGCTGGACTCGACCAGCAGCTCGACCGGCCGGCCGCAGCGGGAGCCCTCCGCGCCGATGGCGAGCGGTCCGGTGCGCCCGGCGTCGAGCAGGGCGCGGGTCTCGGCGGCGGCGGTGCGGTCGAGCGCCGGGTGGCCGCCGAGCCCGCCCTCGTGGCTCCCGTCGGGGCGGACCAGGAGCGGCAGGCCGAGCAGTTCCTCCGGTCCGTCCGTGACCCGGGCCAGGGCGGCCGCCGTCCCCTCGGCGGCGGCCGCGAGCGCGGCGGCGAACACCGGGCGGGCGGGATCGTCCGCCCGCAGCGGTGTCACCAGGATGTCGATGACGCCGCCGCAGGTCAGGCCGACCGCGAAGGCGTCCTCGTCGCTGTAGCCGAACCGTTCGCGGACGGATCGCCCGTCGTCGAGCGCCTGCCGGCACAGCTCGTACACCGCCCCCTCCACGCAGCCGCCGGAGACCGATCCGACGGCCGTGCCGTCACTGTCGACGGCGAGCGCGGCGCCGGGCTGCCGGGGCGCGCTGCCGCCGACCGCCACCACGGTGGCGACGGCGAACTCGCGTCCCTGCGAGACCCACCGGTGCAGCTCTTCGGCGATGTCCAGCATGGCGTGTCTCCTCGGAAGGTGAAGGGGGCGGGGCGGGTGCGTCAGTGGACGCCCAGCCAGCTCTCGATCGGGTTGAGGGCGAAGAAGACGATGAAGATCACCGTCAGTCCCCACATGAAGGCCCCGACCTCGCGGGCCCGGCCCTGGGCGAGTTTGATGGCGCTGTACGCGATGACCCCCGCGGCGACACCGGTGGTGATGGTGTACGTGAAGGGCATCAGGACCACGGTCAGGAAGACCGGGATGGCGACCGACCGGTCACCCCAGTCCACGTGCCGGGCGTTCTGCATCATCATCGCGCCGATGACGACGAGGGCGGCGGAGGCCACCTCGGTCGGGACGATCGCGGTGAGCGGGGTGAAGAAGAGGCAGGCGGCGAAGAAGAGGCCGGTGACGGCGGAGGCCAGCCCGGTCCGGGCCCCTTCGCCGACGCCGGTGGCCGATTCGACGAAGACGGTCTGGCCGGAGCCGGAGGCGACGCCGCCGATGACGCCGCCGGCGCCGTCGATGAACAGCGCCTTGGAGAGGCCCGGCATGCGGCCCTTGTCGTCGGCGAGCTTCGCCTCGGTGCCGACGCCGATGATGGTGGCCATCGCGTCGAAGAAGCCGGCCAGCACCAGGGTGAAGACGATCATGCCGACGGTCATCACGCCGACGTCGCCCCAGCCGCCGAACTCGACGTTCCCGAAGAGCGAGAAGTCGGGGGCGGAGACCGCTCCGCCGGAGAGCTCCGGCGGCCCGCTGCTCCACGCCTTGGGGTCGATGTCCACGATCGCGTTGATCACGATCGCCACCGCGGTGCCGGCGACGATGCCGATCAGGATCGCGCCGGGGATGTCGCGCGCCTGGAGCATGAAGATGAGCAGCAGGGTGACGCAGAAGATGAGGACGGGCCAGCCGGCGAGTTCCCCGGCGGGGCCGAGGGAGACCGGGGTGGCCTTGCCCTGGTGGACGAAGCCGGCCTTGTAGAGGCCGATGAGGGCGATGAAGAGGCCGATGCCCATGGTGATGCCGTGCTTGAGCGCGAGCGGGATCGCGTTCATGATCAGCTCGCGCAGGCCGGTGACGACCAGGAGGCAGATCACCACCCCGTAGATGACGCACATGCCCATGGCCTGCGGCCAGGTCATGGTGGGCGCGACCTGCGAGGCGAGCACGCCGGAGACGCTGAGGCCGGCGGCGAGCGCGAGGGGCACCTTGCCGACGAAGCCCATGAGCAGGGTCGTGGCGGCGGCGGCGAAGGCGGTCGCGGTGATCAGGCCGGGCTGGCTGAGGAGGTTCCCGTCGACGTCCTTCCCGCCCAGGATCAGCGGGTTGAGCAGGAGGATGTACGCCATGGCCATGAAGGTCGTGACGCCGCCGCGCAGTTCGCGCGCGACGGTCGATCCCCGTTCGGATATGTGGAAGTACCGGTCGAGCCATGATCTTCCGCCGGGGACGCGCGAGCCGGGGCCCGCGTCCTCCGGAACGGTCTTCGGTTCCACTGACTGCTGGGTCATGATGCCTGACTCCCAAGGTTCACAGGGGCACCCGCCTGGAGATTCCTGAATGCGGGATTTGGGATGACTGCGTCGGCCGCACGACCCGGGGACGGCCGGGACGGAGTGGTGAGGCAGGACGGATGTGCCGGAGGCACGGATGATCCGTGAGGCGTGCCGTGCCCGGTGGCACGGCGGTGAGGAACCGCGAGCGGTGCGGTACCCGGTGGCTCCGGGCGGTGCGGGGGGCGCAGAGGTGTGACGTTCTCGGCGTCGCGCACCGCCCGGAGGGTTCGGGGGCGCTCGGAGCACGCCGGGCGGCCCCCGGTGGGAGGCCGCCCGGCGTGCTCTCAGGTGCCGGTGAGGTGTTCGGGCCGCACCGGTGTCCTGTCGAGCTGGAGGCCCGTCGCGTTCCGGATCGCCGCGAGGACGGCCGGGGTGGACGACAGGGTGGGGGCCTCGCCGACGCCGCGCAGCCCGTACGGGGCGTGCTCGTCGGCGAGTTCGAGCACGTCGACCGGGATCGTCGGCGTGTCGAGGATGGTGGGGAGCAGGTAGTCCGTGAAGGACGGGTTGCGCACCTTCGCGGTCTTCGGGTCGACGATGATCTCCTCCATCACCGCGACGCCCATGCCCTGGAGGGTGCCGCCCTGGATCTGGCCGAGGACGGAGAGCGGGTTGAGCGCCTTGCCGACGTCCTGGGCGCAGGCCAGTTCGATGACCTTGACCAGGCCCAGTTCGGTGTCGACCTCGACCACGGCGCGGTGGGCGGCGAAGGAGTACTGGACGTGGCCGTTGCCCTGTCCGGTACGCAGGTCGAAGGCTTCGGTGGGCCGGTGGCGCCACTCCAGCTCGATGTCGATCGCCTCGTCCTCCAGCACGTCGGCGAGATCGGCCAGCACCTCGCCTCCGTCGGTGACGACCTTGCCGCCCTCCAGGAGGAGTTCGGCGGTGGCCCAGGCCGGGTGGTAGGTGCCGAACTTGGTGCGGCCGAGCTCCAGGACCTTCTCCCGTACGGCTTCGCAGGAGTTCTTGATCGCGCCGCCGGTGACGTACGTCTGCCGGGAGGCGGAGGTGGAGCCTGCGGAGCCGACGCGGGTGTCGGCGGGGTGGATGGTGACCTGGTTGACGCCGAGTTCGGTGCGGGCGATCTGGGCGTGGACGGTGACGCCGCCCTGGCCGACCTCGGCCATCGCGGTGTGCACGGTGGCGACCGGTTCGCCGTTGATGACCTCCATCCGGACGCGGGCGGTGGAGTAGTCGTCGAAGCCTTCGGAGAAGCCGACGTTCTTCAGGCCGACCGCGTAGCCGACGCCGCGCACGACGCCCTCGCCGTGGGTGGTGTTGGAGAGTCCGCCGGGCAGCGCCCGGATGTCGACGGAGGCGCCGTCGCTGCCCGCCGTCAGCCACTCCTGCTCGGGCGGCATCGGCCGGGCCTTGACCCGGCGCAGCAGTTCGGCGACCGGGGCCGGCGAGTCGCAGGGCTGGCCGGTCGGCAGCAGCGTGCCCTGTTCCATGGCGTTGAGCTGCCGGAACTCGACCGGGTCCAGGCCGAGCTTCGCGGCGAGCTTGTCCATCTGCGCCTCGTAGGCGAAGCACGCCTGGACCGCGCCGAAGCCGCGCATCGCACCGCAGGGCGGGTTGTTGGTGTAGAGGGCGATGGCCTCGATGTCGACGTCCTCGACCTTGTACGGGCCGACCGAGAGCGAGGAGGCGTTGCCGACGACGGCCGGGGAGGCGGAGGCGTAGGCCCCGCCGTCCAGGACGATGCGGCACTTCATGTGCGTGAGCTTGCCGTCCTTGGTGGCGCCGTGCTCGTAGTGGAGCTTCGCCGGGTGCCGGTGGACGTGTCCGAAGAAGGACTCGAACCGGTTGTAGACGATCTTGACGGGCTTGCCGGTGCGGAGCGCCAGCAGGCAGGCGTGGATCTGCATCGAGATGTCCTCGCGTCCGCCGAAGGCCCCGCCGACGCCGGAGAGCGTCATGCGGACCTTGTCCTCGGGCAGACCGAGGACGGGGGCGATCTGCTTGAGGTCGGAGTGCAGCCACTGGGTGGCGACGTACAGCTCGACGCCACCGTCCTCGGAGGGCACGGCGAGGCCGGACTCGGGTCCGAGGAACGCCTGGTCCTGCATGCCGAAGGTGTACTCGCCGGTGACGATGACGTCGGCGCGCTTCGCGGCCGCGTCGGCGTCGCCCCGGACGATCGGCTGGCGGTGCACGATGTTGGGGTGCGGGACGTGGCCGATGTGGTGGTCGTCGCGGTCCTCGTGCACGAGGACCGCGTCGGGCGCGGTCGCCGACGCCTCGTCGGTGATGACGGGCAGCTCGCGGTACTCGATCCTGATCTTGGCGGCGGCGCGGCGGGCCGTCTCCGGGTGGTCGGCGGCCACGAGGGCGACCGGCTCGCCGTGGTGGCGGACCTTGCCGTGGGCGAGCACGGGGGTGTCCTGGATCTCCAGGCCGTAGTTCTTCATCTCGGCCGGGAGGTCGTCGTAGGTCAGTACCGCGTGGACCCCGGAGGTGGCGAGCGCCTCGGAGGTGTCGATGGAGACGATCTCCGCGTGCGCGACGGTGGAGCGCAGCGTCTGGCCCCACAGCATGTCCTCGTGCCACATGTCGGAGGAGTAGGCGAACTCCCCGGTGACCTTGAGGGTGCCGTCGGGGCGGAGGGTGGACTCGCCGATGCCGCCCTTGGTGGGCGCACCCTGGGTGATCTTGGTGGGTGTTCCGGCCGGTACGTTCCGGACCCGGGGCGTCGTCGTCATGACCGGGCCTCCTCTCCCTGGCGGGCGGCGGCGAGACGGACCGCGTCGAGGATCTTCTCGTAGCCGGTGCAGCGGCACAGGTTGCCGGAGAGCGCCTCGCGGATGTCCTGGTCGGACGGGGAGGGGGTGTTCTCCAGCAGTTCGTCGGCGGCGACCAGCAGGCCGGGGGTGCAGAAGCCGCACTGGACGGCTCCGGCGTCGATGAACGCCTGCTGGATCGGGGCCAGTTCGACGGCCTCGCCGGTCCGGCCGTCGGTGGGCCGGGCCTGCCACCGCCGGGCGGCGTCCAGGGAGGTGCCGCACGCGCCGGAGGCGCAGCCGCCGCCGGGGTGGGCGTCCTCGCGGTGCTTGGCGTAGTCGGCCAGACCCTCGACGGTGACGACCTCGCGGCCCTCGACCTGTCCGGCGGCGACCAGGCACGCGCAGACCGGGACGCCGTCGAGGCGGACCGTGCAGGAACCGCATTCGCCCTGTTCGCAGGCGTTCTTGGAGCCGGGCAGCCCCATGCGCTCACGCAGGACGTACAGGAGGGACTCGCCCTCCCAGACGTCGTCGGCTTCCTGCCGGCGGCCGTTGACCGTGAAATTGACTCGCATGACTACGCAGCTCCTTCCAGCGTGCGGCCCGCGCCGCGGTACTGCTCCCAGGCCCAGCCGAGCGTGCGGCGGGCCATGATGCCGACCGCGTGCCTGCGGTATTTCGCCGTGCCGCGGACGTCGTCGATCGGGTTGCAGGCGCCGGACGCGAGGGTGGCGAACTGCCGGGCGATCGACGGGGTGATGATCTTTCCGCTCTCCCAGAACCCGCCCTCCTCCAGCGCGGCGTTCAGGAACTCCTCGGCCTCCTTGGCCCGGACAGGCGTCGGGGCGGCGGAGCCGATGCCGGTGCGCACGGTGCGGGTCTCGGGGTGCAGGGCGATGCCGAACGCGCAGACGGCGATGACCATGGCGTTGCGGGTGCCGACCTTGGAGTACTGCTGGGGCCCGTCGGCCTTCCTGATGTGCACGGCGCGGATCAGCTCGTCCGGCTCCAGGGCGTTGCGCTTGACGCCCGTGTAGAAGGCGTCGATGGGGATCATCCGCGTACCGCGTACGGATGCGGCCTCGACCTCGCAGCCGGCGGCGAGCAGCGCCGGGTGGGCGTCGCCGGCCGGGGAGGCGGTACCCAGGTTGCCGCCGACCCCGCCGCGGTTGCGGATCTGCGGGGAGGCGACGGTGTGCGAGGCGAGCGCCAGACCGGGCAGCTCGGCGCGCAGGTGCTCCATGATGCCGCTGTACGGCACGGAGGCGCCGAGCCGTACGTTCTCCCGGCCCACCTCCCACTCGGACAGCTCACCGATCCGGTTCAGGTCCAGGAGGTACTCGGGCCGCCGGTGGTCGAAGTTGATCTCGACCATGACATCGGTGCCGCCCGCGATGGGCACAGCCGTGGGGTGCTCGGCCTTGGCGGCGAGCGCCTCCTCCCAGCTGGCGGGGCGAAGGAAGTCCATGAGTGGCTCTCTTCTCGATCGGGTGGTTCGCCGGGACTGGGGACGGCCGGCCCTCGACTGGCGCGTTCATGTGGTGTTCACGTGGTGTGTGGCCCAGTACACAAGCCGGGCCCCGGCCGGTGCAGTCACCGAAACACCGAAGGAGTTGGCTGGTCTCCGTCCTCGTCTTGTAGATTCGAACGAATGGCGGAGGTTCGTCATCTCTCCGCAATTCACAGGTACCCGCTTCACCCCACCCCTCCCCCACCCCACGACCCCCTTCACCCCCTCCCGGTCCCCGGCCTCACCCCCACCCCCTTCACCTGCTCCCTCTACGAAAGATCGGCGGCGACGAGATGCGGCTGCGCGCACTGCTGGAGACCGACGCGCTGGGCCTCCGGCTGCTCGGCGGCGAGGACGAGCTGGACCGCACGGTCCGGGGCGTCATGACGACCGACCTGCGCGACCCCAGCCGCTACCTCTCCGGCGGCGAACTGGTGCTCACGGGCCTCGCCTGGCACCGGGGCGCGGCGGACTCCGAGCCGTTCGTCCGCATCCTCGCGGGCGCGGGGGTGGCCGGCCTCGCGGCCGGCGAGGCGGAGCTGGGCGACATCCCGGCCGATCTGGTCGAGGCGTGCCGGCGCCACCGCCTCCCGCTCTTCGCGGTGCACGAGACGGTGGCCTTCGCAACGATCACCGAGCACGTCGTACGCCAGGTGTCCGGCGAGCGGGCGGGGGACCTGGCGGCCGTGGTGGACCGGCACCGGCGGCTGATGACCTCGGGCCCGGCGGGCGGCGGCCCCGAAGTGGTCCTGGACCTCCTCACCTCCGACCTGGACCTGCGGGCCTGGGTCCTCTCCCCCACCGGCCGGCAGATCGCCGGCGCGGGCGCCCCGCTGCCGGGACCGCTGGGCGCGGCGCTGGCCGGTCAGCATCTGGCCGCGACCCGTACCGGCCGCCGGGCCCCGCACCGGGCGGCGGTCGCCGGAACGACGTATTCGCTCTTCCCGATCCGGAACACCGGGCGGGGCGCGGTGGCCGCCCGCGACGTACGGGAGTCGGTGCTCTCCGACTGGCTGCTGGCGGTCGAGGCGGACGCCTCGGACTGGCCCGCCGCGCGCCTCGATCTGCTCCAGGGCGTCACCCAGCTGATCGCGGTCGAGCGGGACCGCCGCGAAGCGGCCCGCACCGTACGCCGCAGGCTCGCCCAGGAGGTGCTGGAGCTGGTCCAGGCGGGCGCCGCCCCGGCGGAGATCGCGGCCCGGCTGCGGGTCGCCGCGCCCGTTCTGCTGCCCGGCGTCGGCGTGGCCCCGCAGTGGCAGGTCGTGGTGGCCCGCGTCGAATGGAGCACGACGGACCGCGCGGCGGCCACGGGGGAGATCACGGGCGGTCCGGCGGCGCAGGCGCTGCTGGAGGAGATCCTCGTCGACCCGGCGGTCAGCGGCCCGGACTCGGCCGACCGGATCGCCGTCGCCCACACGGGCGAGGAGGCGATCGCCCTGGTGCCGCTGCCCGCGCCCACGGAACCGCCCGCCGACTCCGGGGAGGACGCGGAGGGCGCCCCGGCGGACGGCGAGGACGCCGACGCGCTCCACGAGGAGCCCGGACTGCACGCGGAGGCTCTGCTCGCCTCCGTCCGCGAACCGCTCTCGGCGGGACTCGCCGACGACGGGCGGCTGACACTCGGTGTCAGCGCGGCCGTGCACTCCGCCGAGGGGCTGCGCGGCGCACTGGAGGAGGCTCGGCACGCCCGCCGGGTGGCCGCCGCCCGGCCGGGCCGGGTCTGCGCGGCCGGCCACCACGAACTGGCCTCGCACGTGCTGCTGCTGCCGTTCGTCCCCGACGACGTCCGGCGCGCCTTCACCGCCCGGCTGCTGGACCCGCTGCGCGACTACGACCGGCGCCACCGGGCCGAGCTGGTCGAGACGCTGGAGGCGTTCCTGGACTGCGACGGGTCCTGGACCCGCTGCGCGGCCCGGCTGCACCTGCACGTCAACACACTGCGCTACCGCGTCGGGCGGATCGAGCAGTTGACGGGACGTGACCTCGCGCGCCTGGAGGACAAGCTCGATTTCTTCCTCGCCCTGCGCATGAGCTGACGCTCCGGCGGCGCACGGGGTCCGGCGGGCCCCGGAGCGCTCCCGCCGATTGTGAATTATTTCACCTGACATTGCCCGGACCTCTTGGCCCGGAGTGCCGATCCGTGCTGAGATGCGCCGTACCCAACAGCACGACGGCGCGCTCGGGGAGGGCAATGTGGCGCATACCGCCATGTCTGGTTCCGGAACGACAGCAGATGACGATCCGCCGCTCCAGACCGCGGTATGGCGGCTGCGGTCCCGCGCCTGCTGGACGGACGCGGCCGCCCTGCTGGAGCACCACGCGGCCACCGACGCGGCGTCCGCGCTCCAGCGCACCGCGCTGCTGACCGAGCGGTGCCTGTACACCGGGCAGGGCTGGACCGAGGCGGAGGACGCCCTGCGGACGGCGGAGGCCGTGGCCCGCAGCGACGACGAGCGCGGTTCGGCCGCCTCGGAACGGGGCCATCTGGCGTACGCCTCGACCCTGCTGGCGGTACGCGACCGGTCCGACGAGGCGAGCGTGGCGCTCAGCCGGTCGGCGGCACTGCTGGCCCCCGCGTCCCCGGCCCGGCCGCTGCTGGACTTCCGGCGCGGGCTGATCGCGCAGAACATCGCGGAGTCGCCGCAGTCGGCACGGGCCGCGTTCAGCCGCGCGCACGCCGGTGCGGCGGCGCTGGACGACGCGTTGCTGCTGTCGTCCACCTGGCGACACCTGGCCGCCCTCGACCTGCGTGAGGGCGAGTTGGCCGCAGCCCGGCGGGGTTTCGCCGAATCGCTGCGCATCCGCGAGGAGTTGGGGTTCCTGATCGGTACGGCTCCGGCGCTGATCTCCCTCGCGGAGACGGCGGAGGAGCCGGAGGCCACCCGGCTGCGCGCCGAGGCCGGCCGGCTGTTCCGCCTGCTGGGCGGCGTACCCACCTGGCTGGCGCCGTATCTGGGGCCTCCCGCGCCGCGCACGGGCGGGCCGGCCTGAACCCTTCGGGGTGCGTCGCGGTCCCGGCCGTTCGAGCGCGGGCCGTGCGTGGTCCGGTGGAGTGCGGGCCGTCCGGGTGAACGCCGCGGCTGTACGGGACGGACGGGCGCGGGCGGGTCCGGACGGACGGATGCCGGGCCTGCCCGGAGGCGCGGGCCGCCGGCCGCGGCCCCTGCGGATCAGCTCCGGGCGCCGGTGAAGTGCTCGCCGACCAGGGCCCTGACCACGGCCAGGTCCCGGGCGGCGAGGGCGTCGAGCAGGGCGGTGTGCTCGGAGGCGTCCGCGAGCAGATCGGCCCGGCGGGTGGCGGGGCCCGAGACCGGCGGCCACTGGGCCCGCCGGTGCAGTTCCTCGGCCACGGCCACCAGCTGCCCGTTGCCCGAGAGCGCGAGAACCGCGCGGTGGAAGGCCCGGTCCGATTCGGCGTAGGCGGCCAGGTCGCCCACGGCCGCCGCCGCGACCGTGGCGTCCGCCAGGGGACGCAGGGCGCTCCAGCGGTGAGCGGGGATCGTACGGGCCAGGTCCAGCATCACGGGGACCTCGATCAGCGCCCGTACCTGGGCCAGCTCGGCCAGCTCGCGGGGGCCGCGTTCGCTGACCCGGAAGCCGCGGTTCGGCACGACCTCGACGGCGCCCTCGGCGGCCAGCTGCTGCATGGCCTCGCGCACCGGCGTCGCGGACACCCCGAAGCGCGCGCCGAGCGCGGGCGCGGAGTACACCTGGCCGGGCTCCAGGTCGCCGTCGACGAGGGCGGTGCGCAGAGCGTCCAGGATCTGCCCGCGCACCGAGTGGCGCCGAACGGCACGCGGCACGGGCGGCTCGCCGTGCGTGTGCTCGCCGTGAGTCCGCTCGGGCAGCCGGGGGTGCCCGGCCGCCCGGGCCTGCTCCGGTACCCGCGCTGTGGCGGCCGAGCGCGGGAACACGGGGGCGTACGCCGGACGTGCGCCGTCGTGCGCGTTGCCCTGCTCCACCGGACCTCCTCCGCCTGCCGCGGGCCGACTCGCGTGGGCCGGACCTCCTGTGCACGATAGAGGGAGGAGTCCGCAGTTCACACATCGACGGCATCGGATAAGGTAAGCCTTACCTGCAAACGATCCCGATTCGGTGGTCCCTGCATGACCCTCTCCCTGCCGCTCACCGATGCCGCGCCGTCCCCCGTGACCGCCGCGTACGCCCGCCTGACCGAGGTGTTCCCCGGCCTGCGGGTCGACGTGCTGGACCACGACGCCACCGCCCCGTCCGGTGAGGGCTGGGTCGGCGCGGCGGAGCTGGCGGCCGGAGGCAGCGCCGTGGACGCCTTCCTCGCGCGGGACGACGCCCAGGTGCTGCGCGACTACGGGCAGCGGGCCCGTCCGGACGTGGTGGCCGGATTTGGACTGCACCGGTACGCCTGGCCCGCCTGCCTGCTGGTGACGGTCCCGTGGTTCCTGCACCGCCGGGTGCCGCGCGTCCCGGTAGGGGCCGTGGCCTTCCAGCGGGCGCTGGGTCACCTGACCGTACGGAGCGGGGAGTTCGCCTGCCTGCCGGACGATCCGGCGGCCACGCTGCCCGGCGCCCGGATCGTCCCGGACGAGGCGGCGCTGCGGGCCGAGGTCCTGGACTCCCTGGCCGAGCACCTCGGCCCGGTGCTGGAGGGCTTCGGATCGCGCATGCGCCGCGGGAAGCGGGCCCTGTGGGGGATGGCGACGGACGAGATCGTCGAGGGCCTGTGGTACATCGCGCATCTGCTGGGCGAGGAGCGCCGCGCGATGGCCGAACTGGAGTTGCTGCTCCCCGGCACGACCAAGCCGTACGCCGGCCGCGCGGGCTTCCGTGAGCTGTCCGGGCCCGACGGGCGGTCGCTGCCGACGCGGGACCGGGTGAGCTGCTGCCTGTTCTACACGCTGCGGCCCGACGACACCTGTGTCACCTGCCCGCGTACCTGCGACGCGGATCGGGTGCGGAAGCTCGCTGCGGCTTCCTGATCCACACCGCCCCTCCGGAGGACGTGGAATCGAACGCAACACCGCCTGCACGGCCGGTCGTTCGAGGAATTTCCACCCATCGATAGCCCCTTCCACCCCCATGGCGTGCTCTTGTCCCGAAACCACCGGTGCGGGACGGGAATTCCGTCACGATGGCGCACGAAACGCCCTACGTGACGCAAGGGACCGCGCATGAGACTGACCGACATATCGCTTGACTGGCTGCTTCCGGGCGCCGTACTGCTCGTGGGAGTCATGGCGGCGGTGACGGTGGTCGCACGCGGCAAGCGTGCCGCCGGCAAGACCACGGCGGCCGACGACTCCTGGGAACGCAGCGAGGAACGCCGCAGGCGCAAGGAGGCGCTGTACGCCACCGCCTCGTACGTCCTGCTGTTCTGCTGCGCGGCGGTCGCCGCCGCGCTCTCCTTCCACGGGCTCGTCGGCTTCGGCCGGCAGAACCTGAACCTCAGCGGCGGCTGGGAGTACCTGGTCCCGTTCGGACTGGACGGGGCCGCGATGTTCTGTTCGGTGCTGGCCGTACGGGAGGCGAGCCACGGTGACGCGGCGCTCGGCTCACGGCTGCTGGTGTGGACGTTCGCCGGGGCCGCCGCCTGGTTCAACTGGGTGCACGCGCCCCGCGGCATCGACCACGCGGGCGCCCCGCACTTCTTCGCGGGGATGTCCCTCTCGGCCGCGGTGCTCTTCGACCGCGCCCTGAAGCAGACCCGCCGGGCCGCGCTGCGCGAACAGGGCCTGGTGCCCCGTCCGTTGCCGCAGATCCGGATCGTTCGCTGGCTGCGGGCCCCTCGGGAGACCTTCGGCGCCTGGTCGCTGATGCTCCTGGAGGGCGTCCGCACCCTGGACGAGGCGGTGGACGAGGTGCGGGAGGACCGTAAGGAGGAGGAGCGGACCAGGCTGCGCCGCAGGGAGCAGGCCAAGCTGGACCGGGCCCGCATCAAGGCCCTGAACCGGCAGAACCGGGCCTGGGGGCGCGGGGTGCGAGGCGGGCAGCAGCTTGAGGTGCCCGCCCTCGCCCCGTCGTCGCCCGGCACGGCGCCGGCCGTCACGGAGCCCGCCATAGCGGAGCCGGGTCAGCTGCCCCTGCGACCCCGGCCATCCCTGCAAGCCGTCGGCCCGAAGCAGGCGGACGGACCGGGCTCGAAGAGTCTGGACGCGCCGAACCAGGGAAGTGACCCGCGGACCGTCGACCTCACCGCCGAGGACGACACCCAGACACTCCCCCGGCTCGACTCGCTGGAACAGAAACTGAAGGATCTGGAACAGCAGTTCGGCTGATCCCGTCGTGCGGCGGAGGGCCCGTCAGGGCCTTCCGCCGTGCAGTTCGAACCAGACGACCTTGCCCAGGGCCTGCGCCTCCACCCCCCAGGCGTCGGCCAGGCTGCGGACCAGGATCAGACCCCTGCCGTGCGTACCGTCGTCGGCGTTCGGTACGTACGGCGCGGGCAGGTCCTCGGACGCGAAGTCCTGGACCTCCACGCGGAGTCGGGCGGACGTCGCCGTGGCGGTCACCACGGCCCCGTTCCTCGTGTGGATGAGGGCGTTGGTCACCAGTTCACTGACCAGCAGCTCCGCGGCCTCGACCTGCTCCCGCCCGGAGCGGTGCTCCAGGAACTCCCGCAACTCCCGGCGGACTTCCCCCACCGCGGACCGGTCGGCGTGCCCGACTCTTCGGTGCATCCTGGCCGGCTGCGGCGAACCGCCCGGTCTGCGCCCCCGCGGACCGCGCACCTCGATGACCCCGGCCCTTTTCTGACGCTTCGTCATGTCCCCCGCCCGCACAGTGGTCCGCCTCCTTCGGTCCGGCTGCCCGTCGAACAGCCTCACGGGATGCATGCCCCTGTACGCACACGGTCACGCTTGTCGACTCATCAATAAGTGAGCGGCCGGAGGCGGCGAGGGGCGCACAGAACATCCCACCCGCGCACGCCATCACCACATAGGCGCAGCTGAGGTCAACATCCGGCGAACACGCGCCAGTTGACGTTGACCATGCGCCGTCTACGCGCGTCATCATGATGGCATGCGCATCCCCCCACGGATCACCCGGTTCGGCGGCGCGGCCGCCCTCCTGTCCCTCCTGATCGCCTCGGCCCCGATCACGGCCCAGGCGGCCACCGCCAACACCACCACGACCGTCTCCCACCCCGCGTCCGCGTTCCGTGCGGCGGCGGTCGGGAGCATCTGCTACTCGGCCCTGCCGTCCCAGGCGCACGACACCCTGGATCTGATCGAGCGGGGCGGGCCGTTCCCGTACGAGCAGGACGGCACCGTCTTCCAGAACCGCGAAGGCCTGCTGCCCGACCGGTCGACCGGCTACTACCACGAGTACACCGTCATCACACCCGGCTCCGACCACCGCGGCGCGCGCCGGATCGTCACCGGGGAGCAGCACGAGGAGGACTACTACACCGCCGACCACTACGCCTCCTTCGACCTGGTCGACCACGGCTGCTGACCCGGCCACGAGCCTCCCGTCGGGGCCGGCGGCCACCCCGGTGACCGCCGGCCCCGACGCGGATGTCCGGTCAAGGACGGGGCACGTTACGGAGGTTGGAGCGGGCCATCTGGAGCATCCGGCCCACTCCCCCGTCCAGCACGATCTTGCTGGCGGAGAGCGCGAAACCGGTGACCATGTCGGCGCTGATCTTCGGCGGGATGGAGAGCGCGTTCGGGTCGGTGACGACGTCGACGAGCGCGGGTCCCTTGTGCTTGAACGCGTCCTTGAGCGCGGACTGCAACTGCTTGGGCTTCTCCACCCGTACGCCGTAAGCGCCGGCCGCGCGGGCGACGGCGGCGAAGTCGGGGTTCTTGTTGGTGGTCCCGTACGACGGCAGACCGGCCACCAGCATCTCCAACTCCACCATGCCCAGCGAGGAGTTGTTGAACAGGACGACCTTCACCGGCAGGTCGTACTGGACCAGGGTGAGGAAGTCACCCATCAGCATGGTGAAACCGCCGTCCCCGGACATCGCGACGACCTGCCGGCCGCGGTCGGTGAACTGGGCGCCGATCGCCTGCGGCAGTGCGTTGGCCATCGAGCCGTGGCTGAACGAACCGATCACGCGCCGCTTGCCGTTGGGCGTCAGATAGCGGGCGGCCCACACGTTGTTCATGCCGGTGTCGACGGTGAACACGGCGTCCTCGTCGGCCATCTCGTCCAGGACGGACGCGACGTACTCGGGATGGATCGGGACGTGCTTGTCGACCTTGCGGGTGTACGCCTTGACGACGCCCTCCAGGGCGTTCGCGTGCTTCTTCAGCATCCGGTCGAGGAACTTGCGGTCGGCCTTGGGCTTCACCCGCGGGGTGAGGCAGCGCAGGGTCTCGCGCACATCGCCCCAGACCGCGAGGTCGAGCTTGGACCGGCGGCCGAGGCGCTCGGGGCGCACATCGACCTGGACGATCTCCACATCGTCGGGCAGGAAGGCGTTGTACGGGAAGTCCGTGCCGAGCAGGATGAGGAGATCGCACTCGTGGGTCGCCTCGTACGCGGCCCCGTAGCCGAGCAGGCCGCTCATCCCGACGTCGTACGGATTGTCGTACTGGATCCACTCCTTACCGCGCAGCGCGTGGCCGACCGGGGCCTTGATCTTCTCGGCGAACTCCATGACCTCGGCGTGCGCCCCGGCCGTGCCGCTGCCGCAGAACAACGTCACCCGTTTGGCCTTGTCCACCATGCGGCAGAGCTTGTCGATCTCGTCGTCGCCGGGCCGTACGGTCGGCCGCTCGGTGACGAGGGCGTGCTCGATGGACTTCTCCGGGGCGGGCTCGGACGCGATGTCGCCCGGCATGGTGACGACGCTGACCCCGCCGCGCCCGATGGCGTGCTGGATCGCCGTCTGGAGCAGCCGGGGCATCTGCTCCGGGTTGGAGATCATCTCGTTGTAGTGGCTGCACTCCTGGAACAGCAGCTCCGGATGGGTCTCCTGGAAGTAGCCGAGACCGATCTCGCCGGAGGGGATGTGCGAGGCCAGGGCCAGCACCGGGGCCATGGAGCGGTGCGCGTCGTACAGGCCGTTGATCAGATGCAGGTTGCCCGGCCCGCAGGACCCGGCACAGGCCGCGAGCGAGCCGGTGACCTGCGCTTCCGCTCCGGCCGCGAAGGCGGCGGTCTCCTCGTGCCGGACGTGGATCCAGTCGATGGAGGAGTTACGCCGGATGGCGTCCACGACGGGGTTCAGGCTGTCGCCGACGACGCCGTACAGGCGCTTGACACCCGCCCTGGCGAGGATGTCGACGAACTGCTCCGCCACGTTCTGCTTGGCCATGGGTGCGCGCCCTTCCTTGCCCGTGATCCGTGCACTGCGGTTGTCCGGGGACCGGCGCGGCGAAACACCGGCCGCCGGGCTCCGGAATCCATCAACCCACGGTGGGCGCGGTTACGCCTCCCAGACGGCGGCGCAGGTGCGGTCGTCGGCGTACCCCTTGACGCGGAGCTGGACGTCGGCGAGGAAGGCGGGAAGTCCGGGCGCGCCTTCGCTCCCCCAGCGGTCGGCGAGTTCGGCGGAGAGCCCCGCCTCGCCGCGCATGGGTTCGGCCAGGCCGCTGCCGCAGAGCATCAGCGTGTCGCCGGGCCGTGCCACGGAGGCCCGGAAGCGGAACGGCTCGGCGGGGGGCTTCGGGAGTTCTCCGGCCTCCGCCGACGGAGCCGCCGACAGGGACGAGGACGGGGTGACCTGGAGATCCAGGGTCAGCCGTTCGCCGTCCGCCCCCTCCTCCGGCTCGTCGCCGGGCCGGGCGTCGGCGGCCTCGGGGACGACGGGCTCCAGGTCCTGCCAGAGGCCGTCGCGGAGCCGGAAGAGACCGCCGGAGCCGACGCCGAAGAAGACCCGTGTGCGGCACTCGGGGTCGGCGGACAGCAGGAGGCAGCGAAGGCTCGCGGTGTAGGCCTCGGGCTCGACGCCCAGTTCGGCGGCGCGGGCCCGCAGCTTTCCGTACGTACGGTCGGTGAGCCGGTGCAGCCCGGCCTTCAGGTCGTCCCGGCGGCCGGCCCTTATGTCGTCGGAGAGCCGGAGGTGGCTGCGGGCGACGGCCCCGCCGATCCAGCGGCAGGCGTCGGCGGCGGCGAGGTGCGCAGCTCCGCCGGGTCGTCTGCCGCCCGCCACGGCGACGAGGACGACGGCGCTCTCGGCGGTTCCGAATCGGGCGGTGAGCAGCCCCTCCCGCCGGGGCTCGCCCCGGAAGCGGGCGGAGTCGCCGCGCACGGAGGCGGTGCGCAGGGTGTACGTGCCGTACCGCGCGCCGTCCAGCACCGTGTCGGGGACGAGGGTGTCCAGGTTCTCCGAGGTGGCGGCGGGCAGGGCGGAGGGCTCGGCGTCGTAGGTGGGCGGCCGCTCCCCGAGGTGCCCGACGGCGGGTCGTTCCTCGGCGGCGAAGGCATCGGGGCCCGGCGGAGGTCCGTGCAGCGCGCCGGGGTCGGCCGCGCGAGCGGACCCGTCCGGCTCCGGCGCACGGGGCGCGGCGAAGGTGCGGGGCCCGGACCGGTCGCCGGGCGCTTCCCAGGGGGCGGGGAAGACGGCGGTGCGGGGAGACGGCGGGGGCGGCGCGGATGCGCGCGGAGGCGCTACGGGCGCGGTGGGCGCGCGGTCCGGGAGCGGGATGCGCGGGTCGGGAGGCGGGGGCGATACGGGCGGGGCGGGAGGCGGTGCCGGCGCGCGGGGCGGGGCCGGTGGCTCGACCGGGGCAGGAGGCGGGGCGGGTGCGCGGGCCGGGGCCGGTGGCTCGACCGGGGCGGGAGCGCGGACCAGGGCCGGTGGCTCGACCCGCGCCGGTGCCGCGTCCCGGTCCGTGACCCGCTGGGCCACCACGGCGGGGGCCGGCTCCGGTGGCCGGTACGCCTCCCCGTACGGCTCCCCGAAGCGGCCGCCGGTCTCCGTCTCCGTACCGGGTTCCGTGGGCGGGCCGTCGAAGCGGTCCGCGTCCCGACCCGTGGACGGGCCGTCGGAGCGGCCCGCCTTCCGGTCCGTGCCGCGATCCGCCAACGGCTCCTCGTCCCGGTCCGGCTCCGGCTCCTCGAAGCGATCCGCGTACGGGTCCTCGTACGCCTCCGCGTACGGGTCCCGGACGGTCGCGCGGACGGCGTCCCGGTGGGCGTCCACCGGTCCGCCCACCGTGTCCGACACGGAGTCGAAGCGGTCGTCGAGGCTGTCGGCCGCGCCGCCGGGACCGGTGTCCGGCGCGGTCTCGTCGTACAGCTTGCGCCACCAGTCGTCCTCGTGGGCGGCGAGCGTCTCCCCCTGCTGACTCATGCCCCTATTGTCCACCGGGGAGGCGGTCCGAGAACGGGACATCGGGAAAACGCGCGCCGTGGAAAGGGTCCGCCGGGCGCCCCGCCCCCACGGGAAGGTCGCCCGGCGGACCCGGTCGAGATGACCGGCATCTCAGCGTTTCAGCCGTTCATACGCTCAGCCGATCACCGGTTCGGCGGCTCCGCGAGCCGTCGTTCAGCGCACGGCGTACGCGTCATGGACGGTCTGGACGACGGAGTTGCCGTGTGCGTCGGTCAGTTCCGTCCGCAGGGCGACGGACTTGCCCCGCGCGTCCGCGTGGTCGACGGTCGCCGTCCACCGGCCGCCCTGCCGGACGGTGGTGGCCGCCTGCCAGGTCTCGCCGCGGTCGTAGCTGAAGGACACCTTCGCGGCGGTGAGCGCACCGGGCGTGTATCCGGCGTGCCCGGTCGCGGCGAGCCCGATCCGCTGACCGTTCTTCGCGGGCACCGTCTTCATCCCGTCCATCGGAACGTCGTAGCGCGGGAAGAGCATCGGAAGTCCCTGCGACGTCACTTCCGGCTTCCCCTCCGACCGGAAGCCCCAGGTGGTCTCCGTCAGCGTGGAGCGCTTCCAGACCTGGGCGGGCGAGCCGATCTTCGTGGTGGTCAGGGTCAGCTCGTACGCGGCGTCCCCGGAGGGCACCTCGAACGCACCGTACGGGTAGCCGCTCTCGCCGACGACTTCGCCCTCACGCTTGAGCCGCATGTTTCCGACGTCACCGAACGATCCCTGCTGGCCCACGTGTTCGGTGTCGGTCATGAACGCCGGGGCGGCGCCGATCATGTCGCCCTGGCGCTCACCGGCGAGCGCCTCCTCGCCGTCCGCGTCCCGCGGAGCACCGGGAACCAGGAGACCCCGGTACCAGTTCTCCGTCAGAGCCCGGCCGGCCTGGTGCGTGCGGGCGTCTCCCGTCATCAACTCGCCCCACGGGAAGCTGGAGGAGAGCATCTTCTGCCAGACGGTGTCGCCCGCCGAGTAGTACTCGGTGCGCTTTCCGGGAGCGGCGACCACGGCCATGGTGGACGCGAGGAAGGTACCGCCGTACGGACGGCCGACCAGGAGCATGTCGACGAAGTCGGCGGCCACGCCCATGGATTCGTGGGTGGAGACGACCGAGCCGAGCTTCTTGTCCTTGACCTTGTAGGTGCGGTCCGAGGTGATCCGGCCCTTCTCCGGGAACGCCAGGTTGTAGACGTACGGGCTGACGGCCGTGGCGGTCCAGGAGACCTCCGTCCTCCCCTCACCGAGGGCCCTCTTCAGCACGGCGGCCTCGTCGGCGCGCAGGCCGAGGACCGGCAGGGGCGCGGCCCCGTAGCCGAGGCTCGGCTGCCAGTCTCCGGCCGCGGCGCGGTGCACCAGGAGCGCCCTCGCACCGGCGGCGTGGGCGGCCCGTGCCCGGGCCACCGCGCTCAACGCGTCGTCACCGACACGCACCAGGACGATCCGCCCCTTCGCACCGGCGGCCTCCAGTTCGGCGGCGCTGCCCGCACCGGCGTCGACGACCTCGGCGCGGCCGGTGCCGTCGAGGTTGACCGAGCCGGCGGTGGCGGGCCGGGGGTGCAGGTCCGCGCCGCCGACGAGGGCGAACTTCCGGATCTGCGGGGCATAGGCGCGCCAGAAGGACGCGAACTCGAACTCCCCGTCACGGGCCCTGCCCTGGACGTCGACCAGGTAGTCCTTGATGATCCCGGTGCCGCTGATCGACCCCGAGTGCAGCCAGGTGTCGTCCCAGGTGCGGCCGAACGCGAGGGTCGCGCCACGGGTCTCGGAGATCCGGTCCTCGGTCCGCACCTTCAGCCGGTGCGCCTTACGGGCGTCGAGGACGATGGTGGTGTCCCGGGTGACATCGAGCTGAGGTCGTGCCAGATAGCCCACGGACGCGGCGAGTCGGCCGGTCGGATCGCCGGCGTCGGGGGTTTCGACGAAGCTGGAGACGAAGTACGCGCCGGGCCGCACCCGGTAGGTCTGGTCGGCCGCGCCCTCGTTGAAGCGGCGTTCGCCGGACGAGGTGTCGGTGCCGATGAGGTCGACGGAGGAAACGCCGTCGGCGGGCTTGCCGGTGCCGTCGACGAGCTTGACGCGCAGGGTGACCGCCTCCGGGGCCACGTACAGGGAGAACGGCGTGGAGACCTTCACCCCGCCGGGGGCCGTGGCGAGGATCCGGCCGGTGACGTCGCCGTACTGGGCGGCGGTCAGCCGGGCGTCCGGGGCGAGGGCGAGCGGGACCTCGACCGTCCCGCCGGCGGGAACGGTGACGGACGTCCGGCCCAGTGCGGCGATCTTCGAGCGGACCGTCGAGCCGTCGTTGCCGGTGACCCCCGCGACCTTCAGCGAGAGCGTCACCGGCTTGCCGCTCGTATTGGTGTACGGCACGGTGGCGGTGGTGCGGTCGCTCGTGTCCTGGGGCCAGTTGAAGGTGCCGCCCTGCACGGCGGAGGCGCCGAACACGGGCGTACGGATCGCACGGGCCACGTCGAGGCGGCCACCGCCGGTCTCGCGCACGTCACCGGGGACGGCGCTGTGTGCCGAGGAGACCAGGGCCGCCTTGATCTGCTGGGCCGTCCACTCGGGATGGCGCTGCTTCAACACGGCCGCTGCGCCCGCCACGTGCGGGGTCGCCATCGACGTACCGGACATGGAGCGGTACGCCTCCGAGCCCCGGCCCCCCGCCGCCGCGGCGGAGATGGCGACGCCGGGCGCGGCGATCTCGGGCTTGAGGGTGTGCGAGACGATCGCGGGGCCCCGGCTGGAGAAGCTCGCGGTGGAGTCGTCGCGGTCCACCGCGCCGACGGTCAGCACGCCGGGGGCGCAGCCGGGCGAGGAGACGGTGTTCAGGGACGGGCCGAGGTTTCCGGCGGCGACCACGAACAACGTGTCCTTGTTCTTCCCGAGTTCGGTGGCGGCCAGGCTCATCGGGTCGGTGCAGTCGGTGGGTTCGCCGCTGCCGAGGCTCATGGAGACGACGTCGGCCTTGTTGTCGACGGCCCACTGCATGCCCGCGATGATCCAGGAGGCCGCGCCGGAGCCGCTGTCGTCGAGCACCTTGCCGACCATCAGGTCGGTGCCGGGCGCGACGCCCGCCTTCGTGCCGCCGCTCGCCGCTCCGGAGCCGCCGACGGTGGACGCGACGTGGGTGCCGTGGCCCTGGAAGTCACCGGTGTCGGCGGAGTCGGTGAAGTTCTCCGACGCGGTGATCCTGCCCTGGAGGTCCGGGTGTTCGGCGTCCGCCCCGGTGTCCAGGACGGCGACCTTGGTACCGGTGCCGTCGTAGCCGGCGGCGTGGGCGAGGTCCGCCCCGACCTGCTTCGTCGACCGTTCGAGGCTCGCCTCCACCTTCCGGTCGAGCCAGAGCTTCTTGAGGCCGGAACCGGAGGACAGCGTGCGGCGCGCGGTGAGGTCGGCCCAGAAGTCCGCGGCACGCTTCTTGTCGGCCTTGAGCGCCTGACCGCCGATGACGTCGAGAACCGCTCCGCGCTCGGCCCCGCGCGGGGTGGCGAACGAGCGGCGGGCGGCGTCCTTGGTGTAGGTGGCGATCAGCGGCACGGAGTCCGCGCGGCTGTCGTCGTAGCCCTGGCGGATGAGCCCGGTGACGTTGAACAGTTCTTCGTCCACGGTGCCCGCGGCGAGGGCGGGGACGGCGGACTCGGGGTAGACGTACAGGTCCGTGCCGGACTGCCGGGTCTGGACGAGGGAAGCGCTGCCGTCCTCGCGCGGCAGGACGGTGGCGGTGGACGCGCCCGAGGCATCGGTGGCCACCAGGACCCGGTCGCCGGTGACGAGGGTCACCGTGACGGGCTTCGGGTCCACGGCGGCCGCGCTCCCGGTGATCGGTCTCTTCGCGCCGGGCGCGTCCGGTGGCGCTGCCACGGACGGTGCCACGACGGTGACGGCGAGCACGGCGGCGGTCGCCGCTCCGAGTGCCGTACGCGATATCGGGCGCATCGCTCTCCCTTGGTCAATCCGGAATGAAGCATCCCAAGCATCGGCATTCCGGGGCTCGTTGGTGCTGCGGTGGCGCCACAGTGGCAGAGGGGCCAGGGGTACGGGGGATGATGTGGGCGGCGGGTTTACGCCGTGGCCCTTTCCCGCCACCCGCGGGCCCGGCCGCAGGGCGCCGTGGTGCGCGATCAGCACGTTCGGGGAGGTCGGAGAATGCTGGGGGCCATAGGTCTCGACGAGAGGCAGGAGTCGGCATATCGCGCGCTCGTCGCGGCGGGGGCGGCGGAGCTGGCCGATCTGGCGCTCCGGCTGGCCCTGCCGGAGGCGGAGGCGGAGCGGGTGCTGCGGCGGCTGGAGCAGCAGGGGCTCGCCGCCCAGTCGTCGGCCCGGCCCGGCCGCTGGGTGGCGGCCCCGCCCGGAGTGGCGCTCGGCGCGCTGCTGATCCAGCAGCGGCACGAGCTGGAGCAGGCGGAGCTGGCGTCCGCGCTCCTCGCCGAGGAGTACCGGGCCGAGGCGAGCGAGCCGGCGGTGCACGACCTGGTGGAGGTGGTGACGGGGGCGGGCGCGGTGTCCCAGCGCTTCCACCAGTTGCAGCTGGGGGCGGCGTCCGAGGTGTGCGCCCTGGTGACGGGCAGGCCGGTCGTGGTGACCGGGATGGAGAACGAGTCCGAGGAGCGGGCGACCTCGCGCGGGGTGAGCTACCGGGTGGTCGTCGAGCGCGAGGTGCTGTCGACGCCGTACGGGATCATGGAGTTGTCGGCGGCGCTGAGCCGGAACGAGCGGTGCCGGGTGGTGGACCGGGTGCCGACGAAGCTGGTGGTCGCCGACGGAAGCCTCGCCATGGTCCCGCTCACCGGGCGCGGCGCGGAGCCCGCCGCCCTGGTCGTGCACGCCAGCGGGCTGTTGGAGTCGCTGATGGGCCTCTTCGAGTCGGTGTGGCGTGATGCCATGCCGCTGCGGCTCGGCGAGAGCGGCCGGGTGCGGGAGGCCGGGGTCGGGCCGGATCCGACGGACCTGGAGATCCTGTCCCTGCTGCTGGCGGGGCTGACCGACGCCAGTGTGGCCAAGCAGCTGGATCTGGGGCTGCGGACCGTGCAGCGGCGGGTCAAGGGGCTGATGGAGCTGGCCGGGGTCTCGACGCGGCTCCAGCTGGGCTGGCACGCGTACGAGCGGGGCTGGGTGGACCGCACCCTCCCGGAGAGCTGAGGGCCGGAACCGGGGCGGGGGTTCCGCGCACCGCGGCTCACCACCGCCACCCGCATCGACCCGGGTGGCCGCCGGTGACCGGGGTGCGCTGACGGGCGGATGCGGGCACTCTCCGGCAGGCTGGTCGGATGAGTGTGTGGCAGCTCGTCGCCGTGGGCCTGGTCCTGCTGCTGGGTCTGGTCGGGGTGCTGGTGCCGGGTGTGCCGGGTCAGGCGATCGTCTGGGCCGCGGTGCTGTGGTGGGCGCTGACGGACATGACCCCGACCGCCTGGGGCGTCCTGATCGGCGCTACGGCGCTGATGCTCCTGAACCAGGCCCTCAAGCCGCTGCTGCCGCCCCGCCGGCCGGGCGAGACGGGCGCGCCCCGCCGGACCCTGATGATCGGCGGGGCGGCGGGGATCGTGGGCTTCTTCGTGGTGCCGGTGGTGGGTGGGCTCCTCGGGTACGTGGGGGCCGTCTTCGGCGCGGAGCGGCTGCGGCTGGGCAGCCGGGGCGCGGCCTGGGCGTCGGTGCGCTCGGTCATGCGGGCGACGGGCTACGCGGTGCTGGTGGAGCTGTTCTGCTGCCTGCTGGTGGCGGGCACCTGGCTGGTCGCGGTGGTCCGGGACTGACCGGAGACTCCCGGCGGTTCCGGCTCAGCGCGGGACCGGGGCCTCCGCCGCTTCCAGGTGGCGGACGGCGTAGGAGCGCCAGGGCCGCCACCGCTCCGCGCCGGGTGTGGCGTACGGGTCCACGTCGGGGTCCCCGAGCGCCCGCGTCCGGATCAGGGCGGCGGTGCGCCGGTCGATGCCGGGCAGTGTCAGCAGGGTCCGTTCCGCCGCGTCCCGGTCGGCCCCGGCGTCCAGCCGCAGCACGCCGTCGTCGAGCGCGGCGGCCAGGGCCCGCACCGCCGGGTCCTCGGCGGAGCCCGCGAGCACACCGGGCTCCGGGAACAGGTGGGTGAGCCCGCCGCACGGCACGTCCAGCGCCTTCCCGTACCGCTCGACCAGCTCCTCGGCCGCCGCACGCCCCACCAGAGCCCGCACCGCGGCCTCCTCCGGGTCGGCCGCGCCCGGCGAGCGCAGGCCGGGGCGGGCGGCGACGAGCGGTGCGAGGCGGGGGTCGGCGGCCAGCGCCTCGTCCACGGCGTACGGATCGGCGTCCAGGTCGAACAGCCGCCGCACCCGCTGGACGGCGGTGGTGAGGTCGCGCAGGTCGGTCAGCTGGATGCGGGCCTCCAGCCAGGGGCCGCCGGGCGACGCCTCGCCGACCGCGACGAGCCCGGAACCGTACGGCAGCCGCAGCGTGCGCCGGTAGGTGCGGCGTCCGGGCGGGCCCGCCATCTCCTCGACGCGGGCGACCGCCTCGGTGGCCAGCAGGTCGAACAGGGCGGCGGTGGCGTACGGGCCCCGATGGGCGAGCCGCAGCGGGATGCCGGAGCGCAGCCCCTCGCGGCGTCCGCCGCCGAGCCCCGTACCGGCTTCGGCGCGCAGGGCGCTGGGGGTGCGGGCGTAGATCTGCCGGATGGTGTCGTTGAACTGCCGGACACTGGCGAACCCGGCCGCGAAGGCGATCTCGGTGACCGGCAGCCCGGTGGTCTGGAGGAGCACACGGGCGGTGTGGGAGCGCTGGGCACGGGCGAGCGCGACGGGCCCGGCGCCCAGCTCCGCGTTGAGCTGGCGCTGGAGCTGCCGGGCGCTGTAACCGAGCCGTCCGGCCAGTCCGGGGACGCCTTCGCGGTCCACGACGCCGTCGCCGATCAGCCGCACGGCCCGGCCGACGACGTCCGCGCGGACGTTCCACTCGGCGGATCCGGGCACGGCGTCCGGCCGGCAGCGGCGGCAGGCCCGGAAGCCGCCCGCCTGGGCCGCCGCTGCCGTGGGGTAGAAGCGCACGTTGGCGCGTTTGGGCGTGACGGCGGGGCAGCTCGGCCGGCAGTAGATGCCGGTGGTCACGACGGCGAAGAAGAAGGCGCCGTCGAACCGTGCGTCGCGGCTGCTCACCGCCTCGTACCGGGTCCGTTCATCCATCACACCGTCCAGTGTGCGGCAGCCGGGGCCACCGCACTCGCGGTTTTCGGACGCCGTACCCGGGCCGGGACCGCCACCGGGCCCGGCCCGGCGTCCGGCCCCGGTCCGCTACCGCACCCGGCCGCGCTTGACCTGCATGGCCGCGCGCCCCTCCGCGCCCTTGCGCTTCCAGTCCCGCAGGATCTCGGCGCGCACCCGTGCGTCGGTCTTGGCGACGATCCGCTGGTTCTCACGGAGAAGCTTTCGGTAGCTCTCCAGCCGCCGCTCGGGCAGGGTGCCGTCCTCCAGCGCGCCGAGGACGGCGCATCCCGGCTCGGCCTCGTGGGCGCAGTCGTGGAACCGGCAGTCGGCGGCCAGCTCCTCGATCTCGGAGAACACCTCCCCGACCCCGGTCCCGGCGTCGTAGAGCCCGACGCCCCGCAGCCCGGGGGTGTCGATGAGGACGCCTCCCTGCGGCAGGACGAGCAGGTTGCGGGTCGTGGTGGTGTGGCGGCCCTTGCCGTCCACGTCCCGCGCGGCCCGCACCTCCATCACGTCGCTGCCGAGCAGGGTGTTGGCCAGGGTGGACTTGCCGGCGCCGGAGATGCCGAGCAGCACACTCGTGCCGCCCGAGACGATGGCGCCGAACACGTCGAGCCCCTCCCCGGTGGTGGAGCTGACGGGCAGCACCTGGACGCCGGGGGCGATGGCCTCGATGTCCTGGACCAGGTGGGACAGGGTGGCCGCGTCGGGAACCAGGTCGGCCTTGGTCAGGACCACGATCGGCTGAGGCTGGTACGCCCCGCCGGTGCCGTCGCCCAGCAGCGCGGCCCCCTCGGAGCTCGACAGGGCGAGCGCGAGGAACCGTTCGACCCTGCCGAGATCCAGTTCGACGGCGAGCGAGACGCAGATGACGATGTGGTCGATGTTGGTGGCGAGCACCTGGCCCTCGGACCGCTGCGAGGAGGTCGAGCGGACGAAGGCGGTCCGGCGCGGCAGCAGCGTACGGACGAACCGGGGGTCACCGTCGGCGTCGAGCGCCACCCAGTCACCGGTGCAGACGATCCGCATCGGGTCGCGGGGCACCACGAACGCGGTGTCGGCGCGGACCGTGCCGTCGGCGGTGACCACGTCGCATCGGCCGCGGTCCACCCGCACGACCCGTCCGGGCACGAGGCCCTGCTCGGCGTACGGGGAGAAGGCCGCCGCCCAGTCCTCGTCCCAGCCGTACGGAGCCAGCGGGTGCGAGGAGGAGACGGTGGAGGAAGAAGTGAACGAGAAAGACAAGGGAAACCCTTCACAGGGTGGCCCCGGCACGCGCGCTCGGCGCGGAGATGTGGGATAAGTCGGTCAGCCGGTGGCCACGGGGATGAGGACGATGCTCTTCCGGTTGTGGGCAGTGCCCATCGCAACGACAGTCATCAATGTCCTCACCTCCTGGTTCCTCTGGCTCCGGTCGCACACGTCAGCGCCGTGTGCGGAACGGTCATCACCCTAGCGCTCACCCGGGGACCACCGTCAACAGGTTTTCCGCAGCACCGCGAGGCCGGTGCTTTTCTCCTGGCTCAGCCGTAGATCTCCCTCTATCGAGTGATACGCGTGCATGGAGCCCGGTCCGTGGCCGTTAGGGTGCCGAGCATGACCACACCCCAGGCCCCCGTCGGCACGTTCACCCAGGCCCACTTGGGCACCCAGATCCTGATCGGCTGGAGCGGCCGGCAGCCGGGCGCCGACCAGGACACCGCCTTCCTCCTCGCCTACTCGCTGGGCGACGGCCAGGACGGTCCGGTGGTGGGCCGCGAGGCGATGCGCGCCGCACTGGGGCGCGCGGGTCTCCGCGTCGGCGGCCCGATCCAGGACGCGGCCGAGACTCCGGGCATCCAGGCGAAGCTCCTCGTCCAGGCGGGCCAGGCCGTCCTGACGCTCCCTCACCTCTCGGCGCAGTACCCCGCGCCCGCGGAGTGGCTCGCCGCGGCCCAAGGGCAGGGACAGGTGTACGGGATGTTCGCCACGACCCCGTGGCCGGAAGCCGTACCCGGCCACCCGATCGGCGAGGACCGGCTGCGCGCCTTCGTCACGGACGAGGACGTCGTCCGCACGGCCGCGCACTGCCTGCTTCCGGTCCGTTCCCTGGGCTGAGGACGGCGCCCCGCCGTTCAGGAGACCCGTCCGAGGCCCATCACCCCGCGTGGGGTGGTGGGCCTCCCCCGTGCGCGCCACCCCCGCCGCGGACGGCGTGCGTGTCGCGTCGCGGGAACGGCGGCGGGCGGCCTGGAGAGTGATCTCCGGACCGCCCGCGTTCAACGCCTCAGATTGTGGTGCGTCAGTTGTTGCCGACGCCGTTGCCCGAGAGGACCGGGATGTCGTCCAGGATGTGCGACAGCGGCTCGTCGCCCTTGGCCTGGGTCGAGTTGTCGGCGCACTGCTGGTTCTGCGGGTTGGAGAGGACGTTGACGTCCTGGACCGCGATCGGCACGACACCGATGAGCGAACCGACATTGGCCTTGAGGGGCAGGCCGACGCACAGCTTGTTCAGGGTGCCCTGGACGAGCTGACTCTGCGGGCTGAAGTCGCCCTCCGTCTCGGCGTTGCCGATCTCCGACTCGGCACCGTTGCCGTTGAGGGTGGTGGTTCCCCCGTCGTTGCCGATCGCCATGGCCGAGGGAGCCGCAGCAGCGGACAGACCGAGCAGGGACACGGCCACTGCAGCGCCGGCCATCATCTTCTTCATCAACTTCACCTTTCGGAGCGTTCCGTTGTGGAACGTACTGATCAACTGCCACTGCCCCTGATCGGTTGCGCGGTACCACTCAAATGGGTTGTTTCCGGCGCGAGATCGACGCTTTCCTCAGTTCCCAGGGGCCGGTTCCGAGGTGCGCGCCGCCGGTACGAACCCGACGCCACGGCGAGGGGCCGCGCCCGGATCCGGTTCGGCGAAGGGGTGGTCGCCGCCGGCAGCCCGCCATTCGGCGACGAGCCGGTCGTAGATCGGGGTGCCGGTCGGCGCGGGGTGCCGCTCACCACTCTGCGAGGTCTGACTGTCGTACGGATCCATGGGAAGGCCCTACCCGGCCCGGCCCGGATCGTCAGCCGGGGCTACGGCATCCGGCCCAACCGGATGCCCCGGCCGGTGGCTCCCGCACACCGTGGTCCGTGCACTCCGAAGGGCCGGTCCCGGCCGTCACGGCGAAGAACGGTCGCCGTGACGGCGGCATGGACCGGCGCCACGCGTGTCGGACGGTGCGGACCCCCGCTTCCCGGTATCAGTTGTTGCCGGCGCCGTTGCCGGAGAGGATCGGGATGTCGTTCAGCAGGTGCGACAGGGCCTCATCGCCCTTGGCCTGGGTGGAGTTCTCGGTGCACTGCTGGTTCTGCGGCGAGGACAGGACGTTGATGTCCTGGACCGAGATCGGCACGACGCCGAGCAGCGAACCGACGTTCGCCTTGGCCGGCAGGGCGATGCAGGGCTTGTTCAGCGAGCCCTGGATGAGCGCGAACTGCGGGCTCCAGTCGCCGTGGGTCTCGGAGTTGCCGTACGCCTGCGAAGCACCGTTGCCGTTGAGCGTCGTGGTGCCGCCGTCGTTGGCGATGGCCATGGCGGAGGGGGCGGCCGCGGCGGAGACGCCGACGATGGAGACGGCGACGGCCGCCGAGGACATGATCTTCTTGAACATGGAAAAGCCCTTCTGGGTAAGGATGCGGATCAGACGAAGAAGCCTGGAGAATCGGCCGTGCCGCGGCGGTCAGCCGCCGAGGGGGACGCCGCCCAGCAGCGGAGCCGCGCCCTCGACCGCACCGGTCGCCTGGCCCGCCAGCTTGCCGACCGTGCCGTTCTCCGAGAGCGTCTCGGTGGTCTCGGCGGCCGTGTCCACCAGCGGGTCGACGACCTGCGGAGCGCTGGCCATCACCTGGTTCAGGCCGCCGTCGAGGCTGAAGTTGGGGGCCGTGGGCGTAGTAGCGGCGAAGGCGGGGGCAGCCGCTCCGAGGGCAGCCACGGAACCGACAACGAGGGCGGCGGTCTTCGCGTACTTCACTTTTCTGGTTCCCTTCCGCGCGGCGTCTGCTTCGGTCACGTCTCCGTGCCGCACACAAGGTCTTCTTTGCCTGTGACTTCTGCCGCTTTCCTTCTGATCAACGATCAGTCCGCATTCGGGAAACTATGGGACACCATCTTTCTCCGGCATCGCCCACCTGTCCGAACAGGGGTGAATCCGGCGCAGGAAGGGCCCCGGACGACATCTGCCGTCCGGGGCCCATCGGTTACGCGGGCCTGCGGCCCGACCGGTCACCAGGTCACACGTTGGCGCAGGTGTTGCCGAAGGCCGGGTTCAGCACGCCGATCACGTTGACGGTGTTGCCGCAGACGTTGACCGGAATGTGGATCGGGGCCTGGACGATGTTGCCGGACAGCACGCCCGGGGAGTGCGCGGCGACGGCCCCGGCACCCGCGTCGGCCATGGCCGGCGCGGCGACGCCCATCGCCATGAGCGTACCGGCGGCGACTGCGGCAACCTTGGTGTACTTCACTTCTCTACCCTTTCCTCGGCGGAGTCCGGTGCGGCCACGACTGTCGCGTCCGCCCGAGTCAGGTCCTGATCTCTCACGACTCCGGCGCTGTCCTACGTAACGATGAACGTCCGGAAGAGGAACTGTTCGACGGGCGAATTCCCGGATATACGCCCGAATGCCGCAACGCCCGGCTGCCGCACCGCGGAGAACACGCACGGCAGCGGCCGCATCGCGCCCCGGCAGAGCAACGGGCCCGAGCCGCTCGGTGGAGGAACGCCGAGGGCTCGGGCCCGAGTCGGAAGGCCGCGGGTCAGTTGTTGCCGGCGCCGTTGCCGGAGAGGATCGGGATGTCCTCCAGGATGTGCGACAGGGCCTCGTCGCCCTTGGCCTGGGTGGAGTTCTCGGTGCACTGCTGGTTCTGCGGCGAGGACAGGACGTTGATGTCCTGGACCGAGATCGGCACGACGCCGAGCAGCGAACCGACGTTCGCCTTGGCCGGCAGGGCGATGCAGGGCTTGTTCAGCGAGCCCTGGACGAGCGCGAACTGCGGGCTCCAGTCGCCGTGGGTCTCGGAGTTGCCGTACGCCTGCGAAGCACCGTTGCCGTTGAGCGTCGTGGTGCCGCCGTCGTTGGCGATGGCCATGGCCTGCGTCGTGCCGAGACCGAGGACGGAGGCGGCGACAGCGCCCGTAGCCAGAACCTTCTTGATCACGATTAACCCTTCTCGCACCGATTGCCCCGTGGCGGAGCGCCCTGGTCAACCCGGCCCGAGGCCATTTGGTTCCGCGTATTCACCCGAATGCCGGACGCCGGGAGTGGCCGCGCACCCGGTCCGCACGGCCGCACGTTCGTGAAGGAATTGCACGTACCGACGTATGCGGCCATTCGCCCGAACGGGTGGGCGATGGTCACCGGTTCTGACGCATGCTCGTGCGGACGGAGTCGAGACTGTCACGGTCAACCAGGCGTGAAATGCATCGAGTTGGCGACGAATCGTTTTTCTCGCGCTGACAGCCGGGATACGCGAGCCCTACGGCCACCACCTATTCGGGTGATTACACAACTTCCCCGCAACTCCAAGTTTCCCGCCCCGCCCCGAGTCGTTAGGGCAGTCGTGCAACGCGCACGTCTTCACCAAATTTTTCACCAGGGTTTCCCGCGGGCTCCGGCCGTGCTGCGGCTCCGCCGCCCTACGGCTGCCCGTCCCCGCGTGCGAAGCACCCACGCGATGTCCTGGCGAATGTCCTAAGGAAGGGCAAGTAATGCGACAGGTCCTGAACAAAAGCATGATCGTCATGGCGGCCGCATCAGGCCTCCTGGCGGCGGTGGGCGGCACCGCGCACGCCGACGCGGCGGCCGAGGGGGCGGCGGTCGGCTCGCCGGGAGTCGCTTCGGGCAACGCCGTGCAGGTGCCGGTGCACATCCCGGTCAACGTCTGCGGCAACACCGTCAATGTGATCGCCCTGCTGAACCCTGCCTTCGGCAACACCTGCGTGAACGCCGACGGCCCGAAGCACAACCACCCGCCGATCGACGAGCCCCCGGTCGACGAGCCGCCCGTCGATGAACCGCCGGTCGACGAACCCCCGGTCGACGAGCCGCCCGTGGACGAGCCGCCCGTGGACGAGCCGCCGGTCGACGAACCCCCGGTGGACAAGCCGCCGGTGGACGAGCCGCCGGTCGACGAGCCCCCGGTGAACGAACCGCCCGTGGACGAGCCCCCGGTGTACGAGCCGCCGACCGACACGCCCGGTACCGACACCCCCGGTTCGGGGACCCCCGGCACCGGCACGCCCGGCCCCAACACTCCGGGTGCGCACCTCGCCGACACCGGCGCCGCCGACCTGGGGCTGGCCGCCGGCGCGAGCGCCGCGCTGCTGCTCGGCGGCACGGTGCTGATGCGCCGCGCCCGCGGCGCGCGGGACTGATCAGGGCTGCCGGAGCTCCCACGGGAGAACGAGGTCCGGCCGGGCAGCGGGGACTGTCCGGCCGGGCCTTCGCGTGTGCGCGTGGGGCGGTCGGTTCGACGGGGTCGGACCGCTCAACCTCTGTGCCGCCCAGCCGGAGAGGCGTCCCGACGGCCGCACCACTCTCGGAGTTCTCCGAACGGCGCCCGTCACGCCAGCGCGGGCCTACCGTCCCTACGACGCCCCTGCGCGTCCGGCTCGACCCGGAGTACGGACTATTCCTGTTCCGGCTCGGCTTCGAGCGGCGTACCGCCCTCAGCCATCGATGCGTTCGAAGATCGCGGCGAGGCCCTGGCCGCCGCCGATGCACATCGTCTCCAGGCCGTACCGTCCCTGGCTGCGGTGGAGTTCGCGGGTGAGGGTGGCGAGGATGCGCGCTCCGGTGGCGCCGACCGGGTGGCCGAGTGAGATGCCCGAGCCGTTGACGTTGATCCGCTCCTCGTGGTCCGTCTCGCCGAGGCCCAACTCCCGTGTGCAGGCCAGGACCTGGGCGGCGAACGCCTCGTTCAGCTCGATCAGGTCGAGGTCGGCGAGGGTGAGGCCCGCCCGGTCCAGGGCGGCGCGGGTGGCGGAGACGGGGGCGATACCCATCGTCGCGGCGGGGACTCCGGCGCGGGCGAAGGAGACGAGGCGGACGAGCGGGACGAGACCGAGCCGTTCGGCGGTCGCGGCGCTGGTGACCAGGCACGCGGCGGCCGCGTCGTTCTGGCCGCTGGCGTTGCCCGCGGTGACCGTGGCATCCGGGTCGGACTTCGCCATCACCGGTCGCAGGGAAGCGAGTTGGTCGGCCGTGGTGTCGGGGCGGGGGTGCTCGTCGGCGGTGATGGCCGTCTCGCCCTTGCGGGTGCGTACGGTGACGGGGACGGTCTCCGCGTCGTAGCGGCCCTCGGCGGCGGCACGGGCCGCGCGACGCTGGGAGCGGAGGGCCAGGGCGTCCTGGTCGGCGCGGCTGATGCCGTACGCGCGGCGCAGGTTCTCCGCCGTCTCGATCATGCCGCCGGGGACCGGGTGGTGGATGCCCCCCGCGGTGACGCGGCCGCGGGCGAGGGCGTCGTGGAGCTGGAGGCCGGGACCCTTGATGCCCCAGCGTCCGTCGTGGGTGTAGTAGGGCGCGGCACTCATCACATCGACGCCGCCCGCGATCACGACGTCGCTGAACCCGGCCCGGATCTGCATCGCCGCGTCCAGCACCGCCTGGAGCCCGGAGCCGCAGCGCCGGTCGATCTGGGAACCGGTGACCGTGGGGGGCAGTCCGGCGTCCAGGGCGGCGACCCGGCCGATGGCGGGGGCCTCGCTGGTCGGGTAGGCGTGGCCGAGGATCACCTCGTCGACCCGGACGGGGTCGATGCCGGTCCGGGCGACGATCTCCGCGATGACGCGCGCGGCCAGCGCGGCGGGGGTCTGCTGGGCGAAAGCCCCGCCGAACCGGCCGATGGGGGTGCGCAGGGGCTCGCAGATGACGACATCGGGCTGCACGGCGGGGCCTTCCTTCGGCGGGGCGGTCGGAGTGCGGGGGCGGGCCGGGTACGGGGTGACCTTCGCATCCGGGGACTGAGCCGGTCCAATACCGGATGCGAAGCCCATGGAGAGAGGGGGCGTCTCAATCGGGTCCCGTACGCGGGCCGGGTCCGGGGGTCGGCAGGGCGTCGCGGGCGACGGCGAGCACGGCGTGCAGGGCGGCGGAGGGGTTGTCGGCCCGCCATGCCAGGGCCGCCTGGAGCCGGATGGGCGGTCCGGCGAGGGGGCGGTAGACGAGACCGCTCTGCTGGATGTGCCGTACGGAGGTGACCGTGAGCGTGACGCCGACCCCGGCGGCGACGAGCGCCATGATCGTGTACGAGTCGGGGGCCTCCTGGACGACGCGCGGAGTGAACCCGGCTCCCTCGCACGCCTCCGTCAGGGCGTTGCGCACGGTGGAGCCGGTGTTGGCGGGGAAGGAGACGAACGGTTCGTCCGCCAGTTCGCCGAGCGGCACGGCGTCGAACCGGGCGAGCGGATGGTCGCAGGGCAGGGCGCAGAGCAGCTCCTCCTCGTCGATCACCCGGTGTTCCACTCCGGGCCGGTTCACCGGCAGCCGGACGAAGCCCAGATCGAGCGAGCCGTCGGCGACCCGGTTCAGCGCGACGTCGGCGTACGTCTGACCGGTCATGACCAGTTCGAGTCCGGGGTGCGCGGCGCGTACGGCGCGGGTGAGGCGGGGCAGCGTCTCGTGGCTGGAGGCCCCGGCGAAGCCGATGGTGACCCGGCCGTATTCGCCCTTCCCCGCGGAGCGGGCGGCCCGTACGGCGGTGTCGAGGTCGTCGAGGACGGTCCGTACGGGGTCGAGGAACGCCTCCCCCGCGCCGGTGAGCCGTACGGAGCGCGTGTTGCGGCGGAAGAGCTGGACGCCGAGCTCCTTCTCCACCTGCCGGATCTGCTGGCTCAGGGGTGGCTGTGCCATCTGGAGGCGTTTGGCGGCCCGGCCGAAGTGCAGTTCCTCGGCCACGGTGAGGAAGGCTCTCAGATGGCGCAGTTCCACGCGGGTCCCCCCTTCCCGGCTCCCCGGTCTCCGTCTTCCCGGTCTTCTTCCGCCCGCGGTGCCTCCGGCACCCCCGGTGATACGTCGGGCATCTCAATCCGAGCCTAATTCGGTATTGGACACCGATCAATGAGCCCTGGCACGGTGGGGCGACCTGTACACCGACGCCGGGGAGTGCTGTGGAACGGACGCCGGCCGACGGCAGGGCGGCGGACAAGGTCGTCCCGCTGCGGGAGGCCGTCGCGCGCCATGTGCGCGACGGGGACACCGTGAGCCTGGAGGGGTTCACCCACCTCATCCCGACCGCCGCGGGCCACGAGATCATCCGGCAGGGCCGGCGCGGCCTGACCGTCGTACGGATGACGGCGGACATCGTGGTGGACCAGATGCTGGCGGCGGGCTGCGTGACGCGGCTGGTCTCGTCGTTCGTGGGCAACTCCTCCGCCGGTTCGCTCGGTGAACTGCGGCGGCGGATCGAGCGGGCCGATCCGGAGCCGCTGGAGTTCGAGGAGTACAGCCACTACGGGATGGTGTGCCGCTACGTCGCGGGGGCGCAGCGGCTGCCGTTCCATCCACTGCGCTCGTACGGCGGGAGCGACCTGCCCGCGGTCAACCCGGCCATCCGCAAGGTCACTTCGCCGTATCCGGGGCCGGACGGGCGGCCCGAGCAGATCTACGTGGTACCGCCTGTGAACCCGGATGTGACGATCGTCCACGCGCAACGCGCCGACCGCCGGGGCAACACCCAGATCTGGGGCCTGACCGGGGTCCAGGCCGAGGCGGTGTACGCGGCGGACCGGGCGATCGTGGTGGTGGAGGAGCTGGTGGCGGACGAGGTGATCCGTGCGGACCCGAACCGCACGCTGATCCCCGCGCACGCGGTGGACGCGGTGGTGGTCTGTCCGCGCGGGGCGCATCCGTCGTTCGCGCAGGGCCACTACGACCGGGACAACGCCTTCTACCGGTCCTGGTCCGCGATCAGCGCGGATCCGGCGCGGCTGCGGGCGTGGCTGGAGGAGTGGGTGTACGGGACGGCGGATCACGCGGAGTACGTGGCGAAGCAGGGTGAGGAGTTCTGGGCGGGGCTGGCGGTGGGCGAGGCGCTGAGCGGGTCGGTGGACTACGGGAGGCGGCTGTGAGCGGGCGGGACACGGCACGTACGGAGGGCGCCGGGGCGCCTGCCGGGCCGGGGAGGACCGCCGTGACGGACGGGCCGGGGAGGACCGCCGTGGCGGAAGCGGTCGAGGCCGGCGGCCCCGTCACCGCCTCCGAGCTGTCGGCGGTCGTCGCCGCGCGTGAACTGGCGGGCCGCCGCACGGTGTTCGCCGGGATCGGGCTGCCGACCCTGGCGGTCGAGCTGGCGGCGCTGACCGTCGCGCCGGGCATCGAGGTGGTGTACGAGTCCGGGGTCTGCGGGGCGCACCCGTCCCAGCTGCCGGAGACCATCGCGGACGCCGTCCTGATCACGGGGGCCGAGGCGGTGGTGTCCCTGCCCACCCTGTTCGGCTCGGTGCTCCAGGGCGGCCACATCGACGTGGGGTTCCTGGGGGCCGCGCAGATCGACCGGTGGGGCAACCTCAACACCTCGGTCATCGGGGAGTGGGAGAGCCCGACGGTACGGCTGCCGGGGTCCGGGGGCGCGGTCGAGGTGATGGCGAACGCCCGGGAGGTGTTCGTCGTGATGCGCCGCCACACCCCGCGCTCCTTCGCCCGCGCCCTCGACTTCTGCACCACACCGGGCCCGGACCGGGCGCTGGCGGACGGTATCCGCCCGCTGGGTATCGGCGTCACACGGGTCGTCACCGAACTCGGCGTCCTCGCGCGGGAAGGCGTCGGGGACGAACTGCGGCTGGTCGCCGTGCATCCCGGAGTGACGGTCGAGCAGGTGCGGGCCGCGACGGGCTGGGAGCTGAGGACCGCGGGCCGGGTCACGACGACGGCCCCGCCCACCCCCGCGGAGCTGCGGCTCCTGCGGGAGGATGTCGATCCGCACCGCGTCTACCTCCGCTGACCCGACCCGACCGTGTTCACGTCCTCCTCTGCCGAAAGGGCCCCATCGCCATGCGTATCAGGATCGTCGGAGCCGGGGCCATGGGCCGCGGCATCGCCCAGTGGGCGGCGAGCGCCGGTCACACCGTCGAGCTGGGTGACGTACGCCCCGAGGCGGTGAAGGAAGCGCTGGACTTCGTCGTGGCGATGCTGGACCGGGCGGTCGCCAAGGGCCGGATGTCCGCCGCCGGCCGGGACGCGTCCGTGGCCCGGCTGGTTCCGCTCGCCGATCCGTGGGAGGCGGGCCCGGAGGTGGAGCTGGTGATCGAGGCCGTACGGGAGGACCTGGGCACCAAGGCCGAGGTGTTCGGGAGGCTGGAGCGGGCGCTGCCCTCCTCCGCCGTCTTCACGACCAACACCTCCTCCCTGTCGGTGACGCGGATCGCCGCGACGCTCCAGGACCCCTCGCGCCTGGCCGGACTGCACTTCTTCAACCCGGTGCCGCTGATGCGGATCGTCGAGGTGGTGCCGGGGGCCGCGACCCGGCCGGAGATCCCGGAGCTGCTGACCGCGTTGGTGGAGGGCTGCGGCCACCGGGCGGTGACCGTCGCGGACTCCCCCGGCTTCCTGGTCAACCACGCCGGACGAGGGCTGGTGACCGAGGCGCTGGCCCTGCTGGAGGAATCCGTGGCGGACCCGGCCGGGATCGACCGGATCGCGCGGGACGTCCTGGGGCTGCGGATGGGCCCCTTCGAACTGATGGACCTGACGGGCCTCGACGTGACGGCCGCGGTGATCGACTCGATCTGGCAGGGCTTCCGGTACGAGGACCGGCTGCGCCCGTCCTTCCTGACCCCGAACCGCGTGGTGGCGGGGCTGCACGGCCGCAAGACGGGCCGGGGCTGGTACGCGTACGGCGACGGGGTGTCCGGCCCCGCGCCGGAGGGCCCGGTCACCGGGGACGGGGAGCGCCCGGTGTTCCTGGTCCGGGGCGGGCGGCCGGAGACGGCGGCGTACGAGGAGGAGCTGGCCGGGTCCCTGGAGGCGGCGGGGGCCCGGATCGATCGGGGCGCGGAGCCGTCGCCGGAGGCCGTGGTGCTGGTGCCCGTCTGGGGGACGGCGGTGTCGGCGGCGGTCGCGGAGGGCGGGCTGCCCCGGAAGCGTACGTTCGGCGTGGAGGTGCTGCCGGCGGCGGGGCGGCGGCGGGTCCTCGCGGTGACGGCGGCGGGCGACCCGGCGGCCGCTCGGGACGCGCGGGCGGTGCTGGCGCGGGCCGCCGCGGGCGAGGAGCCGTACGCGGTGTCGGTGGTGCGGGACACCGCGGGCTCGGTCGCGCAGCGGCTGCTGTCCTCCGTGGTGGCGGTCGGCTGCTCGATCGCGGAGCGTTCGATCGCCACGCCCGCCGACATCGATCTGGCGGTGACCACCGGCCTCGGTTATCCGGCCGGGCCGCTGGCCTGGGGCGAGCGGGTCGGGGCCGTACGGATGCTGGCGCTCCAGCGGGCGCTGCACGCGACGACGGGCGACCCGCGCCACCGGCCGACGCGGTGGCTCACGGAACGGGCGGCCCTGGGGCTGGCCCTGACCGATCCGGGGACCTCGCCCGCCGAGTGCTCGGGCTGAGGGGCCGGCGGCGGGCGTGGCCCCACGGGTCGGCGGGCGTGGCCGGTCGGTGAGTTCCCGCCGGGCGGCACGGCCCGGCGGTCCGGGGAACTGACGCTCCGGGGCCCGCCTGTCCGGGGGGCCGCCTGTCCGGGGGGGGGCCGCCTGCCCGGGGGCCGCCTGCCGTGCGGGCCCGTCGGCCGGCGAGGCCGCCCGCCGGGTGCGGGCGGTCGCGCGGGACCTCCATGCCCGGCGACCGATTCGTCCAAGACGCCGGCCGGGCCGGGTGCCTACGGTCGGGGCATGACTCCACGATTCGACGCCATCAGCATCATCACCGCCGACCTCACCGCCTCGCTCGCCTTCTACCGGCGGCTCGGCCTGGACATCCCCGCCGGGGCAAAGGCCGCGCCCCACGTGGAGGTGACCCTGCCGGGCGGGCAGCGGCTGTTGTGGGACACGGAGGAGGTCATCGCCTCGTTCGATCCGGAGTGGAAGCGTCCGGCGGGCGGGGAGCGGGTGGCGCTCGCCTTCGTCTGCGACAGCCCGCAGGAGGTGGACGCGCTGTACGCGGAGCTGGTCGGGGCCGGACACACCGGGCATCTGAAGCCCTGGGACGCGGTGTGGGGGCAGCGCTACGCGGTCGTGCTGGACCCGGACGGCTGCGGGGTGTCGTTGTTCGCCGCCTCGGACGAGAGGACCGCCTCCCCCGGAACGGCCGCCGCCCCCGACTCCGCGTCCTCGTCCGGCCGGGCCGCCGCCCCCGGCGCGGCCTCCTCGTCCGGCGCGAAGTAGGCGCCGAGCGTCGTACCGGCCAGGGCGCGCATCTCGCGGGCCAGGTGCGCCTGGTCGACGCAGCCTGCCGCGCACGCCGCCTCCGCGTAGGGGAGGCCGGTGCGGACGAGGGCCAGGGCGCGCTGGAGGCGGAGGACGCGCGCCAGGGTCTTGGGGCCGTAACCGAAGGCCGCGAGCGAGCGGCGGTGCAGCTGTCGGGCCCCGAGGCCGACTTCCGCGGCCGTGTCCGCGACGGACCTGCCACGGCGCAACCGGTCGGCGACGGCCGCAGTGAGCGGGTCCGGCGGGCCGGTGTCGGCGGACCGGGCGAGCGCGAAGTCCTCCAGGGCGGTGGCGGGGTCGGCGGCCCGCTCGATCCGTCCGGCGAGCGCCGCGACGGCGGTACGGGGCAGGAGTCCGGCCAGATCGACCCGGAGGTCGCGCAGTTCGTGCGCCGGTACGCCGAGGAGTACGGGGGCGGTGCCGGGCCCGAACCGGATCGCGGCGCAGGAACCGCTGGTGCGGGGGTCGACCCGGAAGGCGTGGGTGTCGGGCCCGGCGACGATCAGGCGGCCGCCGGTCCAGATCAGGTCCATGCAGCCGTCCGGCAGGACGGACCGGGCGGCCGGGCGCGGTCCGGGCGGGACGTCCAGCGTCCAGACGACGGCGCCGTCCAGCCGGGACGGCCGCTCCTGGTACCGCTGGCGTGGCCGGGGCATGCCTCCACGCTAACGCGGGGGCGGCTCCCCGGCGTCCGTGGCCCCCGAGGGTCCCTTGGCGTCCTTGGACTCCTTCTCGCGGGTCGCGTGCAGCCGGGACTTCACGTCGTCGGGCGGCAGGAAGCGGGACCAGCGCTCGGGGAACTCTGAGGGCATGTACGCGGGACCGCCGTCCTCGTCGTCCTCGTCGCCCAGGCCGGCGTAGGCGGCCGAGCGGGTCCGGGCGACGAACTCGGCGGCCTGCGCGGCCCTGGCGCGTTCGGTGGCCTCGCGGGCGGCGGCCGTGGCGAGCGAGGGCCACACCCGGTCGATGGCCGCGTTGACCGCGGCGCCGACCAGGACCGCGAAGGCGGAGATGCCGATCCACAGCAGGACGGCGATGGGCGCCGCCAGGGAGCCGTAGATGGTCGGGCCCTCGACGGTGCTGGTCAGGTAGATCCGGAGGAGGAAGCTGCCGAGGACCCACATGGCGAGCGCCACCAGCGCCCCGGGTACGTCCTCGATCCAGGGCGAGCGCACCGGCACGGACACGTGGTAGAGCGTCGTGAGGAACGCGATGGTCAGCAGTATCACGAGCGGCCAGTACAGGACGGCTATGACCTCGGTGCCCCAGGGCACGAACTCGACCACCCGGTCCGGTCCGACGACCAGCAGCGGCAGCACCACCGCGCCCAGCAGCAGGGCGACGACGTACAGCAGGAAGGCGAGCAGGCGGGTCTTGACGATGCCGCGGTGGCCGTCGAGGCCGTACATGACGGTGATGGTGTCGATGAAGACGTTCACCGCGCGGGAGCCGGACCACAGGGCGATGGCGAAGCCGATGGAGATGATGTCGGGGCGGGCCCCGGTCGTGACGTCGGCGAGCAGGGGTTTGGCGAAGTCGTTGACCCCGCGCTCGGACAGCACCGTGTGGGAGGCGGAGAGGATGTTGCGTTCGATGGAGGCGACCGTGGTGGTGGTCGTCCACTCGTCGACGTAACCGAGCAGGCCGATCAGGCCGAGCAGCAGCGGGGGCAGCGAGAGCAGGGTGAAGAACGCCGCCTCGGCCGCGAGTCCGAGGATGCGGTACTCGATGCACGAGTTGACGGTGTCCTTGAGCAGATGCCACGCCATGCGCCGCTTGGAGACGTTGCGGTAGAGCGCTCGCGCCCGGTGGAGCCGGCCCGGTGGCCGCTCGGGTGTTTCGTTTGCTGCCTGCACCTCCTTACCGTATCGGCATGGCAGCTACCACCCACACCGTGACCAATCAGGTTCCGCCGCTGGTCGGCCATGATGTCTTCGCCGCCGACCGGGCCCTGTCCGAAGCCGTCGAGCGGCATGTCGCTCCCGCGGAGCGGGCGGTCGCGCTCCGGGAACTCGGTGAGCTCGGCCGGGCCGCCGGTTCCGCCCAGGCCCGGGAGTGGGGCGCGCGGGCGAACGCGTACCCACCTGTGCTGCGCACCCATGACCGGTACGGGCACCGCGTCGACGAGGTGGAGTTCGACCCGGCCTGGCACCGGTTGCTGGGCCATGCCGTGTCCGCCGGGCTGACGGACGCCTGGGGGCGGCCGTCGGGGCATCTGCGGCGCGCGGCGGGGTTCCTGGTCTGGACGCAGGCCGAGGCGGGGCACGGCTGCCCGCTGTCGATGACGCACGCCGCGGTGCCCGCGCTGCGGACCGATCCGGCGCTGGCGGCGGAGTGGGAGCCCCTGTTGACCTCGTACGTCTACGAGGAGGGGCTGCGGCCCGCGGCGGGGAAGGCCGGGGTGCTCTTCGGGATGGGCATGACGGAGAAGCAGGGCGGCAGCGACGTGCGGTCCAACACGACGCGGGCGGAGCCGCTGCCGGGCGGGGACGGATATCTGCTCACCGGGCACAAGTGGTTCTGTTCGGCGCCGATGTCGGACGGCTTCCTGGTGCTGGCACAGGCACCGGGCGGGCTGACCTGCTTCCTGCTGCCGCGGGTGCTCCCGGACGGCACGCGGAACGTCTTCTCGATCCAGCGGCTGAAGGACAAGCTGGGCAACCGGTCCAACGCCTCGGCCGAGGTCGAGTTCGACGGGACGTGGGCGCGCCGGGTCGGTGAGGAGGGGCGTGGGGTGCGCACCATCATCGAGATGGTGGCGGCCACCCGGTTCGACTGCGTGGTGGGGTCGGCGGCGCTGATGCGGCAGGCGGTGTCGCAGGCGGTCCATCACAGCGCGTACCGCAGGGCGTTCGGCGGGCCGCTGATCGACAGGCCGCTGATGCGCAACGTCCTGGCGGATCTGGCGGTGGAGTCGGAGGCGGCGACGGTGCTGGCGATGCGGCTGGCCGCCGCGTACGACGCGGACACCGAGGAGGAGCGGGCCTTTCTGCGGCTCGCGGTGCCCGCCGCGAAGTTCTGGGTCACCAAGCGCTGCTCGGCCGTGGTGGGCGAGGCGCTGGAGTGCCTGGGCGGCAACGGGTACGTGGAGGAGTCGGGGATGCCCCGGCTGCTGCGCGAGGCGCCGCTCAACTCGATCTGGGAGGGATCGGGCAATGTGCAGGCGCTGGACGTGCTGCGGGCGCTCCGGCGGGAGCCGGAGGCGTTCGACGCGTTCCTGCGGGAGGTGGGCAGGGCGCGCGGGGCGGATCACCGGCTGGACGCGGCGGTCAGGGAGCTGCTGACGGAGCTGGCCGATCTGGCGGGCGCGGAGGGGCGGGCCCGGCGACTGGTGGAGCGGATCGCCCTGGTGCTCCAGGGATCGCTGCTGGTCCGCTGGGCGCCGCCGGAGGTGGCGGACGCGTTCTGCGCCTCGCGCCTCGGCGGTGACTGGGGCTCGTCGTTCGGGACGCTGCCGCACAGCCTGGATCTGGCCTCGGTGGTGGAGCGGGCCCGGCCGTCCGCTCCGTAGGAGCGGGGAGGGGGGCCGGATCGTGGGCCCTGCCGTCCGTCGTACGGTCACGGCGGGGGGTTGATCGTCGGGGGCGGCGGGCCGTCTCGCGGGGGCCGGCGGGCCGCGGAGCGACGGAGGGTGGTGCTGCGCCGACACGGCACCACCCTCCATGCTTCTGCGACACGGGGCGGCCGGGACATGCCCGGCGCACAGTGTCTCTGTCACTCTGGTACGGCCTCGGAGATCTCGCCAGAGTTGCAAAGGGTTGCAACTCCGGGGCGGGCGGCCCGGCAGGATGGTCCGGGTGGGCGGGTCGGGAAGCGTTCGGGGGAGACCGGGACCATGACGGGCACAGGTTCTGCGGGGGTGGCAAGGGTGACGGGCCAGGGGGCGGGCCGCCAGACGGTCCGGTTGCTCCACCGGGCACGGGAGGCACGGCTGACCGGGGACCAGGTGTCCGTGGCGCCGCGGGCGGAGATCGACGCCTCGTGGGACCGGGCGGTGCGGTGCGGCCTCGACCCCGACCAGTCTCCGGACAGCGAGCTGCTGGAGGCCGACGAGATCGAGCACCGGCGGCACAGTACGGCGCTCGGCGAGCTGATGCCGTTGCTGCGGGCGGGGCTGGCCTCGATCGCGGACGCGGCGCAGCAGATCATGGTCGTGACCGACACCGAGGGCCGGGTGCTGTGGCGGCAGGGCAACACGGGGGTACTGCGCCGGGCGCACGGCATCTGCCTGGAGGAGGGGGCGGCCTGGACCGAGGCGGCGACGGGGACGAACGCGATCGGGACGGCGCTGGCCGCGCGGGTCCCGATCCAGGTCCACTCGGCCGAGCACTTCATCCGGGCGCTGCACGACTGGACCTGTGCGGCCGCTCCGGTCCGGGACCCGCGCGACGGGCGGCTGCTCGGGATCGTCGACATCAGCGGACCGGCCTCCACGTTCCATCCGGCGACCCTGGCCCTGGTCGACTCGGTGGCCCGGCTCGCGGAGGCCGAGCTCCGCACCCGCCACCTGGCGGAGATCGAGCGGCTGCGGGCGGTGGCCGCGCCGATCCTGTGCCGGATCGGCGGGCGGGCGCTGGCGGTGGACGTGCACGGGCGGCTGGCGGCGGTGACCGGGATGGCCCCGGTGGACCGGCTGCCGCTGCCGAAGTCGCTGCGGCCGGGCCGGGTGTGGCTGCCCTCGCTCGGCATGTGCCGGGTCGAGCCGCTGCCGGGCGGCTGGCTGGTGCAGGTGGGCGACGGCACGGCCGAGGGAACGCCGCGCCGGGTGGTGCTGGACCTGAGCCGGCCCCGGGCGCTCGCCGTGCATCTGGCCGGACCGCTCGGCAACCGTACGCAGCGGCTCTCGCCGCGCCATGCCGAGCTGCTGTTCGCACTGGCGGCGCACCGGGAGGGGCGGACGGCCTCGGAGCTGGCACGGGACCTCTTCGGGGACGCGACCCGGACGGTGACGGTCCGGGCGGAGGTCTCCCGGCTGCGGCGTCATCTGGCGGAGATCCTGGCCCACCGCCCGTACCGCTTCGCCGACGGGGTGGAGGTGGAGGTGGTCCACCCGGAGCACGGCGCGGATCTGCTGCCGCACTCGATGGCGCCGGTCGTGGCGGAGGCGCGCCGGGCGGCCGGAGTGGACCGAGGGAACTTCGGGCGAGCTGGCACCGGGGGCGGTGGGCTCTCCGAGGGTGCGTGACGCCCGGCGGGGCGGGACCCGGGTAGGGGGACTGCCCCGGCGTATGGGGCCGACACGGTGCGGGGCGGGCCCCACGTGGGGGCTGGCCCGGTGTGGGGGGCCGACCCGGTGTGGGGGCGGGCCCCGCGTGGGGTGGCGCGCCCCGCGTGTGGGGGGCGCGACCGGGGCGGTGGGGTTCGGGTGCGCGGGGTCCCGCGCGGGCTCGCCGCGCGTGGGGGCGGGCCCGCTGTGTGCGCGTCGGCGGGCCCATGGTTTTCTGGCCGTCATGAGCGACACCCCGCAGCCCGCAGCCCCGACCACCGAGGTGACCGTCTGGTCGCTGGAGCAGACCTCGCCCGCCGATCTCCGCCCGGCGTCCGCACCGGAGGGCGACGTGCGCGTCGTCCGGTCCGGGGTCCCGTCACCGGAGTTCAGCCGGTTCCTGTACACCGCGGTGGGCGGGGACATCCGGTGGACCGACCGGCTGGGCATGACGTACGCCCAGTGGGACGAGGTCCTGCGGCGGCCCGGCGCGGAGACCTGGGTGGCGTACGAGAACGGCACGCCGGCCGGGTACGTCGAGCTGGACGCGCAGGACGACGGCGTGGTCGAAATCGTCTACTTCGGACTGATCCCGGCGTTCCGGGGCCGCCGGATCGGCGGGCACCTCCTGTCGTACGGGGTGGCGCGCGCCTGGGACGTGGCGGAGCGGTGGCCCGGGCGGGCGGCTACGAAGCGGGTGTGGCTGCACACCTGTTCCCTGGACGGCCCGCACGCGATGGACAACTACCTGCGGCGCGGCTTCCGGCTCTTCGAGACGAAGACCGAGGTGGAGCCGGAGGTGGCGACGCCGGGCCCGTGGCCCGGAGCGCACTGAGCCGCCGGTGACCTCCCGGGGGGCGGGGCGGCGTGGGGCTTCTGCGCGTGGCGGGTCCGAGCGCCACTCCGCCCTCCGGGCGCCCGGAGGGCGGGCTTTCCGCCCCCCGGCGGTGGCCGGTCGGGTGCCCCCCGACCCCACCAGACCCCTTATGGGCGATTTACCACCCAATGCCAGCACCGCTGTGCGTGACCGACACCACACCGTCTCACTCTTCGGGACATACACGTCCACATAGCGGATAGTGGTGGACTGCCCCGAGAGGCGCGTGACACGCTTCCGTCATGCCTGGAACTGGAATTGCCTTGGTGAGTCGACGCCACGTCGACCTCGGCCGCATGTCCAGCGCCATCTGTCCGGTGAGCTGAGAGACCCAGCACCGCCGCCTTCTTCTTCCCTCTGAATCGCCCTGCGCACCGCCGCGCCTCAGCGCGAGTGTGCCGCTCAGAGCCGCCCTCCCGCAGTCCCGAAGGACGTATTGTCATGGCCGCCACCCCGGATCAGCCTGCGCCCGCCACGCCCCGCCGCAAGGCCGGACGCCACCGTGGCGAGGGCCAGTGGGCCATGGGCCACCACACCCCCCTGAACGGGAACGAGCAGTTCAAGAAGGACGACGACGGTCTCAACGTACGGACACGTATTGAGACGATCTACTCCCAGCGCGGCTTCGACTCCATCGACCCGAACGACCTGCGCGGACGCATGCGCTGGTGGGGCCTGTACACCCAGCGCAAGCCCGGTATCGACGGCGGCAAGACGGCCGTGCTGGAGCCGGAGGAGCTGGACGACAAGCACTTCATGCTGCGGGTCCGCATCGACGGCGGCCGGCTGACCACCCGCCAGCTGCGGGTGATCGGGGAGATCTCCCAGGAGTTCGCGCGCGGCACGGCGGACCTCACCGACCGGCAGAACGTGCAGTACCACTGGATCCGCATCGAGGACGTGCCGGAGATCTGGCGGCGGCTCGAAGCGGTGGGCCTGTCCACCACCGAGGCGTGCGGCGACACGCCGCGCGTCATCCTCGGCTCCCCCGTGGCGGGCGTCGCGGAGAACGAGATCATCGACGGCACCCCGGCCATCGACGAGATCCAGCGCCGGTTCATCGGCAACCCCGACTTCTCCAACCTGCCCCGCAAGTTCAAGACGGCGATCTCCGGCTCCCCACATCTGGACGTGGCGCACGAGATCAACGACGTCGCCTTCGTCGGCGTGAACCACCCGGAGCACGGCCCCGGCTTCGACCTCTGGGTCGGCGGCGGCCTCTCCACCAACCCGAAGCTCGGGGTGCGGCTCGGCGCCTGGGTACCGCTGGACGAGGTGCCCGACGTGTACGGCGGGGTCATCGGGATCTTCCGCGACTACGGCTACCGGCGGCTGCGCACCCGCGCCCGGCTGAAGTTCCTGGTCGCGGACTGGGGGCCCGAGAAGTTCCGCCAGGTCCTCCAGGACGAGTACCTCAAGCGCGAGCTGATCGACGGGCCCGCGCCCGAGCAGCCCGCCGGGACCTGGCGCGACCACCTCGGGGTGCACCGGCAGAAGGACGGCCGCTTCTACGTCGGTTTCGCCGCGCGGGTGGGCCGGGTCGACGGCTCCACGCTCACCAAGATCGCGGACCTGGCGGACCAGCACGGCTCCGGCCGGGTGCGGACCACCGCCGAGCAGAAGATGATCGTGCTGGACGTGGCCGAGGAGCAGGTCGACTCCCTGGTCGCCGGCCTGGAGGCCCTCGACCTCAAGGTCACCCCCTCCCCCTTCCGGCGCGGCACGATGGCCTGCACCGGCATCGAGTTCTGCAAGCTGGCGATCGTCGAGACGAAGGCGCGCGGTGCGGCCCTCATCGACGAACTGGAGCGTCGCCTCCCGGAGTTCGACCACCCCATCACCATCAACATCAACGGCTGCCCGAACGCCTGCGCCCGTATCCAGGTCGCGGACATCGGCCTCAAGGGCCAGTTGATGCTGGACGCGAACGGCGACCAGGTCGAGGGCTACCAGGTGCACCTCGGCGGTGCGCTCGGCCTGGAGGCCGGGTTCGGCCGCAAGGTCCGCGGCCTCAAGGTCACGTCGGCCGAACTGCCGGACTACGTCGAGCGGGTGCTCGGCCGCTTCCAGGAGGAACGTGAGGACGGCGAGCGGTTCGCCACCTGGGCGGCGCGTGCCGGTGCGGAGTCGCTGTCATGAGCGAGCGAGCCGCCCCGTTCCACTGCCCGTACTGCGGCGACGAGGACCTGCGCCCCAACGAGACCGGCCACGGCGCCTGGGAATGCGCCTCCTGCAACCGTGCGTTCCAGCTGAGGTTCCTGGGCCTGCTGGCTCGGGGCGTACAGCGCAACGACGGCGAAGGGGACCGGATATGACGGGCACTCAGCTATCCGACGAGCTGACCGGCGAGGAACTCCGGGAGCTGGCCGAGCGGGCCGGACGGGAGCTGGAGGACGCCTCCGCCGCCGAGATCCTGCGATGGGCCGCCGAGACCTTCGGGCCGCGCTTCTGCGTCACCTCCTCGATGGAGGACGCGGTGGTCGCGCACCTGGCCTCCCGAGTGATGCCGGGCGTGGACGTGGTCTTCCTGGACACCGGCTACCACTTCCCGGAGACCATCGGGACCCGCGACGCGGTGGACGCGGTGATGGACGTCCGTGTCCTCACGATCACCCCGCGGCAGACGGTCGCCGAGCAGGACGCCGAGTACGGCGCGAAGCTGCACGACCGCGACCCGGACCTGTGCTGCGCGCTGCGGAAGGTGAAGCCGTTGGAGGACGGTCTCACCGCGTACGCGGCGTGGGCGACGGGCCTGCGCCGCGACGAGTCCCCGACCCGAGCGAACACCCCGGTCGTGGGCTGGGACGCCAAGCGCCGCAAGGTGAAGGTCTCCCCCATCGCCCGCTGGACCCGGGACGACGTGGACGCCTACGTCGCCGAGCACGGGGTGCTCACCAACCCGCTGCTGATGGACGGCTACGCCTCCGTCGGCTGCGCGCCCTGCACCCGCCGGGTGCTGGAGGGCGAGGACGCCAGGGCCGGACGCTGGGCCGGGCGCGGCAAGACCGAATGCGGACTGCACGGCTGATGACGACTGATCAGGAGATGTCGATGAGCGTGACGGAGACGGGGGCCACGATCTGGCTCACCGGTCTGCCGAGCGCGGGCAAGACCACCATCGCGTATGAGCTGGCGGGCCGGCTGCGGACCGAGGGCCACAAGGTGGAGGTGCTCGACGGCGACGAGATCCGCGAGTTCCTCTCGGCGGGCCTCGGCTTCTCCCGCGAGGACCGGCACACCAACGTGGCCCGGATCGGCTTCGTCGCCGAACTGCTCGCCGCCAACGGCGTGAAGGTGCTGGTCCCCGTCATCGCCCCGTTCGCCGACAGCCGCGAGGCCGTCCGCAAGCGGCACGCCGCCGAGTCCACCACCTACCTGGAGGTGCACGTCGCCACGCCCGTCGAGGTGTGCTCCGTACGCGATGTGAAGGGGCTGTACGCCAAGCAGGCGGCCGGCGAGATCAGCGGGCTCACCGGGGTCGACGACCCCTACGAGGCCCCCGAATCGCCCGACCTGCGGATCGAGTCGCACCAGCAGACCGTGCAGGAGTCAGCGGCGGCGCTCCACGCGCTGCTCACCGAGAGGGGCCTGGCGTGAGTGCCGTCACCACCACCGTGCCGGAAGGCACAGCGCACCCGTACGCGCTCAGCCACCTGGACTCCCTGGAGTCCGAGGCGGTCCACATCCTCCGGGAGGTCGCGGGCGAGTTCGAGCGTCCGGTGATCCTCTTCTCCGGCGGCAAGGACTCGATCGTGATGCTGCACCTGGCGCTCAAGGCGTTCGCGCCCGCGCCGGTTCCGTTCTCCCTGCTGCACGTGGACACCGGGCACAACTTCCCCGAGGTGCTGGAGTACCGCGACCGTACGGTGAAGAAGCACGGGCTGCGGCTGCACGTCGCCTCCGTGCAGGAGTACATCGACGCCGGAAAGCTCCGCGAGCGCCCCGACGGCACCCGCAACCCGCTCCAGACGGTCCCGCTCACCGAGGCCATCCAGCACCACCGCTTCGACGCGGTGTTCGGCGGTGGCCGGCGCGACGAGGAGAAGGCGCGCGCCAAGGAGCGGGTCTTCTCGCTCCGCGACGAGTTCTCGCAGTGGGACCCGCGGCGCCAGCGCCCCGAGCTGTGGCAGCTCTACAACGGGCGGCACGCTCCCGGAGAGCACGTCCGGGTCTTCCCGATCTCCAACTGGACCGAGCTGGACGTCTGGCAGTACATCGAGCGCGAGGGGATCGAGCTGCCGGAGATCTACTTCGCCCACGAGCGCGAGGTGTTCAACCGCAACGGCATGTGGCTCACGGCCGGTCACTGGGGCGGCCCCAAGGAGCACGAGGCCGTGGAGACGCGGCTGGTGCGCTACCGCACGGTCGGTGACATGTCGTGCACCGGGGCCGTCGACTCCGACGCCACGACGCTGGACTCCGTGATCACCGAGATCGCCGCCTCCCGGCTCACCGAGCGGGGCGCGACCCGCGCCGACGACAAGATGTCCGAGGCCGCGATGGAAGACCGCAAGCGCGAGGGGTACTTCTAAATGACCACCACAGCTGAGCAGTTGAGCACCACCACCCTGCTGCGCTTCGCCACCGCCGGGTCGGTCGACGACGGCAAGTCCACCCTCGTGGGACGTCTGCTGCACGACTCCAAGTCGGTCCTCACCGACCAGTTGGAGGCCGTCGAGCTGGCCTCGCTCAACCGGGGCCAGCAGGCGCCGGACCTGGCGCTGCTGACCGACGGACTGCGGGCCGAGCGCGAGCAGGGCATCACCATCGACGTCGCCTACCGCTACTTCGCCACCGCCCGCCGCCGGTTCATCCTCGCCGACACGCCGGGCCATGTGCAGTACACGCGGAACATGGTGACGGGGGCCTCCACGGCGGAGCTGGCCGTGGTCCTGGTCGACGCCCGCAACGGGGTCGTCGAGCAGACCCGCCGGCACGCCGCCGTCGCCGCGCTGCTGCGCGTCCCGCACGTGGTGCTCGCCGTCAACAAGATGGACCTGGTCGCCTACGCGGAGCCGGTGTTCGCCGCGATAGCCGAGGAGTTCACCGCGTACGCGGCGTCCCTGGGCGTCCCGGAGATCACCGCGATCCCGATCTCGGCGCTCGCCGGGGACAATGTGGTCGAGCCGTCCGCGCACATGGACTGGTACGGCGGACCGACCGTCCTGGAACACCTGGAGACGGTCCCGGTCAGCCACGACCTCACCGCCTGCCACGCGCGCTTCCCCGTGCAGTACGTGATCCGCCCGCAGTCCGCCGAGCACCCCGACTACCGGGGGTACGCCGGGCAGATCGCGGCCGGCGTGTTCCGGGTGGGCGAGGCCGTCTCCGTGCTCCCCTCCGGACGGACGACCACGATCACCGGGATCGACGCGCTGGGGGAGAGCGTGGACATCGCCTGGGCCCCGCAGTCGGTGACGCTCCGGCTGGCCGACGACATCGACATCTCGCGCGGCGACCTGATCGCCCCGGCCGACGACGCCCCCGCCGTCACCCGGGACGTCGAGGCGACCGTCTGCCACGTCGCGGACGAGCCGCTCTCGGTCGGTCAGCGGGTGCTGCTCAAGCACACCACCCGCACCGTCAAGGCGATCGTCAAGGACATCCCGTCGCGGCTCACCCTGGACGACCTCTCCCAGCACCCGGCTCCGGGGCGGCTCGTCGCCAACGACATCGGGCGGGTCGTCGTGCGCACCGCCGAGCCGCTCGCCCTCGACGCGTACGAGGACTCCCGGCGCACCGGTTCGTTCCTGCTGATCGACCCGGCGGACGGGACGACGCTGAGCGCCGGCATGGCGGGCGCCGCCTTCGCCGCCGTCGCCGAAGCCGTCACGGCCGCCGACGACGACGCGTGGGACTTCTGATGACCGACTTCTTCTCCACCTTCGCGAAGGAGGGCGGCCGCGTGGGCAGCGGTGCCCTCGGCAGCGGCCAGGGAGGCGTGGGGCGATGTGCGTGATGACGTACGCGCACCGCTCGCGCGCCCTCCAGCACCGCCCGCACCGCCGAAGACCTGCCGATCTCCCGGCCGCGCCCCCCTGACCGACAGCGGGACGCGAGCGCCGGGCCGACGAGAGGAAAGCCTCCCGTGCCTGCCCCCCGTTCCACCGTTCGCCGCGGCCTCGCCGCCCTGGCCGCCCTGCCGCTGCTCGCCGTGGCGGCCACCGCCTGCGGCTACGGCTCCGAGGCGAAGGACGACGACGCCAAGGCGAACGTCTCCGCCGGAGGGAAGAAGCTCTCCTCCGACACCGTGAAGATCGGATACTTCCCGAACCTCACGCACGCCACCGCCCTGGTCGGTATCCAGGAAGGCACCATCCAGAAGGAACTGGGCGGCACCAAGGTCGAGTCGACGACCTTCAACGCGGGCCCGTCCGAGATCGAGGCGCTCAACGCCGGCTCCATCGACCTCGGCTTCATCGGCCCCTCCCCCTCCATCAACGGGTACAGCAAGTCCCAGGGCAAGGGGCTGCGGATCATCTCCGGCTCGGCCTCCGGCGGGGTGAAGCTGGTCGTCAACCCGAAGAAGATCTCGACCCTGGACGACCTCAAGGGCAAGAAGATCGCCACCCCGCAGCTCGGCAACACCCAGGACGTGGCCTTCCTCAACTGGATCTCCGAGAAGGGCTGGAAGGTCGACGCCCAGAGCGGCAAGGGCGACGTCTCCGTGGTCCGCTCGGACAACAAGGTGACGCCCGACGCCTACAGGTCCGGTGACCTGGACGGCGCGTGGGTGCCCGAGCCGACCGCCTCGAAGCTCGTCTCCCAGGGTGCGAAGGTGCTCCTCGACGAGACGGACCTGTGGCCCGACAAGAAGTTCGTGATCACGAACATCATCGTGTCGCAGAAGTTCCTCGACGAGCACCCGGACGTGGTCGAGGCGGTGCTCAGGGGTTCGGTCGCCACCAACAAGTGGATCAACGCCAACCCGGAGAAGGCCAAGGCGTCCGCCAACGAGGCGCTGGAGAAGCTGAGCGGCAAGCCGCTGGCCCCGGAGATCCTCGACCCGGCGTGGGAGTCCATCGAGATCACCGACGACCCGCTGGCCGAGACGCTCAAGACGCAGGCCGGGCACTCGGTCAAGTCCGGTCTGCTCAAGGAGCCGAACCTCCAGGGCATCTACGACCTGGGCCCGCTGAACAAGATCCTCAAGGCCGAGGGCCGGCCCGAGGTCGCCGACGCGGGCCTCGGCGTCAAGTAGCTCCGCCCATCCGTACCAGGACGCAAGGATTCCCAGGAGGTGACGACCATGGCGACCACCACCCTCACCAAGGCCGAGGACCGTACGGCGGTCGGGCACGCCGCCCGTCTCACGCACGTCTCGAAGTCCTTCGCCGGACCCACGGGTGCGCAGCTCGTGCTGGACGACATCTCGCTCGATGTCGCTCCGGGCGAGTTCGTCACCCTCCTGGGGGCTTCCGGGTGCGGAAAGTCGACGCTGCTGAACCTGGTGGCCGGACTCGACCGCCCGTCCGCGGGGTCCATCGAGACCCCCGGCGGGCGGCCGGCCCTGATGTTCCAGGAGCACGCCCTCTTCCCGTGGCTGACCGCGGGCAAGAACATCGAACTGGCTCTGCGGCTGCGCGGGGTCCCGAAGGCGGCGCGCCGCACCGAGGCGGAGCGGCTGCTCGAACTGGTCCGGCTCGGCGGGGCGTACGGCAAGCGGGTGCACGAGCTGTCCGGCGGGATGCGGCAGCGCGTCGCCATGGCCCGCGCTCTCGCGCAGGACAGCCAACTGCTGCTGATGGACGAGCCGTTCGCGGCGCTGGACGCCATCACCCGCGATGTGCTGCATGACGAGCTGACCCGGATCTGGGCGGAGACGAACGCCTCGGTCCTCTTCGTCACGCACAACGTGCGCGAGGCCGTACGGCTGGCGCAGCGCGTCGTGCTGCTGTCCTCCCGGCCGGGCCGGATCGCCCGCGAGTGGACGGTCGACATCGAGCAGCCGCGCCGCATCGAGGACACCGCCGTGGCGGAGCTGTCCGTCGAGATCACCGAAGAACTGCGTGGGGAGATCCGCCGACATGGCCAGCACTGACATCACGTCCGACCGGAAGCGGCCGGACGCGGCGGCCGGCGGCGTCGGCGCGAAGACCGACGATCTGGCGGGGCTGGAGGCGGGGCTCGACGCGCTCGACGCCGTACAGATCCGCCGCACCCCGGTGCGCGAGGTGCTGCTGCACAAGGTACTGCCGCCGGTCGTGGCGGTGGCGCTGGTCCTGGTGGTCTGGGAGCTGCTGGTCCGTGCCCGGGTGACGGAGACGTACAAACTGCCGCCGCCGTCCGCCGTGTGGGACAGCGCGCGGGAGATGTGGCTGGCGGGCACCCTGCTGGAGGTCGTGTGGACCAGCGTCTCGCGCGGTCTGCTCGGCTTCCTCCTCGCGGTCGCCATCGGTACGCCGCTGGGGCTGCTGGTGGCACGGGTGAAGCTGGTCCGCGCCGCGATCGGCCCGATCCTGTCCGGGCTCCAGTCGCTGCCCTCGGTGGCGTGGGTGGCCCCGGCGGTGATCTGGCTCGGGCTGAACGACCGGATGATGTTCGCGGTGATCCTGCTGGGCGCGGTGCCGTCGATCGCCAACGGGCTGGTCTCCGGCGTCGACCAGGTGCCGCCGCTGTTCCTCCGGGCGGGGCGCACGCTGGGCGCGACCGGGCTGCGCGGGACCTGGCACATCGTGCTCCCGGCGGCGCTGCCCGGCTATCTGGCGGGCCTCAAGCAGGGGTGGGCCTTCTCCTGGCGCTCGCTGATGGCCGCCGAGATCATCGCCTCCTCCCCCGAACTGGGTCTGGGACTCGGTCAGTTGCTGGAGAACGGCCGCAGCAACTTCGACATGCCGGGGATCTTCCTGTCGATCCTGCTCATCCTGTTCGTCGGCATCGCGATCGACCTGCTGATCTTCAGTCCGCTGGAGCGGTGGGTGCTGCGCAGCCGCGGTCTTCTCGTCAAGAACTGAGCCCACCATGACGCACCCCGTCCTCCTCGTCATCGCCCACGGCAGCCGCGACCCGCGGCATGCCGCGACCGTGCACGCGCTCACCGGGCGGGTACGCGCCGAGCGGCCGGGGCAGCGTGTGGAGACCGCGTTCCTGGATTTCAACGCCCCGTCCGTGCCCCGCGTGCTGGAGCGCCTGGCCGCACAGGGGGCGGACGAGGTGGTGGCCGTGCCGCTCCTCCTGACCCGTGCGTTCCATGCCAGGACCGACATCCCCTCGGTCCTGCGCGAGGCCCGTGCCAGGCTGCCGCGGCTGCATATCCGTCAGGCGGACGTGCTCGGCCCGTCCCCGCTGCTCAACGCCACCCTCGGCAGGCGGCTGCGGCAGGCCGGGGCCCGCCCCGCAGACCTCCCCCGGACCGGGCTCGTCCTGGCCGCGGCGGGATCCACAGACCCGGAGGCGATCGCAGTGATCGCTGAAATCGCGCGGGAGCTGCGGCACACCGGTTGGTGCGCCGTGCGGCCTGCGTTCGCCTCCGCTGCTCGTCCCGGCGCCTTCCCCCGCACCGAGGAGGCGGTCCGGGCACTGCGCGCCGAGGGCGTGGACCGGGTGGCGGTGGCCCCGTACGTCATCGCACCCGGCCGCCTCCCCGACCGCATCGCGGCCGGTGCGGAGGCCGCCGGTGCGGATGTCCTGGCCGATGTGCTGGGACCGGCACCGGAGTTGGCGCGGCTGCTGCTCGACCGGTACGACGCGGCGCGGGTGGTCGCGGGGGCGTCGCTGTCGGCGTGAGGGCCGGAACGTCCGCCCTGCCGGTTCGTTCGGACCGGCAGGGCGCCGGGCCGGGTTCCGGGCGGTGGTGACGGACAACCCGTCGCCGCCCCCGTGCCGCGGAGCCCGGCGGTGCGGCCCCGGGGGCCCGCCCCCTCCCTGCGCCGGTTCAGTCGCGGGTCAGCTCCACCAGTTTGGCGACCGTGTTCCAGTTGCGGGTGGTGGCGGTGAGGCCCTTGACGTGGCGGGGGCGGGCCAGCGCCACGGCCAGCCTGGAGCGGCCGAGGCCGTCGGGGGCGTACAGGTAGAGGCAGCGGTCGCCGAGGCGGAACTCCTCCGGCAGGAAGGACTCCGCCTCCAGGCCGGCGAAGCGTTCCGCGTCCACGGCCCGGTCGAAGTAGGTGACGTGGAGCTGCTTGCCCGCCAGTTCGGCGGCGGGGAAGGGGCAGGCGGCGGCGACGGCGGCGAGGTAGCCCGCGTCACGGACCAGGCAGTCGACGGCGAAGCCGAACCTCCGGTGCAAGGCCTGTTCCAGGGCCCCGGCGAGGGCGTCCTCGTCGTCCTCGTCGCTGCGGAAGACGGCGTTGCCGCTCTGCAGGTAGGTGGTGGTGTCCGTGTGTCCCAGCTCGGTCAGCACGGTGCGCAGTTCGGCCATCGGGACCTTCTTGCCGCCGCCCACGTTGATCCCGCACAGCAGTGCCGCGTACGTCGTCGTCATGGCGATCCACCTTAGGGCCCCTCGGGAAACGGCGCAGCCGCCGCGCCCCGTGGGGGAGAGCGCGGCGGCTGGTGTGCGCGGTGTCCGGGCGGCGGGGTGTGGGGCCGCCGCCGCCCGGTGGCCGGTCGGAGCCGGGGCGTTGGACCGGGGTGCTACTCGACGACCTTGAGGAGCTTGTTGGCGGTGCCCTCGGTGGCGTTGCTGATGGCGTCCGGGGTGGCTCCCTCGGTGAGCGCCGTGGCGACGGCCTCCGGGGTGGCGTCCTGGTGGCCCGCCAGGTAGACGGCGGCCGCGCCGACGACGTGCGGGGTCGCCATGGAGGTTCCGGAGATGGTGTTGGTGCCGCTGTCGCTGTCGTTCCAGGTGGACGTGATGTCCGAGCCCGGCGCGTAGATGTCCACGACCGAGCCGTAGTTGGAGAACGAGGACTGCTCGTCGTCCACCGTGGACGAGGCGACGGTGATCGCCTCGGGGACGCGGGAGGGCGAGCCCTGGCCGGCGTCGCTGGACTCGTTCCCGGCGGCCACGCCGAAGGTGATGCCCGCGGCGATGGCCTTCTGGACCGCGGCGTCGAGGGCCGGGTCGGCCCCGCCGCCGAGGCTCATGTTGGCGACGGACGGGCCCTTGGCGTTGGCGGCGACCCAGTCGATCCCGGCGATGACCTGCTCGGTGGTGCCGGAGCCGTTGTCGTCGAGGACGCGGACGGCCACGATGTTCGCCTTCTTGGCGACGCCGTGCGCCGCCCCGGCTATGGTGCCCGCCACGTGGGTGCCGTGGCCGTTGCCGTCGTCGGCGTCGTCGTCGTTGTCGATGGCGTCGAAGCCGGAGGTGGCGCGGCCCTCGAAGTCCTGGTGGGTGACGCGGACACCGGTGTCGATGACGTACGCGGTCACGCCCTCGCCGCCCGCGTCGGGGTAGGTGTAGGCCTTGTCGCCCGCGGTCTCGGTCTGGTCGATGCGGTCCAGACCCCACGACGGCGGGTTGTCCTGGGTGGCGTCGATGCTGAACTTCTTGTTCTGCACCACCTTGGCGACGGCCGGGTCGGCGGCGAGGCGCTTGGCCTCGGTCTCCGAAAGGCCGTTGGCGGAGAAGCCGTTGATGCTGGAGGAGTAGTCGCGCTTGAGCTTGCCGCCGTACTCCTCGGCGAGGTCGGCCTTGTCGGCCTTCTTCTCGTCGAGCATGACGATGTAGCTGCCGGAGACGGCGGTGGCCGCGTCCGTGCCGTAGACCGTTCCCATCGGAGCCGGCGCGGCTCCGGCGAAGGAGGTCCCGACGAGGGTGACTCCGGCGGCGGCCGCCACGGCGGTGACGGCGGCGGTCAGCTTGATACGACGGGTGCGCTGGTGCTTGGCCATGAAGAGGGCTCTCCTCGTCATTCTTTGTGGGGGGTTGGCCCTCGGCCGGAAGATCTCCGTGGGCTGGCTCGAAACCCTGACCGATTGACGAGCACAGTTCAAGACCTTCATGGAGGTGTGACTTGCTCAACAAGGTTGCGTAAGGGGAAAACGGCCGTGGCTGGTCACAGCGGTCGCGGAGCGCCCCCGAGCCGTCGGCCCGACCGGATCGGCCCGCCGACGACGACGTAGCACGGCCGCCCCGGTAGTCCATATCGCCTGCTCAGTGCGGCTGTCGGGGCGCCGGGCGACCGACCTCCCCGAGGGGCGCCGGCGCCCCGTCGAAGCCGCTGGGCCGATGTGACGCCGCGTGAAGACTCGTGAAGGTCTGTGAAGGCCCGCGCGAGAGGGGTGAACGCCCGGCCCCCGGGTGTGAAATCGCCAGGGCGTGCGTGCAGATGCGCCGACCGGAACCGCTGTCACACCGGCTTCACCGTGCCGAAACAGAGCCGTCCCGCCCCACGAAGCCGCAGGCCACGGCAGGTGGGGCGGGACGGGACGCGTCCGGATATCCGTCCGACGGGTCCGCTCAGCGCGACAGCTCCGCCTCGATGAGGTCGGCGGCCCGCGGGGTGCCACCCTCGCGCGCCATCTGCTCGCGCAACAACGCGCAGCGGGCCGCGACTTCGGGGTCGTCCACGAGGGCGAGCACCGCCTCGCGCAGGGTCGCGGCGTTCGCCTCCTCCATGGGAAGGTGCCGGGCCACCCCCAGCGAGCGGAGCATGTCGGCGTTGCCGAACTGGTCCACGGCCTGCGGCACGGCGACCATCGGGGTGCCGGTGGCGAGCCCCTCCTGACTGCCGCCCGCGCCGGCGTGGGTGATGAAGGCGTCCGCCTGCCGGAGCACGGCCAGCTGCGGCACCCAGTCGCGCACCTCCACGTTGCCGGGTACGTCACCGAGGTCGGCGGGGTCGACGTGCGCGCCGATCTGGAGCACCACGTGCCAGCCGGGCAGGTCGCCGAAGGTCGCGACGCACTCCCGGTAGAAGGCGGGCTGCTTGGTGAACGAGGAGCCCAGCGAGACCAGCAGCACCTTCTCCGCGCCGGCGGGCCGCTGCCACTCCCCCTGGTCGGAGCGGTCGCCCTGACAGGCCCCGACGAAGGTGTACATCTCGCGGTTCACCCGGTCCGCGTTCGGCTGGAGCGCCTCGGGGATCAGGACGAGGCCGCGGCGCGGGCGGGCCACGAAGTCGTCGGAGGAGATGTGACCCATGCCGTTCTCCGCGAGCCAGCCGTCGAAGCGCGCGTAGTACGCCTTGCCGCGCTCGGTCTGCTTCAGCTCGGCGGTCATCGGCTCCCCCACCTCCTCCTCGTACCCGTCCCAGGGGACCAGGTTGGGCCAGAGGGAGACGGCGGGGACACCCCAGCGGTGGGCGAGGACGCGGGCGGGATAGGAGGTGATGTCGTGCAGGACGAGGTCGGGCTCGTCACCCGCGAAGGCGTCCGCGAGCTGCGGGAGCGCCTGGACGGCGTCGGCGAGGAAGGGTTCGATGTTGTCGATCAGCTCCGTGCCCCAGGCGTCGGGGTCCTCGTCGGTCGGCAGGGTCGAGTTCCAGATCACCGGCTCGGCTCCGACGGCGGCGACCTTGTCCGCGAAGGAGGCGGGGATGGCGTAGCTGACCCGGTGCCCGCGGTCGACGAGTTCGCGGATGACGTCGAGGCTCGGGTTCACATGCCCGTGGGCGGCGATGGAGAACATGGCGATGTGGGCACGCGGGGATTCCGTCATGTCGGCGACCCTAAACGAGACGAGACGTCTCGTGCAACCTCTCTCCTCTCCGGATCAGCGTTGGTAGCGGGCCAGCACCCGGTTGCCGTCCTCCACCAGCCGTTCGCTCAGCTCTCCGGCGTCGATCGCTCCGCTGTAGAACTCCTGGTACGCGGGGGTCGCCACCTTGTCCTTCCACTCGGGGTAGCCGCGCACCGACTGCGCGGGCGCGGGCCGCAGCCCCTTCGCCAGGGCGGCGCCCACGGCCCAGCCGTGCTCCGCGGAGCGCAGCGACGGGTCGGCCAGCGCCTCCGTCCCGGTGGGCAGCATCCAGTCGCCGCGCGCCAGGCGCACCATGTTCGGGGGCCGCAGCAGGAAGTCGATGAACGCGACGGCCTCCTTCTTGTGCGGGCTCTCCTCCGCCACCGACAGCGTCTGCGGGCTCACGCCCTGGACCGCGCCGCCCGCGCCCGCGGGCATCGGCAGGACCGTCCAGTCGAACCCTTCGGGGGCCTGCTGGATGATCTGCTGACGGTAGGAGAAGCCGAGCGGGAGCATCGCGTACTTGCCGCCGAAGAAGCCGGGCAGCGCGTCCGAGCCGCCCATGCCCAGCGCGCCGCGGGCCGCGCTGCGGTCGGTGTTGACCTGGTCGTGGATGGTGCCGGGCACCACACCGTCGCCCCGCCCGAAGCGCAGCACCGCCTTCCCGTCACCGTCCCGGTGGAAGAGCCGGCCGCCGCCGGACAGGCCCAGGTTCAGGGTGACGGAGACCGGCTCCTTGAGCGGCCAGGCGATCCCGTACCGGCCCTTCCCGGTCAGCGCCTTCGTCACCTGGCGGAACTCCTGCCAGCTCCAGGGCCGTTCCGGCGTCGGCATCCGCGCGCCCGACGCTCTCAGCAGCCGGGTGTTGGCGATGAGGACCCGCGGTTCCTGGAGGAACGGCACCCCGTGGACGCCCTCGCCGAAGGTGGTGGTACGCCAGGACCGCTCGGGGATGTCGGCCTTGAGCCGGGCGGGCAGGTGGGGGCGGAGATCGGCGAGATGGCCCCCGTACGCGAAGTCGGCCAGGTCGTCCGAGGCGTCATGGATGATGTCGGGGGCCTCGCCGCCCTCGAACGAGGTGAGCAGCTGGTCGTGGACACTGTCCCAGCTGCCCTGGACGTACTCCACCTGGACGCCGGGGTGAGCGGCGTTCCACTCCTCCACCAGCTGCTTGTTGGCGTCGACGGACTCCTTCTGCCAGGCCAGCGACTGGAACCGGAGCCGGATCGTGCCGTCCGCGTCCCGACCGCCGTCACCGCCGCCGGTGCAGCCGGTGAGGAGCATGGCCAGGACGGCGGCGGCGGTGGCCGCCCGCCGGACCGCGGCGCGCATCAGTGCTTCACCGCCCCGGCCGCCATCCCCCCGGTGATCCGCCGCTGGATGAAGGCGAAGAGGACGAGGGAGGGGAGGGTGGCGAGGAACGCGGCGGCGGCGAGCGGACCGAGGTCGGCCACGCCCTCCGCGCCGAGGAAGTGGGTGAGGACGACCGGCAAGGTCTGCTTCTCCGGAGTCTTGAGCAGGACGAGCGCGAAGAAGAACTCGTTCCATGCGGTGATGAAGGCGAACAGCGCGGTGGCGACGAGGCCGGGGGCGAGCAGCGGGGCCACGACCGAGACGAGGGTCCGCACCCGGCCCGCCCCGTCGACGGCGGCGGCCTCCTCCAGCTCGGGGGGCACGGCGCGTACGTAGCCGGCGAGCATCCACAGGGCGAAGGGCAGCGACCAGACGACGTAGACGAGGACCAGGCCCCCCAAGGTGTTGATCAGATGGAGGTTCTTCAGGACCAGGAAGAGCGGGATGATCACCAGGACGAACGGGAACGCCTGGCTGACCACGACCCAGCCGGTCGCCGCGGTGGCGAGGCGGCCCCGGTGGCGCGCCATCACGTACGCCATCGGGGTGGCGATCACGACGGAGATCACGGCCGCGCCGACGGCGGCGAGCAGGGAGTTGGCGGCGGCCTGGAGCAGCGGCTGCTCGTCGAAGGCCTGACGGAAATTGTCCAGGGTGGGCTGCTCGGGAATCCAGGTGGGGTGCAGCGAGCCCAGTTCGCGGGCGGGTTTGAAGGCGGTCGAGATCAGCCACACGAACGGGAACGCGAGAAAGACCAGGTAGGCCAGGAGGGCCAGGTACTGCCCGGTGCGGGCGGCCCTGCCGGTACGCAGCCCGGTGGACTCACGCGGCCGCGGGCTCCGCCTCATCGGTTCTCGTCCCATCGGCCCTCCCCTCCCCTGAGGCGGCCGACGAGGTGGAGGGCGAGGAGCACGGAGATCACCGCGACCATCACACAGCCCATCGCCGCGGCGTAGCCGAACTGGCCGTAGCGGAAGGCCTCCTCGTACGCGAAGAGCATCGGCAGCCGGGTCCGGCCGCCGGGTCCGCCGCTGGTCAGCACGTAGACGAGCGCGAACGAGTTGAAGTTCCAGATCAGGTTGAGGGCGCTGACGGCCAGGGCGATGGGCTTGATCGCGGGCCAGGTGACCGTACGGAACCGGCGCCAGGCGCCCGCCCCGTCCAGGGCCGCCGCCTCGTGGAGTTCGCGCGGGGTGTTCTGGAGTCCGGCGAGCAGGGCCACCGTGGTCTGCGGCATCCCCGCCCAGATGCCGACGAGGATCACGGCGGGCAGCGCGGTGGCGAGACCGGTCAGCCAGTCCCGGCCGTCGCCGAGTCCGAGGTCGCGGACGGTCTCGTTGAGGATGCCGGCGTCCGGGGCGTAGACGAGCCGCCACATGATGCCGACGACGACCTCGGGCATCGCCCAGGGGATGATCGCCAGCGCGCGGGCCAGCCAGCGCATCCGCAGGTTCTGGTTGAGCAGCAGCGCGAGGCCGAGCGCCAGGAGGAACTGCGGGACGGTGACGCCCGCGGCCCAGAGCAGACCGATCCGGAACGAGTCCCAGAACAGGGTGTCGTGCAGCAGGTCCTGGAAGTTGAGCGCGCCGATCCACCGGGTGGAGCGGGTCCGGCCGGACTGGGCGTCGGTGAAGGAGAGCGCGATGCCGTAGAGGAGGGGGCCGACGCTGAGGACCAGGATCGGGAGGAGCGCGGGGAGCACCAGGAACCAGGCGGCCCCGTTCCCGAACACCTTGTCCGGAGGCCGGCCGGACCGTCCCGGACGCCACGAGTTTCCCGTCCGCCCGCCCTGCCCGCCGGAGCCGTCACGCCCGCCCGGTCCGTCGTGCCCGCTGCGGGGGCCGCCGGGTCCGGACCGCTCCGCCGCAGTCACCGATGTCACGAAGAAGACCCCTCTGTCCGGTAAGTCCCTGATGCGCCTGAGGCGGGCTTCATCACGTTCCAGCTGCCCGGAAGACCTCCGTCATCGTGCTGACGGGTCGTCGGTTCGTCAAGGCGGCCTGCACGGATGCGAAAATCGCACCCATGGACGAGATGCGTGCGCGCGAGGTGCTGACGGCCGCCGGGCTCCCCGGCGCGGCGGAGCTGCTCGCGCTGGGCGAGAACGCGGTGTTCGCCGCCGGTGACCTGGTGATCAAGGTCGGCCGGGACTCCACCGGCCACCCCGAGCTGCGGGAGCGGGCCGAGCGGGAGGTGGCTCTGGCCGACTGGCTCGCCGCCTCCGGCGTCCCGGCCGTACGCGCCGCCGAGAGCGGGGCCCGGCTGGTGGAGGGTCACCCGGTGACGCTGTGGCACCGGCTCCCCGAACCTGTACGGCCCGCCGAGCCGCGCGACCTGGCGCCGCTGCTCACCCTGGTGCACGCGCTGCCGGCCCCGGCGGAGCTCACGCTGCCGCGCCGCGAACTGCTGGGTGGCGTGGAGCGGTGGCTGACGCTGGCGGGGGACGCGATCGACCCGGCGGACGCCGACTACCTCCGCGAGCGCCGCGACGGCTTCGCGACGGCGGCCGCCGCCCTCGTCCCGCACCTCTCGCCTGGCCCGATCCACGGCGACGCGCTCCCCCGCAACGTCCAGGTCGGCCCGGACGGCCCGGTGCTGGTGGACCTGGAGACGTTCTCCACCGATCTGCGGGAGCACGACCTGGTCGTCCTCGCCCTCTCCCGCGACCGCTACGGGCTCGACCCGGCGGCCTACGACGCCTTCACCGCCGCGTACGGCTGGGACGTCCGGGAGTGGGAGGGGTGCACGGTCCTGCGCGGCGCCCGCGAGACGGCCAGCTGCGCCTGGGTCTCCCAGCACGCCCCGGCCAACCCGAAGGCGCTGACGGAGTTCCGCCGCCGGGTGGCGTCCCTGCGGGAGGGCGACCCGGAGGTCCGCTGGTACCCGTTCTGACACGGGGCCGACGTGCGGTACCGGTGGCGGCCGGGCACGGGGAACAGCGGGCGCCGCGTCGGCTTCGGGCCCGGTCCCGAGCTGACGCCCCGCCAGGAATCCGCTCAGCGCATCCGGGGGATGAGCGGCCAGGCCGGTTCGACGACCGCCGCCGGGTCCGAGGTGCGACGCAGGTAGGCCTGGAGGGACAGCGACTGCTCGGCCGCCGCCTGCGTCTGGAGGGCGTGCAGGTCCTCCAGGGGCATCACCCCGACCGGCTGGTGCTTCTCCCCCATGCTCCGCACCACCCGCGCGGCGGCGACGGCGTCCGCCCGCGCGTCGTGCGCGTCGTCGAGCGGGACCCCGTAGTGGGCACACAGGGCGTGGAGGGCCCTCTTCCCCCTCCGGTACTTGTCCACGTGCTTGTCGAGGACCAGCGGGTCGATGACGGGTGAGGGCGCCGCGCCCAGCCGTTCGCTGACCGACGCGACCCCGTACCGCCGGCACTCGCGGTCGAGCAGGGACAGGTCGTAGCGCGCGTTCATCACCACCAGCGGGGTCCCCGAGCGCAGCCCGTCGGCGACCGCTCCGGCGATCTCCTCGATCGCGGATGCGGCCGGGACCCCGTGCTCGCGGGCCCGTTCGGTCGAGATGCCGTGGATGGCCGACGCCTGCTCGGGTATGGCCACGCCGGGGTTCAGCAGCCAGGTCCGCTCCCCGGACACGGAGCCGTCCGCCTCCAGCCGGACGACCGCGGCCGTGACGATGCGGTCGGACTCGACGTCCGTCCCCGTCGTCTCCAGATCGAACGCCATCAACGTCCCGCTGAGCCAGCTCATCCCGTTACCTCCGTCTGTGGTGCTTTCCCCACGTGACGACCACCCTCGCACGCAGCACTGACATTGATGCTGATACTCGGGTTCCGGCGGTCGTGACTCGGGCACTGACTGACGCCCTGCTGGGCTGTCTTCGCGCTGTTCTGTCCGGCTGCCGGAGCTCGTTCTCATGGCTCCGGCCGGGCGGAACATGACCTGATAGGAGCTTGGTCAGAAGCCCCTTCAATGTCCTGTCTGCGCCACCCGGCCGGCGCCCACCTTCGGCTGGGAAGGCAGTATCAGCATGGCATCAGAGGTTGCGGCGGACACCGTGGACCAGGATGTGTTCGGTGGGGCCGATTCCCACGCTGACACCGTCCACGTCGCTGTGATCAGCGAAAACGGCGGTCATCTCGCGGATGCGGAGTTCTCCACCACCGCCGCTGGATACGCGGCAGCCCTGGCCTTCCTGGCCGCGCACGGGCGTGTGGTCTCGATCGGGGTGGAAGGCACCTCGTCCTACGGGGCCGGTTTCACGCGGACCGCCCGCTCCCACGGGCACCAGGTTGTCGAGGTCAACCGCCCCGACAAGGCCGAACGGCGCCGCACCGGCAAGTCCGACCCGATCGACGCCTACGCCGCCGCCCGCGCCGCCCTGTCCGGCAGAGCCTCCAGTTCCCCCAAGGACGACACGGTCGCCGGGATACGTGCCCTGCACAACGCAGCCCGCTCCGCCGTCAAGGCCCGCACCGCCGCGCTCAATCAGATCGGCAACGTCCTCATCACTGCCCCGGAAGCCATCCGCGCGAAGTACGGGCAGCTCAAGGGCACCGATCGCACCGAGGCCCTGGCCCGGCTGCGGCCGGCCGGTGACGCCCTCCACATCGCCGTGCTGACCGCGTTGAAGAGCCTCGCCCGCCGGGTCAAGGAGCTCACCGCCGAGCACGAAACACTGACGCGGGCCCTGGATGCCGAGGTCACCACCCACAACCCGGGCCTGCGGGCCGCCTACGGTGTCGGCCCCGACACCGCCGCACGACTGCTGATCACCGCGGGCGGCAACCCCGAACGGATGCGGACCGAGGCGTCCTTCGCAGCGCTGTGCGGGGCTGCCCCGGTCCCTGCTTCCAGCGGCAGAACCAACCGGCACCGACTCTCCCGGGGCGGCGACCGAGCGGCCAACGCAGCCCTCTACCGCATCGCCCTGGTCCGCATGTCCGGCGACGCCCGGACCCGCGCCTACGTTGCGCGACAGACCGCTGCCGGAAGGACGAAGAAGGAAATCATCCGGATGCTGAAACGGGCCATCGCCCGGGAGATGTTCCGCTGCCTCACCAGCACGGTCACCATCCCGGGCATAGCCGATCTGCGGCCCATGCGGCAGGCCAGGAACGTCACCCTCACCGCCGTCGCCCAGCACTTCGGAGTCTGGCCAACCACTATCTCCAGACTTGAACGAGGACTCAGCAGGGACGACGACCTCGCCCACTCCTACCGCGACTGGCTTCAAGCCGCTTGACAGCAATAGGAGCATCAGCGACGGACGGACCCCGCCGTCCACGGGCCGTCAGGAGAGCGGCCGGGCGGGATGTGCCACGACGGCCGCCCGCCGGACCGCTCCCGTCCGCGCCTACCCGCCTGGGGACCTGGCACGCCCCTCCGAGGGGCGTGCCAGGTCCCGGTCAGGAGACCGGCCGGGAGTCCGTCCAGACCGATTCGAACTCCTCGCGGTACGTCTCGAACAGGCCGTGCTCGCTGTCCTGCCCCGCGCGCACCACCGTGCGCCTGCCCCCGCCGCGCAGCACGAACACCGGCGCCTCCATGCCCCGTGCCCGCCGCAGATAGGGCTGGACGACGCCCACCGCGTCGGGCCCGTCGCCGTCCACCAGGTAGGCGGTGAAGCGCGGGGTCTCGTCGAAGACCTGGATCTCGAACGCGCCCGGATCACGGAGCCGGGAGCGCACGCGGCGCATGTGCAGGATGTTCATCTCCACCGAGCGGCTCAGCTCACCCTTCTTGAGGCCCAGCTCCCGCTCCCGGCGCTTCACCGCGCTGCTGGCCGGGTTGATGAACAGCAGCCGCACCCGGCAGCCCGACTCGGCGAGCCGCACGAGCCGGCGGCCGGAGAAGTTCTGCACGAGCAGGTTGAGCCCGATCCCGATGGCGTCGAGCCGCCGCGCCCCGCCGAACAGGTCCTCGGCGGGCAGCTGGCGCTGGAGCCGCACCCGGTCGGAGTGGACGGAGACCACGTCCGCGTACCGGTCGCCGACCAGCTCCTCCACCGCGTCCACCGGCAGCCGGTCGGCCGAGGGCACGCCCGCCCCGCCGCCGAGGATGTCCAGGAGCCGGGCGGACGCGCGCTCCGCCTGGGCGAGCACCGCTTCGTTCAGCGCCCGGTTGCGGGAGACCACGTTGCGCGCGACCTCGAGTTCGTCCAGCGCCAGCTCGACGTCGCGCCGGTCGTCGAAGTACGGCTCGAAGCACGGCCAGTGCTGGACCATCAGCTCGCGCAGCTGCGGCAGCGTCAGGAAGCTGAGGACGTTGTCGTCGGCCGGGTCCAGCAGGTAGCCCTTGCGGCGCGACACCTCGCGTACGGCGACGGCGCGCTGCACCCACTCCTGCCCGGCCGGTCCGGCGGCGGCCACCACCCACTCCTCGCCGTGCACCGGCTCGTAGATCGGCCGGAGCACCGCGGCGACGACGGCCCGCAGACGCTGTTCGACCAGATTCAGCCAGATATAGGCGCGCCCGGCCCGCTGGGCCCGGGTCCGCACCTCGTTCCAGGACTCCGATCCCCAGTCCAGCTCGGCGCCGATCTCCATGGGCTGCGCGAGGGACACCGCCCCGGGCGGGGCATCGGTCGTCTCCCCCTCGCGACCTGCGTCACCTGGGGGTAGCTCGAACCCTCCCGAGCTCACCCGCGTACCGCCTTCCACTCCCCCACCCAACGATCAAGGAAGGGTACTCCGGGAGCGCGACGCGACGCAGCCCGATGCACAGGGGACTTTCCCAACTCCTGGGAATGTGCGGCTTGTTCTGTGGGGTGAGATCGGGCGGAGTGAGCGGATTCATAGCGATTGGGCCCCCCGCTCCGGGGCGGGAACCGGACGGCCGCCGGGTGAGGACGTCCGGAAGCACGTCCGGGGCGGCACGGAGGTGTCCGAAGTTGACCGGTGCGAGGCGTCGCGGGCGACGGGACCCGGCCGCACCGGGCGACGTCCTAGGTGAGCGCCCCGGTTTCGGGGAAGATTCTGGACGTATTCGGGAAATGTTCGAGGAGCCATCGGGCCGAGGAAAGCCGCAGCCCCCGGATCAGAAGTGGAAGAGTCTTCATCATGCAGGTCTGGCCGGGACACGCCTATCCGCTCGGCGCCACGTACGACGGCGCCGGAACCAACTTCGCGGTCTTCTCGGAAGCCGCCCACCGCATCGAGTTGTGCCTGTTGCACGACGACGGGTCCGAGACGGCGGTGGAGCTCCGCGAGACCGACGCCTTCGTGCGCCATGCCTATCTGCCCGGCGTGATGCCGGGCCAGCGGTACGGCTTCCGGGTGCACGGGCCGTACGAACCCCAGAACGGGCAGCGGTGCAACTCCGCGAAGCTGCTGCTGGACCCGTACGCCCGCGCGATCGCGGGGAAGATCGACTGGGGCGAGGCGGTGTACGGCTACCCCTTCGGGAAGCCGGACGCCCGCAACGACCTCGACTCGGCACCGCACACCATGAGCGCGGTGGTGGTCAACCCGTATTTCGACTGGGGCGACGACCGCCGGCCCCGGACCGACTACCACCGCACGGTGATCTACGAGGCCCATGTGAAGGGCCTGACGATGCTGCACCCCGGCCTCCCGCCCGAGTTGCGCGGCACGTACGCGGGGCTGGCACACCCGGAGATCATCGCCCACCTGACCGAACTGGGCGTCACCGCGATCGAACTGATGCCCGTTCACCAGTTCGTGCAGGACCACCGGCTCGCGGACATGGGTCTCGCCAACTACTGGGGCTACAACACCATCGGCTTCTTCGCCCCGCACAACACGTACGCCTCCTGGGGCGACCGCGGCGAGCAGGTGCTGGAGTTCAAGCAGGCGGTGAAGGCGCTGCACCAGGCGGGCATCGAGGTCATCCTCGACGTGGTCTACAACCACACCGCCGAGGGCAACCACCTGGGGCCCACGCTCTCCTTCCGCGGTCTCGACAACGCCTCCTACTACCGGCTGACCGACGACCAGCGGTACTACATGGACACCACGGGCACCGGGAACTCCCTGCTCATGCGGTCCCCGCACGTCCTCCAGATGATCATGGACTCGCTGCGGTACTGGGTGACCGAGATGCACGTGGACGGCTTCCGCTTCGACCTCGCGGCCACGCTCGCCCGCCAGTTCCACGAGGTGGACCGGCTCTCCTCGTTCTTCGACCTGGTGCAGCAGGACCCGGTGGTCAGCCAGGTGAAGCTGATCGCGGAGCCGTGGGACGTCGGCGAGGGCGGCTACCAGGTGGGCAACTTCCCGCCGCTGTGGACCGAGTGGAACGGCAAGTACCGCGACACCGTCCGCGACCTGTGGCGGGGCGAGCCGCGCACGCTGGCGGAGTTCGCCGGGAGGCTCACCGGCTCCTCCGACCTCTACCAGGACGACGGCCGCCGTCCGCTGGCCTCCATCAACTTCACCACCTGCCACGACGGCTTCACCCTGCACGACCTCGTCGCGTACAACGACAAGCACAACGAGGCCAACGGGGAGGACAACCGGGACGGCGAGAACCACAACCGGTCCTGGAACTGCGGCGCGGAAGGCGAGACGGACGACCCGGAGGTCCTGGAGCTGCGGGCCCGCCAGATGCGGAACTTCATCGCCACGCTGATGCTCTCGCAGGGCGTGCCGATGCTGAGCCACGGCGACGAGTTCGCCCGTACGCAGAACGGCAACAACAACGCCTACTGCCAGGACAACGAACTGGCCTGGGTGCACTGGCCCGACCCGGACGAGCCCGCCGACGCCCCCGCCTCCACGCTGCTGGAGTTCACGCGGGCCATGGTGTGGCTGCGCCGCGACCACCCGGTCTTCCGGCGCCGCCGCTTCTTCCACGGGCGGCCGGTGGAGGGCACCCACGACGAACTGTCCGACATCGCCTGGTTCACCCCGGACGGCGAGGAGATGACGCAGCAGGACTGGCAGGCCGCGCACGCCAAGGCGATGACGGTCTTCCTGAACGGGCACGCGATCTCCGAGCCGGGCCCGCGCGGCGAGCGGATCTCCGACGACTCGTTCCTGCTGATGTTCAACGCGAGCGCCGAGACGCTGGAGTTCGCCGTCCCGGTCGGCCACGGTGAGCAGTGGCAGGTCGTCGTGGACACCGCGCGGCCGGAAGGCGTCCCGCCCGGGGCGGGCCCGAAGGTGGCCGAGGGCGAGCGGGTCACGCTGATCGGGCGCAGCCTGACGGTGCTGAAGCGGCCGGCCTGAGGGCCGGTGGGCGGCGCGGCGCGAGGGTGAGGTTCCGAGCGGGGTGACACGGATCGGCACGGGCGGGGTACGTAGGAGTCCATGACGCCCTCCGCCACGTACCGGCTTCAGCTCCAGCCCGACTTCCCGTTCTCCGCCGCCGAGAAGGCCGTGCCGTACCTCGCCGCGCTCGGCGTCTCGCACCTCCACCTCTCCCCCGTCCTGGAGGCGGTCCCCGGCTCCACCCACGGTTACGACGTGGTCGACCACGGCCGGGTCCGGGCGGAGCTGGGCGGCGAGGAGGGGCTGCGCTCGCTCGCCTCGGCCGCCCGCGAGCACGGCCTCGGGCTGATCCTGGACATCGTGCCCAACCACATGGCGGCCTCGCCCCGGCACAACCGCCGGCTGTGGGAGGTGCTGCGGGAGGGCCCCGGCTCCCCGTCCGCCCGCTGGTTCGACATCGACTGGGCGGCGGGCGGCGGGAAGGTGCTGCTGCCGGTGCTCGGCGGGCCGCTCGGCCAGGAGCTGGAGCATCTGACGGTGGACGGGGAGGTGCTGCGCTACCACGACCACGCGTTCCCGCTGCGGGCCGGCACGGCGGGCCTTCCGCTGCCGGAGCTGCTGGACGGGCAGCACTACCGGCTCGGCTGGTGGCGCCTCGCCCGCACCGAGCTGAACTACCGGCGGTTCTTCACCGTCCCGGAGCTGATCGGGGTGCGCGTGGAGCATCCGGAGGTCTTCGAGGACACCCACGCCAAGGTCCTCGAACTGCTCCGCGACGGCGTCCTCGACGGGCTGCGCATCGATCACCCGGACGGCCTCGCCGCCCCGGCCGCCTATCTGGAACGGCTCCACGACGCCACCGGCGGCCGCTGGACGGTGGTCGAGAAGATCCTCACCGGGGACGAGCGCCTGCCGTCGGAGTGGGCGGTGGCGGGCACCACGGGGTACGACGCGCTGCACCGGATCGACGGCCTGTTCACCGACCCGGTCGGGGCAGCCGAACTGCTGGGCTTCTACCGTGAGTTCGCGGGAGCGCCCGCCGACCGGGGTGGCGACTGGACGGCGACGGTGCGCCGGGCCGCGTACCGGGTGGTGACCCACGAGCTGGCCGCCGAGACCGCCTGGCTGACCCGGCTCGCCACCGCGGTGTGCGACCGGGACCCCGCGCTGCGCGACCATGCCCCGTGGGCGCTGCGGACCGCGATCCGGGAGCTGCTGGTACGCGTCCCGGTCTACCGGCCGTACGTCACGGCGGGCGAGCCGCCGTCCCGCACCGCCGAGGAGACGCTGACCGACGAGGCGGTCCGGGACGCGAAGGCGGTGTTCGCCGTGCCGGAGGAGGCGGCGGCCGTGGACGTCGTACGGGAGCTGGCGCTCGGGCGGCTCGGCGGCGGGGTGGAACAGGCGGCGTTCTGCGCCCGGTTCGCCCAGACGGCGTCCGCACTGCACGCCAAATCGGTGGAGGACACGGCGTTCTACCGGTACGTTCCGCTGCTGTCGGCCACCGAGGTGGGCGGCGATCCGGGGCGGCCCGCCGTGTCACCGGAGGAGTTCCACGCGTTCGCCGCCCGGACCGCCCGTGACCGGCCGGCCTCCGGCACGGTCCTGACCACGCACGACACCAAGCGCAGTGCGGACGTACGGGCCCGGATCGCGGTGCTCTCGCAGTGCCCGGAGCGATGGGCGGCGCTGGTGGCGGAGATGACCGCGGCGACGCCGGTCGCCGCTCCGGACCGCCAACTGGCGTGGGCGGCCTGGCAGTCGGCGTACGGCTGCGCGGAGCTGCCGGCCGAGGAGCTGGGTGGGCGGCTGGAGCCGGCGTTGCTGAAGGCGGTGCGCGAGGCGGGCCTGTCCACCAGCTGGACGGAGTCGGACCCGGCCTACGAGCGGGCGGTGGCGGACTTCGTCGCGGCCGGTCCGGGGCGTGCGTCGGGCCCGGCCCGTACCCGGATCACCGAGTTCGCGGACGCGCTCGCCCCGCATGTACGCGCCCACGTGCTGGGGGCGGCGCTGGTGCAGCTGACGATGCCGGGGGTTCCGGACCTCTACCAGGGCACGGAGAGCGAGTACCTGGCCCTGGTCGACCCGGACAACCGGCGGCCGTTCCGGCGGCCGGACGCCCCGGACGAGAAGCAGGAGCTGACGTCGGCCGCGCTGCGGCTGCGGCGGGAGATGCCGGACGTGTTCGGGGCGTCGGGGACGTACGAGCCGCTGACGGCCTCCGGTCCGGCCGCCGCCCATCTGGTGGCGTTCTGCCGGGCGGGCGAGGTGGTCACGGCGGTGACCCGGCTGTCGCTGCGGCTGGCCGAGGGAGGCGGCTGGGGGGACACGGTGCTGGAGCTGCCGGACGGCGGTGTCTGGCAGGACCTGTTGTCGGACTCGCCGGGCCGGGAGTTCGCGGGCGGCGGCGCGGTGCGGGCGGGCGAGCTGTTCGCCGAGCGGCCGGCGGTGTTGTTGCGGCGCGCGCGGGGCTGAGCGGAGGGGGCGGGCCGGACCGCACGCGACGGTTCCGGTGCGACGCGGGTTCACCCGGTCGCCAGGTCGGTGCGCAGGAGGGCGCGCGGGCGAGGGCCGGGGACGTCAGGACGGGTGGACAAGCAGGGTGCGGGGGCCTCGGGTGAGCAGGCCGCCCGCCACCGGCCGGAAGCCGTCGGCCCAGCGGATGCCCGGCATCGCCGTCAGCAGGGCGCGCAGGCCGTGTTCGGCCTCCAGCCGGCCGAGGCGGGCGGCGGGACAGTTCGCCGGGCCGGTGAGCAGGGTGTCCGCGTCGGCCCGCAGCGGGTCGAAGCGGTCGGGCGCGGCGAACCGGGCCGGGTCGCGGCCCGCCGCGCCGATGAGGCAGGCGACGGGCGCCCCGGCGGGGAGCGTGCCGCCGCTGACGGCCACGGCGGTACGGGTGCGGCGCAGCACGATCTGGACCGGCGGATCGCGGCGCAGGGTCTCGGCCCAGGCCCGCCCGAGCAACGTCGCGGCGCTGTGCCCGGCCGGTTCTCCGGCTGTCGCGGCGGCCCGCAGATCGGGGTCGTCCAGCATGTTCGCCAGGAACGAGGCGAGGGCGTGCTCGCGCAGCGCGGTGGAGGCGGCGCAGTCGTCGGCTCCACGGCCGGTCCGCCGCCGCAGGTCGCCCCGGTACCGGCCGTTCAGGCCCGCGGGGGAGACCGCCGCGGCCGCTCCGGTGGGCAGCCAGCGGCAGAAGTCGGCGACCAGGTCGGCCCGGTCGCGTCCGGAGATCCGGCGGGCCAAAACGTACGCGGTCCGCTCGACGACCGGTTCGACGGTGTGGAACGGCCAGGCGGCCGGGGTGCAGACCAGGCCGCCCCGGCAGAGGCCGAGCGGGACGGCCGCCAGGCCGCGCGGGACCCCGTCGTGCGGGTAGCCGGTGAACCGGGGGTCGGTGAGGGCCAGGGCGACGTCCGCGTACCGGCTCAACAGCCAGGCGTCCAGGACCGGGTCGTAGCCGAGGGGGTACTCGGTACGCAGCAGGCGGTAGAGGCGCAGCCGGTACGGGTCCGTCGTGGCTCCCGGAGCGAGGAGCCCCGGCTGCCCGCCCGCGATCCGGTGCGGGCGACGGGCGTCGGGCAGGACTTCGGGGCGGTCGGCCGGCATCCCCAGCCCCCTGGAGTCGGTGCGCCGGTGGTCGGCGCGCACTCTCCCAGGGGACCACCGGCCGAGACACGCCGCAGGGAGCGTACGGCCGTTCGGGTGAGGGGGCGTCGGGGCCGCCAGGCTCCGTTCCGACGGTCGCCGGGGGCGGATCGGCGGGTGGGCCGGGCGAGCGCGGGGCTCATGCCTCCGGACGCGGAGGCTCGGGCGGGTGCGGAGCCCGGCCGGGGCCGGGCGGCGGCAGCTCGGGGCCGGGCGACGGCCGCCCCGAGACGTGGGGTGGCCGGTCCGGGACATGCGGCGGAGACAGCTCACCGGGCCGCGGGCGCTCCGGGGCGGGCGGCGGATACGCGCCCGCGGGCGGCGGAGGCGCCGCCCCCGGCCGTGGCCCCTCCAGGGCGCCCGGCTGCGGGCCCGGCGCGTGCTGTCTCGGCAGTTCGGGCTGTGCGGCGGCCGGTGGGCGGGGCTCGGGCGGCGGCGGCAGTTCGAGCGGCCGGTGGGCGGGGGCGGTGAGGCGGAAGCTCATGTGGCCGAAGCTCACCTGGTCCCCGTCCCGCACCGGGATGGAGCCGACGAGCCGCTGGCCGTTGACGCAGGTGCCGTTGGTGGAGCCGAGGTCGCGCAGCAGCCAGCGGCCGTTCAGCGCGCGGAGTTCGGCGTGCAGCCGGGAGACCGTCTCGTGGTTGAGGCGCAGTCCGTTCGCCGGGTCGCGGCCGATGAGGAGCGGGTGCGGTCCGGGCACGGGCAGCAGCAGCTTGGGGAGCCGCTCGGTCTGCCAGGCTCGGCGCAGCCGTCCGGGGAAGGCGGAGATCCCGCCCACCGCGCGGACCAGTCCCTGGGACCAGCGGCCTCCACCGTCCAGGTCGGAGGTGAGGACCGCCAGCTCCTCCGGACGCCGGGCCGCGAGGGCGAGTTCCATGCGGCGCATGAAGGTGTCGTGCGACAGCTTGCCCTGGGCGGCACCCTCTCTGAGCGCGCCGAGGACACGGTCGCGCTGGGCGTCCGACAGCCGCGCGGAACCCGTGTGGAACTCGGAGGAGGATGTCACGTCGACGATTGTCGGGCCGAAGGGCCCGGAGTGTCCAGACGAGCCCGTGTTTCCTCGCCGCTGACCTGCGCCGCTCCCCGGCGGAACCCTCCGCGGGGACGCCCCGCGGGGCGCGGGGACCGCCCGGTCGAATTCGGTGGACGGCGTGCGCGGGCCGCCGCTACGGTCGGCACCGACATCGGTCGAGGCCGTGAAGGGAGGGGGGACCGTGCGTGCGAACACCACCGGTACCGCCGGCATCCGCAGCTTCATCCCATCCGCGCGCTCCCGCCCCGTCCACCGGGCGGTGTCGGACTCCGTCTGACCGGGAGTGCCGCGTTTCTCCCCGGAGGATCTCTTCATGACCGATCCGGTCATCCGCGCGCTCACCCCGAGCGACGCCGGTCTTTTCCACTCTTTTCAGGACGCCGCCCTCGTCGGCCGTGGGGCGTTCGGCCACCGCTACACCTCGACCACCGACGGCGGCGAGTACCGTCCCGACTGGACCTGGGTCGCCCTGCGCGACGGCACGGTGGTGGCCAGGGCCGCCTGGTGGGGCGGGCCCGACGACACCGAGCCCGTGCTGCTCAACTGGTTCGACTTCGCGGACGGGGAGGCGGAGGCGGGCGCCGAACTCCTGCGCCGCGCCCCGTTCGACAAGGAGTACGAGCTGATCGCGCCCGCCGGCTGGCGGGACGACCCGGTGGTGCGGGCGGCCGTCGAGGGGCGGGTCTCCGCCGCGACGGCGGCCGGTCTGGAGCCGCTGGTCGAGCGCTATCAGTACCGGTGGACCCCCGGATGCCCGCTGCCGGAGCGGACCGGGCGGCTCGTCCACCGCCCCGAGCCGGACGACGAGGTGGTCCTCGACGTGCTGCGCCGCGTACACGCGTCCACGCTGGACGCCCACGCCCGCCGGGCCATCGAGGGCCCCGGAGGTCTGGAGGCCGCGGCGCGGGAGGAGTTGGACTTCTTCCACTGGTGCCCGTCGCCGAGGGAGTGGCTGCGGCTCGCGTACACGCCGGACGGGGAGGTGGCGGGCATCCAGGTGCCCGCGCACAACCCCTCGGGTCCCTGCGTCGGCTTCATCGGGGTCGTTCCCGAGGCGCGCGGGCACGGCTACGGCTACGACCTGCTGGTGGAGTGCACGCGCTTCCTGGTCGAGGAGGGTGCCTCGTTCGTCGCCGCCGCGACGGACCGGGGCAATGTGCCGATGGCCGCCGCGTTCGCCCGCGCCGGATACCCGGTCACCCAGGAACGGATCCACCTGGTGTGAGCGCCCCGGCCTCCTCGGCCAGCCACTCCAGGCGGAGCCGCTGCTCGGCGGGGATCGTCGCGTCCTCGCCGCGCGGTCCCACGTTGAGCAGCACGTTCCCGCCGTCGGCCGCCGTGTCGCGGACCAGTGAGGTCAGCGCCGCCCGGTCGATGAAGGCGTCCGGGCCGGAGTTGCGGTTGTAGCCGAAGCTGTGGTCCACGCCGCGGGTGATCTCGTACGGATCGGAGCCGTCGTAGCGGGCGTACTCCGGGGTGCGGAAGTCGAAGACGGGCGGTGTGCGCGGGACGAAGCCCTCGCCCCGCGCCACCGTCCGGCGGTCCCACCAGGTGTGGAGCGCCTTGGCGCCGGGCAGGGTCAGAGCCCGCCAGTGCGGCGCGTAGGGCAGCAGCCGGTCGTTGACGACACCGTGCGGAACGGTGAACCGGTAGAAGTCGACCAGCGAGCGGATCTCCTGGGCGGAGGCGGGCCAGGCGATGTCGTTCCAGAGGATGTCGGGGCGGTACCGGCGGATCAGCTCGCGCAGCTGCGCGTCCGCGTAGGCGGGGTAGCCGCCGCGCGGGACGGCGGAGAACATGTCGGCGGCGGTGCCGATGGGCCGGTCGTCGAAGGTCCAGTCGAGTCCGCCGGAGTAGTAGACGCCGAAGCGCAGGCCCTCGGCCCGTACGGCTTCGGCGAATTCACCGACCACGTCGCGGGTGGTGTGCCAGCCGGGGCGGTGCGGGTTCTTCGTCCCGGAGGGCCAGAGGCAGAAGCCGTCGTGGTGCTTGGTGACGAGGACCGCGTATCCGGCCCCGGCCTCCCGGAAGGCGCGGGCCCAGGCGGTCGGGTCCCAGGTGGCGAGCCCGTCCTCGAAGTCGCGGCCGAACTCCGTGTAGGGGCGCTTCCCGTAGGTGGCGCGGTGGTGGGCGGCGACCGGGGAGCCGGGGAAGCGGAGCGCGTTCTCGTACCACTCCGCGTACGAGGTCCAGCCCAGCGGCGCACGCCGTCCCGCCGCCGGGAGTTCGGCGGCGGGCACGTGGGGCGGGGCCCAGCCGGGGACGGATGCGGGTGTCCAGTGAACGAAGATCCCCAGTTGGGCGCGGGACCACCATGAAGCGACCATGGCGGGAAGTATCGATCACTCGGGGGGCGTCGCGTAAGCCTTTTCGGCCGCCGGATTCCGCTTCCCGGCCTTCTGGGCGCGGATCAGGTCGGCATACCAGGCGTAGGACTTCTTGGGCGTGCGGGTCAGGGTCTCGTAGTCGATGTGGACCAGGCCGAACCGCTGGGAGGCGCCCTCCGTCCATTCGACGTTGTCGGTGAGGGACCAGGTGAAGTAGCCGCGTACGTCCACCCCGGCGTCCATCGCCGCGCGCAGGGCGGTGAGGTGGCTCTCCAGGTAGGCGATGCGGCGGTCGTCGGCGTGGGGTTCCTCCAGGGCGCAGCCGTTCTCGGTGATGTAGAGCGGCGGGAGGCGGTCGCCGTAGCGGGTGTGCAGCGTGGTGATGATCTCGGTGAGCCCTTCGGGGACCACCGGCCAGCCGAAGCCGGTCTTCTCGTACCCCTCGATCTCGCGTATGCCGAAGGGGAGTTCCGCGGGCATCGTGAAGCCGGAGAAGGTCTCCAGGGCCTCCGGGCGGGGAGCTCCGACGAGGGTGGGGTTGTAGTAGTTGACGCCGTACCAGTCGAGCGGGGTGGAGATGACCTTCAGGTCGTCCGCGGCCGGGCCGGGCATCAGGGCGGCGAGGCTCTCGTCCGGATAGCGGCCGGTGAGGACGGGGTCCGCGAAGAGCCAGTTGGTGAGGGTGTCGTACAGCTCCGCGCCGAAGCGGTCCTCGTCGGTGTCGCCCGCCGTCCAGACCGGGGCGTGCGAGAAGGCCGCGCCGATGTTGTCCGCGCCCGCCGCGCGCAGGGCGCGGACGGCGAGGCCGTGGGCGAGGAGCTGGTGGTGGGCGGCGGGCAGGGCGTCGAAGAGGAGGGTGCGGCCGGGGGCGTGCTCGCCGAGCGCGTAGCCCAGCAGGGTGACCTCGGCCGGCTCGTTGACGGTGATCCACATCGGGACCCGGTCGGCGAGGCGTTCGGCGACGATGCCCGCGTACTCGGCGAAGCGGTAGGCGGTGTCCCGGTGGAGCCAGCCGCCGGCCTCCTCCAGCGGGAGCGGGGTGTCCCAGTGGTAGAGGGTCGGGGCGGGGGTGATGCCGTGGGCGCACAGCTCGTCGACGAGCCGGTCGTAGAAGTCGAGCCCGTCGGCGTTGACGGCTCCGCTGCCGCCGGGCACCACGCGGGGCCAGCTGACGGAGAACCGGAAGGCGTCGGCCCCGAGCCCGGCGAGCAGGGCGACGTCCTCGCGGTAGCGGGCGTGGAAGCCGGTGCCGCGGGTGGTGTCCGTGCCGTCCTTGATCCGGCCCGGCTGTGCGGCGAAGGCGTCCCATCCGGAGGGGCCCTTGCCGTCCGCGTCGACCGCCCCCTCGGTCTGGAAGGCGGAGGCGGAGGCTCCCCAGAGGAAGCCGGGCGGGAAGATCGGCAGGGTCATCGCGGCCTCCAGCAGCCGTACGTATGAGCGAAAGCAGTGCGCGTGAACAAAACCTGTATGAGCGGGAACCTCGCCGGGCAATGATCAGGACCAGACCTTAATGGCCGGTGGCCGGCGGGAACAGAGTCCGTCGCGTGGATCGTGGAGCCCGCCGGGTGGCCGCGCGCCCCGGCCGGCGACGAGGAGTGGTGGATGCAGTTCGAGGTGTGGGCCCCCGGGGCGGACTCGGTCGTGCTGGAGGCGGCGGAGGTCCGGTCCCCGATGGAGCGCGATCCGGGGCGCGAGGGGTGGTGGACGGCCGAGGCGGAGGCATCGGACGGGGACCGGTACGGCTTCCGGGTGGACGACGGGCCGCTGCTGCCGGACCCCCGCTCGCGGCGGCAGCCGGACGGGCCGGACGGGCCGAGCGCGGTCGTCGACCAGGCCGCCTACGCCTGGCGCACCGCGTGGGAGGGACGGCGGCTCAACCGTGCCGTGCTCTACGAGCTGCACGTGGGCACGTACACCCCGGAGGGCACCTTCGACGCGGCGGCGGCCCGGCTGGGCCATCTCGCCGAGCTGGGCGTCACCCATGTGTCGCTGATGCCCGTCTGCCCGTTCCCGGGCGTCAACGGCTGGGGATACGAGGGCGTCTCGCTGTGGGCGGTGCACGAGCCGTACGGCGGCCCCGAGGGGCTGAAGCGCTTTGTCGACACAGCACACGGGCTGGGGCTCGGGGTGGTCCTGGACGTCGTCCACAACCATCTGGGCCCCTCCGGCAACCACCTGCCCGCTTTCGGCCCGTACTTCACCGACACCCACCACACCCCGTGGGGCGCGGCGGTCAACCTGGACGCGCCCGGCTCCGACGAGGTGCGGGCGTTCCTGCTGGGCAGCGCGCTGGCCTGGCTGCGCGACTACCGGCTCGACGGGCTGCGCCTGGACGCGGTGCACGCGCTGGCCGACACCCGCGCGCTCACGTTCCTGGAGGAGCTGTCGACGGCGGTGGACGCGCTGGCCGCCGAGGTCGGCAGGCCGCTCGGGCTGATCGCCGAGTCCGATCTCTGCGACCCGCGCACCACGACGCCGCGCCCGGCGGGCGGCCTCGGGCTGCACGCCCAGTGGAACGACGACTTCCACCACGCCCTGCACACCGCGCTCACCGGCGAGTCCCGGGGCTACTACGCCGACTTCGCCCGCGCCCCGCTCGCCGCCCTCGCCAAGACGGTGACGTCGGCGTTCTTCCACGACGGGACCTTCTCCAGCTTCCGGGGCCGCACCCACGGCCGCCCGGTGGACGTGTCCCGCACCCCGGCACACCGCTTCGTCGGGTACGCGCAGACGCACGACCAGATCGGCAACCGGGCGCTGGGCGACCGGCTGGCCTCCTCCCTCTCCCCCGGCCTCCAGGCGTGCGCCGCCGCCCTCGTGCTGACCGGACCGTTCACCCCGATGCTGTTCATGGGTGAGGAGTGGGGGGCGCGCACCCCCTGGCAGTTCTTCACCGACCACACGGACCCGGAGCTGGCGGAGGCCGTACGCAACGGCAGACGGCGGGAGTTCGGGGCGCACGGTTGGGCGGAGGAGGAGATTCCCGACCCGCAGGACCCCGCGACGCGGGACCGCTCCTGCCTCGACTGGACCGAGCCGGAGCGCGAACCGCACGCACGGCTGCTCGCCTGGTACCGCGAACTCATCGCGCTGCGCCGCACGTTGCCCGATCTGCACGATCCCGATCTGGCGTCGGTGAAGACCGCGTTCGACGAGGACGCCCGGTGGTTCGCGTACCGCAGGGGGGACCTGCGGGTCGTGGTGAACCTGGCGGACGAGCCGGCCGCGATCCCGCTCGGCCACGGCCGCCACCGGCGTTCCGGCGGGCGGGTGCTGGCAGCCTGGGAGCCGGTGGAGGCGCCGGGGCCGGACGGGGTGCTGCACCTGCCGCCGGAGTCGTGCGTGGTGCTGGCGGACGACTGACCCGGCCGCCTCGCCCCGGCGGCTCGACCCCGACGTCCTACTCCACGACGGCCAGTTCGCGGGCGGTGGTGTTGAGCCGCCGCCCGCCGTCCTCGGTCACCGCCACGATGTCCTCGATCCGGACGCCGAACCGGCCCGGAAGGTAGATGCCCGGCTCCACGGAGAAGCACATGCCGGGGACGAGCGGCTGCTCCTCGCCCTCGATCATGTAGGGCGGCTCGTGGGTGGTGACGCCGATGCCGTGGCCGGTGCGGTGGATGAACCGGTCGCCGTAGCCGAACTCGGTGATCACCGCGCGGGCCGCACGGTCGATCTCCTGGCAGGCGACGCCGGGCCGCACGGCGGCGCAGCCCGCCGCCTGGGCCTCGCGGACGATGTCGTGGACCCGCTGCTCCTCGGCGGTGGGCTCCCCGACGTGGACCGTACGGGAGGTGTCGGAGCCGTAACCGTGCTTGAGTCCGCCGAAGTCGAGGACGACCATGTCGCCCCGCTCGATGGTGCGCTCCCCCGCCTCGTGGTGCGGGTTGGCCCCGTTGGGGCCGGAGCCGACGACCGTGAAGTCCACCTGGGAGTGGCCGAACTCCCGCAGCAGTGCGGCGAGGTCGGTGGCCACGTCGGTCTCCCGGCGGCCGGAGAAGCGCACCTTGAGGATCTCCTCGTACGTGGCGTCGGCGGCGGCCCCGGCGGCGGCGAGCCGTTCCAGCTCGGCGGCGTCCTTCACCGCCCGGAGCATCGGCAGCGCCTCGGTGAGCGGGGTGTAGGAGGTGCCGGGCAACTCCCGTTGCAGGCCCAGAAGATGCATCGCCCAGGCATTGTCGCTGACCCCGAAACGGCCCTCGGCGTCCAGCAGGGGAGCGGTCACCGCGTACGGGTCCTTGCCGTCGGTCCAGTCCCGCAGGGTGAGGGCGGGAGCACCGGTGGCGGCGGCCGCGTCGGGGGCCTCCAGCGTCGGGACCACCAGCACGGGGTCGTGGCCGGCCCGCAGGACGAGGAGGGTGAGGCGTTCCGTGCTCACGGGGCGGTAGCCGGTGAGGTGGACGAGGTCGGGTCCGGGCGCGACGACGACCCCGGCGAGTCCGGCCTCGGCGGCGGACTCGGCGGCCCGCGCCATCCGGGCCCGGTAGTCGTCGGCGGTGAAGGGCGGCGGGACGGAGTGCTCGGCGGACGGGCTGGGGCGGGACATCGGGGCCTCCTGGCGGTACGACACGGCACGGAGCATCCTGCCCGATCCCGGCCGCCCGGTGGGCGTACGCGGCCATCGGATCTCGGCCAGGATGACGCGTGCGTGTGCCTGTCAGGCCTCGGCCCGCGTCAGCCGCACGAGCACATCGGCGCGGTCGCGGCCCCGCTCCACCAGCCGGGCGTTGGCCTCGTCGGACCGGGCCACCCACTCCTCGGCGCGGGGCCGGGGCCGCCCGTGGCGGACGTGGCGGTCGACGAGCCGGCCCGCCCGGACCACCGGGTCGAGGTCCAGGAACCACACCTCGTCCAGCAGCCCGCGCACCTCGCCCCAGGGGCCGTCGTCGTGCAGCAGGTAGTTGCCCTCGGTGATGACGAGCGGGACGTCCGGCCCCACCGGGAGGGCGCCCGCGACCGGTTCCTCCAGGGACCGGTCGAACGCCGGGGCGTAGACCGCGTGGACCGGGTCCGGCGCGCGCAGCCTCCGCAGCAGGGCCGCGTACCCGGCCGCGTCGAAGGTGTCGGGCGCGCCCTTGCGGTCGGCGCGGCCGAGGCGGGCCAGCTCGGCGGCGGCCAGGTGGAAGCCGTCCATCGGGACGAGGGCGGCGCGCCCGTCCAGGGCCGCGACCAGCTGTGCCGCGAGGGTGGACTTCCCGGCTCCGGGCGGGCCCGCGATCCCGAGGAGGGCGCGCCGTCCGGACTCCGCGAGCGTGCGGGCCCGCTCCGCCAGCGCGGCCCGGCCGCCGCCGCTCGTCCCGTCCACGATGTGCATGCGGGACATTGTGCCGGGAGACCGCGGCCGGGCAGGCGCGGGCGGCCCCCGCCGGGCAGGACGCCGGGGCCGCGCGGGCGACGGGGGTCCGGGGCGGCCGGAACGCCGCGGCCGGCGCGGCGGCGTCCGGGATGCGGGGCGGCTACGTCCCGGCGCCGGGGCGGCGGCTTCCGGGGCCGAGAGGATAGTGTTACGTATAACCTCACCGCCGCAGCATCCCTGGAGGGTCCCGCCATGTCCCAGATCGCCCTGGTCACCCTGGTTGTCCGCGACTACGACGAGGCGGTCGCGTTCTACCGCGACGCGCTCGGCTTCACGGTGGCCGAGGACACCGACCGGGGCGACGGCTCCCGCTGGGTGGTGGTGCGCCCGCGCGGGGCCGCGCCCGGTACGGGCCTCCTGCTGGCCCGCGCGAAGGACGAGGCGCAGGGTGCGGCGGTGGGGGCGCAGACCGGCGGCCGGGTCGGCTTCTTCCTGCACACCGAGGACTTCGCGGCCGACCACGCGCGGATGCGGGCGGCCGGGGTGCGGTTCCTGGAGGAGCCCCGGCACGAGACGTACGGGTCGGTCGCGGTCTTCGAGGACCTCTACGGCAACCGCTGGGACCTGCTCCAGCCCCGCACCGCCTGAGCGGGACCCACGGGGGTCAGGGCCTGCCGGCCGCCAGATCCGTCTCCCGTACGGCCACCGCCTCCATCGCGTCCAGCACCGGCCGGATCAGCGGATGGCCCTCGGCCCCCTGGCGTACGGCGGCGAAGACCCGGCGGGTGGGGGCGCTGCCCTCGACCGGGCGGACGACCACCCCGGTCAGCTCCATCCCGCGCAGCGCGGAGCGCGGCACCAGGGCCACCCCCGCGTCCGCCCCGGCCAGGGCGACGACGGCACGGAAATCGTCCGACGAGTGCTCCAGGTGGGGGGCGAACCCGGCGAACTCGCAGGCCAGGACCACCACGTCATGGCACGGGTTGCCGGGGTACGGGCCGATCCACGGGTCCTTGGCGAGGTCCGCGACCGCCACCTGGTCCTGGTCCGCGAGCCGGTGGTCCACGGGCAGCACCGCGTCGAACGGCTCCGAGTACAGGGGGACGCGGGTGAGGCGGCGGTCGTCCTCGGCGGGCGCGCCCCGGTACTCGACGGCCACCGCCACATCGACCTGCCGGTCCAGCACCATCGGCACGCTCGCGTCGCCCTCGGCGTCCTGGACCTTGACCCGGATGCCGGGCGCGGTGCGGGCCAGCTCGGTGAGGGCGGGGGCGAGGACGAGGCCGATGCCGGTGGCGAACGCGGCGACCGTGACCGTACCGGCGACACCCGCGCTGTAGTCGGCCAGCTCCGCCTCGGCCCGCTCCAGCTGGGCCAGGACCAGATTGGTGTGGCTGAGCAGGATCTCCCCGGCGGCGGTGAGCCGCGCCCCGCGCGCCCCGCGTTCGACGAGACGGTGGCCCGTCTCCTGCTCCAGGGCGGCGAGCTGCTGGGAGACGGCGGAGGGCGTCAGGTACAACGCGGCGGCGGCCGCGGTCACCGTGCGGTGGTCGGCCACCGCACGGAGGATTCGCAGCCGCCGCGCATCGATCATGTACCCATTGTCCCGGGTCGCGGCGGAGTGCCCGACCCGGCGAGCGGCGTCACCCGGCGAGGGGACGACGCCCGGTCAGGGGATCACGCCTCCGCGTCCAGCGCGGCCCGCGCGTCGACGAACGCGTCCACGGCGCGGTTCACATCGGCCGGTGGAGTGCGCGGCCGAGAGCTGGACGCGGATGCGGGCCGCGCCCTGCGGGACGACGGGGTACGAGAAGCCGATCACGTACACGCCACGCTCCAGGAGCAGTTCGGCCATCCGGCCGGCCTTGCCCGCGTCACCGATCATGACGGGGGCGATGGCGTGGTCGCCGGGGAGGATGTCGAAGCCCTCCTCGGTCATCCGGCCGCGGAACAGCTCGGTGTTGGCGGCCAGTTGCTCACGCAGGTCCCCGGCGGACTCCAGCAGGTCGATGACCTTCAGGGAGGCGGCGGCGATGACCGGGGCGAGGGTGTTGGAGAAGAGGTACGGGCGCGAGCGCTGGCGCAGCAGGGCGACGATCTCCGCGCGGGCCGCGACGTAACCGCCGGAGGCCCCGCCGAGCGCCTTGCCGAGCGTGCCGGTGATGATGTCGACCCGGTCCATGACGCCGTGCAGTTCGGGGGTGCCGCGGCCGCCGGGGCCGACGAAGCCGACGGCGTGCGAGTCGTCGACCATGACCATGGCGTCGTAGCGGTCGGCCAGGTCGCAGATCTCCTGGAGCGGGGCGACGTACCCGTCCATGGAGAACACGCCGTCGGTGACGATCAGGCGGCGGCGCGCCCCGGACGCCTCCTTGAGCTGCGTCTCCAGCTCGGCCATGTCGCGGTTGGCGTAGCGGTGGCGCTTGGCCTTGGAGAGCCGGATGCCGTCGATGATGGAGGCGTGGTTGAGGGCGTCGGAGATGACCGCGTCCTCGGGACCGAGCAGCGTCTCGAAGACGCCGCCGTTGGCGTCGAAGCAGGAGGAGTAGAGGATCGTGTCCTCCTGGCCGAGGAAGGCCGAGAGCCGCTGCTCCAGCTCCTTGTGGACCTCCTGGGTGCCGCAGATGAAGCGGACCGAGGCCATCCCGTAGCCCCAGCGGTCCAGCGCCTCGTGGGCGGCGGCGATCACCTCGGGGTGGTCGGCGAGGCCCAGGTAGTTGTTGGCGCAGAAGTTGAGGACCTCACCGGGGCGGCCGCCGGAGGTGACCTCGACGGTCGCGGACTGCGGGGTGCCGATCACACGCTCGGGCTTGTGCAGCCCGGCGGCGCGGATCTCGTCGAGGGTGGTGCGCAGGTCGTCGCGTACGGAGTCGAACATGCGGGTTCCTTAAAGGGTGCGGTCGGTCGGTCTCAGGCGGTCCAGTCGAGGATGACCTTGCCGCCGAGGCCGCTCGCGGCGTCGTCGAAGGCCGCCTCGAAGTCGCGGAAGCCGTACCGGCCGGTGATCACGGGGGCGAGGTCGAGGCCGCCCTCCAGCAGGACGGACATGGCGTACCAGGTCTCGAACATCTCGCGGCCGTAGATGCCCTTGACGGTGATCATCGAGGTGACGATCCGGGCCCAGTCGACGGCGAACTCCTCGGCGGGCAGGCCGAGCATGGCGATCCGGCCGCCGTGCGTCATGTTGGCGACCATCTCGCGCATCGCCTCGGGGCGGCCGGACATCTCCAGGCCGATGTCGAAGCCCTCGCGCAGGCCGAGCTTCTGCTGGCCGTCGGCGATGGTGTGCTCCGCGACGTTCAGGGCGAGGCTGACGCCGACCTTGCGGGCGAGGTCGAGGCGGGCCTCGCTGACGTCGGTGATGACGACGTTGCGGGCCCCGGCGTGCTTCGCGACGGCGGCGGCCATGATGCCGATCGGCCCCGCGCCGGTGATGAGGACGTCCTCGCCGACCAGCGGGAAGGAGAGCGCGGTGTGCACGGCGTTGCCGAACGGGTCGAAGATCGCCGCGATGTCGAGGTCGACGGGGGCCCGGTGCACCCACACGTTGGAGGCGGGCAGGACCACGTACTCCGCGAACGCCCCGTCCCGGCCGACACCGAGGCCGATGGTGGAGCGGCAGAGGTGGCGGCGGCCGGCGAGGCAGTTGCGGCACTTGCCGCAGACGAGGTGGCCCTCGCCGCTGACCAGGTCCCCGACCGCGACGTCCGCGACGTCGGAACCGAGCGCGGCGACCTCGCCCACGAACTCGTGGCCGAGGATCAGCGGGGTGGTGACCGCCTGCTGGGCCCAGCCGTCGTAGGCGCGGATGTGCAGGTCGGTGCCGCAGATGCCGGTGCGCAGGACCTTGATCAGGACGTCGGTGGGGCCGTACTCCGGCTCCGGCACGTCCATCAGCCACAGTCCGGGCTCGGCCTTCTGCTTGACGAGTGCCTTCACGGCTGTGGCTCCCTGACGTCGGTACGCGAGTGGATGCCCCGGTGCCTCGGGGCAGGTCGGAAGAACCTGCGGCCCCCGGGGTGGTCTGCGGTGGTTATCGGTGGGTCGCCCCCGGTGGCGGGGGCACGGCGGGCCGGGGCGGAGCACGGTGTCCGGCCGCACGTCGCGCGCACGTCACGGCTGCGGACCGTGCGCACGGCGTACGGGCCGCACGTCGTACGGCTCCACGCGCCATCCTCGGCCGTCACGGAGCAATCTGCCGTACGACGGGGCCCGGGTCCATCGAGGATTTCTTAAGCGCGCCCGCAGAAGATCTTCACGCCTGGCCCCGGCTTCACCGGCGGTGGCTTCACGACCGCTGCCCCTGGGCCGCTCCCCGGCCCGGCACCGCACGACCCGTCACGCGGGTCACCGCGCCCGGACGTCGCCGTACGAGCTCACTCCGCCCCCGCGGGCTCACTCCGCCCGGACGTCGCCGTAGGGGCCGAGGAAGCGGGGGCGGCCCCGCTCGATCCGGTGGAGGAAGATCCCGTCCGGGACGCGTACCTGGCGGGTGGAGGCGTCGAAGGCGAGAGTGCGCACGATCCCCCGGTGCTCGGTCCGCACGAGGCGCCCGCCGATGCCGTGGCGCACCTCCCCCGAGGCGCTGGTCGTCCCGGCGGCGCGGGCGATCAGGCCGACCGCGTCGTACGCCTCGGCCGCCCAGGTCGCCGGGGGCGCGCCGAAGCGCTTGCGGTGGGCGGCGGTGAAGGCCCTGGCCGAGGGGAGGGCGGCGGGGTCGGCGTACGCCTCGGCGAAGATCCAGCCGTCGGCGGCCCCGCCCGCGCCGTCGAGGAAGGCGGGGCCCAGGGCGGGCCCGGCGGCGAGCCGGTCCCCGGTGAAGCCCTCCGCCGCCAGCGCGGTGGCGAGCCGGGCGGCTCGGGACGCGTCGCCGCCCGCGTACACCACCGCGTCGGCCCGGCCGCCGACGGCTTTGCGGGCGGCCGCGCCGAACCCCGCGCCGCCTCGGGCGAGGGGGTGGTCGACGAGCGTGGTCCCGGCGGGCGGGGCGCTGCGGAACAGGCGCCCGGTCTCGGCTCCGAGGCCGTCGTCGGCCGTGTCCTCGACGAGGAGCACGCGGGCCGAGGGGCGGTTGGCGGCGAGGAAGCCGATGAGGCCGGGGGCGAGCATGCGGTCCAGGGGGCGGGTCAGGCAGAGGCGCAGGCCGGTGCCGGTCCCGACCCTGCTGGAGCCCGCCGCGACGACGACCGTGGCCAGCCGCGCCGCGCCGTACCGCTGGACGACGTCCTCGCGCAGCACGTCCCCGGTGGGTCCGAGGACCGCGACGACCGAGGGGTCCTCCGCCAGCCTCCCGGCGGCCCGGAGCGCGGCCGCCGGGTCTCCCGCGTCGTCCTCGGTGCGCAGGGCGAGCCGGAACGCCTTGTCCTCACGGGCGTTGTGATCGGCGACGGCGAGCTGGGCGCCGCGCCGATGGGCCAGGCCGGTGGCCCGGCCGGGGCCGCCGAGGTCGGCGTGGAGGCCGATGGTGTACGTGGGCGTCGTCCCGGACCCCGCCGGCCGTCCGCCCGTGCCGCCTTTGCGCAGGGCGAGCCAGGTCGCGGTGGACCCGCCGGCGAGGACGACGGCTCCGGCCGCCCCGGCGGTCAGCAGGCCCCGGCGGGTGGAGAGCCTTCGGCGCGTCGGACCGCCGGGCCCGCTCCCGGCGGGGCCGGGGGCGGCGGGTGTGACGGGGAGGGGGTCGGGGTCCGGCAGGGCGAGGGCGGCGGCGGCCCGCTCGGCGACCGACGCGGAGAGTCCGGCGGGCATGTGCCAGGGGATGAGGGGCGTGTCGTGCGGGTCCGGGGCTCCCCAGCGGGTCAGGGACTCGCGCGGGTCCCTCGTCCCGGCCGGGTACGCGCCGTGGGGCCCGGCCGGGTCCTCTCCGTCCCGTGCATCCCGGCCGCCCGCCGCCACGGCGTCGCGGACCTGGATGGCGGTGGGGCGGGCGGCCGGGTCCTTGGCCAGGCAGTCGGTGATCAAGGAAGCCAGACCGGGCGGCACCTCCGTCAGGTCGGGGTCCTCGTGGACGGTGCGGAACAGGGCGCCCGCGCCGCCGCCCTCGCCGAACGGACCGCGCCCGGTCGCCGCGTACACGAGGACGCAGCCGAGCGAGAACACGTCGCACGGCGGCCCCAGCGGCCCGGCCGACGCCTGCTCGGGGGCCAGGTAGCCGGGCGTCCCGATCACCGCGCCGGTGGCGGTCAGCGCGGAGGCGCCCTCGTGGCGGGCGATCCCGAAGTCGATGAGGCGGGGGCCGTCGAGGGCCAGCAGCACGTTGCCGGGCTTGACGTCACGGTGGATCAGCCCCGCCGCGTGGACCGAGGCCAGGGCGTCCGCCAGCCGGCTCCCGAGTGCCCGGACGGTCGCGGTGGGCAGTGGTCCGCCGGCTCCCACCGCCTCGCCCAGCGAGGGGCCGGGAACGTACGCGGTCGCCAGCCACGGCTCGGGGGCCTCGGTGTCCGCGCCGAGCACCGGCACCACCCACGGGCCGGTGATCCGGGCGGCGGCCTCGGCCTCCCGGCGGAACCGGGCGCGGAAGCCGGGGTCGGCGGCGTGCTCGGCCCGGATCACCTTGACGGCGGCGAGCGCGCCGCCCGCCGAACGCGCCAGGTAGACCACGCCCATCCCGCCCGCGCCGAGCCGGACGAGGGTGCGGTACGGGCCGACCGCGCGGGGGTCCTCGGAGGTGAGGGGCCGCACGTCAGTCCTTCGGCTTCGGGGCGGGGCCGAGGTAGCGGATGCGGCCGTCCTTCACCCGGTACAGGTGGGCGTCCTGGCCGACGAGTTGCTGACGCTCCTCGTCGAACGCGTAGGTGCGCGAGATCCCCTCGTACCGGGTCGCGGCGATCGCGGCGGAGAGCGCGGACCGGGTGGGCAGGCCGTCGCCGGAGGGTGTCGCGCTCACCTTCGCCGGGGACGCCGTTCCCTTCGCCGGACCGGCCGTGCCCCTCGCGGCGGCCTCCGCCACGGATGCCAGTTCGCGGGCGACGAGCCCCGCCACGTCGTACGCCTCGGCCGACCAGGCGGCGGGTTCGGCGCCGAAGCGTTTGCGGTGGGCGGCGGCGAACGTCGCGGCGGCCGGGGCGGCCGCGTCGGTGAACGGGGCGACGAACTCCCAGCCCTCGGCCGCCGCTCCCGCCTGTTCCAGGAACTCCGGCCCCATGACGGTGTGCTGGGCCATGCGCGGTCCGGCGAAGGAGAGCTCGGCCAGGATGCGGGCGGCCCGTGAGGCGCCGGCCGCGTCACCGGCGTAGAAGAGGGCGTCGCTCCGGTTCGACAGGAGGTCGGTGAGGACCGGGTCGAAGACGGTGGTCCCGGCGGGCACCACGCGGGGGTGGGTGGTGCCCGTGGTGAGCTGGGGGGTCAGCAGGTTGGTCGCGTAACCCGCCTGGTACGCCGCCTGCCCGCCGGCCCGGTCGACCAGGATGCCCAGCCGCTCGACGTCGGGGCGCAGCAGCAGGCGGTGGACGACGGGGACGGCGAGCGCGGCGTAGGAGGGGGCGGCCTGGAAGAAGGAGGCGTTGGCCCGTTTCGGGAAGGAGATCTGGAGGGCGGACACCGTCAGGACCGGCAGCGCGGCCTCGTCGTACGCGGGCAGGGCCGCCCCGGCCGCCTCGTCGCCGGTGGGGCCGATGACGGCGATGACCTCCGGGTCGCGGGCGAACTCCTCGGCCACCCGCGCGGAGCGGACGGGGTCCCCCTGGTCGTCGAGCACCTTCACGGCGAGCCGGAAGGGCGGGTCGCCGAGGGCGTTGAAGCGGTCGACGGCGAGCCGGACACCGCGTTCCTGGGCACGCCCGGCGGCGCTGCGGGGTCCGGTGAGGTCGGCGTGCAGGCCGATGATCCAGCGGCTTCCGCCGGGGGCTCCGTCCCCGCCGCCGGTGGAGGGTTCGTCGCGGGCGAGACGTACGGCGGCCAAGGCCCCGGCCCCGAGGGCGAGTGCGCCACCGCCGGCGAGCAGGAGCAACGTCCTGCGGGAGAACGCGGGCCGCGGGGCGGCGGGTTCGTCGGTGACGGCCACGGTGGCGTCGATGCCGGGCAGGGCCAGCAGGGCGGCGGACCGGTCCGCGATCATCCGGACGACGTCCTCGGGCAGCCCGCCGCCGGTGGGCCCGGCCGGTACGTCCTCGGAGATCAGGGTGTCCAGTCGCGCGGCGGTCGGACGGCCGCCGGGGTCCTTGGCGAGGCACCGCTCCAGCAGCCCGCGCAGGGGCGCGTCGTGGACGCCGTCCAGGTCGGGCGCGTCGTGCACGGTGCGGTACAGGACGGCGTCGGCCGCGCCGCCGCCGAAGGGCGGCCGGCCGGTGGCCGCGTACGCCAGGAGGCAGCCGAGCGAGAAGACGTCCCCGGCGGCGCCGGGCGGCGCGTCGGGGGCGGGGCCGGCGGGCCCTTCCGCCGCGTCCCCGGTGCCGGACGCGGGCGCGGTGGGCCGGGACGCCGCGCCCCCGGACCGGGCCGCCCCGGCCGGTGGCTCCGCGCCGCCTGATGCCTGCTCGGGCGGGAGGAAGCCGGGGGTGCCGACGATCAGGCCGGTGGCGGTGAGGGCGGTGGCGTCGGCGGCGCGGGCGATCCCGAAGTCGATCAGCCGGGGGCCGCCGGCCGTCAGCAGGACGTTGCCCGGCTTCACGTCCCGGTGCACGAGTCCCGCCGCGTGCACGGCGGCCAACGCGCGGGCGAGCAGCCGCCCGAGGACCTTCACACTGCGCGCGGGCAGCGGTCCCCGCCGGGCGACGACCTCGTACAGCGTGGGACCGGGTACGAACTCCCGTTGCGAGCCATGGGCGTTCGGCCTCGGTGTCCGCGCCGGTGACGGAAACGGCCCAGGGGCTGTCGACCCGCCGGGCGGCCTCGGCCTCACGGCGGAAGCGGGCGCGGAAGTCCTCGTCCCCGGCGTGCTCGGGCAGGATCACCTTGATCGCGGCGAGCGCTCCGGCGTCGGTGCGCCCGAGGTAGACGACGCCCATGCCGCCCGCTCCGAGGCGGCCGAGGAGCCGGTGTCCGCCGATCCGGGCGGGGTCGGTGGGCCGTAGCTCGTCCATCGCCCGGCCTCAGCTCTGCTTCTCGACGGCGGACCGCAACCGCACCAGCATGGCGGCCTGCGCCTGGACGACCAGGTCGTCGATCTCCCGCTCGGTGCGCCCCTTCGCCCCCTTGCCGGTGACGGAGACGGTGAACCGGTGGGCCTGCGCCTGCTGCCAGGCGTAGTAGTGCGGCCCGCCGAGTTCGGAGCTCCGGTACTGGCCCGTCTCGCTCAGGAAGTCGTCGGAGTTGTTCTGGTTGGCCTCGCCGCCGAACAGCGCACCCGCGACCAGGCCGCCGATCAGCTCCCCGTCGCGCAGCCGCTGGGTGGGGCAGCGCATCGACTCCTCGATCGACTCCGCCACCTCCCAGGCCGCGCCCTCGCGGGTGCGGTGGACGGTGACGGTCGCGGCGAGCCGCACCGGCCCCTTCCCCGCCGAGGCGGGCAGTTCGAAGGACCGGCCGAGGGTGGCGAGGACGCCGTAACCGGGCGCGCCCTGGTGCCAGACGCAGTCCTTGCCGAGGACGGGCCAGGTGGCCGGGCCGCTCTCGTACGGGCTCCGCTTCACCACGCCGGAGCCGAAGCTGTCGGGGTCGGCGATGACCCGGCGGATGAGGTCCAGGGCCGCGGCCCTGGTCGTGGGGGACCGGGCGGGGTCGGGTTCGAGGGCCCGGGTCGCCGTCGGCACGGCGGACGTTCCCGCCCCGCCGCCGGGATCCGGTGCCGTACCGTCGCTCGCCCGCTCACCGGCGCTCGCGGAGGCATCGCTCCTGCCGCCGCTCCTCCCGTCGCTCTCCGGACCGTCCCCCGCACCCGAACATCCGGCGAGCAGTCCGGTCAGCGCCACCGCGCACAGGGCGGAGGACCGCCTCGACCGGCCGCTTCTCGACGGCACATGACCGCTCACATCGCTCCCCCGTTGCTCCTCGACGCAGCCTCGATCATAGGTTCGCCGGGCCGATCGGTCAGGCGGTCTCCGCCAGGAAGGCCGGGCGGCGCTCGACGAGGGCGTCCGGCCGGCCCTCGGGGCCGGAACCACCGGTCAGGTACTGGCCCGAACAGCTCGGGCCAGTACCTGACGCAGCGTGCGGAACACCTCCCCGTGCTTGGTAACGTCGCCCCCGCGGCTGCGGACTTCTCCCCCGGACCCAGCCGTACGGGGTGGGCACGGGGACCGGGCGCGGCAGGACGAAGAGGGCCGACAGATGAGCCTTGCACAGGTGCACTACACCTCCGCCGCGCCGGGGGACGGGGGAACGGCGGGCCGGTTCACGACGGTCGGTGCCGGGGTGTCCGGGGCGCTGCTGACGGAGATCGAGCCCCTGGTGCGCTACGAGCTTCCCGACGGGACGGCCGACCACTCCTCGGACGGTGAACTCCGTTCGCTGCCGCAGGCGTTCACCTACGCGACACTTTCGGACGGCAGTCGGCTGGTGGCGCGTTCGGTCCCCGTGCGGGAGGCGGGCGGGGGGCCGGGGGTTCGGTTCCACGCGCACGCCGTGCACCTGCCGGCGGGGGTGCCGCTGCCGGGCGACCGGCTGCCGGTGGAGGCGTGGCGGTCGCCACACTGGGCGGCGGTGACGCCCGGTGGGCCGGCGCCGGATCCGCTGGCGCTTCCGCCGGGACCGGCGGCGGTCTCCGAGGGCCTGGAGGACTTCGCCGTCTCGCGTGGTCCCTGGCTCGCGGCCGTCCTGGCGGATCTGCGCCGGGCGAGCGGTGCGGAGCCGGCTGACGGGGGGCCGGTGGTGCTGGTGGAGCGGCAGTGCGCGGACGTGGCCCGGTGGCTGGGCCTCGCGTCCGTGACGCTGCCGAGGGAGAGGGCCGAGCGGCTGACGTTCACCACGTACACCCGGAGGCCGGGGAGTGCGGCGGTGCGGGTGGCGGGCGTACGGCCCGAGGACGCCGAGGCCGCACGGGGCGCGGGCCTGCGGGTGCACGTGTGCACGGGACAGGCTCCGGCGGGCGGCGGTACGGGCGATGCATGGGCGGCGACGGCGGCGCGCATCTGGCGCAACCGCTCGCCGGAGCTGTTCCGGGAGGCCCGTGAGCTGCCCGGAGAGCCGTTCGCGGCAGGCCCGTTGGCGGTGGCGGCGCTGTGCGCGGGGGTCACGCTCGGGCCGGACGGGCGTGCGGCTGCGGCCGGTTGGGCCGCCGACCGGCCGTACGCGCTGGACGCGCAGCGCACCGGCCAGTTGGTGGAGGCCCTCACCGCTCCCGGCATCGACGACCGTACGGACGCCGAGTTCGACGCGGTCGGGCGGCTGTTCGGCGCCCTGGAGGGCCGTTGTCCCGCGTCGCTGACGGCTCCGCTGGCGGCGATGCTGGTGACGGAGGCGGTACGGGGCGGGAACGGTTCGCTGGAACTGCCGGGCCGGGAGGCGTTCACGGGTCCGGAGGGCGCGGCGGTCGCGGAGCGGCTGGGCCCGGAGATCCTGACCGAGCTGGGCGGTGGCGGTACGGGGTCGCGTCCGGTGGCGCGGACGGTGCAACTCCTGCGCGTGGCACGGCTGCTGGACGTGGACAGCACGGAGCTGCTGCCGGAGGCCGTGGAGCGGCTGGCGTCCGCGCTGCTCTCGGAGTCAGGGGTACGGAACGGGGGCGGGGGCGGGGCAGGGGCAGGGGGCGGGCAGGAGGCCGGGGGCGGGCAGGACCCGGCGGGCCCGCCGGACTTCGCCCCGGCGCTGCTGGAGCTGCTGGACGAACAGTTCGAGGTGCGGACGGCGCTGCTCGGCGCGCTGGACCGGGCCCGCACCGCGTGATCCCACGGCGATGGCCCGGTTCCTGGGGCGGGTGGCGGTGCCGTTCACGGGGACGCAGGCGTTGCCTCATCTGCGGATGTGCGCCGAGGTGCCGGGGGCGATGGCGACGCTGGGCGGCGACCGGGCGGCGGTGTGGCACCGGGTGCTGCGGGCGGCCGGCCTCTCCCCGTTCGCCGAGCCGCTGGTCCTGCGCACGGCGGTCGGCCTGGTCTGGGAGGACCGGGCCCCCACGGTGGAGGAGGCCCGCCTGCTGCTGGACGCGGCCACCTCGGACGCCCACCGCGTGGCCGGTACGTGGGCCCGCCTGGTCGACGCGGCGCTCGGCGCGTCCACGGCGGGGGCGGCCGGGCCCTCCCCCGCGGCCACGTCCACCACGCCCACGTCCCCCGCCGGTACGGACGAGGCGGCCGCCCTCGCCCACGACCTGCTGCGCGGCTTCCCCGACGAGATCGGCGGCCGGGAACGCGCGGGCCTCCTGCTGCTGGTCCTGGTCCGCGAACTCCGTACCGGCGCGCCGGAACCGGGCTGGGCGGAGACGGTCCGGACCCTGTGCGCCCGGGCGGAGCCGGTCGGACCGGCGCTCCGGGAGCGGGCCCACGCGGCCCTGGTGGAACGGCTGCTGGCCCCGGACCGCCCGGGGGCCGAGCTGTACGCCTTTGTCCACGGCGACGACGCCGAGCTGATCGCCGCGTACGACCGGGCGGCCCGGACGGAGGCCGTACGGTCCCGGCTCCGCACGCAGCCCGCCTACGCCGCGGACTGCTTCACCGTCTGGACGGCCCACCCGCACGCGGGCACGGCCTGGCCCCCGGTGGCCGCGGCCCTGCTCGACGAGGTCCTGCGCCCGGCCGTCCGCACGCTGTCGGCCGAGCAGGTCGCGGAGGTGGAGGCGACGGTGGGCCGCACGGGCAGCAGCGGCCGGGCGAACGCCTTCCGGGACTGGAACCGCTCCACCGCCCTCGGCCGCCTGGGCCGCCGGATCGCGGGGCGGGTACGGCGGGGCTGAGCCCTGCGGAGCGGCGCCCGCCGCCCTTCGAGAAGGCGCAGGGAGTGATGCCGTTTCCCCTGTGCGCCCAGCAGCCGATGCCGCCTCGCACGGTCCACGTCGATGCCGCTTCCACGGGGGCGGCCCCCGTTCCGGCCCGGGGCGGCCGGCGGCCCGCCGTGCTGCACATCGGCGTCGCGGCGGCCACGGGCACCGCGGCACCCTGCTCCCCGGACCGGCGGTCCAGGACCGGGTACAGATCGCGCTCCGGTCCGCGACGCGGAGGGGCGGCCAGGGAGAATGACCCGCGCCGGGGGAGCCCGACAACGAAGGCTGAGTGGTCGGCTCTGGAATTCTTTCGGGGGTTATCTGGCTGAGACGACCTTGCGCCGGACGGTCGAGAAGAAGATCTCGCCGCCGTCGGCGAACCGGCCCCGCCAGGTGCGCACGGTGTCCACCCGCACACCCACCTCGACAGCGATCCGCGGGGTCGACCTGCCACGAGTCGCCAGGAGCACGATCTGTGATCGGATCCTGGCCTGGTGCGGAGTCTCGTGACCGTAGGCCGCCTTCTTCAGCCGTTGCCGCTCGGCGGCCGTCAGGACTATGGGGCGGGCGGCAGGAACAGGCAAGGCAGACAGGCCGATCAGCAGAAGTGGATCACAACGCCATGAGGGTCCTGCTCATGCCGTCTCGTGGTGGAGACGGTCCAAGGCGGTGAGTTCCTCCACCGACAGGCGCAGGGAGCCGACGGCGACGTTCTGGGCGAGGTGGTCGAGGTCGCCGGTGCCGGGGATGGCCAGGACGTGAGGGCCCTGGTGCAGTGTCCACGCCAGCCGGATCTGGGCTGCGCTCACGCCGTGGGCGCGGGCGATGGCGTGCACCTCCGGGCTGTGGTCGGTGGTCGCACCAGCGGTGCGTCCGGTGCCGGCGATCGAGTAGAACGGCACGAACGCGATGCCCTGCTCACCACAGATGCCCATGAACTCCTTCTGCTCGGGCGATGCGCCGATGCCGTACATGTTCTGGACACAGACCACCGGTGCGATGGTCTGAGCCTCGGCGAGGTGGTGGGGGTGGATGTTGGACAGGCCCAGGTGCCGGATGAGTCCGGCCTCGCGCAGTTCGGCAAGTGCGCCGAAGCGTTCGGCGATGGAGTCGGTGCCGACGATGCGCAGGTTCACCACGTCGAGGTGGTCGCGGCCGAGCCGGCGCAGGTTCTCCTCGACCTGGCCGCGGAGTTGCTCGGGGGTGGCGTGCGGCAGCCATTGACCTGAGGGGGCGCGGCCCGGTCCGACCTTGGTGGTGATGACGAGGTCGTCCGGGTAGGGGGCCAGTGCCTGATTGATCAGCTCGTTGGCACAGCGCAGCGACGAGAAGTAGAACGCGGCGGTGTCCAGGTGGTTCACGCCGAGTTCGATCGCGCGGCGCAGCACACTGATCGCCTGGTCGCGGTCGCGTGGGACGGCATCGGCCGCGAATGCCTCGCCGTGCTGCGTCAGGCGCATCGCGCCGAAACCGATCCGGTTGACCGTCAGGTCGCCGAGCTTCCAGGTGCCCGATGCCGCTGCGGTGATCGTTTGTGAGGTCATGGCGGGATGATCTACGCACAGTAGGCTGGCCCGCCATTGATTCGCACATGCCTGAATCCATTGAGGAGCGTTCATCGTGGCAGAGCTGGCGTTCTCGACGAGCGACCTGGCGCAGGTGCGGTTCGCCGTCTCACCGATGTGGGAGGTCGCCCCCAGCTTCCGACTGCTGACGTCCGCCGCCGCGCATCCGATCCACGGACCCTGGGCCGACCAGGTACGCCCGCGCATGGTGGCCGCCGGGCTGGACCGGGGCTGGCTCCGCGAACTGGTCCCGCCCACCGGCGGCTACGTCCCCGACTTCCTCAACCCGGCCCCCGCCGGACCGGCCCCCACCCCGGCGGCGGAGCGGGACGCGATCCGGGCCTCGCCCGCCGACCGGGTACGCCAGGACCTCGACCACCTCGCCCGCCACCGGGGGAACCTCGGCCCCCGGCTGCGAGCCCTGCACAACGACCCACAGGGCCTCCTGGCCAAGGTCGCAGAAGAGCTCGAAACGTACTGGGAGCTGGTACTCGCCCCCTACTGGGCACGAATCCGGGCAGTCCTGGACGCAGACATCCTCTACCGGGCCCGTCTGGCCGCCGAGCACGGCGCCGGCCACCTCCTCAACGACCTGCACACGTCCGTGAGCTGGGACGACAACGCGCTCCGGATGTCCCGCCGAAAGCAGCCGCTGACCCGCACGACGGCAGGCACGGGACTGCTGCTGATCCCCTCCGCCTTCACCGGACCAGGGTTGCGCACCCGAACGACGCCGCCGGACCCGCCCCAACTCGCCTATCCGGCGCGCGGTGTCGGCGCACTATGGACGAAGCGCCCCGTCACCCGGACCGGCACCCTCTCCGCCGTACTCGGCCGCTCGCGGACCCTGCTGCTGACCGAGTTGGAGATCCCGGCCTCCACCACACAGCTGGCCCACCGCACCGGACTCTCCCCCGCAGGGGTATCCCAATACCTCACCGCGCTCCGCAACGCGGGACTGGTCAGCGCCCACCGCGCCGGCCGCTCCGTCCTCTACGCCCGCACCGCCGCAGCCGAAACCCTTCTCCAAGCCGCCTCCGCCTGACCTCACGTCAACTCCCGAAGGATTTACGGAGCCAACCACCAAGGAGAGAGAGACCTCTCCTTGCCGGTCTCAACGTATAACTCGGCGGGGGGCTTGCGGCAAGACCCGGGGGACGGCGCAGAATCCCCTGGTCGATGCCGCCGCCCGTGGGGCGGGGCACGACGTGCGCGACCGGCCGGGGTGTTCCGCCGGTCCATCCGTCAGAGGGAAGCAACCAGGAATGAGTACGTGTCCGACAAGAGGTTCGACAGAGGGCGAGGCGCCGGTGATCGGACCGGCCGCCGCAGTGCAACGGGATACGACCGCCCTGGAGGTGCCGCGATGACGGACCCGTACGTGGTGGACCTCGGCGAGGTCGACGAGACGCGTGTCGCGGCCGTGGGCGGCAAGGGCGCGCACCTGGGCGGACTGTCGCGGATCGAAGGCATCCGCGTGCCGGACGGCTTCTGCGTGACGACGGTGGCCTTCCGGCGGGCGATGGCGGAAGTCCCGTCGATCGGCGATCGGCTCGATGAGCTGTCGCGGCTCGACCCGGAGGACAACGAGGCGATGCGCACGCTCAGCGCACGGATCCGCCGCACCATCGAAGAGATCGCCGTCCCGGCCGACATCGCGGCGGCGGTCTCCGGCTCGCTCGTCCGGTTCGGCGAGCGAGCAGCGTACGCCGTCCGGTCCAGCGCGACGGCGGAGGACCTGCCGACGGCCTCCTTCGCCGGCCAGCAGGACACGTATCTGAACGTCCTGGGGCCGGCCGCGGTCCTCCGGCACATCAGCCGGTGCTGGGCCTCGTTGTTCACCGAGCGGGCCGTCATCTACCGACAGCGGCACGGGATCGACCACCGTTCGGTCCACATGGCCGTGGTCGTGCAGCGGATGGTCTTCCCGCAGGCGTCCGGCATCCTGTTCACGGCCGACCCCGTTTCCGGCCATCGGAAGGTCGCCACCGTGGAAGCCGGCTTCGGCCTCGGCGAGGCACTGGTCTCCGGACTGGTGAACCCGGACGTCTTCACGGTCCGGGACGGCGAGGTCGTCACCAGGACCGTTGCCGCCAAGGAGCGCGCCGTCCACGCCCTGCCCGCCGGGGGTACGCGGGAAGTGGCGGTCGACGCAGGACAGCGGGAGACACCGGCGCTGACGGATGAGCAGGCCGTCCGCCTCGTGGGGCTCGGCCGCAGGATCGAAGCGCACTTCGGCCGCCCTCAGGACATCGAATGGTGCCTGGTCGACGACTGCTTCCGGATCGTGCAGAGCAGACCGATCACCACCCTCTTCCCCCTCTCCGTCATCGAGAACGACGACGAGGGGAACGACCGGGAGACCGCCGCGGGGGACGACGGGGGGAATCGCGTCTACGTCTCCGTCGGCCACCAGCAGATGATGACCGACCCCATGAAGCCCCTCGGGTACTCCATGTGGCAGCTGACGGCCATGGTGCCGATGCACGAGGCCGGCGGACGGCTGTTCGTCGACGTCACCCCGCGCCTGGCATCGCCCACGAGCCGCGACGGCCTCCTGGACGCCCTGGGGAAGAGCGATCCGCTGGTCAGGGACGCCCTGGAGACCCTCCTCGAACGCGACGGCTTCGCTCCCCCGCTCCCGGACGCGGCTCCCGCCGCGCCGCCGTCCACCGATGCCCCCGCCCCGATCGAGACCGATCCGGCCGTCGTCACCGAACTGATCGAGCGCAGCCGAGCGTCCGTCGCCGCCCTGGAGCGTGACATCCGGACGAAGAAGGGGCCGGCACTGTTCGACTTCCTGCTGGAGGCCTTCGAGGAGCACAAGCGGGTCCTGGCCGACCCGCTGAGCATGCGGGCGCTCATGGCGGGGATGGACGCCACCTGGTGGCTCAACGACAAGCTGCGGGAGTGGCTGGGCGAGAAGAACGTCGCTGACACGCTGACGCTGTCGGCCCCCGACAACATCACGTCGGAGATGGGACTGGCGCTGCTCGACGTCGCGGACGTGATCCGTCCGCTGCCGGAGGTGCTGGCCTTCCTGCGGGACGCCGAGCACCTGGAGGACGCCACCTTCCTGGACGAGCTCGCGAAGACCGAGGGCGGAGGCGAGGCGCGCGAGGCCATCGAGGCGTACCTCGACCGGTACGGCATGCGCTGCGTCGGCGAGATCGACATCACCAGGCCGCGGTGGCGCGAGCGCCCCACCACGCTCGTTCCCGTGATCCTCGACAACGTGCGGAACTTCGGCCCGGGAGCCGCCGAACAGCGCTTCGAACAGGGCCGGCGGAAGGCCCGGCAGAAGGAACAGGAGGTGCTGTCACGGCTGCGGGCCCTGCCGGACGGGGACCGCAAGGCCGAGGAGACCCAGCGGATGATCGACCGGGTCAGGACCTTCATCGGATACCGGGAGTACCCGAAGTACGGCATCGTGAGCCGCTACTTCGTCTACAAGCGGGCCCTGCTGGCGGAGGCCGATCGGCTCGTACGGGACAACGTGCTCGCCGAGAGGGAGGACGCCTTCTTCCTGACGTTCCAGGAACTCCACGAGGCCGTACGGTCCGAGCGGGCGGACGCGCAGCTCATCCAGCGGCGCAAGGAGGCGTTCCGGGCGTACCACGCGCTCACCCCGCCCCGCGTCCTCACGTCGGACGGCGAGGCCGTCTCCGGCGCGTACCGGCGCGAGGACGTGCCGGGCGGCGCGCTGACCGGACTGCCGGTGTCCGTCGGCACCGTCGAGGGAAGGGCCCGCGTCATCCTCGACATGGCGGAGGCCGACCTCGAAGCGGGCGACATCCTGGTCACGACCTTCACGGACCCCAGCTGGTCGCCGCTGTTCGTCGGCATCGCGGGCCTGGTGACGGAAGTGGGCGGCCTGATGACCCACGGCGCGGTGATCGCCCGCGAATACGGCCTGCCGGCCGTGGTGGGCGTGGAGGGGGCCACCCGGCTGATCCGGGACGGGCAGCGGATCCGCGTCCACGGGACCGACGGGTACGTGGAGCTCCTGCCCTGACCGCCCTCACCGAGGCAGTCGGCTGGACGGAGCACGAGTTGGCGCGGCTCGGAGGAGGGAAACGGGAACCGCCCCCTGAACGAGACCTGCCACCATCGCCCAAGCGGTCCGGGGCGCAGCACCGTCCGGGTGCCGCGCCCGACCGATGCCGCTTCCACGACGGGCGGCCCCCGGCACCGGTCCGGACGGCTGCCGGTGCCTGTGTCCGGGACTTCTCGTCCACGGCCAGGACCAGGGCGCATCACCCGTCGGGGGCGTCCGGCCGAGCCTCCGGGCGGCCAGGGCTGCGGCCTGCTCGTCCGTGATCCTGAGCGCGGCCGATCCACCAGGTACGCGACGCCCTCGCCGATCCGCTCCTCCATGACCCGCCGAACCGGGGCGGCGCTCAGCGCGGCAGGTCCAGCTCCGCGCGGACCGTCTTGCCCGGATCGCGGTCCAGGACCGCCCAGCGGTCCGCCAACGCCTCCACGATCAGCAGACCTCGCCCGCCGTCGGAGCCGTCCTCCGGGACGGCGAGCTCGCCGGGGCCGGGCGGCCGGCGTTCGCCGCGGGTGTCGGAGACCTCGATCCGCAGGAGGCCGGGCATCTCCGGGTCGCCGGGCACGTACGTCAGCCGCAGTTCGAAGTTGCGGCCGGGGACACGGCCGTGGGTCACCGCGTTGGCCGCCAGCTCCCCGATGAGCAGGGCCGCCGACTCCGAGGCGTCACTGAGGTACGCGATGCCCCAGGTATGCAGCTTGTGCAGGCCGACGCGACGGGCGAGCCGGGCACCACGGGGATTCGCCGGGTATTGATGATTGAACACACGTACGGTTACCGGGTGTTGGGTCTTCGTAGGAGCTTCCATGCCCCTACGTTCCGGGCTTTCGGCCCGTCTCCACCAGGTCAGGAACTCGTACGCTGCGTCAGCGTACGAGCGCGAAGGGTAGACGGTACGGATCACGTTCCGTAAGCATGGATGGATTGCTCACCGGCACCAGGACACGGGGAGGTGGCCGTCCATGACGCACGGCACCGACATTGATGCTGATACTCGGGTTCCGGCGGTCGTGACTCGGGCACTGACTGACGCCCTGCTGGGCTGTCTTCGCGCTGTTCTGTCCGGCTGCCGGAGCTCGTTCTCATGGCTCCGGCCGGGCGGAACATGACCTGATAGGAGCTTGGTCAGAAGCCCCTTCAATGTCCTGTCTGCGCCACCCGGCCGGCGCCCACCTTCGGCTGGGAAGGCAGTATCAGCATGGCATCAGAGGTTGCGGCGGACACCGTGGACCAGGATGTGTTCGGTGGGGTCGATTCCCACGCTGACACCGTCCACGTCGCTGTGATCAGCGAAAACGGCGGTCATCTCGCGGATGCGGAGTTCTCCACCACCGCCGCTGGATACGCGGCAGCCCTGGCCTTCCTGGCCGCGCACGGGCGTGTGGTCTCGATCGGGGTGGAAGGCACCTCGTCCTACGGGGCCGGTTTCACGCGGACCGCCCGCTCCCACGGGCACCAGGTTGTCGAGGTCAACCGCCCCGACAAGGCCGAACGGCGCCGCACCGGCAAGTCCGACCCGATCGACGCCTACGCCGCCGCCCGCGCCGCCCTGTCCGGCAGAGCCTCCAGTTCCCCCAAGGACGACACGGTCGCCGGGATACGTGCCCTGCACAACGCAGCCCGCTCCGCCGTCAAGGCCCGCACCGCCGCGCTCAATCAGATCGGCAACGTCCTCATCACTGCCCCGGAAGCCATCCGCGCGAAGTACGGGCAGCTCAAGGGCACCGATCGCACCGAGGCCCTGGCCCGGCTGCGGCCGGCCGGTGACGCCCTCCACATCGCCGTGCTGACCGCGTTGAAGAGCCTCGCCCGCCGGGTCAAGGAGCTCACCGCCGAGCACGAAACACTGACGCGGGCCCTGGATGCCGAGGTCACCACCCACAACCCGGGCCTGCGGGCCGCCTACGGTGTCGGCCCCGACACCGCCGCACGGCTGCTGATCACCGCGGGCGGCAACCCCGAACGGATGCGGACCGAGGCGTCCTTCGCAGCGCTGTGCGGGGCTGCCCCGGTCCCTGCTTCCAGCGGCAGAACCAACCGGCACCGACTCTCCCGGGGCGGCGACCGAGCGGCCAACGCAGCCCTCTACCGCATCGCCCTGGTCCGCATGTCCGGCGACGCCCGGACCCGCGCCTACGTTGCGCGACAGACCGCTGCCGGAAGGACGAAGAAGGAAATCATCCGGATGCTGAAACGGGCCATCGCCCGGGAGATGTTCCGCTGCCTCACCAGCACGGTCACCATCCCGGGCATAGCCGATCTGCGGCCCATGCGGCAGGCCAGGAACGTCACCCTCACCGCCGTCGCCCAGCACTTCGGAGTCTGGCCAACCACTATCTCCAGACTTGAACGAGGACTCAGCAGGGACGACGACCTCGCCCACTCCTACCGCGACTGGCTTCAAGCCGCTTGACAGCAATAGGAGCATCAGCTTCGGCACCACCGCACAGGGCATCTCGGGCAGCAGCGGCTCACGCGGGCGCGCCGGATTCGAGCCCGAACCGCAGTACAGCCTCAAGATGTTCGGGGAGGTGGTCAAGACCTTCCGCAAGCGGGCCCGCCTGACACAGGAACAGCTCGCCCTGCGCGTCCGGTACTCGGTGGAGACCATCGCCTCCATCGAGCAGGGCCGCCGCCTCCCGCCCCCGGACTTCGCGGAGCGCGCGGACAGCGTGCTCGACGCGTTCGGCGTGATCGAGGCCGCGGCGAAACACCTCACGCGGCAGAAGGGGCTGGCGAAGTGGTTCCACCAGTGGGCGAACCTGGAGCTGTCGGCGCTGAGCCTGTACACGTACGAGTCCCGGATGATCCCAGGGCTGTTGCAGTCGCCCGGTTACACGCGGGCATTGTTCGCCAATCGGCTGCCGCCGCTCTCCGACGAGCAGATCGAGGTTCGGCTGGCAGCCAGGCAAGAGCGCCAGCAACTCCTGCGGAACCGACCGAACACCGCGTTCAGCTTCATCCTCGAAGAGCACCTGCTTCTGCGGAACCTGGGGGGCGACGAGGTCACCAGGGAGCTGCTCGACCACATCATCGACCTGTCCGAGCTGCGTAACGTCACCATCCAGATCATGCCGTTGGTACGCCGTCGCCACTCCGGGATGGACGGCCCCATGCAGTTGCTGGAGACCCCGCAACACCAGTGGTACGGCTACCTGGAGGGACAGATGTACGGCCAGCTCATCACCGACCCCAAAGTGATCAGCGCGTTCCAGATGCGGTGTGCCAGTATGCGTTCACAGGCTCGTACGTCGGAGGACTCCAGGAGCCTGATGCAGCGGATGCGAGGAGCAACATGAGCACCACACCCCTGGCCTGGTTCAAGAGCAACTACAGCGGCAGTGACGGCGACTCCTGCGTGGAGGTCGCGCTGGAGTGGCACAAGTCGAGCTACAGCAGCGCCGAAGGCGACTCCTGCGTCGAGGTCGCCGCCTGCCCCTCGACCGTCCACGTCCGCGACTCCAAGCTCGACGAGAGCCCCCAGCTCGCCCTCGCCCCGGCCTCCTGGACCAGCTTCCTCGGGTACGCCGTCCAGGGCTGAGCGAGCCTTCGGGTCTTCGTCAGCCGACGCTCCGCGCGCGGACGGACCGGGCCGACTCGGCGCGCAGCCGTGTCGCGTACCAGGCCAGGGCGAAGCAGATGCAGGCGTACATCACCACGGCCTGGATCGCGTAGTTCGGGTAGTCGATGATCCAGGCGCTCGCCGTGGGGTCGGTGGCGTGGGCCGGGTTGTCCGCCACGTGCGGCAGCAGCCACGCGACGAGGCCGCCGACCCCCTGGGCCGCGATGTACAGCGCCACGAACTCCCCGAGACGCCACAGGTAGGTGCGGCGGCTCTCGCGGATCAGGACACGGACCCGGCCTCGGGCACCGCCCGGACGCCAGTGGGAGCCGCCCGGCGCCACCCGCGCGCTGACCTCCGGCGCGAGCACCACCGCGCCGACGACCAGGGTGAGCAGCAGGGCCATGCCCACCATGAGGAGCGACTCGGAACCGGCGCGACTGCGCATCAGTTGCGGGATCAGCGTCAGCACCAGGAGCGGCAGGTTCACCGCGAGGCAGGCCCCGTAGGTGCGGGCCAGGGCGCTCGCGTCCGGGAGGGAGCCGTCCGAAGGAGACCTGTGTGTCGCAGAGGTGGCTGTCATGGGCCGAGCCTAGCCTCGATACTTCACCAAAGTGAAGTAGTTTTACCGGGACGGCAGCGAGAGGGCGGACATGGCGGCACAGGGCGACGGCGGACCCGACGGCCGGGCGATGGGGCAGGAGTTGAGCCTGCGGGTGATCCTCTTCCACGAGGCCGTCGCCGCCCATCTCGGGCTCAACGCCACCGAGCACAAGATCCTCTCCCTGATCGCGGCGGAGCCGGGGGTGAGCCCGGGACAGCTGGTGGACCGCACCGGGCTGTCCAACCCCGCCATCACCAAGATCGTCCACCGGCTGGTCGCGCTCGGCCACGTGGACCGGCGCAAGGACGGTTCGGACGGGCGGAGGTACGCCCTGAGCGTCACGGCGGGGCACCGGCAGGACCTGGCCCGGCTCTTCGCGCCGATGGCCGAGGCGATGAACGGCCTGGTGGACGGCATGGACGACGGGGAGCGCGCGGCGGTCACACGGTGGCTGACCGGCACGATCGAGATCCTGCGCCGGTCGACGGCCGACCTGACGCGGGAGCGGGAGTCCGGCCCACCCGTCCGACGTACGCGGCCGACGCACGGAGTGGGCTCCCGGTCCGGAACGCCCGCGCCGGACGGGTAACGTAAAGAGGTACTGACTGATCGACTCATGGGCCTCCTGACGGGCTGCGTGACCCAGGAGGAGGAGCCCACCACCATGACGACCAACCGTGGACGCAAGGACGTCATCCGCGACCGGATGGCCGCCACCGGCGAGTCGTACAACGTCGCCGCCCGCAACCTCAAGGCCATGAAGGACACCGCCGCCACCCGCGACGCCGTCCTCGTGCAGCGGTGGACGCCCGCCGACTCCCTCGACGTGCCCTGCCCCTGCGGCGGGACGTGTGAGCCCGGCGAGACCTGCGACCACTGCCACGCCCGCCACCGGCACGTGAAGCGCTACCCCGGCTCCACCACCGACGTCGAGACCTGGGCCGACCGCTACGAGTGCACCGGCTGCTCCTCCGCGTACACCCTCACCGTCCACCTCGCCGGGCGCCCCTGGGGCGTCGCGGAGACGGTCGTCCAGGGCGGATCGGGCGAGGAGGTCGTGCAGGCGACGGTCTTCCCCGGCGTGATCCACCCGCTGCTGCGGTCGGGGACGGCCTGCCAGGGCGACGCCGAGGAGTGACCGGCCCGGAGCCCGCGCCCGTGTGATGGAATCGGCCCCATGAGTGCCCAGGACGTCGCCCGCAGGCTGCCCGATCCACCCACCCTCCGCGACCGCTGCCGCTCGATGGCGATGCTGGACGCCGTCATGCAGCCGGACAAGCCGTATCTGCGCCGCCACGGCTTCGACGCGCACTGGTCCCCGGCGCGGGAGCTGGCCTCCATGGACAACGGGGGCGGGGACACGTATTCCATCGTCTTCTCCGCCGCGGGCACGTACATGATCGGCTTCGACCACACCTCCGATCTGAATCCGTACGCGAGCGACGGCCAGGAGCCGTTCCCCGGAGTCCTGGACAGCGTCCCCGAGGTCTTCCGGGCCTGTGTGGAGGAACCGTCGTTCCGCCTCGACGACGTGCCGATGGTGACCGCGTGCCTGTGGCGGGAGGCCGGCGACACCGCTTGGCGCACGGGCGACGTGGACCCGCGCCTCGGCGACGACGGAGCGGACTGGCTGTTCGACATGCTGACCGACGGGACGCCGCAGACCTATGCCGAGTGGGCCACGAGCTACTTCGACGCCCCGGTCGACCTCGACGCCGTGCGGGACGTCTACGCGCTGCGCCCCCTCACCGCCGACCTGGTCCGGGCACTCAATCCGGCGGTGACACCGGAACATCTCGGTGACGCCGCCGCCGCCATCGGATACCCCCGCGCCTCCTAGCGGCGCGGAGCCCCCGCCCCGGCTCGCGCGGAGGCGGGGGCCTCTACGGCCGGCCGTGCGGCTCAGCCCTCGTCAGGCGTCAGGTTCAGCGAGATCGAGTTGATGCAGTAGCGCTGGTCCGTCGGGGTCGGGTAGCCCTCGCCCTGGAAGACGTGGCCCAGGTGCGAGCCGCAGCGGGCGCAGCGCACCTCGGTGCGGACCATGCCGTGGCTGCGGTCCTCGATCAGCTCGACCGCGTCGGTGTCCTTCGGGTCGTAGAAGGACGGCCAGCCGCAGTGCGACTCGAACTTGGTGTCGGAGCGGAACAGCTCCGCCCCGCAGGCCCGGCAGGAGTAGACGCCCGCCGTCTTCGTGTCGGTGTACTCACCGCGGAAGGCGGGCTCGGTGCCGGCCTGGCGCAGCACCGCGTACTCGGCGGGGGTCAGCTCTTCCCGCCACTGCTCGTCCGGCTTCTCGACGTCGTACGGCACGGCTCGCTCCTCAGCTCGACAGGTGGTCGCTCGGCCCGGTCGCCCCTCGGCTACCGGCCGCCCGACAGGTGGTCCAGGATGCGCGGGCCGAGGTCGGTGACGTCGCCCGCTCCCATGGTGAGAACGAGATCGCCGGGCTTCGCCATTCCCGCGATCACCGCGGGGACCTCCGCCGGGTCGTGGACGGCGGTGACCTCGGCCCCGGCCGCCTTCGCCGCGTCGATGATCAGGGCGCTGGTGATGCCGGGGACCGGGTCCTCGCGGGCCGGGTAGATGTCCAGGACCACGGAGGCGTCGGCCAGGGTCAGGGCCTGGCCCATCTCGGTGCCCAGCTCCTGGGTGCGCGAGAACAGGTGCGGCTGGAAGACGACCAGGATGCGGGCGTCGGCGGCCGCGCCGCGCATGGCCTCCAGGTCGGCGGTCATCTCGGTCGGGTGGTGCGCGTACGAGTCGATGACCTGCACGCCCGCCGCCTCGCCCTTGAGCTGGAGGCGGCGCTTGACCCCGGTGTACGAGCCGAGCGCGGAGGCCAGGTTGTGCGCCGGGATACCGAGGGCGACCCCGGCGGCGAGCGCGGCGACCGCGTTGTGGGCGTAGTGGCTGCCGGGGACGGAGACGGTGAAGGTGAGGAACTTACCCCTGAGCAGGACCGTGACCTCGCTGGTCAGACCGCGCGGGGTGACCTTGTGGACCCGTACGTCGGCGTCCTCGGCGGAGCCGTAGGTGACGACCGTGAGGTCGGAGAGGTCGCGGACCCGGCGGGTCAGCTCGACCGCGCCGGGCTGGTCGGCGGAGACGACCAGGGTCCCGCCGGGGACGACCTTGCCGACGAAGGTCTCGAAGGAGTCGTAGATCTCGTCCATCGAGGCGTAGTTCGCGTGGTGGTCCAGCTCGACGTTGAGGACGATCGCGACCTCGGGGTCGTACTTCTGGAAGCTGCGGTCGCTCTCGTCCGCCTCCGCGACGAAGATGTCCCCTTCGCCGTGCGTGGCGTTGGTGCCGGGGCCCTCCAGGTCGCCGCCGATGGCGTACGAGGGCGCCAGGCTCAGCGAGGAGAGGGCGACGGCCAGCATCGAGGTGGTGGTCGTCTTGCCGTGGGTACCGGCCACCGCGATGGCGCGGAGCCCGTTCATCAGGGAGGCCAGCGCGTCGGAGCGGTGCACCACGGGGACGCCCAGCTCGTTCGCCCGGAGCAGCTCCGGGTTGTCGGCGCGGATGGCGCTGGAGACGACCACGCAGGACGCGTCGTCGGCCAGGTGGTCCGCCGCGTGTCCGATGTGCACGGTCGCCCCCAGCGCCCGCAGGGACTCGGCGGTGGCGGACTCCTTGGCGTCGCTGCCCGCCACCTTCGCGCCGCGCTGGGCGAGGATCTTGGCGATGCCCGACATTCCGGCGCCGCCGATGCCGATGAAGTGCGGTCGTTCCATGGCGGCGGGAATGCCGGGTGCCATCTGTGCTCCTGCGGGTTTCGGGTTCCTGGGTCGCGGACCGGTGCCACTCCGGGCCGCACGCCCAGCCTATTCGCTGTGCGCGAAGAGCTTGAGCACCGGGACGCCGACCTTGTGGCGGGCGCGGGAGGCCCAGTCGCGGTGGAAGAACTCCTCCACGTAGTGCGGGGCGGTCAGGACGATGACCTCGTCGGCGCCCGCCTCCTCGACGACGGTCTTCAGCCTGTCGAGGGGGTGGTCCTCGATCACCTGCCCGACCGCCTCGGCTCCCGCCTGGCGCAGGGCGCGGAGCGAGTATTCGAGACCCATCTCCGCGGGCTCGCGGGCCTCGCCGCCCTCCGGCTCCTCCCCCTCGCGGACCGCTTCCTTCAGCTCCCCCATCGCCACGTCGTCGATCGCGCGCAGCAGAACATCGGCCTGGTCGCCGCGCGGCTGCAACAGAACGACGAACGAGATCCGCTCCTCGCCGTGGAGCGTGGTGACGAAGTCCACGTCCTCGGGAGTGAGCGGCTTCTCGATCATCAAAACGCTTGTGAACACGACAGGGCGCCCTTCCGCTTCTTCGTCTCGTCCCCGGCGCGTGCGGCCGGGGACGGTCGTTTGCTGAAACCATCCTTCCCCGTGCTTCCACGGGGACTGCAGGGGTAAGTGTGCCCATCCGACGCTAAGCGGAACGGTAAATTCCGCTAACTGTCAGTCCGACGGTACCGAGAGAAGAGGAAACCGGCCTCTTCCAGCAGTGATGCCAGGGAAAAACGTTCCGGCACGGCGATTCCAGGCCCTCCGGCGATGCGCTGAGCGTCACCCGCTGTGAGCATCGGGGCGATCGTCAGGCAGAGCTCGTCCAGCACCCCGGCCGCCACGAACTGACCGAGCAGCCGGGGGCCGCCCTCGGTGAGCTGCCGGCGCAACCCCCCGGTCGGCCAGTTCGCGCACGGCACGGGCCGGGTCCACCCCGGCGCCGTCGCCCGCGATCACCACCTCCGCACCCGCCTTCCTGGCCGCTTCCACGCGGTCGGCGGGGGCCTTGGCACCGGTCAGGACGAGGGTGGGGACCAGCGGCTCGGTGAACAGCGGCAGCGAGAAGTCCAGGTCCAGGGAGCCGCTCACCACCGCGACGGCGGGGGCGGGGCCCTGCCCGGCGGCAGCCCGCCGGGCCGCGAACGCCTCGCGGGCGCGGGCGGGGCGGTACCCCTCCTGGCGTACGGTCTCCGCCCCGGCGATCACCACATCGGCCAGGGCCCGCAGGGTGCCGAAGATCCGCATGTCGGCGGCGCAGGAGATGGGCTGCGAGCGGCCGTCGTGCTGGGCGGCGCCGTCGAGGGTGGAGACCATGTTGGCGCGCAGCCAGGAGACGCCGGGCGTTCCGGTTCCTCCGGGCGCTCCACCGTGCGGGTGGGCGGGGTAGGCGTACACCTCCGCCAGCTCGTCGAGGCTCCACTCGCGGTCGGTCGGGGGCCCGGCCGGGCCCTCACCTCCCGACGTGCTCGTTGTCAGGTCCGTCACAGGGAACAGGCTTCGCATGGGTTGCAGTCTGGCACGGGCCTTAGGGTGGAGAGTTGTGTCGTCATCCACCGCGTTTCCGGGGCAGAGCCCCCTCTCCGAAACGGCCCCGCTGTCCCTGTGCGCCCGCGAGCCGCACGTCCCCGCCGACCGTCTGGTCGCCGAGATGGTGCCGCCGCCGCGCTTCGATTCGGTGCGCTTCGACACGTACGTACCCGACCCGAACCAGCCCAGCCAGAGCGAGGCGGTCACGGTCCTGGCGGGGTTCGCCGCCGGGCTCGGCGGGGCGCACGCGACGGGGTCCGGCCGCCGCCGGTGGTTCGGGAGCAAGAAGCCGGCCGCGCCGGCCGGGCCGCGCGGGGTCTACCTCGACGGCGGCTACGGCGTCGGCAAGACCCACCTGCTGGCCTCCCTGTGGCACGCCACCCCGGCCGAGCCGTCGCTGAAGGCGTTCGGCACGTTCGTGGAGCTGACGAACCTGGTGGGCGCGCTGGGCTTCCAGCAGACCGTGCGGACGCTCAGCGGGCACCGGCTCCTGTGCATCGACGAGTTCGAGCTGGACGATCCGGGTGACACGGTGCTGGTGTCGTCGCTGCTCAGCCGGCTGGTGGAGGCCGGAGTGGCGCTGGCCGCGACCTCGAACACGCTGCCGGGCAAGCTCGGTGAGGGCCGGTTCGCCGCCGCCGACTTCCTGCGCGAGATCCAGGGCCTGTCCGCGCACTTCCGTCCGTTGCGCATCGACGGCGAGGACTACCGGCACCGCGGGCTGCCCGAGGCCCCGCCGCCGTACACGGACGAGCAGGTGACCCGGACCGCGTATGCCACGCCGGGCGCGTCGCTGGACGACTTCCCGGCGCTGCTGGGCCACCTGGCCAAGGTGCACCCGAGCCGGTACGGGGCGCTCACCGACGAGCTGGGCGCGGTGTGCCTGACCGGGGTGACGGCGGTGCCCGACCAGTCGACCGCCCTGCGCCTGGTGGTGCTGGCCGACCGGCTGTACGACCGGGAGGTCCCGGTGCTGGCCTCGGGGCTGCCGTTCGACCAGCTGTTCAGCGACGAGATGCTGAACGGCGGGTACCGGAAGAAGTACTTCCGTGCGATCTCCCGGCTGACCGCGCTGGCGCGTGACGCGAAGAGCCTGGTGGCGCAGTAGGTTCGGGGGCGTAACGCGGCGGGGAGCGGCGCACGACGGGCGCACCCCGCCATTACCCGTACAACCGCGCACACCGTTCGAAGGGATTCCAGCATGGCTACCACGCGTCACGCGCACACGGTCTGGGAAGGCAACCTGATCGAGGGCAAGGGGGTCGTCTCCCTCGACTCCTCCGGCATCGGGGAGTACCCCGTCTCCTGGCCCGCGCGCTCGGAGCAGGCGAACGGCATGACCAGCCCGGAGGAGCTGATCGCGGCCGCGCACTCCAGCTGCTTCTCGATGGCGCTCTCCCACGGGCTGGCCGGGGCCGGCACCCCGCCCACCAAGCTGGAGACGAAGGCCGACGTGACCTTCCAGCCCGGCACCGGCATCACCGGCATCCACCTCACGGTCCAGGGCACGGTCCCCGGTCTCGACGAGGCGGACTTCGTGAAGGCGGCCGAGGACGCCAAGGCGAACTGCCCGGTCAGCCAGGCCCTTTCGGGCACGACGATCACCCTGACGGCGTCGCTGGCCTGACCGGCCGGGTCCGCCGGGACGGCCTGTCCGGATCGGCCGCCCGACCACTGGCGGACGGCCCTTCCCACCAGGGCCGTCCCAGCAGCACCACGAGGCGCGGGGGCGCGCATGGTTCCCCCGCGCCTCTGTGCGTGCTACACACGTGCGGGTCACTTCACCTGTCCGCCAACAGGGAGTCACCTCATGTCAACCGCACCTCGCTCCACCGCAACGCGACGACAGGTCCTGGCCGGCAGCGGCGCGGCCGCCGCGATCGCCTTCACGGGGGCCTTCTCCGAACTCTTCGCGGGCACGGCCGCCGCGCGTGGCCACGGCGGCTACGGCCCCCTCGTCCCCGACCCGGACGGCCTGCTCGATCTGCCGAAAGGATTCCGCTACCGGGTGCTGTCCCGGCAGGGTGAGCCGCTGCGCTCCGGCGAAGGCCCGGTGCCCGGCAACCACGACGGCATGACGGCGCTTCCGGGCCGTAACGGCCGGGTGCACCTCGTCCGCAACCACGAGAACCGGCACACCGCCGCGATCGGCGTCCCGACCGTCGCGGGGCTGACGTACGACCCGGCGGCCAAGGGCGGCTGTACGGCCCTGGAGCTGGACGGCCGCAACAAGGTCCTGGGCGAGCGCGTGGCCATCGCCGGTACGGCGGTCAACTGCGCGGGCGGGCCCACTCCGTGGCGTACCTGGCTGACCTGCGAGGAGAACGAGGACAGGGCCGGGACCAACGGGTACACCAAGGACCACGGCTTCATCTTCGAGGTGGACGGCGCCGATCCGCGCCGCACCGGGGCCGTCCCGCTGACCGCGATGGGCCGCTTCCAGCACGAGGCGATCGCCGTGGACCCGAAGTCCGGAATCGTGTACGAGACGGAGGACGCGTTCGACAGGCCGTTCGGTCTGTTCTACCGCTTCCTGCCCGAGAAGCCGCTCGGCGGCACCGGTTCGCTCCGGGCGGGCGGGGCGCTGGAGGCGATGCGGGTGCCGGGCGTGCCCGATCTCTCCGCCGTCCAGGAGACCGGCGCGAGCTTCGACCGGATCGAGTGGGTTCCCGTGCCGGATCCGCTGGCCAAGGAGACGGCGATCCGCTTCCAGGACTTCGGCCCGAAGGGCATCACGCACGCCCAGAAGCTGGAGGGCTGCTACTGGGGCGGCTCCTCGGTCTACTTCGTCTCCAGCTTCGCCCGCAGCGACGAGGGCTCGGCGGCCGACCACTACGGGCAGGTCTGGCGCTACGAGCCGAAGAAGCGGCGGCTCACCCTGGTCGTGCTCTTCGGCCCGGACAGCGACATCCAGCTGCCGGGCGAGTCCCCCGACAACATCTGCCTGGCGGCGGACGGCGGGCTGATGGTCTGCGAGGACGGCGGCGGCGCTCAGTACGTGCTCGGGGTGACCCGGCGCGGGGAGGTGTACACGATGGCGCGCGGGCGGCAGAACATCGGGACGCCCCGGGAGCCGGAGTGGGGCGAGTTCGCGGGCGTCGTCTTCTCACCGGACGGTTCGACGATGTACGTGAACTGCTACACGCCGGGGACGACGTTCGCGGTGACGGGGCCGTGGTGCTGAGACAGCCGCCGCCCATCGGGTTCACCTCGGAGCGCCATCGACCAATATGAGCGGATTGTCGGATATTTTCCGTGAGTGATCACTCCTGCGCGGACGACGACGGCTCTGACGGTGGCGGGGGCGCTGGCCTGCGCCGCGCTGACAGGGTGCGGGGGCGCCGCCCCCGCGCCCGCTCCCCCACCGAAAGCGGCCGCTCCGGCACCGGATTCCGCTTCGGCACCGGCCTCCGCTCCCGCCGGGCCGAGGAAGCCGCCCACGATGGCCCCCGGCCCGGCGGGCCGTACCCCGGTCTTCACGCGGAGGGTGACGGGCGGGGGCGGAAACGCGGGCGGCCGGTCGGCGGAGAAGGTCCTGGCCCTGACGTTCGACGCGGACATGACGGCCGACCAGGGCCGCCGAGCCGCCTCCGGCGAACGTTTCGACAACCCGGAACTGGTCGCGCTGCTCCGCCGGTTGAAGGTGCCCTCCACCGTCTTCATGACCGGGCGCTGGGCCGAGGAGTACCCGGCGCAGGCGAAGGCCATCGGGGCCGACCCCCTGTTCGAGGTCGCCAACCACTCGTACAGCCATCACGCCTTCAGCTCCCCCTGCTACGGGCTGCCGGTGGTCGACAGGGCCCTGATGACCGCCGACGTGGAACGCGCCTTCGCCGCGTTCCGGAAGGCGGGGGTGCGGAACGTGGTTCCTTACTTCCGCTTCCCCGGCGGCTGCTACGACGACGCGGCGCTCCGCGCGCTGGCCCCGGCGAACGTGACGGCCGTGCAGTGGGACGTGGTCAGCGGCGACGCCTTCGCCACGGACGCCGACGCGGTGGCCGACCAGGTCCTGGAGGGGGTACGCGCGGGGTCCCTGGTGGTGATGCACTGCACCCGCAGCGCTGCCCCGGCCACGGAGGCGGCGGTACGCCGGATCGTGCCGGAACTCCGCGCGCGCGGCTACCGCTTCGTGAAGGTGTCGGAGCTGATGGGGGACGGCGGGCGGTAGCCGGGGCGCGGCCGTCGTGGCGATGGCCCTGGTCCTCCGCGACCGGTTCGGGAAGCGGGTCGCTCGGGGCCGCCTGGCGGAAGGAGCGGCCGGGAAGCCCCCTCCCCGGTGGGCGGAGGCTTCTCGGTGGCCAGGTCAGAGGCCCCACACGACCATGCCCTGCGGTGGGGGCGAGGGCCGCGACCGGCCGTGGAGCAGGTGTCAGGCCAGACGCGTGGCCCTCAGTCCGTCGAGCGGGTACTCACGCGGAAGCCTGGCGGGGTCGCCGGGCACCGTGATCTGTACCGCGACGGGCCGCGCGTTGCCTGCCTCCAGCAGCTGATCCGCCCGCGAGTAGATGTACACCTTGCCGTCCTCGTGCGTGACGTCGACGCCGGACGCCACGACCTTCGATCCGGGCGCCGTCCGCAGGTCGAACGAGATCCGGAACTTACGCGTGTCCTTCCCCTCGCCTCCGGCCTTGCTGACGGCGGTGAGGGTCAGTTCGACGCTGTAGACCTGGCCCTGCGGATCGTAGCTCTGCCACGAACCGACGGCCTTCTTCGTCACGACGATCTCGTCATAGCTGGGAGGAATCGGCATCGGGGTGATGCGTCCGGCCCCGTTCACGACCTCCAGGCCGTCGACGGGAATCCTCCCCGCGCCGATCCGCTCGGCGCGGTCGGGAACGGCGCTGCCGCTGAGATCGAGGTGGTTGACGTTGCCCGCCGAGTCGACCGCGTAGAAGTGCCCGGCGGAGTCGAAGAACGTGGCCGAGTAGGACTTCCGGGAACCACGGGACACACTGGCCTCGGCAGGGGGGAACACCCCTGTCCTGAGCACGGTCTTCATGGGGCTCTTCCGGGGATCCACCTGGAGCAGGTCGCCGTTGTCGCCCTCGACCGAGATCAGGCGGCCGTCCTTGGGGTGCGGGGCGAAGTCGTCCCACCGCCCCGGACCCGGAGGGTGCCCGGCGGTCGCCGTCCGGGTCACCACATCGATGGTGTAGCTGGGCACATCGGGACCGCTCGCGACGAGCAGCTTCTTCCCGTCGATGTCCATGTCGCCGTCGTACCACCGCAGGCCGCTCGGCAGCCCGTCGACAACCGCGTCCGAGACCGTGCCGGCCTCCACGTCGATGGTGACGAGCCTGTTGTCGCTGACGGCGAAGAGCAGCGGCTCCTTGCCCTCACCCCGGTACTGCGCACCCATGGCGGTGTAACCACCCCGGTACGCCGGTACGTTGTCGACCACGCGGGTGTCCCCGTCGATCGGATCGAAGCGGTAGATCCGCGTATTCGTCCTGCCTACCGCCAGATACACTTTACGGTGCGTCACTCTTCAACTTCTCTCAGTGATGGACGGGTTGCCGCCCCAGCATCGAGCCGCCGCACATAGCTCCGCAAGGCCGCGAATCGGTCAACTCACGAGAACCCATGAGAAAAGGTCAATCCTGAACCCCCCGCGCTCGCCAGGCGCGCCCGCTTGACAACGCCTCGACCGCTGCGGGGGACGGAGGGAGCGGTACTGCGCCACCCCTCGGTCCGTGGCCGGGTTGTCGCGTCGGTGGGCCCGGTCGGCATCCGCCGGATCGCCCGCCCCCGCTCACCTCGGCGGTCCGGGCTCCGCAGCCGTCACGTGGGCGGTACGACACCTGCGTACGGGACACACTCCGACCTGGAGAGGAACACGCGGCGGTTCGGCGTATCGATGTGCGCGACGACGACGGCGATGCGCTCTCCGGCCTCGAAGGCTTCCGCCCGACTCGCCGCCGGGCGACCGTCGATCTCTCTGAAGGGGACCAGCCCGGCCACCTCATCCCCGATGTCGACGAAGACGCCGACGGGACAGGAACGCCCGGAGTTCCGGACTCCCGGACTGCTCATCCATGCCCACCACCACGGCGCACGGCCTCACCGTTCTGCCGCATCCTCACGCGGAAGTGACCGTCCGCGATCGTGACCACGCCTCCCACGCCCGGTACCTCGGCCACCCGGACGGGTCCTACCGGTACCTCGGCCACCCGGACAGGTCCTAGCCGGAACAAGCCGTGCGGCCCGCCTCATGCCAGGCGCAGACCGGGCAGAGGGTCGCACCCCTGGCCGACTCCGGGTACTCGGTCGGCTCGCGGCACAGCACGCACTCGGCGTACGGAGGACCTGCGACGGTCTTGTCCGGCGCCGCCGGTGCGCCTGACCCCGGAGGCGCGCAGTACGTGCCGTCCTCGTCCGTTCCTCCGCCCCTGTCCCTGCCCATGTCCATGCTCACGAGCCTACGCATCCGCGCCGGGCGGCGTTCCGGCGGACGAGCGACGCGACCGGTACGGCGCGTGCGGGCGAACCCGGCCGCTCCGGAGCGGCCCCGCACTCCCCCGCTCGCCGCTTCGCCTCGGCGGTCCGCGGCCCGTGCCCCACGCTCAGCCGGAGGTCTTCTCCGGCCTGGCCTCGCTCGGGCGGACGATGACGAAGCCCTCGCCCTGGAGCATCAGCTGGACCGCCTCGCCGGAGCCGCCGCGCACCATCGAGCCGACGCTCTGGGAGCGGTGCAGGCTCGTCGTGAGCTGCTGGCTCCAGCCGACAACCGCGTCCGTGTCCACGTACACCGGCTGGGCGGAGGTCACGGGGATCACGATGGGGTTGCCCTCGCACATCAGGCCGAGCTTGCCGTAGCCCGTGAAGACGCTGTTGAAGAGGCCGCCGCCGACCATGCCGGCGCCCTTCACCGTCTTGATCTCGTAGGAGAGCGTGGGGTCGAAGCAGAGAACGTTACGGCCGTTGATCGTGATGGCGTCGCCCTGGTCCAGCTCCACGATGAAACAGTTGGCCGCCTCGTGGGCGAACCACGCCTCGCCCTGGCCCCGGACGGCCATCAGCGCCAGGCCCTCGCCGGTGACCGCGCGCTTGAGCATGCCGCCGATGCCCTGGCCCTTGCGCTCGAACTGGAGGTTGCCGCGGAAGGCGATCATCGATCCCTGCCGGGCGTGCATCTCCCCGTTGACGGCGTACTTGATCGACTTGGCGTTCTGGAGGGTCATACCGGGGGCGGTGGCCGGCTGGGCCAGGTGCTCGCTGGAAAAGAGATCGCTCTTCATGCGGAGCATCCTCACCCGGACCGGACCGTTCCGCCAAGCAGGTGACCTGGCCCGCCTGGCAGACTGGGACAGTGACCAGCGACGACACCCCCACTCCCGCTCCCGACAGCCCGTTCCGCAGCGGCGCGGCCGACCGCGACCAGGCGCCGCAGTTCGTCCTGCCGCTGGTGCTCCACCTGGAGAAGACGGACCCGCCCGCCCGTACCGACGCCCTGCGGGCGGCCGCCCGTGCGGTGCTGGCGATCCTCTCCGACGAGCGGTCCCTCGGGGACGGCGCGTGGGCGGAGGCGATGCGGGACTGGCAGGACGCCCGCATCCGCAAGGTCGTGCGCCGGGCGCGCGGCGCGGAGTGGCGCAAGGCGGCGGCGCTCGACGGCATCACGGTGACGGGCGAGGACGGCGCGGAGGTACGGGTCTTCCCGCCGATCCCGCTGGACGGCTGGCCCAAGGAGCTGGCCAAGCTCCAGGTGTCGGGCACCGAGCTGGAGGACCCCGAGCCGCCGGCCGCCCCCGACCCGGAGGGCCCGGTGCTCTGGCTGAACCCCGAGGTCGACATGTCGGCCGGAAAGACGATGGCCCAGGTGGGGCACGGGGCGCAGCTCGCCTGGTGGGAGCTGTCCGACACCGAGCGCAAGGCGTGGCGCGAGGCCGGGTTCCCGCTCTCCGTGGCCACCCCCGGAGCGGAGCGCTGGCGGGAGCTGACGGCGAGCGGGCTGCCGGTCGTGCGGGACGCGGGATTCACCGAGATCGCTCCGGGCTCCTGCACCGTGATCGCCGATCACCCGGCGCTGCGCCGCTGAGCGGACGTGCGGGGACCGCCGCACCGCTGAGCCGACGCGAACGGGGCGGATCGCCGCTGCGCGGGCGTCAAGGGCGGCTGCCCCGCCGAGCCGGGGTGAAGGGGGCGCGGCTGTCCGGGCGTGAAGGATGGCTGCACCCGCTGAGTGACGGCGCGTCCTCCCGCGTATCTCCCGGTACTGACCCATCGGCGTCACCGCCAAGCAGCCCGCGCGGCACGGCGGTCGGCGCCCCGGCGCCCCGGCGCGGGAGACACCTTGTTGCGACGCATCAACGGCACGGCCCTCATCATCGCGGCGCCGGCCGCCACCCTGGTGGCGATCGCGTTCCCGGTCTGGTCGTACGCGGACCGCTCCGGCACCGGCGAGGCGAACCTCAACGCCTCCAGCGTCGCCACCCGGTGGGGGCCGCTCTCCGCGACCGACCGGGACTTCCTGGTCAAGGTGCGGCTCGCCGGGCTGTGGGAACTGCCCGCCGGGCAGCAGGCGATCGAACGGGCCCCCAGCGAGGCGACGAAGGCCGCCGGGGACCACCTCGTCGTCGGCCACACGGACCTGGACCGGCGGGCGCGGGACGTGGCGGCGAAGCTCGGGGTGGAGCTGCCCAACCAGCCGACCGCCCAGCAGCAGGGCTGGCTGCGGGAGCTGACGGCGGCGAGCGGGGACGACTACGAGCGGACGTTCGCCAACCTCCTGCGGGCCGCCCACGGCAAGGTCTTCGGTCTGATCGGCCAGGTCCGCCACACCACCCGTAGCACGCTGATCCGGCAGCTGGCCAGTGACGCCAACCAGACCGTGCTGGACCACATCACCATGCTGGAGGCCACCGGCCTCGTCGACTTCGATGCCCTGGCGCGCGAGGCGGCCGGCGGATCCACGGTCAGTCCCTCGGGCCCGCCGATGCCGCGGGACGGGCAGGCTCCCCTGGCACCGGTGCCGGTGACACCGACGGGCGACCGGTCCTTCACCTCGCGCCCCGTACCGCCCACGATGATGCCGATGCCATGACGGGAGCGGCGGCACGGGAACCTCAAATCCTGCTCTGAACGTCCCTCCGATCGGGTTCAGCGCCGCGCGACGGGGCCATGAACCCGGAACAGCACGAGGTGAGCGAGCAGGGGGGCGGGGGCACCATGGAACTGGGCATCGGCATCGGCTGGCGGCCGGAGATCGCGCACGAGGTCGAAGCGCTGACCGGGATCGACTGGGTGGAGGCCGTCGCGGAGAACCTCTGCGGCGGCCACCTCCCGGACTCCCTGGTACGGCTCCGGGAGCGCGGCGTCACCGTCGTACCGCACGGAGTGGCGCTCGGCCTGGGCGGCGCGGACCGGCCCGACCCCGACCGCCTCGCCGCTCTCGCGGCGCGCGCCGAACTGCTGGGGGCGCCGCTGGTGACCGAGCACATCGCGTTCGTACGGGCCGGGGGGCCGCTGACCGCGTCGCCGAGGCTGGAGGCGGGGCACCTGCTGCCGGTGCCGCGCACGCGGGACGCGCTCGACGTGCTGTGCGAGAACGTGCGGATCGCGCAGGACTCGCTGCCGGTACCGCTCGCCCTGGAGAACATCGCGGCGCTGATCACCTGGCCCGACGAGGAGCTGACCGAGGGCCGGTTCCTGGCGGAGCTGGTCGAGCGGACCGGGGTGCGGCTGCTGATCGACGTCGCCAACCTGCACACCAACCACGTCAACCTCGGCCAGGACCCGGCGAAGGCGCTGGACGAGCTGCCGGTGGAGGCCATCGCGTACGTCCATGTGGCGGGCGGGGTAGAGCGGAACGGTGTCTGGCACGACACGCACGCCCACCCGGTGACCGCTCCGGTGCTGGAGGTGCTGGCCGAACTGCGCTCGCGGGTCGATCCGCCGGGCGTCCTGCTGGAGCGGGACGACGCCTTCCCGCCGGGCGAGGAGCTGGCGGGCGAACTGGAGGCGATCCGCGCGACCCTGCGGGAAGCGGCTCCCCCGACGGGCCCGGCGTCCCCGGAGGGCCCGCGTCCCGCGGTGCGGGGAAGGGACCGGGCGCCCGCCGTTCGCGTTCCCGAAGCGACCGTTCCCGAAGCGACCGCTTCCGACACGACCGTTCCCGACACGACCGTTCCCGAAGTCCCCGTTCCGGGCGGCCCCGACGTCTCCGCCACCACCCGCGACCGGATCGCCGTCGCGCAGACCGCACTGCTCTCCGCGCTGGTGGCGGGAACCCCGGCCCCCGAGGGCTTCGCCCCCGCGCGGCTGCGGGTCCAGAGCCGGGCTCTGGCCGCCAAGCGCGCGGACGTCGTCGCCAAGGTCGCCCCGGAACTGCCGGAGATCCTCGGCGACGGCTACCGCGCCGCGTTCCTCGCGTACGCCGGGAGCCGTCCGATGTCCGGCGGATACCGGCGCGATGCCCTGGACTTCGCCGAGCGGGTGCTCATCACGGGCGGCCCCGCCGATCCCCTGGCGCGGCGCGAACTGACGTACTGGTGGCAGGACCGGTCGGGCGCCCGGCCGCCGGGCCGTGCCACCCGCCTGGTCCGCGCGGCCCGTGCCGTTCTCGCAGGGAAGAAGTAGGGAAGTCACGACCATGAACGCACTCGCTCTGCTGCTGAACCTGGCGACCCTCGTCTCGGCCGTGCTGCTCATCGCGGCCGTGGTCGCCTCCCGGTCCCGCCGCCCGCCGGCCGGCCCCTTCCCCTCCGTCCACGACCTCTACGAAGGGGCGTTCCTCAACGGCGGCCCGGCCAGGGTCGTGGACACCGCCCTCACCGCCCTGCACGCGGACGGCCGGGTACTCATCGGCGGTCCCGGCATCATCTCCGTCCAGCGTCCGCAGGCGAACGACCCGGTGGAACGCGCCGTGCTCCAGGAGCTGGCGACCGCCCCGAGCGGGGCGCTGCACCTGGTGCGGGAAGCGGTGATGCGCCACCCGGCCGTGCAGGAGATCGGTGACGGGCTGGCACAGCGGGGGCTGCTCGTGCCGCCCGCCGCGAGCCGCACCGTACGGCGCTGGGGGCGGGTCCAGGGTGTGAGCTGCCTGATCGCGTTCCCGGTCTCCATCGTGCTCACGTTCGCCCAGTACGTGTCGTCCCACCACCCCTACGAGGGCCTGCCGGTCCCGTTCGTCCTGAAAGTGCTGCCCGCGATCGTCCTCGGCGGGATCAGCGGTCTCGTCGTCGCCTCGGCGTCGGCGAAGCGGATCACCGGAGCGGGTCGCCGCGCCGTCCAGGGGTTCGTGGCCGCCCACGCCCGGGCGGCCACCCCCGCCCAGCTGGTCGCCACGCGGGGGCTGCGTGCCCTGCCGGACCCGGCGCTGTACGCCCAACTGGTCGCGGCGGCACGGCTGGGCGCCCGGGGCCGGCGGTCCTTCGCGTACACCTCCGGGTCCACGACGGCGGGAGTCACCGTCGTCGCCGCCACGACGGTCTGGTGCGCCGCGTCCGGCCCCGGCGGGTCGAGCTGCGGCGGGTCCAGCGGGGGCGGCTCCGGGTCGGGGTGCGGCGGCGGGTCCGGGTGCTCCTCGGGGTGCGGGGGAGGCGGCGGTTCGAGCTGCGGGGGCGGCGGCTCCAGCTGCGGCAGCTCGGGCGGTTCCAGCTGCGGGGGCGGGGGCGGGTCGAGCTGCGGCGGCGGTGGCTGAACCAGCCGCCTGCGGTCTGAAATCACCAGCTACGTACGGATATTGGCCGCCCATCAGGGTGGTGGACGAAGACGTGCCGGGACGGTGCTGGACATCGCCTCCCGTCCGCCCGACCATCCTCCTCCGCATCCGCGGAGAGGCACCGCCGTCCCTCTCCTCATCCGCAGAGAGGCACCGCGCGTGAGAACAGCTGCGCTCTACACGACGATCGGCTCCCTGGTCCTGTCCGCCCTGGCCACCGCTCCCGCGGCCGCCCGGGACGGCCGGGGCCCCGCCGAGGCACGGGGCACCGCGATCGCCGCCGCCCGCGCCGCGTCCGTCGGGATCGACTTCGGCCCCTGCCCGCAGGAGGAGATGCTTCCGGACTCCCTGACGTGCGGCACGGTGAAGGTTCCCCTCGACTACGCCCGGCCGGACGGGCGGCAGCTCGAACTGACCGTCAGCCGTACCCCGGCCACCGGCCCCGCCGAGGACCGGCAGGGCGCGTTCGTCTACAACCCCGGTGGCCCCGGCGCCTCCAGCATCACCTTCCCGATGGCCGGGGAACTGCCGGAGTGGAAGGAGATCGCCGAGGCGTACGACCTGGTCGGCTACGCCCCGCGTGGGGTGAACGGCTCGTCCGCGCCGCTGAGTTGCCAGGACCCGTCCGCGTACACGAAGGGTCCGACCGACGCCCCGACCCACCCGACGCGGGCGGAGAAGGAGCGGCGCGTCGCCCGTGCCCAGGACTACGCGCGGGGGTGCGCCGAGCGCGCGGGAGAGACGCTGCGGCACTACACCTCGCTGAACAACGCGCGGGACCTGGACGTCCTGCGGGCCGCGCTCGGGGAAAGCCGGCTGACGTTCATGGGGGCGTCCTACGGGACGTACTTCGGTGCGCTGTACGCGACCCTGTTCCCCTCCCACGTACGGCGCATGGTCTTCGACTCGGTGGCCGATCCGGACCCGGAGCAGATCTGGTACCGCTCCAACATGGGCCAGTCGATGGCCTTCGAGCGGCGGTGGGAGGACTTCCGGCGCTGGGTGGCGAAACACGACGACGTGTACCACCTGGGCACCACCCCGGAGGCCGTGGGCCGGCACTACGACGCGGTGCGCGCCGAGTTGGCGGTGGAACCGGCGGGCGGCAAGGTCGGGCCGGGGCAGCTGCACGCGGCGTTCCTGTCGGCCGGGTACTACGACGACTACTGGGCGATGCGGGCGACGGCGCTGTCGGAGTACGTCCGGGGCAACCCGGAGCCGCTGGTGGCCCAGGCGTCCCCGCGGGCGGTGGCGGCCAAGGACAACGAGAACGCGCAGGCGGTGTACACGGCGGTCGAGTGCAACGACGCGCCGTGGCCGGAGGACTTCGCGGTGTGGGACCGCGACCACACGGAGCTGGCGCGCGTCGCGCCGTTCGAGGCGTGGGACAACGCCTTCACCAATCTGCCGTGCGCGTTCTGGCCGGCGCCCCGGCAGCGGCCGCTGGAGGTCGGGGCGCGGTGGGGCGCGCTGCCGCCGGTGCTGATCCTGGCGGCGGAGCGGGACGCGGCCACCCCGTACGAGGGGGCGCTGGAGCTGCGGAGGCGGCTGCCCGGTTCGTCCCTGGTGACCGAGCGGGGCGCGGGGACGCACGGGGTCGGCGGGGCCGGGAATTCGTGCGTGGACGACCATCTGCGCCGGTATCTGCTGACCGGCGAGGTACCGGGGCGGGGGGCGGACTGCGCCGCGCGTCCGGAGCCCAACGCGGTGTCGCTGGACTGACGTCGGGGTACGGAGCGGGGGCCGCCGCACCTTCACGGTACGACGGCCCCCGAAGCCGAACCCGGTGTCGCTGGAACGGCGGACGGCACGGTCGGTGCCCTGGTGCCCGCCCTTCTGATCTTCCGGGTTGGGGTGGTGCGGGACTCGCTGGCTATGCGAGCCCGGCCACCAGGTCTGCGACGCTCTTCCTGCGGCCCGTGTAGAACGGGACCTCCTCGCGCACGTGGAGACGTGCCTCGGAGGCGCGCAGGTGACGCATCAGGTCGACGATACGGTGCAGCTCGTCCGCCTCGAAGGCGAGGATCCACTCGTAGTCGCCCAGCGAGAACGAGGCGACGGTGTTGGCCCGGACGTCCGGGTAGCCGCGGGCCATCTTGCCGTGGTCCGCGAGCATGCGGCGGCGGTCCTCGTCGGGCAGCAGGTACCAGTCGTAGGACCGGACGAAGGGGTAGACGCTGATGTAGTCGCGCGGCGTCTCGTCGGCGAGGAACGCCGGGATGTGCGACTTGTTGAACTCGGCGGGGCGGTGCAGGGCCATGTTGGACCAGACCGGTTCCAGAGCGCGCCCGAGCTTGGTGCGGCGGAAGAGGTTGTACGCGTCCTGGAGCTGGTCCGAGGTCTCGGCGTGCCACCAGATCATGATGTCCGCGTCGGCCCGCAGCCCCGACAGGTCGTAGGTGCCGCGGACGGTGACGTCCTGGGCGGCGAGCCGGTCGATCAGCTCCTGGACCTCGTCGGCGTACCCGGCGCGGTCCAGGGGGAGCACGTCGCGCAGTTTGAAGACCGACCACAGGGTGTAGCGGATGACCTCGTTGAGGTCCTTGGCCTTCTTGCCGGCGTTCGGACCCTTGCTTGATGTCGCAGTCTCAGGAGCACTCATACGGCTATTGTCCCGCCTCGCTCCCCGTGCCCCGAACCCGGGTCGGCGTGGCGACGATCTCCCCCGTGATCTCCTCCGCGTCCGCCCCTGTGATCTCCCCCGTCAGATCGCGGAGGATCTCGTCGGCCGCCCGGTGCGCGCTCGCGATGCAGGCCGGAATGCCGACCCCGTCGTAGGCCGCGCCGCAGACCCGCAGCGCGGGCAGCTCGGCGACCTCGTCGCGGATGCGGGCGACGCGGGCGAGGTGGCCGACCGGGTACTGCGGCAGGCCGCCGATCCAGCGGGTGACCTCGCTGTCCACGGGCCGGGCGGTGAGGCCGGTGGCGGCGGCGAGGTCGCGCTGGGAGAGGGCGACGAGTTCACCGTCCTCACGGTGGAGGTGGTCCTCCTCGCCGTAGCGGCCCACGGAGGTGCGGAGCACGAACAGGCCGGGCGCGGCGTCGGCGACCCACTGCCACTTGTTGCTGGAGAACGTGGACGCCTTGATGGTGTGCCCGTCGACCGGCGGCACGAGGAACCCGGAGCGGCCGCGGAGGGTCTCGTACGCCTCGATGTCGGCGCGCCGGAAGGCGAGGGTGACCAGGGCCATCGAGGCGTACTCGACGCCGGACAGCTCGGCGGAGGCGGCCGGGGACTCGGCGGCCAGCAGGGTGCCGGCGGACCAGGCGGGGGTGGCCAGGACGACACCGTCGGCGGCGATGGTCCGGGCGTCGGTGCGGACGGCCCAGCCGCCTTCCGTACGGGTCAGGCCGAGGACCGGGGTGGCGGTGAGGATCTCGCCGCCACCCGCCCGTACGGCGTCACCCACGGCGGCCGGGAGGGTGCCGATGCCGCCCGCGATGCCCTGGAAGACCGGACCGGTGTGCTGCCGCGCGGTGGCGCGCTCCTGGACGCGGCGGACGGCCTCCAGCAGCGGGCCGCCCTCCTTGACGGCCTCGAAGAGCTGGGGCACGGCGGCGCGCATCGAGATCCGGTAGGCGTCGCCCGCGTAGACGCCGCCGAGGAGGGGTTCCACCAGGCGGTCCACGACCTCGCGGCCGAGCCGGTCGGCGACGTACGCGCCGACCGCGACGTCGTCGCCGACCGGGGTCGGGGTGAGGTCGCGCTCCTCGGCGATCCGGGCCAGACCCTCGGGGGACAGCACCTCGCCGAGGACCGCCGGGTCGCCGGGGATGCCCATGACGTGGCCCCGCGGCATGGGACGCAGGGCGTCGCGGGTCCAGAGGGAGGCGGTGGCGGTGGCGGGCGGCTGGAGGCGGTCGGCCAGCCCGACCGCCTCGGCCAGGGCGACCGCCTCGGGACGCCGGGCGAGCATCGACTCGGCCCCCAGATCGACCTGGACGCCCGCGATCTCGCCGGTCATGAGCTTGCCGCCGAGCCGGTCCGTCGCCTCCAGGAGGGTGACCCGCACTCCGGCGGCGACGAGGCGGTGGGCGGCGGCCAGGCCCGCGATGCCGCCGCCGATGACGACGACGTGGCCCGGTGGTGTCTCCGCACGCTGTTGGGAACGCTGCATGGGTCCACTCTCTCAAACCCGTTCCGCGTCCTGACCGTGACCACTTCGCAACCCCCATCGGCAACCGGTGGCGGGGCCGCCGCGTCGAACCCTCACCATCAACCGATGTCCTTGGGGGGACCTGTCATGCGTGTGGACAGCAGAATCGATCGATCCTTCGTCCGGGGGCGGGCCGTGCTCGTCGCCGGGGCGCTCGGCCTCCTGCTCGCGGTCGGCGGCTGCGGCGCGTCGGGCGACTCGTCGGGAAGCGCCGCGAAGGCGGCGGACGCGAAGGGCGCGCCGCGCGAGGGGTTCGCGGACGAGGGCGGGGCGGCGGTGTCGCCGGCGGACGGGAAGGCGTCCGGGAACAAGAAGGTGGCGAAGCCGGGCGGGGCCTCCCATGTGATGCGTACGGCAACGCTCTCCGTCGAGGTGCGGAGCGTGCCGAAGGCCGTGGCCGCCGCGCGTACGGCGGCGGAGGGCGCGGGCGGCCTGGTGGCGTCGGAGAACACCGAGCGGCTCGACGACAGGTACGAGACGTCGCACCTGGTGCTGCGGGTGCCGCAGGAGCGGTTCGGGGAGGTGCTGCGGGAGCTGTCCGGTTCCGGGAAGCTGCTGTCGCGCACCTCGAACGCGAAGGACGTCACCGACCAGGTGGTCGACGTGGAGAGCCGGATCTCCACCCAGCGCGCGAGCGTGGCGCGGGTGCGGGAGCTGATGGACAAGGCGGAGAAGATCAGCGATGTGGTGGCGCTGGAGGGCGAGCTGAGCAGCCGTCAGTCCGACCTGGAGTCGCTGCTGGCCCAGCAGGCGAGCCTGAAGGACCGCACGTCGCTGGCGACGATCACCCTGGACCTGACGCCGCCGGACGCCCCGGACGAGGACGGGGAGGAGGAGGACCCAGGGTTCCTGGACGCGCTCGGCGGCGGCTGGGACGCGTTCGTGACGATGCTGCGGTGGATCGCGGTGGCGTTCGGGGCCGCGTTCCCGTTCCTGCTCACCGCGGCCCTGGCCGTGGTGGTCTGGCGGGTGCTGCGGAAGCGCCGGGCGGCCCGCCGTGCGGCCGGGGCGATCCGGGCGCGGGCTGCCGGGCAGGGGGAGGGCACGGCGGCTTCCTGAGCCGCCGCGGCACCGTAGCGTGGGGGTCCTTGATCGGACGGAAGGGACCCGGCATGGCAGCGGAGCGACTGGTGGTCATCGGCGGGGACGCGGCGGGCATGTCCGCCGCGTCCCGGGCCCGCAGGCTCAAGGGGCCTGACGAGCTGGAAATCGTCGCGTTCGAGCGCGGCCACTTCACCTCGTACTCCGCCTGCGGCATCCCGTACTGGGTGAGCGGCGACGTCGAGGCGCGCGATGACCTGATCGCCCGGACACCGGAGGAGCACCGGGAGCGGGGCATCGATCTGCGGATGCGGACCGAGGTGACCGAGGTGGATGTGTCCGGGCGGCGGGTCCGGGCGCTGGACCGGGAGAGCGGGCGGACGTACTGGACGGGCTACGACAAGCTGGTGATCGCCACCGGGGCCCGCCCGGTGCGCCCGGAGCTGCCGGGGATGGACGCGGCCGGGGTGCACGGGGTGCAGACCCTGGACGACGGGCAGGCGCTGCTCGACTCGCTGGACGCGCTGGGCACGGAGGGGGCCCGGAGGGCCGTCGTGGTGGGCGCGGGGTACATCGGCGTCGAGATGGCCGAGGCGATGCTCAAGCGGGGCTTCACGGTGACCGTCCTGAACCGGGGCGAGCAGCCGATGGCGACGCTCGACCCGGACATGGGGCGCCTCGTTCACGAGGCGATGGACGGGCTGGGCATCAGCACGGTCAACGGGGCGGCCGTGACGGAGATCCTGACCGGCCCGGACGGGCGGGTGACCGGGGTGGTGACGGACGGGGGCCGGTATCCGGCGGACGTGGTCGTCCTCGGCATCGGCGTCGAGCCGGAGACGGAGCTGGCGCGGGCGGCGGGGCTGCCGCTGGGCCCGCAGGGCGGGCTGCTGACCGACCAGGCGATGCGTGTGGCGGGCCACGAGGACATCTGGGCGGGCGGGGACTGCGTGGAGGTCCTGGACCTGGTGGCGGGGCGCCCCCGGCACATCCCGCTGGGCACCCACGCCAACAAGCACGGCCAGGTGATCGGTTCCAACGTGGGCGGCGGCTACGGCACGTTCCCCGGCGTGGTCGGTACGGCGGTGAGCAAGGTCTGCGACCTGGAGATCGCCCGGACCGGGCTGCGGGAGAAGGACGCCGCCGCGGTCGGGCTGCGCTACGTCACGGCGACCATCGAGTCGACGCAGCGGGCGGGGTACTACCCGGGGGCGAAGCCGATGACGGTGAAGATGATCGCGGAGCTGCGCACGGGCCGGCTGCTCGGGGTGCAGATCGTCGGCCGCGAGGGGTCGGCGAAGCGGGTGGACGTGGCGGCGGTGGCGCTGACGGCCGGGATGACGGTGGAGCAGATGACGGCGCTCGACCTGGGGTACGCCCCGCCGTTCTCGCCGGTCTGGGACCCGGTGCTGGTCGCCGCCCGCAAGGCCGTGGCGGCGGTGCGGGACGCGGGGAGCTGAGGGCGACGGGGGCCGCCGTTCCCGGCCGGCCCCCGTCCGTGCGGCGTCTCAGCGCGCGGTCTGCTCGTGGACGTAACTCACGAGGCGGGTGAGCGCGTCCGGGTCCATGGTCGGCATGACGCCGTGGCCCAGGTTGAAGACGTGGCCCTCCAGGCCGGCGGCGGCGTCCAGCACCTCGCGGGTCTTCTCCTCGACGGCCGGGGTCGGTGCGAAGAGCACCGCCGGGTCGAGGTTGCCCTGGAGCGCCTTGCCGGGGCCGACGCGGCGGGCGGCCTCGTCCAGCGGGACCCGCCAGTCGACGCCGACGACGTCCGCCCCGGCCTCGCCCATCAGGCCGAGGAGTTCACCGGTGCCGACGCCGAAGTGGATGCGGGGGACGCCGTAGGGCGCGACGGCGTCGAAGACCTTCGCGGAGGCGGGGAGCACCGCGCGGCGGTAGTCGGCGGGGGCGAGCGCGCCGACCCAGGAGTCGAAGAGCTGGACGGCGGAGGCCCCGGCCTCGATCTGGACCTTGAGGAAGGCCCCGGTGATCTCCGCGAGCCGGTCCACGAGATCGGCCCAGAGCTGCGGGTCGCCGTACATCATGGCCTTGGTGCGCTCGTGGTTGCGCGAGGGGCCGCCCTCGACGAGGTAGCTGGCGAGCGTGAAGGGAGCCCCGGCGAAGCCGATGAGCGGAGTGGCGCCCAGCTCGGCGGTGAGCATCCCGATGGCCTCGGTGACGTACGGGACGTCCTCGGGGGTGAGGTCGCGCAGCCGGGCCAGGTCGGCGCGGGTGCGGATCGGCTCGGCGATGACGGGACCGACGCCCGGCTTGATGTCGAGGTCGATGCCGATGGCCTTGAGCGGCACGACGATGTCGCTGAAGTAGATCGCGGCGTCGACCTCGTGCCGGCGTACGGGCTGCAGGGTGATCTCGGCGACCAGCTCCGGCATCATGCAGGAGTCCAGCATCGCGATGCCCTCGCGGACCTTGAGGTACTCGGGCAGCGAGCGCCCCGCCTGGCGCATGAACCAGACCGGCGTGTGGGGCACGGGTTCGCGCCGGCACGCCTTGAGGAAGGCCGAGTCGTGGGTGGCGTGGCGGACCGCGTCGAGGCTGGCGGAGGTCGTCGTCTGCTGGCCCGAAGGGCTGTCGTTGGCACTCACGCACAGAATCTTCGCACGTGGGGCGAAGGAGCCCGGCCCCGCACGGGTGTCTCTCCCCGCACGCGGCCCGCCTTCCGCCTACTCTTCCCCGCATGGCTCCGGCTCAGGGACAGTTCTCCGATCATTCCGACGGCGTTGACGACAAGGACCGTGCGGAGGAGGGCCCTCCCGTGCCTCCCGCGTTCCTGGCGGCGGTCGACTCGCTGCGCTCCGCGCGCCTGCGCCCGGAGCTGGAGGTGGAGACGACCAGGCCGCCGCGGCGCCTCGCTCCGCACGCGTACGCCCTGGAGGCGGCGGTGGTGGACGGCGAGGACGATCTCGCGGACGGCAGGCTGGTGCTGCTGCACGATCCGGCGGGGCACGACGCCTGGAAGGGAACGTTCCGGCTGGTGACGCTGGTCCGGGCGGAGCTGGAGCCGGAGATGGCCGCGGATCCGCTGCTGCCGGAGGTCTGCTGGTCCTGGCTGACGGGGGCGCTGGACGCGCGGGGCCTGGCGTACGGGGAGGCCGGCGGGACGGTGACACGCGCCGGATCGCACTACTTCGGTGCGCTGTCCGCGCGCCGTCCGGCGACGCAGATCGAGATCCGCGCGTCGTGGACGCCGCGCGAGGGCCGGGGCGGCATCCCGGAGACGGCGTCGCACCTGATGGCCTGGGGCGATCTGCTGTGCCAGATCGCGGGACTGCCGCCGTCGGAGCCGGCGGACGCGGCGGTGGTGACACTGCCGCAACGGCGTGGACCCCAGGTTTCGTAACCCTCCGTCACCCGTTTCGCACAGGCACCGGCTCTCTTTTCGTACAATCGATCGCGCGTCCTATTTGCCCGAATTGTTACTCATCAAATCGCGATCTTTCCCTAAAGGAGGACGGGCCCGCTGCCGAAGAGGTCAATGACCCTTCAAGCACGGTTCGCCCCCGGCTTCATCCCCCCGAGCCGGCCCGTCCCGCCACTCCCCCCAGGAGGCCTGGTGTCCGTTCTCCTTGAGCAGCCCGCAAGCCTGGTCGCCTACCGCCCGAACAAGCCGACGGCCATGGTCGTCGTGGCCGACCCGCGCGTCCGTTCCACCGTCACCCGCCATCTGTGGGCCCTCGGAGTACGTGACGTCATCGAGGCGTCGTCCATCGCGGAGGCACGTCCCCGCGTCGGCAACCCGCGCGACATCTGCATTGCCGACGTCCACCTGCCCGACGGTTCCGGGCTGACCCTGCTGTCCGAGACCCGCGCCGCCGGCTGGCCCAACGGTCTCGCCCTCTCCGCCGCCGACGACATCGGCGCCGTTCGCAACGCCCTCGCGGGCGGGGTGAAGGGATACGTCGTCACCGGCACCCGAACCAACATCGGCCACCCCGGCCGCCCCGGCGTCGCCCCCATCGGCGCCAACGCGGCCCGTATGCACCGCCGGCCTCCCGGGTCCCCGAGCCACCCGGGCGGCTACCGCGAACTGTCCGGGCGCGAGGTGGAGGTGCTCCGCCTGGTCGCCGAAGGCCAGTCCAACAAGGCCATCGGCGTCTCGATGGGCCTCTCCGCCCTGACCGTCAAGTCCCACCTCGCCCGGATCGCCCGCAAGCTCGGCACCGGAGACCGCGCCGGAATGGTCGCCGTCGCCCTGCGGACGGGCATCATCCACTGACCGCACCCCGCCCGGACGTGCCCCGATGCGCCTCCGGCTGGAATACGCGCATGGCCGCCCGTCGACGGAACGTTCCGTCGACGGGCTCCGCGCATACACAGATACCCTTGACACGTGACCGACGCCCAAGAGACCGCAGCAGACACTTCACTGCGAACCACCGGGGGCGCTCCCCCGGACGACGTCGCCCCGGCGCCGATCCCCTTGCTCGAACCACGCGAGGGCATTCCCCCGGTGGTGACGTCCGACGACGCCCTGGCCGAGGTGATCGCCGCGTTCGCCGCGGGCACCGGCCCGGTGGCCGTCGACGCCGAACGTGCCTCGGGGTACCGCTACGGCCAGCGCGCCTACCTCGTCCAGCTGCGCCGTGAGGGCGCGGGCAGCGCCCTGGTCGACCCGGTCGGCTGCCCCGACCTCTCCGGCCTCGGCTCCGCGCTGGCCGGCTCCGAGTGGATCCTGCACGCCGCGACCCAGGACCTGCCGTGCCTGCGGGACATAGGCATGACCCCCACCTCGCTGTTCGACACCGAGCTGGCCGGGCGGCTCGCGGGCTTCCCCCGCGTCGGCCTCGGCGCGATGGTGGAGAACGTCCTCGGGTACGCCCTGGAGAAGGGGCACTCCGCGGTCGACTGGTCCACCCGCCCGCTGCCCGAACCGTGGCTGCGCTACGCCGCGCTCGACGTGGAGCTCCTGATCGACCTGCGCGACGCGCTGGAGGAGGAGCTGGACCGGCAGGGCAAGCTGGAGTGGGCCCGCGAGGAGTTCGACGCCATCGCCTCCGCGCCGCCCGCCCCGCCGCGCAAGGACCCCTGGCGGCGGACCTCGGGCATGCACAAGGTGCGCCGCCGCCGCCAGATGGCCGTCGTCCGCGAACTGTGGACCACCCGTGACCAGGTGGCCCAGCGGCGCGACATCTCCCCCGGCAAGGTTCTCGGCGACGCCGCGATCATCGAGGCCGCGCTCGCGCTCCCGGCCGACGTGCAGGCCCTGACCGCGCTGCCGGGATTCGGCCACCGCATGGGACGCCGTCAGCTGGAGCAGTGGCAGGCCGCCGTGGACCGGGCGAGGGCACTGCCCGAGTCGGCGCTGCCGCAGCCCGGTCAGCAGCCGGCCGGACCGCCTCCCCCGCGCTCCTGGGCCGACAAGGACCCGGCCGCCGCCGCCCGGCTCTCGGCCGCCCGCGCCGCCGTCTCCGAGCTGGCCGAACGCCTCAACATGCCCCAGGAGAACCTGATCACCCCGGACACCGTGCGCCGGGTCTGCTGGGAGCCGCCGAAGATCCTGACGCCGGGCGCCGTGGAGGACACGCTCGCCGGATACGGGGCGCGGAACTGGCAGATCCAGCACGTGGCCCCGCTCCTGGTCCAGGCACTGGCAGCCTCCGCCTGACCCCGCACGCTCCCGGTCGGCGGCCGGGGGTGTTCGACCTGCTCGCGGGGTCGTAGGGGCCACCGGAGCAGCGGGACTCAGGGGAGTCACGGCGGAGTACGGGGGCGGGCATGGCGATCACCGAGTACGGCGACTGGACACGCGCCTTCGCGGCAGCGCGGCGGGAACGCGCCGAGCGGGGCGATCCGGACTGGCGGACCGGGGTGCCGTTGCACCCCGCGATCCGGCGGAGTGTGCAGCGCTTCCAGGTCGGCGAGGACGGCGACGGGGCCGAGTTGATCACCGAAGCGGAGGCGGCCGGTGACGCGGAGTACGCGTCGGCGGTGCGGATGTTCGTCGCGGAGGAGCGAAATCACGCCAGGTTGCTGGCGCTTCTGCTCGCCTCCAGTGGTGCGCCGTTGATCACTTCCCACTGGAGCGACCGGGTCTTCGTGACGCTGCGCAGGGCGCTGGGGCTCCGTCTGGAACTGCTGGTCCTGATGATCGCGGAGGTGGTCGCGCTGCGCTACTACCGGGCCCTGCGGGACGGGGGCGAGGACGGGCTGACGCGGGAGGTGGCGGGGCTCATCCTGGCGGACGAGGAGCGGCACGTGCCCTTCCACTGCCACCGGCTGCGCCGGGCGCTGCGCCCGCTGCCGTCGCCGGTGCGGCTGTCGGTGACCTCCCTGTGGCGGTTCGCCGTGGCCGCGGCCTGCCTGGTGGTCGCCGTGGACCACGGCCCGGCGCTGCGGCGGCTGGGAGTGGGCCCGGTCCGGTTCGCCCGTGAGGTGGTCCGCTCCTCCGGGCCGATCGCGGTGGCCATGCGTCGAGCGGTGTGACCTTCGACGCTCCGGCCGTGGGGGGTGGGCAGTCTGGTTACCCGCAAGTAGCATGATGGCAGGCGGTGCGCCCCGTGGCGCGCCCCGCAGCAGTGCCATCCCGCACCCTGGAGGAGAGCCATCGTGCCTCGTACCATCCGGGACGTCGTCTTCGTCGACGGCGTCCGCACCCCGTTCGGCAAAGCGGGCCCGAAGGGCATCTACCACGAGACCCGCGCCGACGACCTCGTCGTGAAGGCCATCCGGGAGCTGCTGCGCCGCAACCCGGACCTGGACCCCAAGAAGATCGACGAGGTCGCCATCGCCGCGACCACGCAGATCGGGGACCAGGGTCTGACGCTGGGCCGCACCGCCGGAATCCTGGCCGGTCTGCCGCAGTCCGTCCCCGGCTACTCCATCGACCGCATGTGCGCGGGCGCGCTGACCGCCGTCACCTCGACGGCCGGTTCCATCGCCTTCGGCGCGTACGACGTCGTCGTGGCCGGCGGCGTCGAGCACATGGGCCGCCACCCGATGGGCGAGGGCGTGGACCCCAACCCGCGCTTCGTGTCGGAGAAGCTGGTCGACGAGTCCGCCCTGTTCATGGGCATGACGGCGGAGAACCTGCACGACCGCTACCCCACGATCACCAAGGAGCGCGCCGACGCCTACGCGGTGCGCTCGCAGGAGAAGGCCGCCAAGGCGTACGCCAACGGCACGATCCAGCAGGACCTGGTACCGGTCTCGGTGCGCCGCACCAACGCCGAGGCGGGCGAGACGGGCTGGGGCCTGGTCACCGCCGACGAGCCGATGCGCCCCGGCACCACCATGGAGTCGCTGGCCGGTCTGAAGACCCCCTTCCGCGCCCACGGCCGCGTGACGGCCGGTAACGCCGCCGGGCTCAACGACGGCGCCACCGCCTCGCTGCTCGCCGCCGAGGACGTCGCCCGCGAGCTGGGCCTCCCGGTCAAGATGCGCCTGGTCTCCTACGCCTTCGCGGGCGTGGAGCCGGAGGTCATGGGCTACGGCCCGATCCCGGCCACCGAGAAGGCGCTGGCCCAGGCCGGTCTGACCATCGACGACATCGGCCTCTTCGAGATCAACGAGGCGTTCGCCGTGCAGGTGCTCGCCTTCCTGGAGCACTACGGCATCGCCGACGACGACGCGCGCGTCAACCAGTACGGCGGCGCGATCGCCTACGGTCACCCGCTGGCCTCCTCGGGTGTCCGCCTCATGACCCAGCTGGCCCGGCAGTTCGAGGAGCAGCCCGAGGTCCGCTACGGCCTGACGACCATGTGCGTCGGCTTCGGCATGGGCGCCACGGTCATCTGGGAGAACCCCCACTTCAACGCTGACGGAGGCGACAAGTGAGCTCCACCACTGAGCTTCTGAAGGGTGCGGCCGAGCTGTTCCCCGGCGAGGTCGTCACGCAGGCGCACGTACGCCACCTGGACCTGCCGTACGGCGCCGGGCGGTTCGCGCTCATCACGCTGGACAACGGCCTGGACCACACCAAGCCGACCACCTTCGGACCGCAGTCGCTGGCGAACCTGAACGCCGCGATCGACCAGGTGGAGAAGGAGGCCGCCGACGGCGCCATCACGGGTGTCGGCGTCACCGGCAAGCCGTTCATCTTCGCGGTCGGCGCCGACCTCAAGGGCGTCGAGCTGCTCGGCCGCCACGAGGACGCGCTCGCCATCGGCAAGGGCGGCCACGACGTCTTCCGCCGCCTCTCCGGCCTCGCGGTCCCGACGTTCGCGTACTACAACGGCGCGGCCATGGGCGGCGGTGTCGAGGTCGGTCTGCACTGCACCTACCGCACCGTCTCCTCGGCGCTCCCGGCGTTCTCGCTGCCCGAGGTCTTCCTCGGTCTGGTCCCCGGCTGGGGCGGCTGTGTGCTGCTCCCGAACCTGATCGGCGCGGACCGCGCGGTCTCGGTGATCATCGAGAACTCGCTCAACCAGAACCGCCAGCTCAAGGGCAAGCAGGTCTTCGACCTCGGCATCGCGGACGCGATCTTCGAGGGCGCGGACTTCCTGGAGCAGTCGCTGATCTGGACCGCGAACGTCCTCAAGGGCTCGGTCACGCCTCAGCGCGCCGAGATCGACCGCGGTGACGCGTGGGACCAGGCCGTCGCCCGCGGCAAGGCCGTCGCCGACTCCAAGGTGCACGGCGCGGCCCCGGCGGCGTACCGCGCCCTGGACATCATCGCGGCAGCCAAGGACGGAGACCTGTCCGCCGGCTTCGACGCCGAGGACCAGGCGCTCGCGGACCTGATCATGGGCGGCGAGCTGCGCAGCGGCATCTACGCCTTCAACCTGGTCCAGAAGCGCGGCAAGCGCCCGGCCGGCGCCCCGGACAAGAGCCTGGCCCGCCCGGTCACCAAGGTCGGCGTCGTCGGCGCGGGCCTGATGGCCTCGCAGCTGGCGCTGCTGTTCCTGCGCCGCCTGGAGGTCCCGGTCGTCCTCACGGACATCGACCAGGAGCGCGTCGACAAGGGTGTGGGCTACGTCCACGCCGAGATCGAGAAGCTGCTCGGCAAGGGCCGCATCAACCAGGACAAGGCCAACCGCCTCAAGGGCCTGGTCTCCGGCGTCCTCGACAAGGCCGAGGGCTTCGCGGACGCGGACTTCATCATCGAGGCCGTCTTCGAGGAGATCGGCGTCAAGCAGCAGGTGTTCGCGGAGGTCGAGGCGGTCGCCCCGGCGCACGCGATCCTCGCCACCAACACCTCCTCGCTGTCGGTGACCGAGATGGCGTCGAAGCTGAAGAACCCCGAGCGGGTCGTCGGCTTCCACTTCTTCAACCCGGTCGCGGTCCTGCCGCTGCTGGAGATCGTCCGCGGTGAGCAGACCGACGACGCCTCGCTGGCGACGGCGTTCGGCGTGGCGAAGAAGCTGAAGAAGACCGCGGTCCTGGTGAAGGACGCCCCGGCGTTCGTCGTCAACCGCATCCTCACCCGCTTCATGGGCGAGATCCAGAACGTCATCGACGAGGGCACCCCGGTCGAGGTCGCGGAGCGCGCCGTCGAGCCGCTCGGCCTGCCGATGTCCCCGCTGGTGCTCCTGGAGCTGGTCGGCCCGGCCATCGGCCTGCACGTCTCCGAGACCCTGAACCGCTCCTTCCCGGAGCGCTTCACGGTCTCCGAGAACCTCGCGGCGGTCGTGAAGGCCGGCAAGCGCGGCTTCTACGTCTACGACTCCGGCGCGCCGGTCCTCGACCCCGAGGTCGCCGCCCTCCTCAAGCAGGGCGACACCGTCCTCACCGAGGAGCAGACCCGCGACCGCGTGCTCGACGCGGTGGCGCAGGAGATCGGCCTGATGCTGGAGGAGGGCGTCGTCGCCGAGGCCCAGGACATCGACCTGTGCCTGATCACCGGCGCGGGCTGGCCCTTCCACCTGGGCGGCATCACGCCGTACCTGGACCGCGAGGGCGTCTCCCAGCGGGTGAACGGGAAGCCGTTCCTGGAGCGCGGCGTGGCGAGCGTGCCCGCGTAAGCAGGGACGAGAACCACCGAGGGCCGTACGGCGAGACGTTCGCCGTACGGCCCTTCTCCCTTCCCGGCCGGACGCCGTCCCGGCCGAACGGCGGCCGGCGGGTGGTGGGCGAAGGCGGGCCGCGGGCCCGGCAGATGGGGCAGGGGGCGCCTCCGACCTGCTGTGACACCATGGGCACCCTGTCCCGGCCGTCCCGAGGAGTCCCATGCGTGCCACCGTCCGCGGCGTCGCCCGCATCGGTACGGCCCTGCTGGTCGCGGTGGCCGCCGCCGGGGCGTGGATGTGGTCCTCCGGAGGAGCGGACGCCCCGGTGGCGAGCCGGCCGGAGACCTTGCGGGTCGTCACCTGGAACATCTGCGGAGAGGCGGGCGGGGAGCGCGGCCAGTCCGGCTACTGCCCGCTGCGGGACCGCCCGGAGGAGAAAACCGGAAAGATCGCCGCCCTCGCGCGGAAGCACGACGCAGACGTGATCACCCTGCAGGAGGTCTGCGGGGGTGCGCCGGGCAGCCATATGGACCTGCTCCGCTCGGCGTTGGGACCGGGATGGTCGGTGCGGCACGCCGAGGGCGCCCGGCCCGACGGCGAGACGCGGTGCCGTGACGGCCTGTCGGGCGACCTGGGCGTGGCGCTGGCCGTACGCGGGGAGATCGTCGGGGATCGGTCGCTGAACGCCCTGCCCCCGGACCCGAAGGGCGTCAGCAGGCAGACCCTGCCGGTGCTGTGCGTACGGGTCGAGGGCTGGTCGTACACTCCCTGCACCACGCACATCCTGCCGGGCGAGGAGCCGCGGGTCGGTGAACAGATCGCGGCGGTGCGCGCGTTCGTACGCGGTGAGGACCGGCCCACCGTCCTCACCGGCGACTTCAACCGGAACGCCGGCGCACCGCAGCTGGCCCCGCTCGTCGCGTCGTACTCGGTCTGCCCGGCGGCGGACCGGGGCGGCCGGGGAGCGGTGACGTATCACGCCTGGGACCCGGAGAAGCGGGCCCACAGCTTCCACGAGCTCGACCACATCTTCTTCGACCGTCCTCCGGGCGTCCGCAATCCGCTCGTGCGCTGCGGTGTCGACGAGGACCTCATGGACACCACGCCCAACGAACCCGGTGGGCGGGGGCCGGACGGCTACTCCGATCACGCCCCGGTGTACGCCGAGATCCGTACGGGCCCCTGAGGAGCCCGTACGGGGCTGCTCAGCCGATCGCCCTCCAGGGGCCGAAGCCACCCCGTCCGGGGGCGTGCTGCGTCGTCACATGGAGGCGTCCGTCGTTGCCGAGGGCGGCCACCACGGCCCGGCCCAACGCGTCGAAGGCGGCAGCCGGGGTGCCCACGACGGTGCCGCCCAGTGCGGCGGTCGACAACTCCTGCCACGGCGAGTCGTCCGGGTGGAAGCGGTAGGCCAGCCCGCCCGGGTCGCTCCGGGTCACCAGGAAGGTGCCGGTCTCCGGCGAGGTACTCGCGACAGCCGCCACCGGCCCGAAGCCGCCCCGCCCGCCGATCGGCGCGGCGGGCTTCGCCCAGCGGCCGCGGGGGGTGTCCTCCTCGGCCAGCAGCAGGCGGCCGTCGCCGGGCTTCCGGAAGACGACCATCACCCGGCCTCCCGGCTGCACCACGGCGGCCGGCGGCCCCGAGGGGACACTCAGCTTGAACCGGGGCGCGCGCGAGGGGGGCGAGTCGATGGTGTCCTGGCTCCAGTGGAAGACTCCTTCCCGGCTGGAGGCGAACAACTCGACGGTTCCGTCGCGGGCGGTGAGGGCGGACAGCCCCTCCTGGATGTCGAACCCGCGCAGGTCCACCCACTCGCCCCAGCTCCCGTTCGCCTCCTGGACGCGTGAGTGGACGCCCTGACCGGCGTTGCGCACGAACAGGTGCAGGCGCCCCTTGCCGTCCCTGGTCACGACCGGCGCGCCCAGGTGGCGGTCGCGGCGGGGGTCCGCCGCCGAGGGGTTGCCCAGGGTCGCCCAATCGCCGAACGGTCCGTCGGGGACGGCTTGTTCGAGCGTGACGATCTCCCGTCCGTGGCGGTCGTCATGGGCGAGGACGGAGAGCCGTTCGGCGAACACCTGCCAGCGGCCGTCCGGGGTCAGCGACACGGCGAGTCCGGGTGCGAGCGGAGCGCCGCCCAGCAGGAAGGGCCCGCGCCACCGGTCCTCGCCGGGCCGGGCCTGCACCCAGACGGCGGCCTGCTGGTCGATCACGGCGAAGGCCGTCAGCCGTCCGCGCGCGTCCAGGAGCAACCGGTCGCCCGTGGCGGGGTAGCGCGGGGTCGTGCTCTGCACCCAGCCGGGGCCGCGCGAGTTGAGGCCGACCGCGTAGTCGCCACTGCCGGCCGGGTCGCCGCAGTCGTACCCGTCGGCGGCGCCGTAGATGTTGAGGAAGAACTCCTTCAACGAGACGGCCTGAGGGCTGAGGTTGTGCGGCCACCGCTCGTTGGAGTAACCCCGGAAGGACTCGACGGCGAAGTGCCGGCCCTCGGCGGGGCCGCGGTACTGGTTGATCGCGGTCCAGCTGAAGAGGGCGGTGGCGGTGTGGTCGCAGTGGTCGCTGAAGTCGCCGTAGTCGTGGCGCTGGGGGAACTTCTCGTCGTGGACGAGCCGGTCGGGGTCGGGGTCCATGGTGCGGATCACGGTGGGCCGGACGATCTCCATCAGGTTCACCAGCGTCGCCACCACTCCCGGACGCGTGTACCAGTGGACATCGCTGACCAGGCCGCCCCGCGGGACCAGCGTCGGCACCCGTTCGGTCTCCGCGCGCCACAGGGCGTGCAGACTGCGGGCGGGCCCCTCGGGCGTGCCGTGCTGGCGGATGTTGAGGAAGAACAGCGTGACCCACGGCGCGGCCGCGAGGGAGTACACCTCGGCGAGACCGCCGTCCGCGGTCTGCCAGGTGCCGCTCGTCCAGGGGGCGGTGCGGTCCCCCAGCACCATCGCGGCGTACGCGGCCTTGAGGCCGTTCTGCCGGGCCTTGCCGTAGGCCTCCCGGTCCGCGACCACGGGCTCCGTCGACCAGGGGCGGGGGTTCTCGCCCAGGGCGTCCCCACTGGTCAGGTAGACCGTGGTGGTCCGGACGCCCGCCTTCATGGCCTGGAAGGTGGTGGGGTTCATGAAGTACAGGTCGTCGTCGGGGTGCGCGACGATCTGGAGGACGGATGAGGTGCTGTCCATGCGGTGTCTCTCTCGCGGTGGGGCCTGGCCGGTCACAGCGGCCACCCGGGCAGGTAGCCGGCACGGCATCTCTGGTTGCGCTCCGAACCGGTCTCGAACTGGCTGCCGATGGGGAAGTAGCTCGGCAGGAAGGCCGTGAGGATCGCGTCCTGCTCCTCCTCCGGGACGTCTCCGTCGTGGAAGTCGTTGAGGCAGAACACGTCGTGGGGCCGGGCGGTCAGAATGCGGTTGAGGCGCGGCTTGTGGTCGCTGAGGCCGACGTTGACGAACCCGCAGGAGATGCTGCCGGGGACGCTGCGCAGGGTGTGGAACCCGTAGTAGTGGTGCAGCGAGGAGGCCACCGAGAGGTCGCTGTGGCTGCGCAGCTGGTTGGCCGCCGTGACCGCCATGGCGTCCGGGAAGCAGTTCTCCATCTCCTGCAGCACGCTGCGGCGCAGCGGGTGCGGCGCGTGCAGGAAGGAGTGGGCCAGCACCTGGCCGAAGGCGGCCTCGATGAGCGCCCGGTTGTTCTTGGCGGCGCTGATGTTGAACTCGTCGGCGTGGCTCGCCGGAGCCATCGGCACGGCGGTGGGCGACATGAAGTGCTTCGCCTGCCCGTTGCCGTGGAAGAACATGCCCGGCTGGAGCGTCCGGCCGACGAACACGTCGTCGTTGAAGTAGAGGAAGTGCTCGGCCAGCCCGTCGATGTGGTGCAGACGGCTCTCGATCGCATGGGAGTTGTACGTCGGAAGAGCGCCGTGCCGTCCGAAGATCTCGCGGTGGTCGACCACCCGCACCCGCGGGTGGGAGGTGTCCAGCCAGGACGGCACCTGCTGGTCCGTCACCAGGTAGATGTTCCGGATCCAGGGCGCGTACATGTCGATGGACCGCAGGGAGTAGCGCAGTTCGTCGCGGTCCCGGAACCGGGCCGCGCTGGTGGCCGCGTCCTCGGTCTGCAGGCCCATCCCGGCGAGTACGGCGTTCTTCCGCTCCAGCCAGTGCACATCGGATCCGTCGACCCAGGTGTACACGGCGTCCACGGGGAAGCCGATGTCGCCGTGGAGCGGTTGGGTGAAGGGGGCGATCGAGGGGTAGGTGCGGCCGGCCAGGGTCATCGGTCTGCGGGCCATCGACTGCTTGGGCAGACGCGTCCCGACGGAGGTACGGGTCGGCGAGAGGAAGAACGCCGGGTCCTCGGGATCCTCGTCCCAGAAGGAGATGGTGCAGCCGTACACCGCTCCGAGGCGCAGGGTGCGGGACCGGGACACCGCGCTCCGGTAGACGCGGACACCGGAACCGGGCGTGTCGGTGTACTGCTCCACCATCCCGGCGAGGACGGTGGCGACCGCGTTCTGGTTCTCGTTGAGCACCGATACGTAGACCGCCTGGTCGCCGTAGGCTCCGGCCAGTGCCTTCAGGACGGCCTCGCGGTAGGTGGCGTGCACGGCGACCGTGTGGCGGACCAGCGAGTCGCGCACCACGGCGTACGGGACGCCGGCGCTCTCCAGGGCATGGGCGGCGAGGGCGAGGTTGGCCTGGACGATGTCCCAGGGGGACTCCCATTCCAGCGGCCGGCACAGCTGCCCGCCGTCGCGGACCAGACCGCGCACGCTCTTGAGGAGCCGGTTCTCCAGCGCCTGCGCTCCGCCGCCGCGCACGGTGCTGGCCGGGGCCGGGGAGGCGGCGGGAACGCCGCCGTCCGCTCCGCTGACCAGGTCGTGCCGGGCCTGCCGTTCGGCCTTGGCGATGTCGCGGCGGCCGCTGTCCCGCGCGGCGACGAGTTCGGAGAAGATGTGCTCCCACCGGGCGGTCACCACGGCCGGCGCGAAGCGTTCGACGGCCCCCTGGGCTGCGGTGCCCATGCGGTGGCGCAGCGGGGCGTCCTCGATGAGCCGCAGCAGGCAGGCGGTCAGTGCGTCGATGTCGCCGGGAGGCACGAGCAGACCGGTGTGGCCGTCCATGACGACCTCGCGGGGCCCGTTGGGCGAGTCGTAGGAGACGACGGGGACACCGGCGGCCTGTGCCTCGGCGAGCACCAGGCCGAAAGCCTCGTTACGGGAGGTCAGCAGGGCGATGCTGGCCTTGGCCCACTCCTCCGCCAGGTGCGGCGAGTTGCCGTTGAGCTGGACGCTGTCGTGCAGTCCGAGGGAATCGATCTGGCGGCGCAGAGCGCCGCTGAGCGGGCCGTCCCCGAAGATCCGCAGGGTCCACGACGGGTGGCGCGGGGCGATGGCCGCCCAGGCCGTGACGGCGTGGTCGATCTGCTTCTCGCCGACGAGACGCCCGGCGATGACGACGGTGCGCGTCTCCAGGGTTGACTTGGGGCGGTACCCGCTGGGAAGGGCGTTGGGCACGACTTCCAGCCGGGGCGCGCTCGCACCGAGCGTCTCGGCGAACCACTCGCGGGTCCGCTCGCTCAGCACGCCGAGCGCGTCGAGCCTGGCCGAGTGCCGCAGAAGCGGTTCGCCGCTGGTCCCCCGCAGTTCGGAGACCCGGTGTTCCTGGTGCACGGTGACCACGCGGGACGGCGCCAGGTGCACGGCGAGCGCCATGAGGGCCGGGGTGGTGGTGATCAGCACGTCGGTGTCGGTGTCCTGGAGGGCCAGTTCGAGCTCCAGGTCGGAGACCCGGTTGAACGCGGACTCCCAGGTGCGGTCCACGATCATGCTGGGCTGCGCGGCCAGCTGCGCCCAGGCGGCGTCCTCCATGCCGGTGGGGCGCAGCGGCCGCTGCACCGGGCCGGTGAGGTCGACGAGGTAGTCGACGCGGACCCGCTCGTCCGGTGAGAAGAACTGCGCCGGTTTGGACTTGAAGACGCTCAGGACCCGGACGTCGTGCCGGACGGCGAGTTCCGAGGCCTGGTTGAAAACAGCCCGTTCGGTCCCTCCCACCGCGTCGGCGGTGGTGAGCAGGAAGGTGATCTTCATCTGGTCTTTCAGCCGGCTTCCGGCATCGGGGTACAGGTGATGCGCAGGTTGCCCGCGGCGGTGTAGCGGGGCTGTACGAGGAGCGGCCGGTGGCCGGGAGGGGCGATGACGGTGCCGCGCATGGCGAAGACCCGCAGAGGGTTGCGTACGTCGTGCAGGCGGCGGCCGAGCCGGAGTCCGGTGCCCGAGGTGCCGTGCACCACGACGTCCCAGTGCTCGGGCCGGGTGCGCCGGGGCGTCATCCTCTCCAGGGGGACCTCGACCCGGCTGATGCCGCCCTCACCCGCCGCCACGGGCTGCTGGATGCGGCGGCCCGAGGCGAGGAACTCCGCCCGCGGCTCGTCGATCCGGGTGCCGAGGACCCGGAAGTCGACGGCGAGGCCCGCATGGGTGATGTGCACCTTGAGCACTTCCGCGCCGGGTCTGGCGTCCGCCGTGACCACGCGCGCGCTCCCGGTGACGGAGCGGCCGATCCGGTGGCGCCGCCCGGTCACACCGGAGGCCGTCATCGGCTTGGTCGGGCCCTCGTAGGGGACGGGCGGCTCCACCAGCAGCAGCGGGAGCCGGCGGCTCCGCCGCCCGTGGGTCAGCCGCAGGCGCAGCTGTCGGCGACCGGCGCCGATCGGGGCCCCGCCCACCTCGGCCCCCAGGAGCATGACCGCGTCCATCAGCACCGTGCCCTCGGGGCCTTCGTAGACCCGGGCGGTGCTCTCGTACCGCTGCCGGCCGCTGCCCAGCACCAGGTGCGCACTGCCGGGCAGGGTCGTCGATGCCGGCAGCTCGGCGTGCAGATTGACGGTGTGGCCGTCGAGTACGGCGGCGTACCGCAGGCGCGCCGTGCGACCGTGGCGCAGCGGCAGGAAGATCCGCAGGATCAGCCAGGAGCGCAGGGCTGCGGCGTGGACCGCCAGTCGGCGTCCGGCGGTGTTCAGGTGTGCGCGTCGAAGTCTCATCCGGTGGTCCGTTCCCACGCACGGGTGCGGCGTGTCGGGGCGCCCCGGGACCCGTGCAGTTCGTACGGGCTCGCCACGGGGAAGTAGCTGTCGAGGAACCGCCGCACCATGCGCTCCTGAGCGTCGGGGTCCTCGGGGACCACGGTGTCGTTGATGCAGAAGGTGTCGAAGTTCCGCTGGACGACGAGGCGGTTGAGCCGCTGCTGCGCCTTATCGTCGCCGATGTCGATGTAGACGTACCGGAGGTCCGCGAGCGTCGCGCGGGCCAGGTGGTAGGCGTAGTAGTGGTGCAGCGACGAGGCGATCGGGATGTCGTGCGGGGAGCGGAAGCGGGAGTGCTGGGTGACCCAGTGGGCCCGCGCGTAGATGTGCTCGACCTCGGTGAGGACGGTGCGCCGGAGCGCGTGCGGCGTGTGCTTCATCTTCTGGGAGATGACCGTGCCGAACTGCTGGGCGATCAGACCCCGGCTGTTCTTGCCCGCCGCATTGACCGGAAGGTCCTCGGGGGCCACGTTTCCGGACGGGATCAGCGCCTTGGACAGGAAGAACTTGGTCAGGCCGTTCGGGTGGAAGAAGTGCCCCGGCTGGACCGGCCGCCCGAAGAACACATCGTCGTTGAGGTAGAGGAAGTGGTCGGAGAGGCCGGATATGTGGTGCAACTGGCTCTCGATGGCGTGGGAGTTGTACGTGGGCAGGGCCGCCGGGTCGGAGAAGATCTCCCGGTGGTCGACCACGGTGAGTCCGGGGACGTCCGTGTCGAGCCAGCCGGGTATCTGCCCTGCGGTCACCAGGAAGATGTTGCGCACCCAGGGCGCGTACTGGTGGATGGACCGCAGGGAGTACCGGAGTTCGTCGCGGCTGGTGTAGCGGGCGCCGTTGTCGGCCTGTTCGTGCAGCCGGTCGCTGTCGCCGGCCAGCGACCGCCGCACCTGGTCCTTCTCCGCTCGCCATACGGCGTCGGAGTCGTCGACCCAGGTGTAGACGACGTCGATCGGGAAGGCGTGGTCGGTGGGCAGCCGGGCGGTGAAATCGGCGACGGTCCGGGCGTGTCCCGTGTGGTACGGGCCGGGCACCGGGCTGAACAGCTTCTGTTCGGCCGTGCGGAACTCGGTCTCCACCGGGATCTGGGTGACGACGGTGTTCGGGCGGGGCGCGCACAGTTCGCCCTCGTGCTCCTCCCAGAACTCCAGGTCGCAGCCGGACTCGGGGCCGAAGACCAGATGGCCGGTGGGGTCGCAGACGTTCCAGGCCAGCCGGAGCACGGAGTGCGAGCGCAGCCGCCGCCAGGTCTTGGCGGACGCGCCCGACCGGGACTGGGCACCGTCCTCCTGCGCGACACTGCCGGGGTTGCGGCCGAAGGCGATCTGAAGGACCTCTTCGACCTCGTCGCGGCGGCCGGCCGGCACCGCGACGCACGGCAGGTTACGGGAGGTTCCCCGGACGGCGAAGTAGTCGATCTCCGCCTCTTCCAGCACGGCGACGAGCAGGTGGAAGTTCCTGGCGCGCGCGGCCCATTCGGTGGCGCCGCGCACGACCACGGCACGCGTGTGCTTGCCCTGGACCCGTACGACGCGCAGCGAGGCGTCCGGGCCGTGCCGCGCGGTGCGGCTCCGCCCGCCGAGCGCCCGCACCACCAGGGCGGAGCGGAGCGAGTCGCAGCTCGCGAGCAGGTGCATGACCATGTTGCGCAGGGGGGCGGGTACGCGGCGCACGAGTCGCCGACGCGTCCGCACCGGGACCAGAGATCGATATGTCGATACCAGCGCACTGGTCTCAGGATTGCTCACGCTCACGAAAATTCAGCCCGCCCCGTCACACCGGAGCCGGAGCTCCATCTCACGCTTTCGCCCCACCGAAAGGTCCACCCGCGGGACGCTGTCGCGTAAACAGACAGGCCGCCACTTGATCTTCACACCATCACCACTTCCTGTCCATCTGCTATCACTCTTTCTTCACATGTGTGATGAAGGTGACAGCAAGCGGCGCCGATCGAACCGCAGGAGCGGAACCGCGGCCCGGACGGGCTCAGACGGGAACGGACGGCGCCATCGCCAGTCCTGACTCCGGGACTTGGGACGCGATGCGCAACGCCCCGTCCTCGCCGAACAGGGCCATCACCACGCGCCCCTCGGCGTCACAGGCCAGGGCGGGCGGCCGGGTGCTCCGCTCCGCGGTGCGCGCCCACCAGACACCGCCGTCCTCGTTCTCCGTGCCGCAGGCGGCGAGCATGATGTCGCCGCCCGGGGCCCGGTGGGCGAGCACGGTGCAGTCGTAACCGTCGAGCCAGGCACGCGACGCGGCGATACGCCCCTCCGCCGGACCGCCGCCGAGCGGGATGACCCAGGCGCCCGGGCGGTGGGCGAACAGGCCGCCCGTCGCGGAGTCGGCCCAGTAGTACGTGACGCGGTCGGGCGCGGTCTCCAGCCCGGTCACACCGCCCGCGCCCACCGGGACCGGCAGGTCCGGACAGCGGGCCAGGCCGCCGTCGGGCTTCTCCTGCCGCCAGCGCATGGCCACGCCCTCCCCCGGAGCGAGGTACTCGACGAGGCCCGACACGGTGGCGGTGGCGACGGCTCCTTCGTACGCGTCACTCCCCTGGAGATCGCGCCAGGGCGCCCACGCGCCCTTCGCGTCCTCGCTCCGCATCGACACACCGCCCCCGGCGTTGGCCACGAAGACGTGGACCCTGCCGGAACCGCTCACGGCAGTCGCGGGAACACCGATGCGCCGCGCGCTCGCCGCGTCCTTGTGCGGGTTCCCCACCGGCTTCCACTCCGTCACCGGACGGCCCGTCTGGTACTGGGAGGCGTGCACCACGCCCGTGGCGTGCCCCTCCGCGGAGACACGGCGGCCGATGAAGCGCACGAAGCCGTCGGCCCCCTGCACCACCGTCAGGTGAGACAGGCGCGGGGTCACGATGACGTCCGGACCGGCCCACCGGTCCCCCGTGGGGGCCCGCTGCGTCCAGCGCAGCAGCCCCTCGGCCGCGCGCGCGAACACGGTGAGCCGCCCGTCCTTGCCCAGCACGATCCAGGGACCGTCCAGAACGGACGTACGAAGGCCGGCGACATGCGTCCCCGTCGCCCGGGTGCCCCCTTCACCCGCCGGGCGGCTCCTGCGTGCGGTGCGCCCGGACCTCGCTCCCATGCCCTGCCCCTTCTCCCCGCCACCCGGTCCGCCCTCCACATCCGAACAGACCTTCGGTCGGGATTTTCTCATATGTTTCACAGAGGCTTCACTCCCCTGCTGGTTTCGCGTCAGAACGCCGTGTGCAGCCGCCCCGGCCGGCGCCGGGCTCCCGGAACTCCCGGCCGGAACCGCCCCCCTGTCGTGGGATCACGTGTTCTATAGTGCTCGGTCAGTCATACATTCACGGACCGGTCACACCCCCCACCCGAGTCCCCCGCACTCCGCCCCGACCGGGGCCATGAGATTTGAGGACTCGCGGAAGATGAGCCACGACGCCACGGCACCGGACACCCACGAGGGCTCCGGCTCCGCACACCGTGCCGGGAGGAGATCCGCACCGGGCCCGCGCGCCTCCCGGCGCTCGGCACAGCCCCGCAAGCGCCGCCGCGGACTCAAGATCACGCTCGGGGCCCTGCTCGTCCTGCTGCTCGCCGGCGGCGGGACCGTCCACTGGCTCTACAGCCAGCTCGACGCGAACATCACGGGCGTCGACATCGACAAGGCGCTCGGCGAGGACCGCCCCGAGAAGACGCCCACCAGCGGGCAGAACCTGCTGGTCCTCGGTTCGGACTCGCGCGCCGGGGCGGAGAACAGGGAACTGGGCGGCGGTGGCAGCGTCGGCGGCGCCCGTTCCGACACGGCGATGGTGGTGCACATACCCGAGGGGCGGACGAAGGCGGTCGCCGTCTCCATCCCGCGCGACACGCTGGTGACCCGGCCCGAGTGCGTCGGGGACGACGGCTCCACGGTCTCGTCCAAGGAGCGCGTCATGTTCAACTCCGTCTACTCCCAGGTCGGTCCGGCCTGTGTGGTGAAGACGGTCGAGAAGATGTCCGGCGTCCGCATCGACCACTACCTGGAGATCAACTTCGCCGGGTTCAAGGACCTGGTCGACGCCATCGGCGGTGTCACCGTCGACGTACCGCAGGCCATCGACGACGACGCCACCGGGCTGCACCTCACCGCGGGTCCGCAGAAGCTGGACGGCACCGAGTCCCTGGCGTACGTACGGACCCGGCACGGCATCGGCGACGGCAGCGACCTCGGCCGCATCGGACTCCAGCAGCAGTTCCTGATGGCCCTGCTGAGCGAGGTCAAGTCGCAGGATCTGCTGGGCAGTCCGACGAGCTCGTACAAGATCGCCAAGTCCGCCACCAAGGCGCTCACCACCGACTCGGAGCTGGCGTCGCTCACCTCGCTGGCGGAGTTCGCCCGTTCGATGAACGGCGTCGACCCGGCCTCGATGGAGACGATCATGCTGCCGGTGGCGTACGACAGGATCGACGAGAACCGGGTGGTCGCGGCCGAACCGCAGGCGGGCCGGCTGTGGAAGGCGATCCGCGAGGACGCCGCCATCCCCCAGGACGCGAAGAAGTCACCCGCCACCGGGGGCTGACGGCCCGTCGCACCGTGCTCCCCGTGACACCCTGCCGGGATGAGCGAGGAGAACGCGGTGCTGGTGATCGTGGACGGGGCCAATGTGGTCGGCTCCGTGCCGGACGGATGGTGGCGGGACCGGCGCGGGGCGGCCGAGCGGCTGCGGGACTCGCTGGCGCACCACGCCGAGGAGGGGCTGCCGGGTCTGCCCGGCCCGCTGGAGTTCGTGCTCGTCGTGGAAGGGGCCGCCCGCGGCGTCGCCTCCGTACCCGGCGTCCGGGTGGCCTCGGCCCCCGGCAGCGGCGACGACCTGATCGCCGAGCTGGCGGCCGGTGCGGGCCCCGGCCGCCCGTGTGTCGTCGTCACCGCCGACCGCGGGCTGCGGCAGCGGGTCGAGGCGTACGGGGCCCGGTGCGTGGGGCCCCGTACGGTACGGGCGCTGCCGCCCTGCGGGCGGTGACCGCCGGAGAGCGCGGCCGGGTGGCGCCCACGGGTCGGCCGGACGGGGTTCGCTAGCGGTTCTCCCCGGCCATGCGGCTGTGGGAGCGCCCGTAGGCGAAATAGATGACCACGCCGAGCACCATCCAGGCCCCGAACCGCACCCAGGTCTCCACCGGCAGGTTCAGCATCAGCCAGACCGACGCGGCCACCGAGACGATCGGGAGCAGCGGAACCAGCGGGGTGCGGAAGGCACGGGGCAGGTCCGGGCGGGTACGGCGCAGGACCAGCACGCCGAGGGCGACGACGACGAACGCGAAGAGCGTGCCGATGTTCACCAGGGTGGCCAGCTCCTCGATGCTGGTGAACCCGGCGATGACCGCGATCAGCACCCCGAGCAGGATCGTCGGACGGTACGGGGTGTGGAAGCGCGGGTGGGTCTTGGAGAAGAAGCGCGGCAGCAGTCCGTCGCGGCTCATCGCGAAGAAGACGCGGGTCTGGCCCAGCAGCAGGATCATGCAGACCGTGGTGAGGCCGACTGCCGCGCCGAAACTGATCAGACCGGCGTAGAACGGGTGTCCGGTGGCCTTGAAGGCGTCGGCCAGCGGGGCGCTGACGGACAGTTCGCTGTAGTGCTGCATGCCGGTGACGACGATCGAGACCGCGACGTAGAGCACCGTGCAGATGACGAGGGAGCCGAGGATGCCGCGCGGCATGTCCCGCTGGGGCAGCTTGGTCTCCTCGGCGGCGGTGGCCACCACGTCGAAGCCGATGAAGGCGAAGAAGACGATGGAGGCGGCGGTGAAGATGCCCATCACGCCGAAGTTGGTGGGTTCGTAGCCGAACATCAGCTGCACCAGCGGGGCGTCCCAGCCGCCGCCGGCCTCCTGCTTCTCGGCCGGCGGGATGAAGGGCTTGTAGTTCTCGGCCTTGATGAAGAACAGGCCCGCGACGATCACCATGAGGACCACGCCGACCTTGATCGCCACGACGACCGTGGTGACGCGGGCGGACAGCTTCATGCCGACGACGAGGATGACGGTGAGGACGAGCACCAGGGCGAAGGCCAGGATGTCGAAGCCGAATCCTTCCGCCACGTCCGTGCCCGAGAGCACCTCGGGCAGCGCCCAGCCCGCGTTGTCCATCAGGGAGCGGATGTAGCCGGACCAGCCGACCGCGACCACCGCGGTGCCCAGCGCGAACTCCAGCACCAGGTCCCAGCCGATGATCCAGGCCACCAGCTCGCCCAGCGAGGCGTAGGAGAAGGTGTACGCGGAGCCGGCCACCGGGACGGTCGAGGCGAACTCGGCGTAGCAGAGCGCGGCCAGTCCGCAGACGACGCCCGCGACGACGAACGCGATCGCGGTGGCGGGGCCCGCCGTCTCCTTGGCGACCTGGCCGGTGAGGACGAAGATGCCGGTGCCGATGATGACGCCGACGCCGAAGACCGTCAGGTCCAGGGCGGAGAGGGACTTCTTGAGTCCGTGTTCCGGCTCCTCGGTGTCCCGGATCGACTGTTCGACGGATTTCGTGCGGAACATGCCGTTTCCGCGGGGCGGTGTGACCTGCGCGCTCACCTGCGTTTACCTCCACGCATTCGTTGTGAACGCCATAATTCGGACAGATTCGGCCGGGGAACGCGCCATCGGGCCCGATTCATGCGAATGGGCCGGGAGAACCACCCGTACAGGGGCGGTTCACCCGGCCCATCGGCCGTACGAGCCGTACGGCCGAAGGCGCGGATCAGTCGCGCGCGGGCTCCACGGCGCGGCTCTCGAAGCGGCCGTCGAGCTTGGCGACCAGACCGGTGACCTGCCGGGCGATGTCGGGGGCGGTCAGTCCGATCTCGGCCATGACCTCGCCGCGCGAGGCGTGGTCGAGGAAGACCGGCGGGATGCCGAAGTCGCGCAGCGGTACGTCGACGCCGGCGTCGCGCAGGGCCTGGGCAACGGCGGAGCCGACACCTCCGGCGCGGCTGTTGTCCTCGACCGTGACGACGACGCGGTGGCGCTCGGCGAGCGGGGCGAGGGCCTCGTCGACGGGCTTGACCCAGCGCGGGTCGACGACGGTGCTGGAGATGCCCTGGGCGTCCAGCAGGTCGGCGATCTCCAGGCACATCGGGGCGAGCGCGCCGACCGAGACGATCAGCGCGTCCGGCCGGGCGTCGGCCTTCGGCTCACGCAGGACGTCCATGCCGCCCACCTTGCCGACCGCCTTGACGGCGGGGCCGACCGCGCCCTTGGAGAAGCGGACCACGGTGGGGGCGTCCTCGACGGCGACGGCCTCGCGCAGCTGGGCGCGGACCTGGTCGGCGTCGCGCGGGGCGGCGATCCGGAGGCCGGGCACGCACTGGAGGATCGACATGTCCCACATGCCGTTGTGCGAGGCGCCGTCCGTGCCGGTGATGCCGGCCCGGTCCAGGACGAAGGTCACCCCGCACTTGTGCAGGGCGACGTCCATCAGGACCTGGTCGAAGGCCCGGTTGAGGAAGGTGGCGTAGACGGCGAAGACCGGGTGGAGGCCGCCGGTGGCGAGGCCGGCCGCGGAGACCGCGCCGTGCTGCTCGGCGATGCCGACGTCGTAGATCCGGTCGGGGAAGGCGGCCTCGAACTTGCCGAGGCCGACCGGCTGGAGCATCGCCGCGGTGATGGCGACGATGTCCTCGCGCTCCTCGCCGAGCTTGACCATCTCCTCGCCGAAGACGGAGGTCCAGTCGAGGCCGGAGGTGGAGATCGGCAGCCCGGTGTCCGGGTGGATCTTGCCGACCGCGTGGAAGCGGTCCGCCTCGTCCTCCAGGGCCGGGGTGTAGCCGCGGCCCTTCTCGGTGAGGCAGTGCACGATGACCGGGCCGCCGAAGCGCTTGGCGCGCTGGAGGGCGGATTCCAGGGCCTCGATGTCGTGGCCGTCGATGGGGCCGACGTACTTCAGGCCGAGGTCCTCGAACATGCCCTGCGGGGCGATGAAGTCCTTGAGGCCCTTCTTGGCGCCGTGCAGGGTGTCGTACAGCGGGCGGCCGACGACGGGCGTGCGCTCCAGCAGGTCCTTGCCGCGCGCCAGGAACCGTTCGTAACCGTCGGTCGTACGGAGCGTGGCCAGGTGGTTGGCGAGGCCGCCGATGGTCGGGGCGTAGGAGCGCTCGTTGTCGTTGACGACGATGACGAGGGGGCGGTCCTTGGCGGCGGCGATGTTGTTCAGCGCCTCCCAGGCCATGCCGCCGGTGAGCGCGCCGTCCCCGATGACCGCGACGACGTGGTCGTCCTTCTTCAGGACCTCGTTCGCCTTGGCCATGCCGTCGGCCCAGCCGAGGACGCCGGAGGCGTGGCTGTTCTCGATGACGTCGTGCTCGGACTCGGCGCGGGAGGGGTAGCCGGAGAGGCCGCCCTTGCTCTTGAGCCGGGAGAAGTCCTGCCGGCCGGTGAGCAGCTTGTGCACGTAGGCCTGGTGGCCGGTGTCCCACAGGACCTTGTCCTGGGGCGACTCGAAGACGCGGTGCAGGGCGATGGTGAGCTCGACGACGCCCAGGTTGGGGCCGAGGTGTCCGCCGGTCTTCGACACCGCGTCCACCAGGAAGGTGCGGATCTCCTCCGCGAGCCGGTCCAGCTCACCGAGGCTGAGCCGGTCCAGGTCGCGCGGTCCCTTGATGCGGGTCAGCAGATCCACCCGTGCCTCCTTGCGTTTGAGCTGATCGAGCGTGCGTGCCGATCCGATGAGTCTAATGTTCCGCTCGCGGGAGTGGGCAGCGGGCGGTCCGGTTCGTAGCGATACCCGTACACGCGCGGGCGCCCGGCGTCCCCCCTGGGGGCACCGGGCGCCTGCGCGGAGGTGCGGTCAGGCGCGACCCGCGGTCTTCTGGGTCTTCCGGGTGACGGAGTCGATGACCACCGTGGCCAGGAGCACGGCTCCGGTGACCATGTACTGGATCGGCGTGGCGATGCCCTCCAGCGACAGGCCGTACTGGATGGAGACGATCACCATGACACCGAGCAGGGCGTTCCAGGTGCGGCCGCGGCCGCCGAAGAGGCTGGTGCCGCCGATGACGGCCGCCGCGATGACGTTCATCAGGAGGTCGCCGGTGCCGGAGCCCTGGTTGGCCGCCGCGATCTTGGAGGCCCAGAACAGGCCGCCGATCGCCGCGAAGGTCCCCGCGATGGAGAAGACGGAGATCCGGATCGCGGTGACGTTGATGCCGGCGCGGCGGGACGCCTCGACGCTGCCGCCGAGCGCGAAGATCTTCCGCCCGTAGGCCGTGCGGCGGAGCAGGAAGTCCGTGCCGACCAGGACGATGAGGAAGAGGACCAGGGCCAGCGGCAGGCCGCGGTACTGGTTGAACATGTACGCGGCGGCGAAGGCGAACACCGCGAGGACGGCGGTGCGCACGACGATGTCCGCCAGGGGCCGGGCCGGGATGCCCGCGGCCTCGCGGCGGCGGGTGTCCAGGAAGGCGGCGGCGAAGTAGCCGACGACCGCGACGGCGGCGAGCCCGTAGGCGGCGGCGACGTCGGTGAAGTAGTACGTGGTCAGCTGACCGACCACGCCCTCGCCGTCCAGGTTGATCGTGCCGGAGTCGCCGAGCAGCTGGAGCATGAAGCCGAGCCAGAACAGCAGGCCGGCCAGAGTGACGGCGAAGGCGGGGGCCCCGATCCGGGCGAAGAAGAAGCCGTGGATCGCTCCGATCACCGCGCCGCTGACGACGGCGACGAGGATCGCCAGCCATTCGTTCATGCCCTGGGTGACGCTGAGCACCGCGACGAGGGCGCCGGAGACGCCGGAGACGGAGCCGACCGAGAGGTCGATCTCGCCGAGCAGCAGGACGAAGATGATGCCGACGGCCATCATGCCGGTGGCGACCATCGTGGTGGCGATGTCGCTGATGTTCTTCGCGGAGAGGAACTCGGAGTTCAGGCTCTGGAAGACGATCGCGATGATCGCGAGGCCGATGACGACCGGGATGGAGCCCAGGTCACCTCCGCTGATCTTGCGCTTGAACTCGGTGACGTACCCGGCGAAGCCCTGCTCGCGGATGAGCAGGCGGGGGTCGACGGCGGTGGCGGCGCCCTCGGCCGCGTCCGGGTTGCCGACCGGCGGGGCGCCGGCCTTGTCCAGCGAGGGGGCGGACTTGTCGGTGGTCACTTGGAAACCTCCGCGTTACGCGCCGCACGTCGGGTCACGGCGTTGTCCGTGGCGCCCGTGATGGCGGAGATGATCTCTTCCTGGGAGGTGGTCCTCACGTCGAAGACCCCGTTGTTCCGGCCCAGCCGGAGTACCGCGACCTTGTCGGCGACGGCCTTCACATCGGCCATGTTGTGGCTGATGAGGATGACGGCGTGGCCGCGCTCGCGCAGCCGCTCGACCAGGTCGAGGACCTGGGCGGTCTGCTCGACGCCGAGTGCGGCGGTCGGTTCGTCGAGGATGACGAGCTTGGGCTCACCGAGCATCGACCGGGCGATGGCCACGGTCTGCCGCTGGCCGCCGGAGAGCGAGGCGATCGGGATGCGGACGCTCGGGATGCGGATGGAGAGCGTGGAGAGCAGCTCGCGGGAGCGGCGCTCCATCTCCACCTCGTCCAGGATGCCGAACCGGCGCAGCTCCCGGCCGAGGTAGAGATTGCCGACGACGTCGATGTTGTCGCACAGCGCGAGGTCCTGATAGACGGTCGCGACGCCGAGGTTCTGGGAGTCGTGCGGCTTGTTGATCTGCACGGCCCGGCCTTCCCACTCGATGACGCCGTCATCGATGGGGTGCACTCCGGCGATCGTCTTGACCAGCGTTGATTTACCGGCGCCGTTGTCGCCGACCAGGGCGACCACCTCGCCGGCGTGGACCTCAAGCTCTACATCGGTGAGTACCTGGACGGCACCGAAGCGCTTGGAGACCCCTCGCAACGCCAGCACGGGCGTAGCGGACACATGAACCATCTCCTTCGCCGCCTGACCGGCGGGGATGCCGCGGCCGGGGGAAGGGCGCGGCGGTGTCGAGCAGAAGGGATACGGGAAAGCGGGGGAAGCGTTCCGTCCGGCGCCCCGCCCGGTAGCGGGACGGTTGGTGTGCGGGGCGCCGGACAGGCTTCGTCGCGCGTGCGGGGCCGGGAGGCCGGGCGCGTGCGCGGGTCGGGGGCCGCCCGGCCCTCGCGCGGGCGCGCGGCGGACCGGGTGGCGGTGGAGCGGGAGGGACTCCGGCCGTTCGGGGGCGGGCCGGGTCCGCGGGAACGGTCCCGGAGGACTACTTGAGACCGAGCTTGTCGCAGTCGGCCTTGTACTTGGCCGAGCAGATCTCGTCCAGCGTCCAGATGCCGTCCTTGATGACGGTGTCCTTGATGTTGTCCTTCGTCAGGGAGACGACCGGGACGAGGACCGTCGGGATGCCCTTGGTGGTGGCGCTGTCGACCTTCGAGGTGGCGATGGAGTCGAGCTTCTCGCCCTTGGCGAGGGCGACGGCCATCTCGGCGGCGACGATGCCCTCGGCCGGGTAGGACTTGTAGACGCTCATGAACTGCTCACCGGAGACGATGCGCTGAACACCCGCCAGCTCGGCGTCCTGGCCGGTGACCGGCGGGAGCGGGGAGATGCCGGCGCCCTTGAGGGCGGTGATGATGCCGCCCGCCATGCCGTCGTTGGCGGAGTAGACGCCGTCGATCTTGTCCTTGCCGAGCGCGGTGATCGCCGCTTCCATGTTGGCGTTGGCGTTCTCCGGCTTCCACTCCTTGGTGTCGTACTCCTTGCCGTACTTCACCTTGCCGTCGAGGACGGACTTGGCGCCCTTCTTGAAGAGCGCGGCGTTCGGGTCGGTGATCGCGCCGTTCATCATCACGATCGTGCCGCCGTCGGCCTTGTCGCCCAGGGCCTCCAGCAGGGCGGTGCCCTGGGCCCGGCCGACCTCTTCGTTGTCGAAGGAGGTGTAGGCGTCGATGGGGCCCTCGGCGAGGCGGTCGAAGGCGACGACGGGGATGCCGGCGTCCTTGGCCTTCTTGACGCTGTTGGCGATCGCCTTGGAGTCCACGGCGCCCACGATGAGCGCGTCGACCTTGTTGGTGATCATGGTGTCGACCTGCTGCGCCTGCGTGTTGGCGTCCTGCTTGGCGTTGGCGTAGGTGACCTTCGCCTTGCCGCCGGTGAGTTCGCTGATCTTCTTCTCGATGATCGGCCGGTCGAACTTCTCGTAGCGGGCCGTCTGGTTCTCGGGGAGGAGCAGACCTATCTTCAGGTCGTCGCCCTTCTTCTCCGAGCCTCCTTCGGCCTTGTCGCCGGACTCCTTGGCGCTCCCGCAAGCGGCCAGCGAGATCGCCATGGTGGTGGCGGCAACGGCAACGGCGGCACGACGCATACGCGTGTTCATTCTCGAACCTCCCTGACGAGGCCGCGACGTTGCGGCCGAGGTGGCTGGAAGTCAACTCGGCCCCAGGGCCAGCGTCAAGGAGTAAATCCTTAACGAGATGACAACGGTGCCATTCGTTATCTAAGTGAAGGCAGGAGTCGTCGCAGGGAGAGCGCCCTCCAAAAGGGTCGAATCCCCCATCTCGCTCAGCACCAGGGCGAGCGCGCCCAGCACCTCGGCACGGCCGCCGAGCGCACCGGGAAGGACCGACAACTGCCGGGCCGCGCTGGGGATCGCGTACCGCGACACGGAGTCCCGTATGGGCCCCAGGACCAGCTCCCCGGCCTCCGCCAGCGAGCCGCCGAGCACGACGCGGCTGGGGTTGAGCAGATTGCACAGGTTGGCCACGCCGCTGCCGATGTGGCGGCCCACGTCGCCGATCACCCGGCGGCACCCCGGATCTCCCTCGCGGGCCAGCTGGACGACCCGCTCCATGGTGAGGCCGGGGCCGTGGCTGGGCTGGAGCAGGGGCAGGACGTACCGGGCGGCGGTGAAGGTCTCCAGGCAGCCTCGGTTGCCGCAGCGGCAGACCGGGCCCGACTCGTCGAGCGTGATGTGGCCGATCTCGCCGGCGGTGCCGCCGGGGCCCCGGTAGATGGTGCCGTCGATCACCAGGCCGGCGCCGACGCCGCTGGCCACCTTGATGTACGCGAGGTCCTTGACGCCCCGCCCGCTCCCCCAGACCAGCTCGCCCAGCGCCCCGAGGTTGGCGTCGTTGTCGACGTACACGGGCACGCCGAGGCGGCCGGAGAGCTCCTCGCTCGGGTTGATGCCCGTCCAGCCCGGCAGGATCGAGGTGGAGCCCAGCGTTCCGGACTCGACGTCGATGGGGCCCGGCACGCCGAGCCCGATGCCGATCACCTTGTCCGGGCCGATCCCGGTGGCCTCGATCAACCGCTTGACCAGCACCTCGGCCCGGTCGAACCCCTCGGCGGACGAGGCGTCGACGTCCAGCGGCTCGGACTCCTCGGCGAGCACCTGGTGGGCGAGGTTGCCGACGGCGACGCGCAGATGCGTATGGCCGAAGTCGACGCCGATGACGATGCCCGCGTCGCCGCTGAGCGAGACGCTGCGCGCCCGCCTGCCACCCGCCGACGTGGGCGTGACCTCGACCGTTCCGCCGTCCTTCAGCTCCCGGACGATATTGGAGACCGTGGCGGCCGAGAGCCCGGTGCTCCGGGCGATCTCCGCCTGGGTGAGCGATCCCGCCATCCGTACGGCGCGGACGACCCGCTCCAGATTGGCCCTGTGCAGCGATGTCTGCGACCCGGGAGTCTCCATCGACTCATCCACTCCTGCCCTTGGCGGGCGGTCCGCGAGGACCGCCCCGGCCGGGGCCGCAGCGACGAGACCCCGGCTTCCTCCAACATGTGAACCCTAAGCTGACCTTTCGGGGGTGCCTCCCGTCAAGACCTGAGCACCGGCGCACGCGCGACGGCCCGGTGCCCCGGCGGGAGGAATCCGCCGGGGCACCGGGCCGTACGTGGGACGAGGGCTACTTCAGGGCGCCCGCGGTCAGGCCGGAGACGACCTGGCGCTGGAAGACGATGTACGCGGCCAGCACGGGCAGCATCGCGATCACCAGGCCCGCGAAGAGGCCCGAGTAGTCGCCCTTGTACCCCTGGCTCGCGGCCAGCTCCACCAGGCCCTGGGCCAGCACCCGCTTCTCCGGGTCGGTGTTCAGCACCGTCGGCAGCATGTACTGGTTCCACTGACCCAGGAAGTTGAAGATCCCGACGCTGATCAGGCCGGGCTTGGCCATCGGCAGCATGACCTGGAAGAACGTCCGGGTGTGCGAGGCCCCGTCGATGATCGACGCCTCCGCCACCGAGGTCGGCAGCGTACGGAAGAACGAGGTCAGGAAGAACACCGTGAAGGGCAGCGAGTACGCGATGTACACGGCGATCAGGCCGTGGATCGTGTTCAGCAGCCCCATGTTGTCCATGACGTAGAACAGCGGGACCAGCGCCAGCATGATCGGGAAGCTCATGCCGCCGACGAACAGGAAGTAGATGAACCGGTTGCCCGGGAACTCGAAGCGGGCCAGCACATAGGCGGCCATGGAGCCGAGCACCAGGGTGCCGACGAGCGAGCCGCCCACCACCAGCACGGTGTTCAGGAAGTACTCGCTCATGTGGGCCTGGCTCCAGGCCCGGCCCCAGCTGTCGAAGTTCAGCGAACCGGGCAGCGACCACGGCGTGTTGAAGATGTCCGAGTCGGTCTTGAACGAGGACATCACCGCCCAGAACAGCGGCAGGACGACCATGATCGCCCACAGGATCAGCATCCCGTGCGAGAAAACGTTGAGGACGTGGCCCTCACTGCTCTTCACGGGGCCCGAGGAGCCCTTGGAGACCGTCCCGGAGCGCTGGGCCGGGACCTCGGCCGCACCGGTGCCGGACGGGGCCCCGGTGGGGCCGGAGGGCGGGGTGTCAGTGGTCTTCATCAGAACTCCAGCCGCTCGCGCCGGCCCACCCGCATGACGATGGCGGCGAACGCCAGGGTCACGAGGAGCAGGGCGACACCGATCGTGGTCGCGTAGCCCGCCTGTCCGTCACGGAACGCCGCCTGGTAGACGTACAGCGGCAGGACGGTGGTCGAGTAGTCGGGCCCGCCGGGGCCGACGCTCATGATGTGGACGATGGCGAAGCCCTCGGCGCCGAGCGCCAGGATGCCCATGTAGACCCAGCCGGACTGGACCGTGTCCCACAGCAGGGGCAGCGTGATCCGGAAGAAGGTCGTGAAGCGGCTCGCCCCGTCCAGCAGGGCGGCTTCGTAGAAGTCCTTGGGGATGGAGGCCATGCCGGCGGAGAACAGCACCACGAAGAAGCCGGTCGTGCACCAGACGAGGACCGCCATGATGACCCACAGGGCCAGGTCCGGGTCGCCCAGCCAGGTCGGCACGTCGTCGAAGCCGACGGCCTTGAGGGTGCCGTTGATCATGCCCTGGGCCGGGTCGAAGGCGAACTGGAACAGGATGGCCACGATCGCGATCGAGAGCACCTGCGGGAAGAAGTACGCGATCTTGTAGAAGCCCGAGCCCCGTACGCCGGTGATGGCGGCGCCCTTGCGGCGCCGCCCGCCCACGTTGAGCATGAAGGCGAAGAAGAGCGCCAGGCCCAGCGTCACCAGCGGCAGCAGAACGGCCAGCAGCACACTGTGCTGCAGCGATTTCCAGAAGACGTCGTCGTCGAGCATCTTGGTGTAGTTGTCGAACCCGACCATCTTGAAGTCGGGGCTCAGGCCCGTCCAGTCCGTGAACGAGTAGTAGATGGACTGGATGAAGGGCCAGATGACGAAGATGACGTACAACGCCATCGGAACCACCAAGAACCCGACTATGAACCGGTATTTACCGTGTTGCATCGTTACCGACTCCGACCTTCCCGTGCTGCCCGCCGCTGGTGACGCGTGGTCACTGGTGCTTGAAGTGCTTGATGGACTGGTCCTTGGCGGTCGCGTCGGCGAAGGCCTGGATCTTCTTGATGGTCTCGGCCGGCTTGGCGCGGCCCGCCATCATCTCGCCGAGCGCGGCGACGCCGATCTGCTCCTTCTGGAGCTTCACGTACCAGTCCTGCAGGCGCGGGTTGACCACGTTGGTGCCGGCCTTCTCCAGCGCGGCGACGCCGGACTTGAGGCCGTCGGACAGCTCGATGCCGTCCGTGCCGCCGTTGTAGGCGGAGAGCGACTTGGTGCTGGTGGTGAAGGACTTGGAGGAGGCCTCGCTGAGCATGATGCGCAGCTGCTCCAGACCGCCCTCGGGGTTCTTCGCCTTGCTCGGGACGATGAACGGCTCGCCGCCGGACGCCCAGATGGTGCCGAAGGGCATCTTGTCCGAGGAGTCGAGGCCGGAGGGAGCGCCCACGGACAGCTTGAAGTCCTTGGGGATGATCGCCGCTTCCTCGTTCTCCACCCAGGAGCCGTTCGGGATGAACAGCGCCTTGCCGCGGGCCCAGGCGCCCTGCGAACCGCGGTGGTCCAGGCCCGGAGTGCCCTCCAGGATGTAGCCCTTGGCGACGAGCTCGTAGTACGCCTCGAAGGCGGACTTGACCGCGGGATGCTCCCAGGCCTTCGGCTCCAGGTTGTCGATCGCGTCGAGAACCTCGACACCGCCGATCTTGGCGATGAAGGGGTACAGCGAGAAGGGGAGGTAGTACGGGTGCTTGCCGGGGTAGGTCCAGCCGGCGATGCCCTGCTTCTTCGCCTTCGCGCAGAGCGCGAGCATGTCGTCCCAGTTCTCCGGGTACGTGGCGTCGAGCTTCTCCAGGGCGGTCTGCGAGTACCAGACGCCGTAGACCGTGTACGCGTAGTACATGATCCAGACCGGGTCGCCGTCGAACTGGCCCATCTCGACGATGCCGGGCCGCAGCGTGTCGCGGACCTTCTTGGCGGGGTCGTCGATGGAGGGGGCGTCGAGGAGCGGGGTCAGGTCGGTGAGCTGCTTCTTGCCGACCAGGACGCCCATGTCCATCTGCTGGGCGCCGGAGTTGTCGATCAGGTCCGGCGGGGTGCCACCGTTGAACCGCGGCTGAAGAACCGACTGGATCTTCTGCGTCGCGGAGAACTTGACCTTCGCCTCGGGGTAGGTCTTCTCGTAGACGGCCTTGGCGTCCTCGGCGTACTTGGTGCCGAAGCCACCGTCGAAGATGACGATCTCCAGCGGTGCGCTGCCGTTGACGGCCAGCGGGTTCTTGTCGGTCTTCTCGCCCTTTTCGACCTTGTCGTCGCTGCCGCTGTCGCCGCTCGCGCAGGCGGACAGGAAGCTCATCGTCGGAACAGCGATCAGGCCGAGTGCGGCAGAACGCTTGATCAGATCGCGACGGCCAAGGCCCTCATTGTTGTGGGCGGAGGTGGATCCCATGCTCAAGTCCTCGCCTTCCAGGACTCAGGCGGTGTACCGGTCGCCCGTCGAAACTCGCCTGAGGCGAAGGGCCCCGCCACCGCGGTCAGTTGCGCTTTGGGTCATGCGGATGTGCAGATGTACCGGCCGGGCCGGTGCAGGGGGGTGTCGGGAGACAGTACAGCGAGGGCGCCTCAACCGCCCCCGTGACCGTCGTTGTTCTCCCCCGCGCGCGCACCTCCGCGGGAAACGGCGGTGCAGGTGCCGACAGGTATAGTCCACTTGTCGCCGACTGAGCAAGATCGAAAGCAGGTTTGGCCGCCAGTCTTTCCCGAGTTGAGACCTCACGGACACCTCGGCACCCCACGCCCTCGCCCGGCGGCGACTTTTTCCCCATTCCGGCCGATTCGGCGAGGGGGTGCGCGGCACCACCCTTGACACGTCCTGCCACGTGGCTCCCTACTGGACCTTGCATCCCGCTTTGACAACGTTGTCCATGCATTTTTCCGGGGAGGAACGGCTCGGCATGCAGCCACCCAGCGGCCTCAACCACGGCGCCGACATGGCCCCTCACACGGTCCCCCGCCCGGCCCCCCGCCGGAGACGGACCCCCACAGCAGCCGCGCTGGCGGCGTCCCTCGCGCTGGTGGTGATCGCCCCCGCGGTCGCCACCGCCCAGCCCTCCGCACCGGACCGCAAGCCGGTCGGCGACCGGACGTTCACGACCTCCTTCGAGGCGGACGAGCGGCAGCCGGACTGGCGCGACACCGTCGAGGAGGGGCCCGACGGCAAGCCGCGCTCCTCGGGCGTCGACGGGGGCTTCGCCTCCGGCATACCCGGCAACGTCACCGACCGGGTGACGGAGGTCCGCGCGAGCGCCGAGAACTCCGCGGGCGGCGAGGTCAAGGAGAACCTGGTCGACGTCGAGCCGGGCTCCAAGTGGCTGGCGTTCGCCCGGACCGGCTGGGTCGAGTTCGACCTGGACGAACCGGTCAAGGTCGTGACGTACGCCCTCACTTCGGCCAACGACCACGCCGAACGCGATCCGCGGGACTGGACGCTGAAGGGCTCGGCGGACGGCAAGGAGTGGACGGACCTCGACAGCCGCACCGGCGAGACCTTCGCCAAGCGCCACGAGACGAAGACATACGACTTCTCGAACGGCACCGCCTACCGGCACTTCCGGCTGGAGATCACGAAGAACAACGGTGCGGCGGACATTCTCCAGCTCGCCGACGTTCAGTTCTCGAACGGTGACACCTCCGCCCCGGTGCCCGAGGAGATGCGCAGCCGGCCCGACCGCGGCCCCTCCGGCTCCCCCACCGCCAAGTCGGGCGTGGGATTCACCGGAAAGAAGGCACTGCGGTACGCGGGTACCCACACGCCGGACGGACGTGCGTACTCGTACAACAAGATCTTCGACGTGAACACGGCCGTCACCGAGGACACCGAGCTGTCCTACCTCGTCCACCCGCAGATGGGCGAGACGGATCTGAACTACCCGGCCACCCACGTCGCGGTGGACCTCGCCTTCACCGACGGCACCTATCTGAGCGAGCTGAAGGCCACCGACAGCCACGGCGGGCTGCTGACCCCCCAGGGCCAGGCGGACGCCAAGCGCCTCTACGTCAACCAGTGGAACAAGGTCTCCGCCCGCATCGGCACGGTCGCGGCGGGCCGGACGGTCGACCGCGTCCTGGTGGCCTACGACTCCCCCAAGGGCCCGGCGAAGTTCCAGGGCTGGATCGACGACATCTCGATCGCCCCGAAGAAGCCCGAGAAGCGCAAGGCCCATCTGTCGGACTACGCGCTGACCACCCGCGGCACCCACTCCTCCGGCAGCTTCTCGCGCGGCAACAACATCCCGGCCACGGCGGTCCCGCACGGCTTCAACTTCTGGACGCCGGTGACCAACGCCGGTTCGCTGAGCTGGCTGTACGAATACCACCGCGGCAACAACGCGGACAACCTCCCCACCCTCCAGGCGTTCGGCGCCAGCCATCAGCCGAGCCCGTGGATGGGCGACCGGCAGACGTTCCAGGTGATGCCCTCGGCCGTGAGCGGCACCCCGGACGCGTCCCGGACCGCCCGCGCGCTGCCGTTCCGGCACGAGAACGAGACGGCGAAACCGCACTACTACGGCGTCACGTTCGAGAACGGCCTCAAGGCCGAGATGACGCCCGCCGACCACGCGGCCCGGATGCGGTTCACCTATCCGGGCAAGGACGCCAGCCTGATCTTCGACAACGTCTCGAACGCCGGCGGCATCACCCTCGACCCCGGGACCCGCTCCTTCTCCGGTTACACGGACGTCAGGAGCGGCCTGTCCACCGGCGCGACACGGATGTTCGTGTACGGCGTCTTCGACGCGCCGGTCACCGACAGCGGCAGGCTGAAGGGCGGCGGGGGCGACGACGTCACCGGGTTCTTCCGTTTCGACGCGGGCAAGGACCGCACGGTCGAGCTGCGGCTCGCCACCTCGCTGATCGGCGTCGACCAGGCGAAGAAGAACCTGGCCATGGAGATCCCGGAGTCCGCCTCCTTCGACCGTGTCCGGCGTACGGCGCAGAGCGCCTGGGACGACGTCCTGCGGACGGTCGAGGTCGAGGGCGCGAACGCGGACCAGCTGACGACGCTCTACTCCAGCCTCTACCGCCTGTACCTCTACCCGAACTCCGGCCACGAGAAGGTGGACGGGAGGAACCGGTACGCCAGCCCCTTCTCCAAGGCGACCGGCGAGAACACCCCGACGCGGACCGGCGCGAAGATCGTCGACGGCGAGGTGTACGTCAACAACGGCTTCTGGGACACCTACCGCACCACCTGGCCCGCCTACTCCTTCTTCTCCCCGAAGAAGGCCGGCAAGCTGGTGGACGGATTCGTGCAGCACTACAAGGACGGCGGCTGGACCTCGCGCTGGTCCTCCCCCGGCTACGCCGACCTGATGACCGGCACCAGCACGGACGTGGCCTTCGCCGACGCGTACGTCAAGGGCGTGAAGTTCGACGCCGAGGCGGCCTACGACGCGGCGCTCAAGAACGCCACCGTCGCCCCGCCCGCCTCCGGCGTGGGCCGCAAGGGCCTGGACACCTCGGTCTTCACCGGCTACGCGAACACCGCCACCCACGAGGGCCTGTCGTGGTCCCTGGAGGGGTACGTCAACGACTACGGCATCGCCCGCATGGGCCAGGAGCTGTACCGGAAGACGAAGAAGGAGCGGTACAAGGAGGAGTCCGCGTACTTCCTGAACCGGGCGCAGAAGTACGTCAAACTCTTCGACGGCAAGGCCGGGTTCTTCCAGGGCAGGAAGCCGAACGGCGACTGGCGGCTGCCCTCCGGCCAGTACGACCCGCGCGTCTGGGGCTACGACTACACCGAGACCAACGGCTGGGGCTACGCCTTCACCGCCCCGCAGGACAGCCGGGGCCTGGCCAATCTGTACGGCGGCCGCGCGGGGCTGGGCAGGAAGCTGGACACGTACTTCTCGACGCCGGAGACGGCCGGCCCGGAGTTCGTCGGGAGCTACGGCGGGGTCATCCACGAGATGACCGAGGCGCGTGACGTGCGGATGGGCCAGTACGGGCACAGCAACCAGGTCGCCCACCACGCCACGTACATGTACAACGCGGCCTCGCAGCCGTACAGGACGCAGGAGAAGGTCCGCGAGGTGCTGGGCCGGCTGTACGTCGGCAGCGAGATCGGGCAGGGCATCCACGGCGACGAGGACAACGGCGAGCAGTCGGCCTGGTACCTCTTCTCCTCGCTCGGCTTCTACCCGCTGGTGATGGGAAGCGGGGAGTACGCGATCGGCTCGCCGCTGTTCAGGAAGGCGACCGTCCGCATGGACAACGGCCGCAAGCTGGTCGTGAAGGCCCCGAGGAACAGCGACACGAACATCTACGTGCAGGGCGTGAAGGTCAACGGCAAGAAGTGGACCTCCACGGCACTCCCCCACAAGGCGCTGGCCAAGGGCGGCACGCTGGAGTTCGCCATGGGCCCGAAGCCCTCGGCGTGGGGCACGGGCACGGACGCGGCCCCGGTCTCGGTGCAGAAGGACGACAAGGTCCCGGCACCCGAGGGCGACGCGCTGAAGGGCGACGGGGCGCTGTTCGACGACACCTCGGCCACCTCGGCGACGGTCGAGTCGGTGGAGCTTCCGGTGGCCTCCGCCACGGAGGGCGTCCAGTACACGCTGACCTCGGCGGCGGCGGACAAGGCCCCGACGGGGTGGACGCTCCAGGGGTCGGCGGACGGCAAGGCGTGGAAGGACCTCGACCGCCGCTCGGGCCAGTCGTTCGCCTGGGACCGGCAGACACGGGTGTTCTCCGTGGGTGAGCCGGGCACTTACGCGCGGTACCGGCTGGTGCTGACGGGTCCGGCCACGCTCGCGGAGGTCGAGCTGCTCTCCTGATCCGTACGCGCTGAAACCGGCGGCCGGCACCCCGAAGGCAGGTCAGGGGTGCCGGCCGTCGGCGTTCGGGCCTGTCGGCGGCGTTCGTGCCTGTCAGCGGCGGACGGGCACGGCGGGGCTCACTCGGGCCGGAGGCTCTCGGGCAGGGCGACGTTGAGCGCGGCGACGACGGGCCGGCCGTGCTCGGTGCCGAGGCGGGAGAGGGCACCGGTGGCGAGCTGGAAGAGGCGGCCCTCGGCCGGGGTCAGCCCGAGGTAGCGGGCGGTGAGGACGCGCAGGAAGTGCGAGTGCGCGACGAGGGCGATGTCCGCGTCCCCGATCCCCTCGGCGGCCGACCGCACGCCCGCGAGCACCTGGTCGGCGCGCTGTCCGATCTGGGCGGGGCTCTCACCGGGATGCTCGTCGGAGCCGGGGTCGACGCCGTCGGTCCACAGGTTCCAGAAGGGGCGCGTGCGGCGGATCGCCTTGGTGGTGATGCCCTCGTAGCCGCCGTAGTCCCATTCGCGCAGTTCGGGGGTGACCCGCGGGGCGTGCAGTCCGGCCAGTTCGGCGGTGCGGCGGGCGCGGGTCATCGGGCTGACGAGGGTGAGCCCGATGTTCCGGTCGGCCAGCAGCGGGACGAGCGCGCGGGCCTGGCGCTCCCCGGCGTCGGTGAGGGGGAGGTCGGTCCAGCTCGTGTGCTGTCCGGAGCGGGACCATTCGGTCTCGCCGTGCCGGATGAGGATCAGCTCGCCCATGGTGGTCCGTCCGCTTTCTGTCCAGGTGGGGTCGGTGGTGCGGGTGGGGCCACGTACCGTAAGCCCTTCATATGATCGACTTCCCGAGGGGGGACACATGTCCGACAACTTCCCGCCGCCGCCCGAACAGCCGCAACCAGAACACCGGGCCCCGGAGGGGACGCTCCCGGCGGCGGGCCCATCACCGTGGGCCGCACCCGCGACGCCGCCGCACCAGCAGCGTACGGGGCTGATCGTGACACTGGCCGTGGGGGGCGCGCTCGTCGTGGCGGGGGTGGTGGCGGCGCTCGTCCACTCGACGGTGTCCGCGGTGCAGGACTTCGTCGCGCTGCCGTCGGAGCGGTCGGACACGTCGTACTCCGAACCGTACGAAGGGGAGGCGTACGAAGAGGAGCCGGTGGAGTCCACGCCGGAGCCGGCCGCCGAGGGAGACGTCACGATCACGAAGTGCTCCCGCGACTCCGTGATCGGCTGGCCGCACGCCGATCTGAAGATCGTGAACAGGACCGGGAGCCCGGCGGCCTACATCGTCTCCATCACCTTCGTGGACGGGGACGGCGCCGTGGTGGCCGACGGCATCGCGACCACCGAGGATGTCGCTCCCGGCGGTTCGGCGAAGGTGCGGGCCCTGGGGTCCGGCGAGGTGGCGGCGGACACGAAGTGCCGGATCGGCCACGTCGAGCGGCACGCGTTGTGACGGTCCGCGGGACGGCGGTCCGGCGGACGGCGGTCCCGCGGACCGATGGGACGCGGAAGGGCCGCACCCCGGAGGCTCCGGGGTGCGGCCCTTCTCCACTCTGCCTCCGGTCCGACTAGCTGCGGATCAGGCTGCGGAGCACGTACTGCAGGATGCCGCCGTTGCGGTAGTAGTCGGCCTCGCCGGGGGTGTCGATGCGGACGACCGCGTCGAACTCCACACCGGTGTCGGTGGTGACCTTGACCGTACGGGGGGTGGTGCCGTTGTTCAGCTCGGTGACGCCGGTGAAGGAGAACGCCTCCTCGCCGGTGAGACCGAGGGTCTCGGCGTTCTGGCCCTCGGGGAACTGGAGCGGGAGGACGCCCATGCCGATGAGGTTCGAGCGGTGGATGCGCTCGTAGGACTCGGCGATGACGGCCTTGACGCCCAGGAGCGCGGTGCCCTTGGCCGCCCAGTCGCGGGACGAGCCGGAGCCGTACTCCTTGCCCGCGAGGATCGCGAGCGGGACGCCGGCGGCCTGGTAGTTCTGCGAGGCGTCGTAGATGAACGACACCGGGCCGTCCGCCTGGGTGAAGTCGCGGGTGTAGCCGCCCTCGGTGCCCGGCGCGATCTGGTTGCGCAGGCGGATGTTGGCGAACGTGCCGCGGATCATGACCTCGTGGTTGCCACGGCGCGACCCGTAGGAGTTGAAGTCACGGCGCTCGATGCCGTGCTCCGTGAGGTACTTGCCGGCCGGGGTGTCGGCCTTGATGGCGCCGGCCGGGGAGATGTGGTCGGTGGTGACCGAGTCGCCCAGCTTGGCCAGGACGCGGGCGCCCGTGATGTCCTCGACCGGGGCCGGGTCCATCGCCATGCCCTCGAAGTACGGGGGCTTGCGGACGTAGGTGGACTCGGCGTCCCACTCGAAGGTGTTGCCGGTCGGGATCGGCAGCGCCTGCCACTGGGCGTCGCCCGCGAAGACGTCCTGGTAGGACTTGTTGAACATGTCCTCGCCGATGGCGTTGGCCACGACGTCGTTGACCTCGGCCTCGGAGGGCCAGATGTCGGCCAGGTGGACCGGCTTGCCGTCCTGGTCGACGCCGAGGGCGTCCTTGGTGATGTCCACCTTCATCGAGCCGGCGATGGCGTACGCGACGACCAGCGGCGGGGACGCCAGGTAGTTCATCTTGACGTCGGGGTTGATCCGGCCCTCGAAGTTGCGGTTGCCGGAGAGCACCGACGTGACCGCGAGGTCGTTGTCGTTGACCGCCTTGGAGACCTCCTCCGGCAGCGGGCCGGAGTTGCCGATGCAGGTGGTGCAGCCGTAGCCGACGAGGTTGAAGCCGACCTTGTCGAGGTACGGGGTCAGGCCCGCCTTGTCGAAGTAGTCGGTGACGACCTTCGAGCCCGGCGCGAGCGTGGTCTTGACCCACGGCTTGCGGGTCAGGCCCTTCTCGACCGCCTTCTTCGCCACGAGCGCGGCGGCGACCATGACGTAGGGGTTCGAGGTGTTGGTGCAGGAGGTGATCGCGGCGACGGTGACAGCGCCGTGGTCGATCTCGTACGTCGAGCCGTCGGGGGCCGTGACCGTGACCGGCTTGGACGGGGCGCCGTTCGGCGTGTTGGCCGGGGCGTCGGAGGCCGGGAAGGACTCCTTGCTCGCCTCCATGTCGTCCGCGACGTAGTTGCGGACGTCCTGGGTGAACTGCTGCGCGGCGTTGGCGAGGACGATGCGGTCCTGCGGGCGCTTCGGTCCGGCGATGGAGGGGACGACCGTGGCGAGGTCGAGCTCCAGCTTCTCGGAGAAGTCCGGCTCGGCGTTCGGGTCGAGCCAGAGGCCCTGCTCCTTGGCGTACGCCTCGACGAGGGCGACCTGCTGCTCGTCGCGGCCGGTCAGACGCAGGTACTTCAGCGTCTCGTCGTCGATCGGGAAGATGGCGGCCGTGGAGCCGAACTCCGGCGACATGTTGCCGATGGTGGCGCGGTTGGCGAGGGAGGTCGCGGCGACGCCCTGGCCGTAGAACTCGACGAACTTGCCGACGACGCCGTGCTTGCGGAGCATCTCGGTGATGGTCAGCACGAGGTCGGTGGCGGTGGTGCCGGCCGGGAGCTCACCGGTCAGCTTGAAGCCGACGACGCGCGGGATGAGCATGGAGACCGGCTGGCCGAGCATCGCGGCCTCGGCCTCGATGCCGCCGACGCCCCAGCCCAGCACGCCGAGGCCGTTGACCATGGTGGTGTGCGAGTCGGTGCCGACGAGGGTGTCGGGGTACGCCTGGCCGTTGCGGACCATGACCGTACGCGCCAGGTGCTCGATGTTCACCTGGTGGACGATGCCGGTGCCCGGCGGGACGACCTTGAACTCGTCGAAGGCGGTCTGGCCCCAGCGCAGGAACTGGTAGCGCTCCTTGTTGCGGCCGTACTCCAGCTCGACGTTCTGGCCGAAGGCTTCCTTCGTGCCGAACTTGTCGGCGATGACGGAGTGGTCGATGACCAGCTCGGCCGGGGCCAGCGGGTTGATCTTCGCCGGGTCGCCGCCGAGCACCTTGACGGCCTCGCGCATGGTGGCGAGGTCCACGACGCAGGGCACGCCGGTGAAGTCCTGCATGATCACGCGGGCCGGCGTGAACTGGATCTCCTGGCTGGGCTGGGCCTGGGAGTCCCAGCCGCCGATGGCCCGGATGTGGTCGGCGGTGATGTTCGCGCCGTCCTCGGTGCGGAGCAGGTTCTCCAGCAGGACCTTCAGGCTGTACGGGAGGCGCGCGGAGCCCTCTACCTTGTCCAGCTTGAAGATCTCGTACGACTCGTCGCCCACGCGCAGCGTGCTGCGGGCGTCGAAGCTGTTCGCCGACACGACAGTCTCCTTCTTCAATGTGCGCGTATCTCCGCGCCGCGCCTCACTGGCAGTCGGCGCCGCGTTGCCTTCGCGGCCCCGACCATCCGCTAAGGTAAGGCTTAGTTAGGTAACCCTTACTGGGCGGCGGCTGTGGTACGCCTCGGCAGATATCTCGATGTCGAGATAACTCTAGTACATCGCCGCCTCCCGGTCATGCCCAGGTACCCCCGTGAGCTGTCGCCATGAACGCCGAGCGTTCTCACCGAAGACCGGGCGCCGACTCCTGCGGGGGGGGAAAGCGACCGAGGGGCGGCGACATGCCGCTACGCAGGCCGCCGACCGCCGGCCGCTGCGCTCGTCCGGTGCCGCGAGTCGACGTTCCCAAGCGCGAGGAGGCGGGGCGAAGACCCGACGCCGTCCGCCGCTGAGCCGCTGCGACTCCTTCGCCGGTGGGAGTGTCGTGCCAGGGCGATACCTTGCCGCCATGGCTGACGTTTTTGAGCTCTCCGTCGTCCTGAACCTGCGGGAAGATCTGTCGGACGAAGAGATCGCAGAACTTCGGTGGCATCTCGGGCTGGGCGACAAACCGGAGACTCTCCACCTCGTGACCGCGTTTCCGGTCGTCGTGGAGGACGACTGCGGCGAACCCGTCCTGGAGAACCGTCCCGTGCCCCTGCTCGGCCGGCACGGCGAGGCGTGGAAAGTGGACGGAGCACTCGTCTCGGTGCTGCTGCACCCCGAGGAAGCCCGTCACGGGACATGGGCCCTGACCGTGCGGCAGGAGATCCACCCCGACGAGTTCGCCTCCACCGGTGAACTGCTCAGGTGGCTGGCCGCCAAAGCCGATGACCGGCACCGTTCCTCCACCGGTGAGGTCCGCCTGGGCTGGACCAGGTTCTACGAGTCGGACCGGTACGAGCCCTTGGCGGTTCGAAACGACGAGGTCGTGTGGCCGTGAACCGCGAGGTCGGGTGGCGGTAAAGGACGTGTGGCCGGAAAGGACGTGTGGCCGTATGGGTCGTGTGGCCGGAAAGCCTGAACGGCGGACCGATCCCCCGGACCTCGACGAGAAGATTCGGCGTTCACTGCGCCAGGTCACCCCGGTCTCCTCTGGCCGCCGCCGGGCACGGTCGGGTCGGTACGCACGGGTGGCCGTGCGGTTCCCGGCGGCGGCGGTCGGGCCGGTCGGCGGCAGGCCCGGTGCTCAGGCCGGTCGGCGGTCGACGCGGTGGCCGGGCCGTTCGGCGGCAGGCGCGGCGGTCGGGCCGGTGGGCGGTCGACGCGGGGGCCGGGCCGCTCGGCGGCAGGCCCGGCGGTCAGGCCGCTCGGCAGTCGACGCGGAAGGCGAAGAACACCGGTACCGCACAGGCCGCCACGCCCGCCGCGAGCATCAGGGCGCCGGGAGGGGACCGGGCCGCCGCCGGACCGGCGATCGCCGCGCCCACCGCGAAGCCGGTGACCCCCTTGGGGCGAGTGGCTCATCGCCTCCTCGTGCATGGCCCTGACCGTCCTCGTCCAGGATCGCCAACGCCCGCCCGGCAGGATCTGCGCGTCGTCCGCCTGCGAGAACGTCTTCTGTCGCCCGCGGCAGCGGCCCGGAGCGCCGCTACTGCTCCCGCCGGTGCGCGACCCGCGAGCGCGTGGCGGCCCACCGGCGCTCCCGCTCCGCCGAACGATCGAGCGACGCCGAGGGAGTCCGCAGGAAGAGCCGCGGGTAGAGTCCGGTACCGGACGGTTCGGTCCGGTCGCGGGCGGTCGCGGACGGCGTCACTCAGGGGGGCCGATGACGACGACGGATGGCGTGCCGCTGGTCTTCGTCCACGGGACACGTTTCAGCGCCGGGCAGTGGAGCATGCAACTCGCCGCGCTCCGCGAGGAGTTCCCGGTGGGAGCCGTCGATCTGCCGGGGCACGGGAAGCGGTCGGCCGAGCCCTGGAGCATGTCCGCCGCCGTCGAGGTCGTAGCCTCCGCGGTGGACGCGCTGGGGCACGGCCCTGCCGTGGTGATCGGGCACTCGCTCGGCGGTTATGTAGCGCTGGAGTTCGCCCGCCGCCGCCCGGAACTGTTGCGCGGGCTGGTCCTCGCGGGCGCCAGCGCCTCCACGCGCGGCCCGTGGGCCGCGCCCTACCGGTGGGCCGCCGGGCTGGTGTGCCGGATCCCGGCGGACCGGCTGACGCGGTGGAACGACCGGCTGCTGCGGCGGCTCTACCCGCCCGAGGTGGTGGAGGCGACCATCGGCGCCGGCTACGCGTTCCACACCCTGCCCACCGCCTGGGGCGAGGTCCTGGGCCGCTTCGACGCGGGCTCGATGCGGCATGTGGAAGCCCCCGCGCTGATCCTCAACGGCGAGAGGGACACCGTCTTCCGGTCCGGTGAGGCGGACTTCGCTCGAGCGCATCAGCACGCCCGTGTCGAACTGGTCCCCGGCGCGAGGCACCTTGCGAACTTCGACGCTCCGGACGCCTTCACCGACGCGGTACGCCGTTTCGCGCGGCAGCTTCCCGCCACCCCCTGAGCACCGCCTCGCCGCTCGCCGCCACCGGGCGTGCGTGCACAAACCGGTCACACCACGGTCGTCCTCACACCACGGCCGTACGCAGCACGCGGTCGAGCGCCGCACGCCCGGCGGGTCCCCAGGCAGGTTTGCCGCCGGGGAGCCCCTGGTCGCCGTTGTATCCCATGAGCATGAGGAAGAGGCTCTTCAGGGCCGCCAGACCGCGGGCACGCCGGATCGTCGCTTCGTCGGCGCGTGCGTACGCGTCGAAGAACCGCTGGGCGGCGCCGGCCGGGAGGACGACCCAGGCTGCCGCCAGGTCCCACGCCGGATCACCGGCGCAGAGGTCGCCGAAGTCGATGATCCCCGCGAGGGTCCCGTCGGCGACCACGACGTTCGCGGGGTGGAGATCGCCGTGCACCCAGACCGGCGGGCCGCCCCACGCGGCGGCCGCGACCGCGTCGTCCTGGACGGCGCGGACCTCGTCCGCGACATCGTGGGGAGCGACGGCCTGGAAGAAGTGGTCGAAGCCCTCCGTGTACCGCGAGGGGTGGCCGCCCCGGTCCGGGGCGGTCGGCGCACCGGCGGGCGCCTCCACGTGCAGGGCCCGCAGGAACGCGGCCAGGGCGTCGGCCGCATGGTCGCCGCGGCTGATCGAGGAGCGGTCCAACGGCTCGCCGGGGACCCACGTCATGACCGTCCAGCTCTTGGGGAACCGCGCGGACGGCTCCCCGATCCGCACGGGGAGCGGGACGGGAAGCGGCAGCCGGGGGGCCAGCACGGGCAGCCACCGGCACTCCTTGCGCTGCAACTCCGGGGCACGTTCCGAGCGCGGGATCCGTACGGCCAACTTGTCCCCGAGCCGCCACTGCTGGTTGTCCCAGCCGCCCGGAACCTCGCGGACCGACAGCCCCGCGAACTCCGGATGCTGCTCCCGGAGCAGGTCGCGCACGAGGGTGGCCGTGATCTCGGACGTGGAAGGGGGATCGGTCATGGACAAGCACGGTACGCGCACGGCGGGGCGGGCTACGGGGCCCGGACGCGCCCCGGCCGTCCCCCCGGAGGCGGCCGGGGGGGACGTTCCGGCTGGCCGGTCGAGGTGGCGGCCCCGGAGCACCGCGTTTCCGGAGAACCGCGGTTTCCGGAGCACCGCAGTTCCGCGATGCCGGCCGTATCAGTCGAGGCAGAACTCGTTGCCCTCGACGTCCCGCATCACGATGCAGGACTCGTTCTCCTCGTCGGCGAGCAACACACGCTCGCATGCGGCGCCGAGCGGGATCAGCCGGTCCCGCTCCGCCTCCAGCGCGGCGAGGCGCTCCGCGCCGACGAGGCCGGTACCGACCCGGACGCAGAGGTGGACCCGGTTCTTGACGACCTTGCCCTCGGGTACGCGCTGGAAGTACATCCGGGGCCCGACCCCGTTCGGGTCCTGGCAGACGAAGGCCGCGTCCCGCTCCTCGGGCGGCCGGGTCAGCTCGTACGCCTCCCAGGTGGCGAACCCCTCGGGCGGCGGCGGGACGACATACCCCAATACCTCGCACCAGAAACGCGCGACGCGCTGCGGTGACGCGCAGTCGAAGGTGATCTGTACCTGCCTGACCGCACCTGTCGAAGCCATCCGGCCATCCTAGAGGGCGGGCTCCGCACCGGGCTCCCGGTTTTTCGCTCCGGGCGCCCACGGCACCGCGGGGCCGCAGGGCCACAGGAAAAGGAGGAGCGGCGTCCGGAACGCGTTGACAGGATGAGGAGGGGTGAGGGCGCGCGGACGCCGTGGACGAGCCCGCCGCAACAAGGCCGACGCGGTTCGGTGGTCACACCGCTATGGACACGACGCGGTGAACACGACGCTGCGGAGACCGCGATGGGGACAGTGCGGCACGCAGTGCAGGGCACGGCATACATCACCCCGCTCCCCCACCCGCAGCAGCAGACCCCGCACCCAGGAGACGACCCCACCATGACCCGTAAGAGCGCCGTTTCGCTGATCCGTTCCCGCACCCTTTCCGACGTGGCCGAGTACGCCTACGCGGCCACGGTGCCCGCCGAGGCCCGGTTGATCTTCCTGGCCGGTTCGTGCCCGCTCGACGAGCACGGCGAGACCGTGGCCGTCGGGGACTACGCCGGGCAGGCGGCGCAGGCGGTGAAGAACCTGCGGACCGCGCTCGCCGACGCGGGCGCGTCGGTCGAGGACGTCATCAGCACGCGGGTCCTGGTCGCCTCGACCCGTCAGGAAGACCTCGTGACCGCCTGGAGGGTGGTGCGGGACTCGTTCGGCGAGCACGACGTGCCCAGCACCCTGATGGGCGTCACCGTGCTCGGCTACTCCGACCAGCTCGTCGAGATCGAAGCGGTGGCCGCGGTCCTCGACGGCCCCTGAGCCGCGCCGCCCGCGACCGGAATCGGCGCGTCCGCCGCCCTGCCCCCCTCGCCGGCCGTACGGACCGGGTTCGCCACCCGGCCGTACGGACCACGCCTGCTCCCCACCCGTACGGACGCGCCGGTCTCGCCCCGTGCGGTCGTCCGGGGGACGATCGGAAGACCCGGTGTGCGGAGGCCGGTGAGCGCCCGTCACTCGATCCGTCCCCCCGGCTTCTCCCCCCCTCCGCCACTCGGTCCGTCACTCGAATGGCACACCCCCGCAGCAGTGTCATCTCATATCTGAGATAGCCTGCCGTTATGTCAGACGACTACCTCGTACGCATCGGCAAGCTCATCCGTGACGCCCGTCAGCATCGGGGCTGGACACAGACGCAGCTCGCCGAGGCGCTCGGTACCAGCCAGAGCGCCGTCAACCGCATCGAGCGCGGCAATCAGAACATCAGCCTTGAGATGATCGCCCGCATCGGTGAAGCTCTCGACAGCGAGATCGTGTCGCTCGGTTACGCCGGGCCCATGCACCTGCGGGTCGTCGGCGGCCGCCGCCTCTCCGGGGCCATCGACGTGAAGACCAGCAAGAACGCCTGTGTCGCGCTGCTGTGCGCCTCGCTCCTCAACAAGGGGCGTACGGTGCTGCGCCGGGTGGCCCGGATCGAGGAGGTGTTCCGGCTCCTGGAGGTGCTGAACTCCATCGGCGTGCGCACCCGCTGGATCAACGAGGGCGTGGACCTGGAGATCGTGCCGCCCGCGCAGCTGGACCTGGCGGCGATCGACGCGGACGCCGCGCGCCGTACGCGCTCGATCATCATGTTCCTGGGCCCGCTGCTGCACCGCTCCGAGCAGTTCGCCCTCCCGTACGCGGGCGGTTGCGACCTCGGTACGCGCACGATCGAGCCGCACATGATCGCGCTCCGCCGGTTCGGCCTGGAGATCGCCGCCACGGAGGGGCTGTACCACGCGCAGGTCGACCGTTCCGTCGCGCCGGACCGGCCCATCGTGCTGACCGAGCGCGGCGACACGGTGACCGAGAACGCCCTGCTGGCCGCCGCCCGCCACGACGGGACGACCGTCATCCGCAACGCCTCGTCCAACTACATGGTCCAGGACCTGTGCTTCTTCCTGGAGGCGCTGGGCGTACGGGTCGACGGGGTCGGCTCGACGACGCTCACCGTGCACGGGGTTCCGCAGATCGACGTGGACGTGGACTACTCCCCGTCCGAGGACCCGGTCGAGGCGATGAGCCTGCTGGCCGCCGCCGTGGTGACCGAGTCCGAACTCACCATCCGCCGGGTGCCGATCGAGTTCCTGGAGATCGAGCTCGCGGTGCTGGAGGAGATGGGCCTCGACTGCGACCGCACCCCCGAGTACGCCGCCGACAACGCGCGCACCCGGCTGGTGGACCTGACGGTACGGCCCTCCAAGCTGGAGGCCCCGATCGACAAGATCCACCCGATGCCGTTCCCCGGCCTCAACATCGACAACGTGCCGTTCTTCGCGGCCATCGCCGCCGCCGCGCACGGCCAGACGCTGATCCACGACTGGGTCTACGACAACCGCGCCATCTACCTGACCGACCTGAACCGCCTCGGCGGCCGCCTCCAACTCCTCGACCCCCACCGGGTCCTGGTGGAGGGCCCGACCCGCTGGCGCGCCGCCGAGATGATGTGCCCGCCCGCCCTGCGGCCCGCCGTGGTGGTGCTGCTGGCCATGATGGCGGCGGAAGGCACCTCCGTACTCCGCAACGTCTATGTGATCAACCGCGGTTACGAGGAACTGGCCGAGCGCCTCAACTCGGTGGGCGCGCAGATCGAGATCTTCCGGGACATCTGACCCACGCAGGACGACATCTGACCCACGCAGGACGCCGCCCCCTTCCCCGTCCCGCTGACCGGCGGGTCGGGAAGGGGGCGGCTGCGTCTTCGGGGGCCGTGGGGCCTGTGGCGAGCCGCGGGCCCCACTTCCGTGTCCTGCCCCCGGCTGCGCGCAGACCGCATCGGTGGCGGGGCCGCCCTGTACGCCTGCCCTCCGCCGGTTCCGCTCGGCGGCGTACCGGCCCTCGCTCCGGCGCCGCGGACCGAGAGGGCGGAACTCTCATCTGGCAGAAACCCGCACCATGTTCGTGGCGCATTTTCCCGGCATATGTTCACGCGGCATACCCCCCAAGCATCCGGCATTACCCCGCTCGTACCGGCGCCCATAGAGTGAGGCACGCAGCAAGCCATGCCCATTCGCCTGGCCCTGTGCAATATGTGCGGACATTCTCCGGCTCGCAGAAGATTCCCATCGTGGCCGGAGGTCCGCACGAGACCCTACGAGAGGAGTACGGCGGCAATGCCCGTTTCCATTCCTGAGGGCGTGCACGAACTTCAGAAGCTGCTCATCGACTGGGTGGGTGAATTCGTCGAGAACCCTGATGTGTCCCCCGAGGACAACTTCCTGGATCTCGGCGGCCACTCGCTCCTCGCCATGAACCTCAACACCCTTGTCCAGGAGCGCTTCGGACACGAGCTCGACGTGAAGATCCTGTTCGAGGACTCGCTCGGCAGCGCGATCGCAGAACTGTACGAGCGGATAGCCGGACAGCCTGCCGCGTAATGCGTTCACCCAGTATTCAGACCAGAGACTGGAGTAGCCGTGAATGACCGCACCGCTGATTTCCGACTGAGCGCCGAAGAACTCGCCACGTTCGAGGAGCAGGGCTTCATCGGCCCCATCAAGGTGTATGAACCCGAAGAGATGGAGAAGCGCTGGGATCAGATACGCCGAGCCGTTCCGGACCGTTCACGGGCCATCTACCCGGACGACGCGCTGGGCGCGGTGACCAACCTTTCCAACTACGACCGGCACCTCGACATAGATCTGCTCAGCGAGCACATCATGCAGCAGGCGATCGTCGAGCGGGTGGCCTCCATCCTCGGCCCGGACCTGCTGTGCTGGCGCACCGAGTTCTTCCCGAAGTACCAGGGCGACGAGGGCACCGACTGGCACCAGGCGTCCACGTTCGCCCACTCCAGCGGCCGCCCGCAGATCCGGTGGCCCGCGCAGAACAACGCGCCCGCGTTCGGCGGCACGATCACCGCCTGGACCGCGTTCACCCACTCCACCCGCGAGAACGGCTGCCTCCAGCTCATGCCGGGCACGCACCGGGTGATGAACTACGACGAGTCCCTGGGCATGTCCTACAACCCGGACACGATCAACAAGCGGGAGAAGGACAACGTCCGGCGCGGCTTCTTCGGCTACGACTACCGCGAGCTCCAGAAGGACCCCGACTGGCGCCCCGACGAGTCCAAGGCGTTCTCGCTGGTCATGCAGCCCGGCGAGTGTGTGATCTTCTGGTCGACCCTGATGCACGGTTCACTGCCGCACACCGGCAGCAAGAAGGACTACCGCATGGGGTTCGCCACCCGGTACGTGCCGACCCAGGTCGAGGTCTACCCGGACCTCGGCGACGTGTCCGAGTACGGCGGCACCATTCCGCTGGACAATTACGCCTCCGTGCTCGTCGCGGGCAAGGACGAGTACGGCCACAACAAGCTCACCGACCAGAACCGCCGCGGCCACCGGTTCACCCCGTGGGATTTCCGCGAGGCGTACAGCGGCTGACGCCGCGGGCCCGTGCCGGCGGCGGCCGGCCGCGCGGGCCGTGGGAGCCCGCCCGCGGGCCGGTCCCGCAGCACGTGACCGGCGGCGCCCGTAAGGGGCGCGGCGGTCCGCCGCCCCGACACCCCGTCGCACCGCGCCCCCCGCCCGGCGGTGACGTGGCGGCCCCCCGCTCCGCCCCCGCGGCCCTGCCCCGGCCGGCGCCGCGCACGCGCGCCCGGCCGGGGCCCCGCACCCCCGCGCCCCTTCCGGTCACGCTGCTCCGCCCCCCACCCTTCAGGAAGGCGCACCGATGACCGTGCTCGCCCTGTTCCACCATGCCGGAGGCTCGGCGGCCGTGTTCCGCCGGCTGGTCCAGCTGCTGCCCGACGACATCCGGCCCCTGGTGGCCGAGCTGCCCGGCCGGGGCCGCCGCTGGCGGGAGCCCGCCCCGCGCACCGCGGAGGAGGCTGTCCAGGATCTGACCGACCTGCTCATCGCGGAGGTACGACCCGACGAGGACGTGTCCGTCTTCGGCCACAGCATGGGCGCCTACCTCGGGCTCGGCGTGGCCGCGGCCCTGGAGCAGCGCGGCGGACCGCGCTGCCAGACCCTCTTCGCCTCCGCCAACCTGGCCCCGCAGCTCGCCTCGCCGCTGTTCCCCGACGGCGTCGACGACGCGTCCGACGCGGAGGTGCTGGCCTGCGCCGCCCGGTTCGACGCGCTGGACGAGCGGCTGCTGGGCCACCCTCACATCGCCGACCGTGCCGCGGCCCTGCTGCGGTGCGACTTCGGCGTCTGCGACTCCTTCGTCCGCACCATGTCCCGGACCGTGACCGAGAGTCGCATCGTCGTCTGCCGCGGAGAGCAGGACGCTTTCGGCGACGAACACACCGCCCCGTGGCAGTGGCACAGCGTGCAGCCGCTCTCCACCCTCACGTTCCCCGGCGGCCACCTCTACCTGGAGGCGGCCGGGGCCGAACCGCTCGCGGCGGCGATCGCTTCGGTCATGAGCGAACCGGCGCAGTCCCGAACCTGATCCGGCCTGGGAGCCCCCATGAACGAGGCAGTCCGTTCCACCGGCAACCCCCCTCTCGCCCACGAGCTGTTCGAGGCACGGCGCAGGACCCATCCCCGCAGGCCCGCCGTGCTGTGGGGTGAGCGGTCCCTCGGCTACGAGGAGCTGGGGCGCGACGCGGACCGGCTCGCCAACGCGCTGCGGCTGGCGGGGGTCGCCGGGCAGGCCGTGGGGGTGTTCTTCGGGCGGGGTTTCTCCATCACCGTCGCGGTCCTCGGCACGCTCAAGGCCGGCTGCGCCTACGTACCGCTCGACCCCGCCTACCCCGACGAGCGGCTCGCGGCCATGGTGCGTGACAGCGGTACGCGGGTCCTGCTGACCGAGAAGGCCCTCCTGGACCGCATCCCGCTGCCGGACGGCACCCGTGCCCTCCTCCTGGAGGACGCCCTGTCCGCCGTCGAGGAGGCGCCCCCGTCGCCCGCGCCGGAGATCGGCCCGGAGACCCTCGCGTACGTCATCTACACCTCCGGGTCCAGCGGCACGCCCAAGGGCGTGGCCATGCCCCACGGCCCGCTCGCCAACCTGATCGACTGGCAGTGCGCGCACTCCGCCTGCGGCACCGGGGACCGGACACTCCAGTTCTCCGCGCTCAGCTTCGACGTCTCCTTCCAGGAGATGTTCAGCACCTGGGCGTCCGGCGGGACCCTGGTGGTGGCCGACGACACGACCCGCCGCAGCTGGCAGGCGCTCATCGACCTGCTGAACAGCGCTTCGGTACGGCGCCTGTTCCTGCCCTTCGTCGCGCTCCAGTCGATCGCCGCGCACGCCTCCTCGGTCGGCGTGTGGCCGGACTACCTCCGCGAGGTCGTCACCGCCGGCGAACAGCTCCAGGTGACACCCGCCGTGCGCGCCCTGTTCCGGCGCCTGGACGGGGCGGTGCTGGTCAACCAGTACGGACCTTCCGAGACCCATGTGGTGACCTCGCTCGAACTCCGCGGCGATCCGGACGGGTGGCCCGACCAGCCCAGCATCGGCCGGCCCATCGCCCGCGCCGAGGCGTACGTCCTCGACGAGCGGCTGCGCCCGCGGCAACCCGGCACACCGGGGGAACTGTGCATCGGCGGACCGGTGCTCGCGCGGGGCTACCTGGGGATGCCCGAGGCGACCGCCGCGCGGTTCGTGTCCCTGCCCGGCCCGGGCGGCGGCCGGATCTACCGTACGGGCGACCTGGTCGAACTCCGGCCGGACGGCACCCTGCAGTTCCTCGGCCGGCTGGACGACCAGGTGAAGATCCGGGGTCACCGGGTGGAGACCGGAGAGGTCGAGGCGCACCTGCGGACCCTGCCGGAGATCGCCGACGCGGCGGTGGTCGTGCGGGAGGGGCCGGGCGGAGTCAAGCAGTTGGTGGCGTTCTGCGTCCCGGCACGCGGTGCCGAGGTGGTGGCGTCCGCGGTCCGGCGGAGCCTGTCCTCACGGCTGCCCGACCACATGATCCCCTCCTCGGTCCGTCCCCTGCCCGCGCTGCCGCTCACCTCCAGCGGCAAGGTCGACCGCAGGACGCTGGCGCGGGGCCTCTGACCGCCTTCCGTTTCCCCTGTTACGCGAGAAGAAGAGAGGACAAGCATGTCGACGCACGGTCCGGCCCTGCACGGTCCGGCCCTCAGCGCGGGAGAGAGCGCCGGTGTCACCGGAATCGTCCTGGCGGGCGTGGCCCTGGTATTGATCGCCGCGTTCCTGTTCTCCGCCGCGGCCAAACGGGTCCGCCAGCCCGCGGTGATGGGCGAGATCGTCGCCGGAATAGCCCTGGGGCCGAGTCTGCTCGGCCTGCTGCCCGGCGACATACCCGGCCTGCTGTTCCCCCCGGCGGCCCGCCCGTATCTGGAAGTCCTCGCCCAACTGGGCCTGGTGCTCTTCATGTTCGGGGTCGGCTATCAGCTGAGTCTGTCGCATGTGAAGGGCGTCGGACGGCACATCGCCCTGGTCTCGTTCGGCTCGGTGGCGCTGCCGTTCGTCATGGGCGCCGCGCTCGCCGTCCTGCTCCACCCGTGGCTCGACACGTCCCAGCTGAAGACCGACGGGGTACTCGGCCCGGCGCTGTTCCTCGGCGCCGCGATGTCCATCACGGCCTTTCCCGTGCTGGCCAGGATCATCATCGAACGGGGCCTGCAGAAGCACCGGGTGGGCGCGGTGGCCCTGGTCAGCGCCGCCATCCAGGACGTGATCGCCTGGACCGTGCTGGCCGCCGTCGTCACCGTCGTCAGCGTCAGCGGCCTGTGGTCGCTCGGCCGGACCGTCGGCGGCGCGCTGGCCTTCGGCCTCGTGCTGATCTTCGTGGTGCGGCCGGCCCTGGCCTGGCTGCTGGCCCCGCAGCGTCCGTGGGCCGGCAACGCGCCGACCGTGCACGTCGTGCTCTGCTCAGGGCTGCTGGCCAGCGCGTGGGCCACCGACGAGATCGGTCTGCACGCGGTGTTCGGCGCTTTCCTGTTCGGGGCCGTCGCACCCCGCCGCCACATCGACGCGACCGCCCCCGAGGTGCCGGAGCGCATCGACCAGACGAGTCTGCTGCTGCTCCCGGTGTTCTTCACCGTCACCGGGCTCTCGGTGGACCTCGCCGGTCTCGGCGCACAAGGGTTCGTCATGGTCCTCGCGGCGGTCGCGGTGGCGTGCGCCGGAAAGTTCCTCGGCGCCATGGGCGCCGCCCGGCTCTCCGGCTCCGGCGGCCGCGAGTCCACCGTGCTGGGCATCCTGCTCAACGCCCGCGGACTGACCGAACTCATCGTCCTGAACGTGGGGTTGAGCCTGGGCGCGCTCGACAGCCGGCTGTTCACCGCGATGGTCGTGATGGCCCTGGTCACCACCCTGATGACCGGCCCGCTGCTGAGCCGTTTCCCGCTCGACGCCGAGCCGGTCCCGGCGCCCGCGCCGCGGCCCGTCAAGCACGCCGGAAAGGACGCCGCCCGATGACCGGAACCACCGCGGAGCAGTTGGCGCCCCCGCCCGTCACGCGGGTCACGCCCCGCGCCCCCGCCCCGCCGCACCTACCGCTGCGCGGGCGCGAGGAGGAACTGGCCCGTGCGCGGCAGGCCCTGGAGTTCGGCGCCGAGGGCGGCTGCGCCCTCGTGACGGTCGAGGGTCCGCCCGGCTCCGGCCGGACCCGCTTCCTCGACGAGTGCGCGGCCCTGGCGCGACGGCTCGGCTATGTGACGGGCCCCCGGTCCGGGCATGGCGGTCCGGCCGGTCACCCCCGCCTCATCGTCCTGGACGACCCGCACCTCCCGCCGGAGGGGCCGGGCGGGACTCTGCCGCCCCGGCGGCACGCCCCCTGCGACGACCGGGCGCTGGTCCGGCTGGTGGCGCGCCGCCGGGGCGCCGGTCCGGGGGTCACCGACCCGCTGGCCTTCTGTCCCACCGGGCACACCGAGCGGATCCGTCTCGACGCGCTCCGCGCCCCGGCCGCCCTCCAGGTCGCCGCCGACCTGCTGGGGGTCCCGCCCTCCGCGCCGCTCGCCGGCGTCCTGCGGAGCGCGGGCGGGCACCCGAAGCTGCTGGTGGAGCTGGTGGAGGGGATGCGCGAGGAGCAGTTGCTCCGGGTGGGGGCCCAGGAGGCGCAGCTGGTCGAGGACCGCATCCCCCGCCGGCTGCGGATGCTCCTGCAGTCGATGCTCCTGGACTTCCCGGACGAGTACCGCCAACTGCTGCGGGTGGCGGCCGTCCTCGGCCGGGAGAGCACGGTCGACGACCTGCTGCCGATCCTCCAGGTGCCGCCGTCCGCCCTGCTGCTCCTCCTGGACCGGATGATCAGCACCGGCATGCTGGCGGTCGGCAGCACCCGTGTCCGCTTCCCCAACGAGCTGCTGTGGCGGCTCCTCGTCGACTCGGTGCCGGTCCCGCTCAGGCAGGCGCTGCGCCGCCAGGCGGCCGACTGCCGGCAGCTCCCGCGTCCGGCGATCCGGCCGGCGGCGGCCGGACCGCCGGACCTCAACGGCCAGGAGAACCGGATCGTGCAGCTGGTCGCCGAGGGGCTGACCAACAAGCAGATGGCCCGGCGGCTGGGGATCTCGCCCCACACCGTCAACTACCACCTGAAGAAGCTGTTCCAGAAGACCGGGGTCAATTCCCGCATCGCCCTGCTGCGGGAGACCGGCTGGAACGACCCGTCCGAGGAGTCACCCGAGCCGGGGTCGCGCGTGCGCCCACGGCCGGGCGTGTTCGAAGGCGGCGGCCAGCTCTAGCAGCCGGTCCTCGGCGCCGGGCGCCCCGACGAGCTGGATGCCGACCGGCAGGTCCCCCGCGGCCGTCCCGGCGGGCACCGAGAGCGCCGGCTGGCCGGTGATGTTGAAGGGGTAGGTGAAGGCCAGCCAGTCGGCGTACTCGCGCCACCGCTCCTCGAACCCGGTGCCCTCGGGGGCCGCCCCGAGCTCCGGCGGGAGCACGGTGAGCGTGGGGGTGAGCAGGACGTCGTACCGGGTCCAGAAGCCCAGTACCTCGGCCGCCCGCCGCTGGGCGGCCGCCAGGGCGGCGCAGTAGTCGACCGCGCCGAGCCGCTCGCCGCGCAGGGCGATGTCGAGGCTCGTCGGCTCCAGCTCGGCCAGCTCCCCGCGCGGTACGCCGCGGACCATGGCGGCCACGTTCGCGGCGATGACCGTCAGCAGCGGGTCCAGGAGTCCGCCGAGGTCGGGTGCGTCCTCGACGAGCTCGACGTCCAGCTCGCCGAAGGCCGAAACCGCCCGCTCGAACACCTCCCGCACCGCGGGGACGACCGTGCCGTGCGGCGGTACGCACGTGTGGGCCACGCGCAGCCGCCGCGGGGGCCGGGCGCCGGGGGTGAGGAAGGGGGCGGAGCGGTCGGGCAGCCCGTACGGTTCCCCGACGGACGGGCCCGCGAGGACGTCGAGCATCAGGGCCGTGTCGCCGACCGTACGGGCGAGGGGACCGTTGCTGACGTAGCCCGCCCACTGCTCCTGCGAGGCGGGCGCCCACGGGATTCGGCCACGGGTGGGTTTGAGCCCCACGATGCCGCAGGCGGACGCGGGGGCCCGCACGGAACCGGCGCCGTCGGCGGCCAGGGCGAGCGGGCCGATGCCGGCGGCCACGGCGGCGGCCGCGCCGCCGCTGGAACCCGCCGGGCTGTGCGCGGTGTTCCACGGGTTGCGGGTGGGCGGGAAGGCCCGGTTGTCCGTCGTGATCCGCAGTCCGAACTCCGGCATGTTGGTGCTGCCGACGAGGATGCCGCCGGCCCGCCGCAGCCGGGCCACCGCCTCGCTGTCGAAGCCGGGCCGGTAGCCGGTGAAGGGCCGCGACCCGTAGGCGGTCGGCAGGTCGGCCGACTCGTTGGCGTCCTTGACGGTGAACGGGACCCCGTGCAACGGGCCCCGTTCCTCCGGCGGCACGGCGTCCGCGGCCCGGGCGTCGGCGAGCGCGCCCCGGGCCCGTACGGCGATCACCGCGTCGAGCCGGGGGTTCACCTCCTCCAGACGGCCGAGGACCGCTTCGGTGGCCTGGAGGGCGGACAGTTCCTTGGCGCGGATCAGGTCGCGCAGTTCGTGGGCGGAGAGGAAGGCCGGGGATCCGGCGGGTGTGCGGGGCGGTGATGCCATCGAAAGGTGCTCCCATACGGTTCGCGGCGGGTTTCAGCCGGCCGCTCGGACGAGGTCGAGGACGAGCTCCACACAGTGGTCGGCGAGCCGCTCCGCGCGGTCGTCCCGGACGACCCCCCGGGCGTAGGTGAAGTTCCAGGCGAGCTGGTGGTGGCTGGAGTTGACGGTGGCGACGAACGCGCCCACCACCGAGAGCGAGGCGATGAACTGCGCCCCGGACGCCCGCAGCGGTCCGACGGTGTCCGGGAAGGGGAACCGGCCGATGTTGGAGAGGCAGAAGTTGATCGGCCCCTTCTCGTCCAGGTGCCGCACGAACGGCAGGCTCTCGGCCAGGTTCTGCGGCCCGGCCCCGCCGATCCCGTTGATCATGGAGAACTGCTCGCCCCGCGCCTTGCGCGCCTTGAGGTCGGCGCTGATCTCGCGGGCCGTCTCCCACAGCGGGCGGTCCGTCCGGTGCTCGACGAGGGTGGGGATCGTCGCCACGTAGCTGCCCACGTCGTCGGGGCCCACCGCCGGTTCGAGGTCGCCCCGGAAGTCGACCGGGGAGCCGATCGAGTACCAGGAGCCCTCGCCGGCCCCGGCGTCCACGGCGAGCGCCCGCACCATCGCGGCGGCGAGCACCCCGTGGACGGTGGCCCCGCGGGCCCGGCAGGCCCGTGCGAGCCGGTCCAGCGCCGGGCCGTCCAGCGACCGGTGGAGGAAGCGGGTGCGGCGCTCCTCGAAGGGCACCGGCCGGTCCGCGTCCACCCGGCGGGGGCGCAGCCGCTCCAGGTCGTCCGCGTCCCGGTCGGCCTTCGCCTTCGCCCGTAACTGCCCCTCGGCGCCGCGGTGTCCGGGCGGGAAGAGGTCCTCGGCCGGGGGCAGCACCGGGCGCGGTTCGGCGGTGCCGCCGACGGCCAGCTCCGCCCACTGCCGCAGCAGCGAGATGAGCGTGGTCCCGTCCGCGACGACGTGCAGCAGGCTCAGGATCAGGTCGTGCACCTCGCCATCCGGCCCGGGCCCGCTGAGCACGACGGCCGTGGCGAGCGGGCCGGTCCCCGGGGCGATGCGGCCGTTGACGAGTTCCTCGTCCACGACGCGCCGCCAGCCGCTCTCCACCGCTTCCGGCGAGGTGAGGGTGCGGTGGTCGAGCGGGACGGGACGGCCGTCGGCCGCGACGAAGCGGGGGTGCCGTCCGGTGGGGTCGGCCTCGATCGCCACCCGCAGCAGGGGGTGGCGGGCCTGGAGCCCGTCCAGGGCGGTGCGCAGCGAGGCGCGGGAGACGGGCCCGTGCAAGCGGACCCGTCCGACGACGTTCAGCGGGGAGATCTGGTCGGCTATCCAGTACCAGCGCTCCAGCGGGCTCAGTTCCCGCCGGACCACCTCCGAGGTCGTGGACACGGGCGTTCCCGGTCAGTCGACCGGCGACGCGGAGAGCGGCCGGAACATGCCCGCGCTCGCCCGGGTCTCCGGGGTGGTCTGCCAGGGCGGGTTGGTGCCGAAAGCGATGAGGACCTTCTCGCCGTCGGCGCGGAAGGCGACGGGTTCGCCCTGCTCCACCCACACCATCTCGTGCGGGCCGGCGCTCACCGAGCCGCCCTCGAAGTCCACGGCGAACCGGCCGGTCAGGACGACGATGAACTCGTCGTAGCTGGGCACCCATTCCATGACGTCGCCGGGGTGCAGGCAGGCGAAGCCCGCGCCCATCGACTTCGGGACGCCGTCGTCGGCGAGGTCGCCGATGTAGATGCGGGTGTCCGCGAACTGCTGCCAGTTCGCCTCTTTCGTTCCGTACGCGTGTGCGGCCATGTCTGGCTCCTCTCTGAGGTGTTCCGCTCGGCGGGCTGTCCGCGTCAGATCAGCGGGGAGATCTGCTCCTCCACGCCCAGCAGGGCCTTTCCGTATATTTCCTTGATCATCGAGGGGTGCAGGATGGCGTGCCGGGCGCTCACGGCCGAGTCCCGCCAGATGCGCTGGAGCGGGTTGGTGTCGGCGAAGCTGGCCGCGCCGTGTGCGGTCAGCAGGATGTCGATCGCCTCGGTGACGTGCCCGATCGCCCCGCTGAGGTCCGCCCGCGCCTGGATGCGCCGGAGCGGGTCCAGGGCCTCGCCCCGCCGCGCCGCCCCGTCGATGCCGGTGGTGGCGCGGTGGACGTGGAGGTGGGCGGTGTCGATCTTCTGCGCCGCCTCGGCGACCCGCAGCTGGAAGGCCGTCGAGTCGCGCTGCTTCTCGAAGTAGGTGAACGTGATGGCCTTCTCCGCGGACTTGTTCCTGACCAGCTCCAGGGCGGCCCGGCCCAGCCCCAGCTGGGTGGCGGCCAAGGGGGCGGCGGTGAGGAACTGGACGAAGGCGGAGCGGGGGTGGGATCCGCCGGATCGCTGCACCGGGTAGTCGCCGGCCATCGCCTTCGGCACCGACACCACCCGGTGGTCCGGTACGAAGACGTCCTGGGCCACCAGGCAGTTGCTGCCGGTGGCGCGCATCCCTGCGACGAACCAGGTGTCCTCCACCGTGTAGTCGGCGGCGGGAATCAGCGCCATGCCCTGGTCGACGATCTCCCCGGTGGAGTCCGGGACCGGGAAGCCGATCACGGACCAGCCGGCGTGCCAGGAGCCGGAGGCGTAGTGCCAGCGGCCGGAGACCCGGTAGCCGCCGTCGACCCGCTCGGCGGTGGCGCTGGGCGTCAGCACGCCGGAGATCCGGGTGTCGGGGTCGGTCCCGAACACCTCGTCCTGGGCCTGCTCCGGGAAGAGGCTGGTGACCCACGCCAGCGAGTTGCCGACCGCGACCACCCACGCGGCGCTGCCGTCCCCCTCGGCGAGGGTCGCGGACGCGTCGGCCAGGGTGCTCAGGGACACCTCGTGACCGCCGTACCGCTTCGGCACGGCCAGCCGGAACATGCCTCCCGTGGTGAGGAGTTCGACGGTTTCGTCGGTCAGCCGCCGGTCGCGTTCCCCCTGCCCGGCGTCGCGGGCGAGGAGCGGGACGAGTTCCCGTGCGGTGCGGAGCGGTGCGGACGGTTCCGAGGAAAGGCGTTCGTTCTCGGTCCGGATGTCGGCCATGGATATCTCTCCGTCTCAGCGGGCGAATGCCGTGATGTGGTCGGTGAGGGAACGGGTGTGCGTCGGTGCTGCCGCGGAATGCGTGCCGAACGTCCGGCGGCCGTAGACGAGCGGGGCGGCGCCCCGTGTGCCGGAGACCCGGCTCACCAGGCCGAGCAGCAGCACGTGGTCCCCACCGGGGACGTGCCGCTGGAGCCCGCACACGAGCCACCCCGGCGCCTGGCGCAGACGCGGGAGGCCGTCGTCCGGCCACCAGTCGGCCCGGTCGAACCGATCGGCGGCCGAGGAGGCGAACAGCCCTGCCACGTCCGCCTGTCGGGCCCCGAGCAGGTTCACGCCGAACCGTTCGGACCGCAGGATCTTCGGCAGCAGCCGGGAGTGCTGGTCCAGTGCGACGGTCACCATGGGCGGCCGCAGCGACAGCGAGGTGAGCGAGCCGACGGTCGTGCCGTGGGGCAGCCCGTCCGCCATCGCCGTGACCACCGCCACCGGAGTGCAGACATCGGCCATGAAATCCTTGAAATCTCGCTCCTCAACCATTCCTTCTCCCCAGAGCGTGAATGGGCCGGGCGTTTTCACGGGGCCGTTCCGGCGGGTTCGCCGGCCGTGCGGAATTCCGACCGGATGTCCTTTCCGCGCGGTGGACGCTGCGTACGCTAGCCAGGGGCTCGGGGTGCGTACAGGCGTGTCCCCCGGTACTACGCGAACGCGCAGTCGCCCCGGTCCCGCCGCGATCAGGACCCCGCGTCCGTGCCGCCGGGCGCACCCACCGGGGCGGTGATCGCCCGGAACCGGCGGTCCAGCAGGGGGTCGGGGAGCAGCCGCGCCAGCCGGGCCATCCGACGGGCGTCGGCCCCGGCCCAGTAGCGCGCACGGGGGCGTGCGTCGGTCAGGGCGCGCAGGACCGTGCGGGCGAAGTCCTCGGGTGTGGTGCGGCTCGCCATCGCCTGCTGCGCGTTGCCCTCCAGGAATCCCTGGAGGGCGGTCCGGTAGAGATCGGCGACCGAGGGAGCGGCGTCCGCCAGCGCCCGTTCGCCCGCCCTGGACACCTTGGTCCAGATCGGTGTGAGGATGGCGCCCGGCGCCACCACCGAGACGCGTACGCCGGTGGGCCCCAGCTCGCGCCGCAGGGCGTCGCTGAGCGCTTCCTTGGCGAACTGGGCTGCGGAGTAGGCCCCGAGGAACGGGACCGCGGCCTTGCCGAGGCCGGAGGTGACGTTGACGATCCGCCCGTTCGACCGGCGCAGCAGCGGCAGATGGGCCCGGATCATCGCAAGGTGCCCGACCAGGTTGACGTCGAGCTGCCGGCGGAACTGGTCGCCGTCGATGCACTCCAGCGGGCCCGGTACGCAGATCCCGGCGTTGTTCACCAGGCCCCGCAGTCCGCCGTAGCGGTGTTCGACGAGTTCGGCCGAGGCCCGGACCGACGCGTCGTCGGTGATGTCGATGATCGCGTAGCGGAGCCTGCCGTGCTGCGACTCGGTGAGCAGCTTCTCCCCGTCCTCGTCCCGGCGGACCCCGGCGAGCACCTGGAAGCCGCGGTGCTCCAGCTCCAGCACGCATTCACGACCCAGCCCCGAGGAGGCGCCGGTGACGACGACCGCGCCGTGCGGCGGCAGGGTCCCGCGCGGTCCGCGTACCGTGGTCCGGCTCATCGGGCCGCCTCCCCGTCCGCGCCGGCGGGAAGGCCGGCGAGGCCGGCGCCGGGGAAGGTCAGCGCCGGTTCGAGCTTGCCCACCAGTTTCCGGTGGGGCATCCAGCGGAAGTAGCCGTCCCGGACCCGGCGGCGTACCGGGCCCTGCGACTGCTCGAACTCGCTGATGGCGCGGGTGGCCTCCACCATCGTCCGGGTGCGTTCGTACCGCGCCGACTCGTAGCCGCGCAGCCCCCCGGGGACGTCCGGGGCGTGCCGCAGGTGCTGGGCCAGGACCGCGGCGTCCTCCATCGCCATGGCGGAGCCCTGGCCGAGGCTGGTGAGCATCGGGTGGGCGGCGTCCCCGAGCAGGGTGACCGGCCCCGTTCCCCAGGGCCGCAGGAAGGCGCGGTCCCGCGTGTTCAGCGTCAGCAGGTCCTCGGGCGGGGTCACCCGGATCGCCTCGCGGACCTCGTCCGGCCAGCCGGAGTAGGCGTCGAGGACCCCCGCCTTGCCGCCGTCCCAGGTGCTGGACTCCTCGAACGGCATGTTCTTCGTGCCCCACCAGTAGAGCCGGCCCCCGCCGATGTCGACCAGGCCGAACCGCATCCCGTCGCCCCACAGGTGGACCACGGAGCCGGGGGCGAAGCGGGGGTGGCTGTACTCGGTGATACCGAGCCAGGCGATGTACCCGCTGTCGTGCACGGGCTCGTCCGGTCCGGTCAGCTGCCGCCGTACCGCCGAGTTGAACCCGTCGGCGCCCACCAGGAGATCGGCCTCCGCCTCCCGGCCGTCGGTGAGGTGCACCCGCGCCCGGTCGCCCTCCACCTCGAAGCGGTCGGCGGCGGCGTTCAGCCGGACCGGGATGTCCGTCGCCCGGTCGAGGAGCGCGGCGAGCAGGTCGGCCCGGCTGATGCAGACGCACGGGACGCCGATGCGCCGGGTGATCTCGGGGAACGGGAACTCCCGTATCAGCCTGCCCTTCCAGTCCTTGACGTGGTACGTCTCCATCACCCGGCCGCGTTTCTCCAGGCCGAGGTCGATGTCCAGGGTGGCGAGCGCGGCCGTGGCGTTGCTCATCACGGAGAGTCCGAAGCCGGCCGCCCGCATCTCCGGTGCCCGCTCGAACACCTCCACCTCGAAGCCGACGCGCCGCAGGGCGATGGCCGTGGTCAGTCCGCCGATCCCGGCGCCGACGACGATGGCTGTTCGTGTGCTGCTCATGTCAGTGCTGCCCGCTTTCGCCTGTTCGGAGTCCCATGGCCCTGAGCACCGGGCCGACGACGTCGGCCACGCGCGGTTCTTCCATGATCGTGAGGTGGTCCCCCTCGGTGTCGATCACCGTGAGGCGGCCGGAGGTGCGCTCCCGCCACCCGTTGGTCTCGTCCGCGTGCATGCTGTCGATGGCGGTGTGCATGTCCAGCAGCACGCCCGGCAGCGGGTCGCGGGCCCGGAGGAGGACCACGTCGTAGTCCACGACCTCCGGCCGGTAGTCGAAGGCGGAGCGCCAGTTCGCCTCGTACACCCGGAACAGCCTCCGCACCACGGCGTCACCGCTGCCCGCGGGCAGGACGCCCTCGTCGATGGCCAGCCGGGTCATGAACGCGAACTTCTCGTCCAGCGTCGCCAGACCGGGCGGCAGGAGGTCGCCCGCGGTGGCGCTGCCGTGCTGGAGCCAGAGCAGTTCCCAGAAGAACCAGCCGAGCAGGGCCTCGTCGTCGGTCCAGGGCCGCCGCCCCGGATTGAGCGCCGTCGTGTCCAGCAGGACCACGGAGGCGACGCTCTGTCCGGCGGCGTGCAGCTGGCGGGCCATCTCGAAGGCGACGAACCCGCCGAAGGACCAGCCGCCGAGGTGGTAGGGGCCGGACGGCTGGACCCGGCGCATCGCCGTGATGTAGTCGGCCGCGAGCTGTTCCAGGCCGCGCACCGGCTCGGTGCCGACGTCCGCCCCGGCCGCCTGGAAGGCGTAGAAGGGCTGGTCCGGCGGCAGGTGCTTGGCGAACGGTACGTAGCAGAGCACGTTGCCGCCCATGGGATGCGCGAAGAACAGCGGCGGCTGGGAGCCCTCCGGCCGGATCGCCACCAGCGGGTCGAAGCCGGCGGTCGTACTGCCCGCCGAGCGGAGCCGTTCGGCCAGTTCGGCCACGGTCGGCGCCACGATGAAGTCCGACAGCGGGATCGCGGTGCCGAACCGCTCCTCCATGAGGACGACCAGGCGCATCGCCGTGATCGACGTGGCGCCGAGGTCGAACAGGTTGTCGTGGACCCCCACGTCCGGCAGGTGCAGCAGATCGGCCAGCATCCGGGCCACCACCCGCTCGTGGCCGTCCCTCGGGGCGACCCGCCCGGCCGGCCCGGTGCGGACCGGGCGTACCCGCCGGAGTGCGGCCTCGTCGCGTTTGCCGTTCGGGGTGAGCGGGATGGCGGGCAGCCAGACGAAGTGGGCGGGCACCATGTAGTCCGGCAGCTTCGCGCGCAGGTGGCGCCGCAGCTCGTCCAGGTCCGCGCGCTCGGCGTCGCCGACCAGGAAGGCGACCAGGGAGGTGTCCCCCGCCTCGTCGCGCCGGGCGATCACGGCGACGTCGGTGATCGCGTCGGGACCGCCCGCCGCGGCCCCGGCGGCGACCAGTTCGATCTCACCGGGCTCGACCCGGTAGCCGCGGATCTTGACCTGCCGGTCGGCGCGGCCCAGGCAGACCACGTCCCCGCCGGGCAGGACCATGCCGACGTCCCCGGTGCGGTAGACCAGCCCCTCGCCGTCCGGGGCGGGCAGGAACCGCTCCTCGGTCAGGTCGGGCCGGTCCGCGTACCCGTCGGCCAGGCCGGCGCCGCCGATGTAGATCTCGCCCCGGCTTCCGACGGGCACCCGGCGCATCTCCTCGTCCAGGACCAGCAGCCGGGCCCCGTGGATGGGCTGCCCCACCGGGGGCAGCGCGGGGAACGCGGCGGGATCGCCGGTCATCCCGTGGAAGGCGGCGGCGTGCGTCTCGGTGGGGCCGTAATGGTTGTCGAGCACCACGCCGCCGAGCGAGGCGCAGAACCGGCGGATCTCGTCCGTCGTCCGGAACTGCTCGCCCGACGAGCACAGCACCCGCAGGCTCCGCGGCACCAGGCCGAGCGTCACCGACGCCTCCGCCAACTGCTGGAGGGCCACGTACGGCAGGTGCATGCGCTCGACGCGCTCCCGGTCGAGCAGCCGCAGCAGACCGGGCATGTCGCGCCGCAGCTCCTCCGTGACGACGACCAGGGTCCCGCCGCCGGCCAGCGTGGCGTACAGCTCCTGGAAGGAGACGTCGAAGCTGAGCGGCGCGTACTGCGCCGTGCGGGCTCCCTCGGCGGTGCTGGCGATCCCGTTCTGCCAGGCCACCAGGTTGGACAGGGACCGGTGCGGTGCCGACACCCCCTTGGGGCGGCCCGTCGAGCCCGAGGTGAACAGCAGGTACACCTCGTCGTCCTCGGAGATCTCCGGCAGTTCGGCGGTGTTCCCGCAGGCGGCCAGCGCCTCGTACGGGAGGAGGGGAACGGCGGCTTCCAGGGTCTCCACGAGGCCCTGGTGCGCCGCGTCCGCGACCACACGGGCGGGTCGGCCCTGCTCGATCATGGCGCGCAGCCGGTCCACCGGATAGGCGGTGTCCAGCGGCATCGCCGAGCACCCCGCCTTCGCGGTGCCCAGGAGCGCGGCGACGGTCTGGGCCGTACGTCCCATGGCGAGGCCGACGCGGTCGCCCGGACGCACACCCGACCCCAGCAGGCCCGCGGCGAACCGGGTGGCGACCCGGTCCAGTTCCTCGTACGTCCACGTCAGGTCCTCGGCGACGACGGCGTGGGCCGCGGGTGCGCTGCGCGCCCGTGCCTCGAAGGCGCGGACCGCGTTCACCGGCGGGCGCCCGGCCCGCGCGGGTTCCGGCGCCGGGGCGAGGAAGCCGAACTCCACGGCCCCGTCCGGCTCCTCGGCGAGCCTGCGCAGGATGCGCACGTACGTATCGGTGTACAGCCGCGCCTGCGCGGGGGTGAACGACTGCCCCGAGAAGTCGAGACGCAGCCGGATGCCCTCGTCCACCGGGTCGACCATGGCGTTGACGACCAGGGCGAAGTTCGTCTCCTCCCGGACCGCGAAGCCGCGGCTGGCGATCCCGGAGGTCCGGAAGACCTCCCCGAGCTGCCGGAAGTGGATGAAGTTGAACAGGGTGTCGACCAGTGACGTCCGGCCGAGGTCCTCCTGGATGACCGCCAGCGGCACCCGCCGGTGCGGATAGCTCTCCCGCTCCCGGTCCAGGGCGCGGCCCACGACGTCGAACCAGGTGGGCTGCCCGGTGTCCACCCGCACGGGCAGGGTGTTGAGAAAGAGGCCGCAGGTGCGTTCCGCGCCCTCGACGTCCGGCCTGCTGTGGGTCACCAGGCCGGTCAGGATGTCCCGTTCCCCGGAGAAGGCCCGCAGCATCAGGACGTGCGCGGCGAACAGGACCGACTTCACCGGGGCCCGCCGGTCGCCGGCGGTGGCGCGCAGGGCGTCGACGAGATCGGCGGGCAGCCGCAGGTCGCACTCCACCCGCTCCTCGGTCCCCGGCGCCTCGTGCGGACGGAAGCTCTCCAGCTGGGGCTGCGTCGCGTCGGTCAGCAGGTTCCGCCAGTAGGCGCGGCCCTCCTTCGTGTCGATGGCCGCGCGCTCCCGGGCGACGTGCAGCGCGGCCGAGGGCGGCGCGGTGTCCGCCACCGGTTCCAGGTCCAGTCCCAGCAGGTGGCCGTAGTCCTGGAGGAGTTCGGCGACGAGGTTGGCGACGCTGCCGCCGTCGAGGATGGCGTGGTGGAAGCTGAGGACCAGGTCCACCGTGTCGGGCAGGGCGAACACCCGGAAGTGGTAGAGCGGCGCGTGGTCGAACCGGTAGTCGTACCGGCGCCGGGCCGCGATGTGCTCGCCGACGGCCGCCTCGGCCTCCGTGTCCGGGGCCTCCCTCAGATCACGGACGCTCAGTCCGCCCTCGACGGCGGACCGGACGGTCTGGAGCGGCTCGGCATGGCCGGCCAGGGCGAACGCGGACCGCAGCACCGGATGGCGCGCGACGAGGCGGTCGAAGGCCGCCCGGAACTCCCGCTCCCGCCACTCCATGGCCAGGCTGTAGCGGAAGACGTCCTTGTACGTCGCGGAGTCCTGCTTCTCCCGGCTGTGGAACAGCAGGCCGAGCTGGAGGCGGGTGACCGGGTAGGCGTCCTCGTACGTCTCCAGGCGGGCCCGGTCCACCGGGGAGACCAGGGCGAACGGGGCCGGGGACGCGGAGTCGGCCGGGGTGGCGGACTCCGCGCCCCCGGCGCACGCGGCCAGCCCCGCCACGGTGGGATGGCGCACGAAGTCGTCGGTGGTGAACCGGATGCCCGCCTTCTCGGCGAGCGCCCGCACCCGGAGCATGCTGATCGAGTCGCCGCCGATCACGAAGTAGTCGGTGTGGACGCCGACCCGGTCGACGCCGAGCACCCGGGCCCAGATGTCGGCGAGCACGGACTCCCGCGCGGTGCGCGGCGCGCTGTCCGCGGCCTCGGCCGCCTCGGCGGAGGGTGCGGGCAGGGCTTTGCGGTCCACCTTGCCGTTGGGCGTGAGCGGGAGGCTGTCGAGGCGTTCGAAGGACGAGGGGATCATGTAGGCGGGGAGCACGTTCCCGAGCGCCGCCCTCAGACTGCCCGCGTCGAGGTCCCGGTCGGCCGTGCAGTACGCGACGAGGACCGGGCCGCGGCCGCCGCCGGGCCGGTGGTCCACGACCACGGCGTCGCGGATCGCGTCGAGCGCGACCAGCGCGTTCTGCACCTCGCCCAGTTCGACCCGGTTGCCGCGGATCTTCACCTGGTCGTCGTTCCGGCCGAGGTACTCCAGGTTGCCGTCGTTCAGCAGCCGGGCCAGGTCCCCGGTCCGGTAGAGGCGGCCGCCGGGGACGAAGGGGTCCTCGACGAAGCGCTCGGCGGTGAGTTCGGGACGCCCCAGGTAGCCGCGGGCCACCTGGACGCCGCCGATGTACAGCTCGCCGGGGACGCCGGCCGGCTGCGGGCGGCCGTGCCGGTCGAGCACGTAGAGCGTGGTGTTCTCCACGGGACGGCCGATGGGCACCCGCGTGACAGGGCCCTCGGACGCGGGCGGGCAGTCGAAGAAGGTCACGTCGACCGCGGCCTCGGTGGGGCCGTAGAGGTTGACCAGGCGGGGCCGGTCACCGCCGTCGAAGATCCGGTTGAACTGGGTGGCCCGCTCCGGCGGCAGGGCTTCCCCGCTGCAGAACACGAAACGCAGCGATCCGGTCCCGGCTGCCTGTTCCGGATGGTCCTCCAGCAGGTCCAGGAACGGGCCGAGCATCGAGGGCACGAAGTGGATCACGCTCACCCGGTGGTCGCGTATCGTGCGCGCGATCCGTTCCGGGTCCTTCTCCGCTCCCGGCGGCAGCAGCACCACCCGCGCACCCTGGACGGCCCACCACAGCAGCTCCCACACGGAGACGTCGAACGAGATGGGCGTCTTCTGCAGGATCGTGTCGCCGGGACCGATGGGGTAGCGGCGCTGCATCCACGTCAGCCGGTTCCCCACCGCGTGGTGCTCGACCATCACGCCCTTGGGACGCCCGGTGGAGCCGGAGGTGTAGATGGTGTACGCGACGTCCTCCGGGCCCGCGGTGCGCCCGGGCGACCGGTCGGAGCCCCGGTACAGCTCGGCGATCCGGAGCACCGGGGCGGCGGTCGGGAGGTCCTCGACCGTGTGCGCCCCGCGCAGGACCAGCGTCGCCCCGCAGTCCTCCAGGAGCAGCCGGACGCGGGAGGGCGGGTAGCCGGGATCGACGGGTACGTAGGCGGCGCCCGCCTTGAGGATGCCGAGCAGGCCGGGCAGCAGCTCCGGGCCGCGCTCCGCGAGGATCGCCACCCGGTCGCCGGGGCCGGCGCCCCGTTCGCGCAGCGCCCGCGCCACCTGGTTGGACCGCCGGTCCAGTTCGGCGAAGGTCAGCGTGGCGCCGGAGGCGCCGTCGACCACGGCCGTCAGATCGGGGGTGCGCGCCGCCTGTTGGGTGAACAGCCGGTGCAGCGTCTTCTCGCGCGGGTAGGGCGCCACGGCGCCCTGGCGGCGGCGGACGACGTCCTCGTACTCGTCGTCGGTCAGCATCGGCAGCTCCGCGAGGGGCAGCTCCCGGAAGTCCAGTCCGCGGCGCAGGAGTTCCCCGACATGCCCGGCGAGGGCCTCAGCGGTGAGGTGACCGTCGAACACGTCGTCGGCGTAGTCGAGGTCGACGCGCAGGCCCGGCTCGTCGTCGAAGGCCTGCACCATGACGGAGAGCGCGTCGGCGGCGTGGACCGGGGCCATGATCGTGGTGGTCCGGTCCACGCCCGCGATCCCCGGCGGCCGGGGGAAGCGCAGGTAGGAAGCGGTGACGTCGAACAGCCGGCGGCCGTCGGCGCCCTGTACGGGGGCCTCACGGAGGATGTCGCCGAACGGCAGCCGCTCGTGCTCCCTGAGCCGGTCGATCCGGCGGCGGACCCGCTCGGCGAGTTCGACCAGCGGCAGGTCCTCCGCCACCGGGACGCGCACCGGAAGATTGTTGGCGAACTGGCCCACGATCGCGCGTTCGCCCTCGGTCCGACGGTTCAGGAAGGGCACGCCGAACACGACCTCGTCGGCCTGGTGGATGCGCCCGAGGCACACCGCGAGCGCCGAGAGCAGGTAGGGGAAGGGGGACGCGCCCGCGTCGAGGATGCGCCGCACCAGCTCCTCGCCGACCGGGAAGGAGTGGCGGCCGCGGCCGGGCCGGGCGACGCCGGAACGCGTGAAGAGAGCAGGCTCGATACCCGCCAGATATTCCCGGTAGAATGCGCGGTCATTCTCGCGGTCCGTGTCGCCGAAGGTGGATGCGAAACCCTCGATGGAATCCCAGTACGAGGCGGAATCGGTCCGCTCCGCCGATTCCGAGGACGTTTCATCGGCGGACGGGACGTCTTTTCCGGACACGCGTGAGCGGTAGTCGGAAAGAATCCGCAGGGTCAGCGCGTTCAGAGCCCAGGCGTCGGTCACGATGTGGTGCGAGGTCAGCACCAGGTGGACGGCCTCCGGCCCCTCGGTGACCACGGCGGCCCGGAACAGCGGCCCGCCCCCGAGGTCCAGCGGCCGCGCCAGCTCCTGCTCGCACCAGGCCCGCACGGCCCCGGCCGGGTCCGGGCCGCCGGAGAGGTCGATGTGCTCGATGGGCGGCGTCCCGGCGCCCGGTTCCTCCGCGATCCGCCGGACGCGGGGGGTCCCTTCGCCGTCCTCGCCGAACCGCAGCCGGAAGGCGTCGTGCTCCCGCACCGCACGGGCCAGGCAGGCACCGAGCAGCTCCCGGTCCACGGCCCCCGCCAGCCGCTCGTGGACCAGGACGTTGAATTGGCAGTTCCCCGGTGTCCGTGCTTCGGCCGCCCAGATGTCGCGCTGGTAGCCGGTTAATCCGAGGGCCGTGAATTCAGCTGCTATCCCCACGGAAAGCCACTCCTTCGCCTGCCATTCGTACGCGAATAAATAACGGCTCGGATCAGGCTAGGGTGGAGGGGTTGGTGCGGCTACTGCGTGATCGAGTAGGGCGTATTCGCGTAGGGAGCGCGAACGAATACGCCCTCGCTCCGGCGCACGCCGCCGGAGCGGACCGGGCCGGCGGAGCGCGGGGCCCGCCGCGTCCGGGACACGCCGGTCACGCCCGCGTCGGTCCGGTCACGCCCGGCGGGTGAGGAGGTCCAGTTCCGCCAGCGCGGCCGCGGCGTGCGTCTCGTGGCCCGAGGACCGGCTCTTGGCCAGGGCCCTGTTCAGGTGGGACGTGGCGGCTTCCCGGTCGCCGCGGAGCCGCGCGGCGTGCCCCAGACCGATCTCGGCCCGGATCTCGCCCCGGTGGTAGGCGCGTTCGGCCGACACGGACAGCGCGCGCTCGTACAGCTCCGTCGCCCGCTCGGTGTGGCCGCTCGCCAGCGCGGCCCTGCCGAGGAAGGTCAGCGTCTCGACGACCTCGGTCCACAGACCGAGCTCCTCCGCCATCAGGAGGCCCTCGCGGTGCAGCCGTTCGGTCCGTGCGCGGTCGCCCTCGTGTTCGGCCGCGAGGGCGAGGGACCGGGTGGCCCTGAGCTGGCCCCAGCGGTCGTCGACCTCGCGGAACAGCGCGGCGCCCAGGTCCGCCGACCCGTCCCGCGCCGGGGCGTGGCTCGCCAGCTCCACCAGGGCCGCGGCCTCGCCCCAGCGGTCCCGCGCGGCACGGGCGCCGGCCAGGCCGGCCTCCACCAGCCGCCGCCCCTCGCGGTGGTGGCCGCGGCCGGTCAGCCCGGTGCCGACGAACCACTGGAGCCGGGCCTTCAGCACCGGGTCGTCGATCCCGGCGGTGGGGTCGTCGCCCGCCGGGCCGGTCACGGCGTCGGCCTGCGAGGTGCGCAGTTCGACACCGGCCAGCCAGGCCCGTGCCGTCCGGCGCGCGGCCGGGGCGGCACCGACGTCGGCCGTCAGCGCGGTCCGCAGCGACCTGCGGGCCTCGGGGAACCGCCCCCGGAGGAACCAGTACCAGGCCAGCGCGTTCACCAGCCGCACCGCGTACCCGGCGCAGTCATGGGCGACCGCGAGGTCCAGGGCGCGGCGCAGATTGACGGTCTCCGCGTTGAGGCGTTCCAGGGCGCGCCGCTGTTCGGGGCCGCGCAGCCGCTCGCTCTCGCGCTCGGCCGACTCGGTGCAGTACCGCACGAAGCGCGCGCGTACGGCGTCCTCCTCGTCCGTCTCCGCCAGCCGCTCGGCGCAGTAGGCCGCCACCGATTCGAGCAGGCGGAACCGGTCGCCCTCGCGGACCACCAGCGAGCGGTCCACCAGCCGGGAGAGCAGGTCGGGAATCCGCTCGGCGGGCAACTCCCCGTCGGCGCAGACCGCTTGGGCGGAGGGCATGACGCAGCCGTCGGCGTGCACGACCAGGCGGCGCAGCACGGTGCGTTCGTCGGGCGTCAGCAGCTGCCAGCTCCAGTCGAGCATGCCCCGCAGGGTCTGCTGGCGGTCCGGCAGCCCGCGCACCCGGACGTCGGGCCGGGCGAACCGGTCGTCCAGCCGGGCGGCGAGTTCCCGGGGGCTCAGTGTCCGCAGCCGGGACGCGACGAGTTCCAGAGCGAGCGGAATACCGTCGAGGCGGCGGCAGACGGTGGAGACGGCCGCCGCGTTGTCCGCGTCCAGGACGAAGCCGGGCGCCGCGGCCGCGGCCCGCTGCACGAACAGCTCGACGGCGCTGGACCGGGCGACCTCCCCCGGATCGGTGTGCCGCGGCAGCGCCAGCGGCGGCACAGGGTGCACCACCTCGCCGGGGATGTCCAGGGCTTCCTGGCTGGTGAGCAGGAGGTGGGCCGCCGGCACGGCCGAGAGCAGGGACGTGGCGAGCAGGGCGACCGGCTCGACGAGGTGCTCGCAGTTGTCCAGCAGGATCAGCAGCTGCTTGTCGGCGACCGCCTGGCACAGCCAGCCCACCAGGTCGTCCAGGTCCGGTTCGGTCGCGGCCGTGTCGCACAGGCCCAGCGTCGTGATGACGCGTTCGGCGATGTCGTCCGGGTCGGACGCGGCGCCCAGGCCGGCCAGTTCGACCAGCCACACCCCGTCGGTGTACTGCCCGGCCGCGTCGCCCGCCGCGGCGATCGCCAGTCGTGTCTTGCCCACCCCGCCGAGGCCGGTGAGGGTGACGAGGCGGGTGCTCGCGGCGGGGTCCAGCCGGGCCAGCACCTGCGCCGCCGCCTCGCGCCGGCCGATCAGCGGGGTCAGCGGGGCGGGCAGGTTCGTCCGGCACGACCGCGACCCGATCGCCGGTGTGGCCAGCTCCGGTTCCTGGCGCAGGATCGCCTCGTGCAGCGCGGCCGCGTCCGGACCGGGCGAGGCCCCCAGCTCCTCCGCCAGCTCCCGGCGCAGCTCCTGGAAGCTCTGCAACGCGTCGCCCTGACGGCCGGAGCGGTAGAGGGCGCGCATGTGCGCCATCCGCAACCGCTCGCGCAGCGGGTGCCGTGCCACCAGCGTGCCCAGTTCCGCCGCCAGCGCCGTGTGCTCGCCCAGGGTGAGCCGGACCTCGGCGTGGTCCTCGACGACGGCCAGGCGCAACTCCTCCAGCCGGGCGATCTCACCGCGGGCGAACAGGGACTCGGCCACGTCCGCGTAGGCCGGGCCCCGCCACAGGGCGAGCGCGTCGGCGAACAGGTCCGCCTTCACCGCCGGTTCCCGGTGGGCGCGGGCGCGGACGGCGAGTTCCTGGAACCTCAGGGCGTCGACCACGTCGTCCGCGAGCAGCAGCCGGTAGCCGGCGGGTTCGCGGACCACCTGTTCCCGGCCCAGCACCCGGCGCAGCTGGGAGATCTTGGTCTGCAGGGTGTTGGTGGAGCCGCCCGGCGGGTTGCTCGCCCAGAGGTCCTCGATGAGGCGGTCCGCCGGTACCGGCCCGCCGCCGTGGACGAGCAGGTTCGCCAGCAGGGCGCGCACCTTCGCTTCGGGGACCCTGACCGGCCGCCCCTCGGCGTCCCAGACGGCCAGCGGGCCGAGCACCCCGTAACGCATGGCCGCAGTCTATCGCCGAACGACCCTCAGGAAACCGTGCGTGGGGGGCGGCACAGTGGCGGTCGCATGTCGACGATCCGAGAAAAGGCAGGGAGTTCCATGAGCACAACGACCGCAGGCGGAGCGGGAGCGCGGGAGTGGGGAGGGCTGGCCGTCCTCTCGTTGCCCACCGTGCTGCTGGGCCTCGACGTCACCGTGCTGTACCTGACCCTCCCCTCGCTGGCCGAGGACCTGCGCCCGTCCGGCACCCAAGAGCTGTGGATCATGGACGCCTACGGGTTCCTGATCGCCGGCTTCCTGCTCACCATGGGCACGCTGGGCGACCGGATCGGCCGCCGCCGGCTGCTGATGATCGGGGCCGCGGCCTTCGGGATCGTCTCGGTGCTGGCGGCCTACGCCACCAGCGCCGACATGCTCATCGCCGCGCGGGCGGCCCTCGGGGTCGCCGGTGCCACGCTGATGCCGTCCACGCTGGCCCTGATCAGCAACATGTTCGCCGACCAGCGGCAGCGCTCGCTGGCGATCGGCGTCTGGGCCACGAGCTTCGCGCTCGGCATGGCGCTCGGCCCGGTGGTCGGCGGGGCCATGCTGGACCACTTCTGGTGGGGTTCGGTGTTCCTCCTGGCGGTGCCGGTGGCGCTCGTGCTGCTGGTGGCCGCGCCGCTGCTGATCCCCGAGTACTCGGCGCCGCAGAGCGGCAGGTTCGACCTGCTGAGCGTGACGCTGTCGCTGGCCGCGATCCTGCCGGTGGTCTACGCGGTGAAGCGCTTCGCCAAGGACGGCCCCGATCTGCCGATGATCGCCGCCGCGCTGATCGGCGTGGTCTTCGCGGTGCTGTTCGTCCGGCGGCAGGGCAAGCTGGAGAGCCCGCTGCTGGATGTGCGCCTGTTCGCCGACCGGACGTTCAGCTCCGCGCTGAGCGTGCTGCTCGTCGGCCTCGTCGGCGTCGGCGGATCGATGCTGCTGATCACCCAGCAGCTCCAGTTCGTGGTGGGGCTGCCGCCGGTCGAGGCGGGGCTGTGGATGGGCCCGCCCGCCCTGCTGATGTTCCTGGCCGCGATCGGCTCGCCGCTGGTCGCGCGGCGGGTGCCGCCGGGCCTCGTGGTGGCGGCCACCCTGGCGCTGTCCACGGTCGGGTACGTCCTGCTCGCCCTGGTGGGCCCCTCGGGCGGCATCGCCCTGATGGTCGCCGGATTCGGCCTCGTCTACCTCGGGCTCGGCGCGATCGCGGCCCTGGGCACGGATCTGGTGGTCGGGGCGGCGCCGCCGGAGAAGGCCGGTTCGGCCTCGGCGATGTCGGAGACCGTGCAGGAACTGGGCCTCGCGCTCGGCGTGGCGATCCTGGGCAGCCTGGCGACCGCGGTCTACCGCAGCCGGATCGACGACGAGATCCCCGCCGGCACCCCGTCGGACGTGGCGGACTCCGCGGGGGACAGCCTCGCCGGCGCCGTCGCCTCGGCCGAACAGATGCCCGCAGGGTGGCTCGACCTCGCCAAGGAGGCCGCCACCTCGGGCATGAACACGGCGATGATCGTGGCCGCGGCGTGCACGGTGGTCCTGTCGATCCTGTCCGCCGTCGTCCTGCGGCACGTCGGAACCATCGGCGACGAGCCGGAGGCCGCGGAGGCGGCTTCGACGGAGCCGGTGAAGTCGCAGGTCTGACCGACCGCGGCCCGCGCCCGTCGCCCCCGCTCGCGGGGCGGCGGAGCGCGGACCGGCCCTGATCCGTGGTGGGACACCCCCTAGTCCACCCCCTCCCTCACCACGTCCCGTGCCAGCTGGATGAAGGAGCTCAGCGCCGGATGGCGATTGTTGGAAGCCCAGACCAGGTACACCGGCACCGCGGGCGCGTCCCGCAGGGGGAGGTAGCTGATCTCGGCATGCGGATGCATCCAGGCGGTGGATGCGGGGGTCACGCCGATCCCGACACCGGCGGCGATGTAGCTCTGCCAGTCGTCGATCGTGTCCACCTCCACCGCCACCACGGGCTGCCCGCCCTCCGCCCACAGGTCGAGATTGGTGGTGCCGGAGAAGGAGTTGATCACCAGCGGGTAGTCGGCCAGATCCCGCAGCAGCACCTCGCCCATCTCGATCAACGGGCAGTCCGAGGGGACCGCGACGACGCGGGGCTCCATGACGAGCAGTTCCTCGTGCAGACTGCGCCGCCCGGTGTGCGTGCGCATGATCGCCACGTCCGACTGGCCCGTGGTGAGCCCGCCCGCGGGGTCGTCGACCCGCTTCAGACGTACCAGGACCTCCGGGTTCGCCTCCTTCCACTGGCGCAGTATCTCGCTGGTGTACACCCCGATCGCCGACCAGGCATGCCCCACCCGCAGGGCCCGCACCCGCTGCGGGTCCGCGTGCATGGCGTCGTCGAAGGCGGTGACGGCGGCATCCGCCTTGGCGCAGAACATCTTTCCCGCCACGGTGGGCTGCACCCCCTCCGCGGAGCGTTCCAACAGGGTCTGTTTCACGTGGCGCTCCAGCTCCGCGAGCCTGCGGGAGACCGCCGACTGGGCCTCGTACAGGCGGGCCGCGGCCTTCGAGATGCTGCCTTCGTCGACCGCCGTGAGGAACGTCCTCAAGTGGTGGATTCCCACAGCCATGACGCTGCTTTCCTTTCGCAGAGGAGTACGGGGAGGGCACGGGGACCGCACCGGCGGGCGTTCGACCGGAACGGGGGCGCCGATACGCGACGGCGGAGAGGCCGCGCGGCTGCCACAGGGCATGACGCGGCCCGGGGGCTCACCCCGTCAGAAGCGTGCGCGGGTTCCCGGACATCGGAAGAAGCGCCCCTCGGGGCCCGTGGCCCGCCGGGCCGCCCGCGGCGCCCGTGCCGTCGCCGGCCCCGACGCGGCCGACTCCGTACTCCACTCCACGTGACCGTCCCCTGCCATGTCTCCCTCACTCCACCGCGGCACCGGTTCCACGCCACCCGCTCCCCGGGGCCGCCCTCGCGGACGGGCCCATTCCCGTCACGGTCCGGGGAGATATCCCCGGGGCCGCCCCCCGACAGGGACCGCCCCGGCTTTCGGGTCACGTCATCACTTTCCTGGAAGACGGCACACGGCAACACCCCGCAGGGACATGGAGGGAACGACACATATCGGCGCGCAAGAGACTCTGGAGCCGACGCATCGGGCATGGTCCATACCCACGGCGGCTTCGGTCCTCAGTGTGACCGGTGGCGTTTACGTGTTCAACAGTGCCTCGACGAAGGACTGATATACACCTGTCACGTGATATGCATCCGGGTTGCGCACATCATGTGGCCGAGGTGTATCGATGCAGGTGGGACGCCATGTTCGACCACGAGCGAAGGGGCGATGGGGCGATACGAACCGGTCCGGGCGGCGGAAACAGGGTGCCTGCCATCCTGAATGGCGAGAATTCGGCGCATCGCGTTTCGGACAGCGATCACACATCTCCGCCGCCTCCGATCCGTACCCGAAGGGGAGGCCGGGCGAAAGCCGAAGACGGGACAGGCCGTCGCCCGGTGAAGGTATAGCAACGGTAAAGGGTGGGCCCAGGATCGCGTGGTCCGGACACCTGTCCGGCAGAAGTCAAGAAAACCGAGGGCGGCCCGGTGCGTCCTTTCCTTCTTCACCCGGCGGCAATGTGCGCGGAACGATTCTCACCGAATGTTCACCGGGTCCGCCCGGCGCCACGCCCCGGCGCCCGCGCCCCCTGCCTGCCGGTCTTCCCGGCGCCCCGGACCGCGCCCCGGAGCGTCCCGTCCCCGGCGCACGCCGCGCCGCCCACACGGCGTTCATCCCCTGTACATACGAGGTGGGGGTTGCCGGTCGGCCGGAGGCCGCCGTGCCGACACGAGGAGCAACCACGCTCTCGCGGGACCGTCCCCCTTCCCGAGGAGATCACCGTGACTCGCTCCATGATCGTCCGGTCGGCCGTGCTGGCCGTGACCACGGCCCTGACGGCTACGGCCCTGGCCGCGCCGGCGCAGGCCGAGGGCCGTCATCGTGTTTCCGGCGACGCGCTGCCGGCCCTCACCCCGCGCGCGGAGACGGCCGTGCTGCACGACGACGACGAGGGCGGCAACGCCGACGCGGACGACCCCGCCATCTGGCGCAACGCCGCGGCCCCCGGCCGCAGCCTCGTCGTCGCCACCGCCAAGGAAGGGGGCCTGCGCGTCTACGACCTTCAAGCGCGCCTGGTGCAGTCGATAGCCGCGCCTCCCGCCGCGGGCGAGGACGACGCGCCGGGCCGTTTCAACAACGTGGACCTCGTCCACGGGCTGCGGCTCTCCTCGGGGAAGGCCGACCTGGCCGTCACCAGCGACCGCGGCCACGACCGGCTGCGCTTCCACCGCATCGACCGCGACCGCGCCGGCGGTCCGCTGACCGACGTCACCGACCCCACCGCGCCGCCCGTGTTCTCCCGCGACCAGGCCGACATCAACGACCAGCGAACCGCCTACGGTCTGGCGGCCTGGACGGATCCGGCGACCGGGAAGGCCTATGCCCTGGTCAGCCGTCGTGAACGCACCAGCATCGCCCTGCTGGAACTGCTGCCGGCGGCGGACGGCAAGGTCACCTACCGCAAGATCCGCACCCTGGACCTGCCCTCCTCCTTCCGGCTGCCCAACGGCGTCTCCTGGTCGCCGTGCGGCGAGCCCGGCGAGCTGCCCCAGGTCGAGGGGATGGTCGTCGACCCGGCCAACGGCATGCTCTACGCCGGCCAGGAGGACGTCGGCATCTGGCGGATGCGCGCCGATCTCAGCGGAACGCCGAAGCTGGTCGACAAGGTCCGCGAGTACGGGGTGCCGGGCGTCTACGACGAGGAGAGCGAGGAGTGCGCGCCGGGCGCCGACCCCGGCTTCGGCGGCACGAGGATCTCGGCGGACGTCGAGGGCCTGACGCTGCTCACCGAGTCCGACGGCGACGGCTACCTCCTCGCCTCCAGCCAGGGCGACAACACCTTCGCCGCCTACGACCGCGAATGGGAGGACGCCAACGAGTACGAGGGCGGCTTCCGGGTCGCCGCCGCGAACGACACCCTCGACGGCTCCGAGGAGTGCGACGGCGCGGCGGTCCTCAACGCCCCGCTCGGGTCCGCGTACCCCGACGGCCTCCTCGTCGTCCAGGACGGACACGACTCCCCCGGCGACGGCGACCGGGCCTCGACCAACTTCAAGTTCGTCGACCTCGGCAAGGTCAAGGACTCCCTCGACGACTGACCTCCGCCCGCGGGGCCGCCCGGCTTCCGGCCGGGCGGCCCCACCCACCCGCCCCCCCGTGACCGCACGAGCCCTCGACGCGGCAGCGGTGAGGTGCGGGTGATCCCCGCCGGGGCCCGAAGGCCCGCGCCGACGACACCGGCCCCCGTTCCGTGTGTCCGATCCAGGTCGGTCTGGAGCGGCGGGCTGCGGGACCGATGGCGGCAGGGTCAGCGACCACCTGGCGCGCTGAAGCGATTCGCGGGAAAGCCGTCGTTTTACGATCACTTGTGAGTGAAGGCGGAACACCTTCATGCGATCGGTGTACATATTTTTCAGAGATTCACTCGTCGGTGAGTGCGTCCTTCGGCATAGGATCGTGCCGCGCCACAGGGGCATCTGCTGCCCCAACCGCCCCAACTCCCCCCACCCGCACTGTTTTTACCCCCACGACTCGTTGACAGGTATTGCGTGCCCCTGATACTCGACCCCGGTTCCGGCGACGGAGCCGCGCGGTGAAAATCAAACGTCGCCTCGTCCTTCTCGTCAGTGCTCCGCTCACCGTGGCCGTCGCCTTCTCGGTACTGGCCCTCGTGCCCGCCACCGATCAGGCGATCCAGGCCGGACGGCTGACCTCGATGATCGAAGTAGCCGACGGCGCAGCTGACTTGGCCCACCGATTACAGCGGGAACGGGCGGCGGCCACCGCCCTGATCTCCGACCGGGGAAGCGCGGAGACCTTCCGGCTGCGCACCGAGGAGACCGACCGGAGCATCGCCGGATTCCACGGCAGGACCCGGGGGCTCACCGCGGTTCCCGGCAGCGCCGGGAGCGCCCTGGACCGTATCGAGCGCTTCGTCGAGGAGCTGCCCGGCCTGCGCGCCCAGGTGCGTTCCGGCAGCAGCACCGTCTCCGCCCTCGCCTTCGGCTATCGCATCGTCATCGCCGACCTGAACGGCTACCGGGACGGCATCGCCCAGGCCGACGGGGTGGACGCCGACATCGCGGACCGCATCCGCGCCGCCGCGGCCCTGTCCGAGGCCGCCGAGCACACCGCCCAGCAGCAGGTCACCGTCGCGCGTGCGCAGGCCGCGGGCGGCTTCACCACCGCCTCGCAGCGGACCTTCGACGCCGGGCGGATGGGCTACACCGAGTCGATGGGCGTCATGTACGACCTCGGCCCCGGTGAGTGGCGGACCTGGGTGGAGCGGACGCTCTCCGGGGCGAAGGCCCTTGAGGCCCGCCGCCTCGAGGACGAGATCGGGCGTACAGGAGCCGGCAGGGACATCACCGTCACGCCGGAGCAGTGGCAGAAGGCGGCCGACGCCCGGCAGCAGCTGCTGCGTTCGGTGGAGAAGCGGGTCGACGCCGCCGTACTCGCCCAGGTCTCCGACGTCCGCGCCGGACTCGTCCGGACGGCCGTCGCGGAAGTCGTGCTGGTGGTGCTGACCCTGGTCGGCGTCGTGGTCGTGGCGATCCGGCTGGGGCGCGTCATGCTCCGGCGGCTGCGCGATCTGCGCAACGCCGCCCACGAGGTCGCCCACTCCGGGCTGCCCGCCGTGATGGGCGAGCTGTCCCGCCCCGGGGCGCTGCGCGGCGCGACGCCCGAGGAGGTGGCGCAGCGGTCCGGGGACCCGGTCAGGACCACGGGCCGGGACGAGATCGGCGAGGTCGGTGAGGCGTTCAACGCCGTCCACCACGAGGCCGTCCGGCTCGCCGCCCAACAGGCGCAGACACACGAGCAGTTGGCCGAGACGCTGGTCGGCGTCGCGCGCAGGGGCGCCCGGTTGACCGCGGTCATGGTGACGGAACTGGACACGGTGCAGCGCGACGAGGCCGACCCGGTGCGGATGAAGACCCTCTTCGCCCTCGACCACCTCGCCGTGCGCATGGAGCGCAACACCAACAACCTGCTGGTACTGGGCGGTTACGGCGACGCACGGGTGCGCTCCGCCGATGTCGGATGCTCCACCGTCATCCTGGCGGCGGCGCAGCAGATCGAGCGGTTCGACCGTGTCTCGCTCGGTGCGATCGAATCGGGAATCGGCATCACCGCTCGTGCCGTGCACGACGTGGCGCACATCCTGGCGGAGCTGCTCGACAACGCCACCCGGTACTCGCCTCCGGACACGCAGGTCGGGGTCGCCGTCTGGCGGCTGTGGGACCGGGCCGTCGTGCAGATCGTCGACGAGGGCGTGGGCATCGCTCCCGAGCGGCGCGCGGTCCACAACGCGGCGCTGCGCGAGCCGCAGGCGGGCATCGGGGACGTACGGTCCATGGGCCTGCACGTGGTGGCCCGGCTCGCGGCGCGCCATGGCATCGTTGTCGAGCTCCGTGACTCCTCCGGCCCCGGCACCATCGCCGAGGTCACGCTGCCCGCGCAGGTGCTGGCCACGGACTTCAAGGAGGCCGAGGGGCCGCCGTCGGGCGCCTACGGCGGCGATGCCGGTCACCCGTCGCCCCGGCCGCTCACCGCGCCGGTGCCGCAGGCCCGGAGGCAGCCGGTGCGTACGGACCCGCACAGCGGCCACGAGGGCGATCCGGGCGCCGGCGGCCGGGCGACCGGACCGGGCCACGGCGGGACCCGTGACGGCGAACCGGCCGGGGGCGCGCGGGAGCGGGGCCACGGCACCACCCCCGCGCCGCACCCCGTGCACGACGAGCCGGTATCACGTGTCGCCGGGGTCAGCGCCTCGGGGCTGCCCGTGCGGCAGCGCCGCGCACCGCAGCAGTGGCCCACGGCAGGCCGCCGGGACGGGGCCGAGCAGCGCCCGGGCGGCGGCTCCCCGCGGCCGTCCTCGCCCCGCCGCCGGGACTCCCGGCAGGTCTCCGACGTACTGGCGGCCTACACGCGGGGGATCAGCCGGAGCACGAACCACCGGGGGCGTTCCGCCCCGGACGACACCACCGAACGGACCGAGACATGACCACCTCCTCCGACCTGAGCTGGATCCTGAGCGATTTCGCCGGGCGCCTTCCGGAAGTCACCCAGGCGATAGCCGTGTCCGTGGACGGACTCGCGCTGGCCTACACCGGCGTGGAACGCGACGACGCCGACCGGCTGGCCGCCATCGCGTCCGGCGTCGTCAACCTGCTGTCCGCGGCGGCCCAGTTGACCGGCACCGACCCGGTGGAGCACAGCCTCACCGCGATGGAGGGCGGCTACATGTTCTCGATGGCGGTCTCCAGCGGAGCCTCGCTGCTCGTCACCACCACCAGGGACGCGGACATCGGCGAGGTCAGCTACATGATGTCCGAACTGATCAACCAGGTGGGCGACGCGCTCTCCCCCCGGGTGCGTGACTCCGGCGTCCACGCGCAGCGCTGACCGGCGGCCCCGCCCGACCGGTCCGCGACAGCCCGGCCCCCTCCCCCATCGACGCCCCGGCGCACCGCGCGTGCTCCGGGGCCCCGACCCCTGATGAGAGCCCTCATGTTCCCCTTCGCCCCCTCCAGCCCCCGCCGCAGAGCCCGGTTCCGGCCGGCCGGAGCCGCCGTGCTCGCCCTCGGTCTGGCGGCCGTCACCGGTTGCAGCGGTGGCGGCGGCGCCTCCGACGACACCGTGAAGGTCGGCCTGGTGGCCTCCCTGTCCGGCACCTACGAGCCGGTCGGCACGGAGTTGCGGGACGGCTTCAAGCTGTATCTGGACACCCACGGCGGCAAGCTGGGCGGCCGCAAGGTCGAGCTGATCGTGGCGGACGAGGGCGACGGCCCGCCGACCGCCGTGCCCGCGGCCACCAAGCTGGTGAAGAAGGACAAGGTGGACGTGCTGACCGGCCTGGTGGGCGGCGGCTCGGTCAACGCGGTGCTGCCGCTGGTCCAGCAGGCCGAGATCCCCCTGCTGGGGTCCAACGCCCGGCCGCCGGTCGAGGACATCGAGTACGTCTGGACGACGAGCTTCCTGTCCGACGAACCGGGCCGGGCCATCGCCCCGTACATCAAGGAGAAGGTCGACGGACCGGTCTATGCGATCGGGCCGGACTACCAGGGCGGCCACGACGAACTGCGCGGCTTCACCGACGAGTTCAAGCGGATCAAGGGCAAGCTCGCCAATCCGGACGGCAAGACCACCTGGACGCCGTTCCCGAAGACGACCAACTTCATGCCGTACTTCGCGGAGATCGCGAAGACGGACGCCAAGGCCGTGTACTGCTTCTACGCGGGCAAGGCGGCGATCGACTTCGCCAAGCAGTACGCCCAGTCGGACATCGCCGACCTTCCGCTGTACACGGCGTTCGTCACCGAGGGCAGCGTGCTCCAGGCGCAGGGACCGGCGGCGAAGGACATCTACTCCGTCCTCAACTACGCGGCCGACCTGGACAACGAGGCGAACCGGAAGTTCGCGGCCGACTGGACGGCGGAGCACGACACCCAGCCCACCACGTACGCGATGGCCTCGTACGACGCGGCAGCCGTGCTGGACAAGGCGATCGCGGACGCGGCGAAGGGCGGCGACGTGACGCCGCAGACCATCAACAAGGCCATCGCGGGGCTCGGCCAGATCGACAGCCCGCGCGGCGCCTGGGAGTTCGGCGACAAGGCGCACTCCCCGGTCCAGACGTGGTACCTGCGCCAGGTGCGGCCGGACGGCGCCCAGTTGGCCAACGTGATGGTGCAGGACCTGGCGACGCTCGGCAGCTGACATGGATCTCCTCGACGCCCACCTCGTACCGGCGGTGGACGGGGTGGCCTTCGGGCTGCTGCTGTTCGTGGTCGCCGCCGGGCTGAGCCTCGCCTTCGGCACGGCCGGGGTGCTGAACCTGTCGCACGGCACCCTGTACGCGATCGGCGCCTACACGGGGGCCGAGCTGAGCGACGGCACCTGGGGCGGCCTGGCCCTCGGACTGGCCGCCGGAACCGCGGCGGCGTGCGTCGCCGGGGCGGGTCTGTCCGCCGCGACGGCCCCGCTGGCGCGGCGTGGGCATCTCGCGCAGGCGCTGCTCACGTTCGGGCTCGCCCTGATCGGCGGTGACCTGCTCATCCAGTTCTTCGGGGCGGACGAACTCCCGGTCCGCGTACCCGGGGCGCTCGACTCCTCGGTCTCGCTCCTGGGGCACCGCTACCCGGCGTACCGGCTCTGCTTCATCGTGATGGCCGTGCTGCTCGCGGCGTCCGGGACCTGGGTGCTGACGCGGACCCGGATGGGCGCGGCGGTCCGGGCGGCCGCCGACGACCCGCAGATGCTCGCGGCCACCGGTCACAGCCCGCGAGCGGTGCACACCGGCGTCCTCGCGGCGGCGGGTGCGCTGGCGGGGGCGGCGGGTGTGCTCGGCGCCCCGATCATCGGCCCCGGTCCCGGTACCTCCGAGAACGTGCTGATGCTGTCGCTCGTGGTGGTCGTGCTCGGCGGGCTGCGTTCGCTGTGGGCGACGCTCGCGGCGGCGGTGGCGGTGGGCGAGGTGCAGACGCTGGGGGTCGCGGTGGCGCCCGCGCTGGCGCCGTACCTGCTCTTCTCGGCGATGGCGGCGGTGCTGGTGCTGCGCGCCCGCTTCGCGGAACTGGCGGCGGCGCACGGCGACGGCGGCCCGGCCCCGGACCCGGTCGCCCGGCTCCGGGGCCACCTCGCGGCCCGGCTGCGGCGTGGGCCGCGCGGGGCGGCGGGCCTGGCGGAGGCAGTCCCGGCGGCGCAGGCACCAGGGGCGGCCGACGCCCCCACGGCTTCCGGTGCTTCCGGTGCTTCCGGTGCTTCCGGAACAGCAACGGCCGGGGGTGCGACAGGGGTTGGTGCCACTCCCGGCGAAAGCGCGAGCGACCGGTCGGCCCGGACCGGCCGCCTGCCCGGCGGGCCCGCGTGGCGGCGGGCCGCCCCGCTGCTCGCCCTGCTCGCGGTGCTGATCGCGCTGCCGTTCCTGCTGGACTCGTACAGCATCTCGCTGGCCGGTTCCGCCCTGGCCCTGGGGCTGCTCGCGGTCAGCGTCACCGTCCTCACCGGATACGCCGGACTGCCCACGCTCGGGCAGACCGCACCCTTCGCCGTGGGCGCGTACGCCACCGCCAACCTCGCGGAGGCCGGGTGGACCGTGGGCCCGGTCCAGATCGTCCTCTCCGCGCTCGCCTCCGCCGTCTTCGCCGCGCTGGTGGGGCCCGCGGTGATCCGGGCGCGCGGCACCACCGTCCTGATGATCACGCTCGCGATCGGTGAGCTGACCGGCGCGGTCGTCAACCAGCTCAAGTCCGTCACCGGGGGCGCCGACGGTCTCGTCGGCTTCCCGGCCACACGGGCGCTGTGGGGCGGGGAGGGGATGGTGGAGGAGAGCGAGCTGTACACCTACGCGCTCGTCGTCGCCGCCGTCGCGGTCACGCTGACCCTGCTCGTCCTGCGCTCCCCCGCCGGAAAGCTGCTGACCGGTACGCGAGGCGCCGAGGCCAGGATGCGCGCCTCCGGGCACCCGGTGGGGCGCTATCTGCTGGTGGCCCACGTCTGCGCGGGCGCGCTGGCCGGTGTGGGCGGTTCGCTGATGGTGACCGTGCAGCAGTATCTCGCCCCCGCCGACGTCGGGTTCGAGATCGCCGCGTTCGCGCTGCTCGCGGTGGTCATCGGCGGTACGACGTCGGTGATCGGCGCGCTGCTGGGCGCGGGGCTCATCGTCGCCACCCGTGACTGGGTCGCCGGTTCCTGGCCCGGCCACGGGCCGCTGCTGCTCGGCGTGCTCTTCGCCGCCACCGTGTACCTGCTGCCGCGCGGTCTGGCGGGCCTGCGCGGCGGCTCCGGCGGCGGGAGCGGTCCGTCACCCGGCAGGTCGGCCACGCCCGGTGTTCCCGGAGCTCCGGGTACGCCGAGCGCCGCCGGTACTCCGCGGGCCACCGGGCCCGTGACCGAGTACCGCCAGCCTTCACCGCCCGCCCCGGACCCCGCAGGGAAGGTCTCCCCATGACACCCGCACCGCCCGCGGCGGCACCTTCGATCCTCGTCCTCGACGGGCTCACCCGCAGGTACGGCACGCTCACCGCCGTGGACGACGTGAGCCTGCGCCTCCCGCCGGGCGCCCGGCACGCCGTGATCGGCCCCAACGGCGCGGGCAAGACCACCCTGCTCGACCTGATCGCGGGCACGGAGCGGCCCGACCACGGCACGATCACCCTCGACGGCGCCGACATCACCCGTACGGCGACGGCCGGCCGGAGCCGTCTCGGCATCGCCCGGAGCTTCCAGCAGCCGCCGGTGATCGCCGAGTTGTCGGTACTCGACAATGTCGTGCTGGCCGGCTGGCCGCACCACCCGCGGCGTCGCGGCGCCTGGCGCAGCCCGTCCCGCTACCGCCTGCACCAGGAGTCGGCGGGCCGCCATCTGGAGACGGTCGGTCTCGCGGACCTCGCCCACCGGCCGGCCGCCACGCTCTCGCACGGGCAGCGCCGCATGCTCGACCTCGCCGCGGCGCTGGCCGGCGATCCCCGGCTGCTGCTCCTGGACGAACCGGCTGCGGGGCTGACCGACGCCGACATCGGCCGGCTCCTCGGCATCGTCGGCGGCCTGCCGTCGGACGTCGCGGTCGTCCTGGTCGAGCACCATGTCGAGGTGGTCGCCCAACTCGCTTCCTCCGTCACGGTGCTGACCGCGGGAAAGGTCCTCCTCACCGGTCCGACGCAGGAGGTGCTGGCCCATCCGGAGGTCCGCGCGGCGTACCACGGCACGGACCCTTCGGCGGCCCCGGACGCCACCGGCTCGACGGCCGGCTCGGGCGGCGCGGGGGCCGGGGGCGTCCCGACCGTGTGCCCCTCCCCCACCGACGCGAGAGGATGACCGAGGCCCGATGCTCGAACTCACCGGCCTGACCGCCGGCTACCACGGCGGCACCGTTCTCCACGGCCTGGACCTGTCGGTCGCCGCCGGTACGGTCCACGCCGTCGTCGGCCACAACGGCGCGGGCAAGACCACGCTCGTCCACACCGTCGCCGGGCTGATGCGCCCGAGCGCCGGAACGGTACGCCTCGACGGCCGCGAGGTGACCGGGCAGCCGGCGCACCGGATCGCGCGGGCCGGGATCGGGCTCGTGCCACAGGGGCGGCGGGTGTTCGCCGGGCTCACGGTGGAGGAGCACCTGCGGCTGTCCCACCGCCCGCCGCGCCGGGGCGACACCTCCCGCCCCAGCGTATGGACCCCTGCGCGGGTTCTGGAGTTGCTGCCCCGCCTGGGCGAACGGCGGGGCAGCCGGGGCAAGGATCTGTCCGGCGGCGAGCAGCAGATGCTGGCGCTGGCCCGCGCGCTGCTCGGCTCGCCGCGGGTGCTGCTGCTCGACGAACCGACGGAGGGCCTCGCGCCCGTGCTCGTACGGCAGGTGCACGATCTGGTGGCGACGCTGGCGGCCGAGGGTCTCGCCGTCCTGCTGGTCTCCCCCAGCCCCGCGCAGGCCGTCGAGCGCGCCCGCACCCTCACGGTCCTCACCTCGGGACGGATGACGCTGCGCCTGGCCGGTGAGGACGCCCGCGCCGACGCCACCGCGCTGCACACCGCCCTGGAACTGACGGCGACGGGAGCCTGAGGAGCGGGCAAGCGGCAGGACGGCCGCGACACGGGGACGGGGCGGACGGCGACGGGCACGCGCCCCTGCCCGCCACCCACTCCCGCCTTCCTCCCTACCCGGCGCTCCCGCCCTTCCTCCCTACCCGGCCTTCCTCCCTACCAGGCCTTCATGCCTGCCCGGCCTTCATACTGTGTCCGCCGAAGCCGCTGCGCCGGTCGGAGCCGCTGTTCTGCTCCTGCCACCACGCGTCGAAGCCGGGCCGGTCCATGACGGTCCAGTCGGGCGTGTTCCCGACCTGCGCGTCGCCCATCCGGCGGGCGAGCGCGACCATGGCGGAGCCGACGGGGCCGCGCGCGGCGTCGTAGCGCTCCAGAACCTCCGTCCAGTCGTCGCCCGCCGTCCAGGCGGCCTCCAGGGCGGTGGCGTCCTGGAGCGCCTTCACGCTGCCGCCGCCGATGTGCGGCCGGGCGACGCTGGCGGCGTCGCCGACGAGGGCCATGCGGCCCGAGGTGTAGTGCGGCACCTCCAGGTCGTAGATGGGCTGGATGAAGGTGGTCTCGGCGGGGGTGCCGAGCACTCGGGCGGCCCAGTACGGCGGGAAGTTGTCGGCGACCAGGGCACGAAGCCGCTCGGTGAGCTGGGAGGTGAGGCGGCCCGGCGGCAGGGAGGTGGGGGTGCTGAGGTCGGGGTGGAGGCCGTCCGCCTCCGGGGGAGCGGTGTAGAGCACCCAGTTGAGCCGGTGCCCGCCGAGGCCGTCCGGGATGCGGTAGATCATGCAGTGGCCGCCGGGAAAGACGATGTTGTGCGCGTCGAGGCCGTCCGAAGGAAGGCCCGCGACCTCGGACGACGTCCCGCGCCAGCCGATGTATCCGGCGTACGTGGCGTCCGCGCCGGGAAACATGGCCTCACGGACGACGGAGCGGTACCCGTCCGCCCCGATCACGGCGTCGAAGCGCTCCTCGTACCCGTCCGCGAGCCGCAGCGTCACGCCGTCGGCGTCGGGTTCCAGCCCGGCGACCACCGCGCCGGACCGGTAGGAGACCCCCTCGGGCACCCGGCGGCGCAGCTCGCTCCAGAGCGAGCCCCAGCTGTAGGCGCGGAAGGGGAACGGCTGCTCGCCGACGACCCGTCCGTGGCCCGCCTCGCCGTCGCGCACGCTCCACACCCGCCGGGTCAGCGGTGCCCAGGGCATCTCGGGCGCCACGTATCCGGCTTCCCGCAGCTCCTCGTACCGGTCGCCGTGGAGGGCGATCCCCACCCCTCGGTCGCGGAGCCGGTCATCCGCACGCTCCAGAACGGTGATCCGCTCGGCCCCGCCGCGGGAAGCGGCGAGAGCCGCCGCGCATCCCGCGATGCTGCCGCCGACCACGGCGATGCTGCCTCCACGCACGACTGCCACTCCACTCACTCGGTGTTCCGGGCGTTCCGGCCGCCGGCGGGAACGCGATGTCCGCAACGGCTCGAACGAGCGAATTCCCGCTGTTCCAGCGGCTGTTGAGCCGTGATCGATGATCAGGACCCGAGCGTGATCCTATCGGTGAGCACCGCCGTGCGGGCCGCTCGCGCCCGCGGCCCGCACGGGGTCGCCGAGCCGCGGGCGGCGCGGCCGCCTTCGGAGAACCGGCCGACCGGGAGCGGGTGACGCCCGCCGCGGGCGCGGAGGCGCTGACGGCCATCACCCATGGCCGACAGATATACTCCGTGTCTCGATATATGCTCGCCCCATGACCAGACAGAGCCCGCCCTTGACGGAACCGCAGTACTTCATCCTTGCCGCGCTCATGGATGGCCCGTTGCACGGCTACGGCATCATCAAGGCTGCTGAACGGGCCACCGACGGGCGGCTCCGGATCGCCGTCGGCACTCTCTACGGCGCGCTGGAGCGGATGGAGCGGGCCGGGCTGGTGGCCGCCGGCCATGAGGAGATCGTGGACGGGCGGGCGCGGCGCTACTACCGGCTCACCGAGGACGGCACCGAGGCGGTCGGCCGGGAGGCGCTGCGGATGCAGCAGGCGGCGGCCGTCGTCATCGGACACGCGCGGAATGCCGGAGCGGCCCCGGCATGAATCGTCTGCTGCTTGCCGCCTACCCCGAGCCCTACCGTTCCCGGCAGGGAGAGGAGGTGCTGGCCTGCCTGTCCGAGGCGTATCCCGGCCGCTCCCGGCCCCCGCTGCGGGAAGTCACCGCCCTGGTGCGCGCCGGACTGCGGGCCCGCGCCCGCGCCGTGGCCGACGACCCGGCCCGGCCGTGGTGGCTGGACGGCATCCATCTGGCCGCCCTGACCCTCGCCGCGCTGGCGTTGGTTCCGTACTTGCAGGATGTGTGGCACTGGGCCCTGCGCATCGATCCCGGAGAGCACGCCATCGCCTTCCGGTTCTCCGGCTGGTACCCGTGGGCCGAAGGTCCCACGCAGATCCGGCTGCTGCCCTACGGGCTGCTCCCGCTGGGCTGCCTGATCGCCCTGCTGCGCGGCAGACCGTGGATCGCGCTGCCGGCCGCGGCGGCCATGATCTGGGCCGGCGCCACGTCCCACGGCCGCACCCTCTTCGGCGACGAGGGCAAGGCGGGCCTGGGGTACTACGGTCTCGGCGCCCCGATAGCCGCCCGTGACCTGGTGCTGTCGGGGGCGCTGTGCGCCGCGTGCGCCGTGCTGGCACTCTGCCGTCCCAGCCGTCTGCGACGCCGCTCGTACCGCTGGCTGGCCCCCGTGGCGCTCGCCATGTTCGTGGCCGGGGGCCTGCACATCATCGCCGTCAGTCCGGCTTTCCAGCGCGGCCTGTTCGTCCTCGAAGTCACCGCGCTGATCGCCGCGTGGGTGGCGACGGCCGCCACCGGCGACCACCGGTGGCTGATCCCCGTCGCAACGTGCGCGCTCGTGCGCGTGCAGGCGATCGTCGTCCGGCCCGACGCCTTCATGCGGTCCCTTCCGGACCTGGTCGTCCTCATCCTGCTGGTCGCCCCCCTCCCCGTCCTGGCGATCGCCGCCCGGCGCCGGCAGGGGCAGGCGTTCACCTGACAGCGACGGCCCCCGGTGGGCCGCCGAGCCCGGCGGCCCACGTCGTGCCGGAAGGCGTGCGGGACCGCACTCCCCCGACGGAAGAAACAAGAGCGATGATTCAGCACGATTCCCTGTCCCTGCCCGCGCACCGGCCGGTGGCCTCGGGACAGGACCCCGTGGCCCCCGACGAGCCCGGCCCGCCGTGTACGGCACGGCCGTGGATGCCGGCCCTGCTGTACACCCTGGGGTTCCTGACGGTCTACCTGCTCGCCGTCTGCACCCCGTGGGGGCAGCGAGCGGAGAACGCCCTGTTCCACCTGAGCACCAAGGGGAGCGAAGAAGCGTGGATCTACCCCCTGTCAGGAGCGGCCTACGGCTCGACACCCCTGCCGCCGATGGAACTGAGCGCCAAGCCCACCCTGATGGTGGGCCTGGCCGTCATCGTGGTCCTCACCCTGGCGCGGCGGTGCTGGCGGCAGGGGTGCGCGGCGCTCGGGGTCGTCCTTCTCACGACCGGAGGCAAGGAGGTGCTCAAATCGACCGTCCTGCCCCGCCCCGACCTGGTGGGCGCGCCGGAGAATCTCCTTGATCAAGGTTTCCCCAGCGGGCACACGGCCATCCCCGCCGCGCTGACCCTCGCCGCCGTCCTCGTGGTCTCCCCCCGCGTCCGCCCGTATGTCGCCGCGGTCGGTGTCCTCTGGCTCGCCTGTATCGCCGCCGCCAGTTCGGCCATGGGCGGCCACCGGCCCAGCGAAGTGCTGGGAGCCACACTGTTGGCCTGCGCCTGTTACGGCCTGGCGACCTGGCTGCTGCCGCCGCCCGCCGTACCGGGCACCACGCGGGGCCCCCGTGCGCTCCCCGCCATCACCCTGGCCCTGGCACTGGTCATCGCCCTCGCGTCCGGCGCACGGGACGACTCCCTCATCAGGTCACTGGCCTCCGGGGCGACCGCCTTCGTCTGCGCGGCCCTGGTCCGGCACGCCGCGGCCGGACGGCCCGCACACATCGCGCGGCGCGCCCGCCCCGCACGGCACTGACCACCCGGTCGCAGATCCCGCCCCATCCACACACATTCGAACACCTCTTCGAATAGCGGTACACTCGCCCCATGGCCGTACACCTGCAAAGCTCGCTTTTCGACCAGGAGGCCGAGGTCGCCACCCGCCCCCTGAGCGGCCTGCGGCGCACCGATCTGGGGCAGGGGGCCTGGATCGACGTGCTTCCTCAGTGGCTCCAGGGCGCGGACACGCTGTTCGAGACCCTGGTGCGCGACGTCGCCTGGCGGGCCGAGGAGCGCGTGATGTACGAGCGCGTCGTGGCGGTCCCCCGGCTGCTGGCCTTCTTCGGCCGGCGCGACCCCCTGCCGCATCCGGCGCTGGAGGCCGCCCGCACCGAGCTGGGCAGCCACTACGCGGCCGAGCTGGGCGAACCGTTCACCACCGCGGGGCTGTGCTTCTACCGCGACGGGCGCGACGGGGTCGCCTGGCACGGGGACACCATCGGGCGGGGAAGCACCGAGGACACCATCGTCGCGATCCTCTCGCTGGGCGCCCCGCGGCACCTGGCGCTGCGCCCGCGCCGGCCGGGCCCCGCACCCGTCCGCAGACGGCTCGGCCATGGCGATCTGATCGTCATGGGCGGCAGCTGTCAGCGCACCTGGGAGCACGCCGTACCCAAGACCGCCCGCGCCGTCGGAGCCCGCATCAGCGTGCAGTTCCGGCCCGACGGAGTGCGCTGACACCGAGAACGGCGCTCGTCCCGAGCGCGCCGCCCCCCTCCACCCGCACCGCCGGCCGCACCGGCCCTCGCATCTTTCGCCGCCGACACCACTGTGACGTCGGTAACTATCGGAGCAGCCCCGCCCGTTGGCACCGGGGCGCCGGACCACCGGCGCGCCCGGAGGCGCACGGAGGGCGCACGGCGACGCCGCCGCACCCCGCGCACGGCTTCCGGAAGCGGCGCGAGAGCGCGCGTCCCCGGCCCGGCACACCTCCCCGCCAGGGGGTTCACGCTCTCCCGCCGGGAAGCACCGGAGGCAGAGCCTCCACCACCCACCCGCCGACACCGCCGGGCACAAGCGCTTACCGGCCTGGCGGCCCGTCAGTTTCCTTCCTCGGGTGGCGACATCGGACGGTTACGGACGATCGGAGGAGTCTGGCCGGAGCCGCCTGAACTTCACGAGAACTCCAGCGAAATGGCACGTGTGTGGATATCGTGCACCGAGCGAGGGCGCATCCGTCAGTCCATGGGATCGGCGGATGCGTCCCGTTTGTGGGGGTGCGACTGTGACTGGGGGGTTCATGGGGCATGTCGAAATACCTGATACCGACCTGTCCGGGCCGGTGGGGCTCCGGGGCGCGCCACGCCCTCGGACCGCCTCCCGGAACCGTACGACAGCCGCACTGGAGCGGCAGTTCAGGGATCCGGGGCCTCGGCGCGAGGAGACGGGCCGCGCTCCGGCCCGGCGCGGGTCCGCGACCGGACCGGCGCTCACCTCGCTGACCGAGCTGCTCGGGCTGGCCGGTCCGGCCTGGCTGCTGCTGCGCGCGGGTGACCAACCGCGCCCGGTGGCCGCCGCCGTGACGGCGGGGCTGCTGTGGGCCGGGATGCGCGCGGTGCGGGGGCGGTACGCGGCGGGGCCGGGGACCGAGCCGGGCGGCGCGGTGGAAGCGGTCGGGGACTGGCTCGTCCTGATCGGACTGCTGGCCGTCCTGCACACGGCCGCGGGCAGCCCGGTCGATCCGGCCACGGCGGTCGTGGCCGTCGCGCCGGGGCTGCTCGTCGCCGCCGCGGCGACGGGACTGCGCGCGTGGCCCGGCTCCGCCAGCCGGGGCCGGCGGGTCCGCAGGGTGCTGCTGGTGGGTGGGGCGTCCTGCGTGGAACGGGCCGCCGAACTGCTCGACTCCCGCGCGGATCACGGCTATCAGCTGGTCGCCGCCATACCGGTGGGGCCCGGCCGGCTGGAGCTGGAGGGGGTGCAGGTGCCGGGACGGCTGGCGTCCTGCCCGGCCGACGACGACGTCACGACGGTGCTCGGCGGGGTCTACGCCCACGCGGCGGACCTGGTGCTGGTGGCACCGGGGCCGCAGCTGACCGGGGACCGGCTGCGCCGGCTCGGCTGGGGGCTGCACGACGGGGGCGTCGCCCTGTCGGTGGTCTCGGAACTGCCCGGCGTGGCGGCCGAGCGGGTGCGTCCCGTCACCGCGGCCGGGCTGACCCTGCTGCACATAGCGCCACCCCTGCGCGGAGGCCCGCAAGCGGTGGTGAAGAACGCGCTGGACCGCACCGCCGCCCTGTTCGGGCTGCTGGCGCTGGCTCCGCTGCTCCTGGCGGTGGCGCTGAGCGTACGGGTGTCCTCGCGGGGCCCGGTCTTCCACCGGCAGGTCCGGCAGGGGCGGCACAACCGGCCGTTCACCATGTGGAAGTTCCGCACGATGGTGGCGGACGCGGAGCGCCACAAGGCGCGGCTCGCCGCGGCCAACGAGGTGGACGGACCGCTGTTCAAGATCCGCCGCGACCCTCGGGTGACGCCGGTCGGACGGATGCTGAGGCGGACGTCGATCGACGAACTCCCGCAGCTGATCAATGTGTTGCTGGGTCATATGTCGCTCGTCGGGCCGCGGCCGCCGCTGCCGGAGGAGGCGTCACGCTACGACGAGCGGGAGCATCGCCGGCTCGCGGTGAAGCCGGGGCTCACGGGTCTGTGGCAGGTGAGCGGACGCTCCGACCTGTCCTGGCAGGAGACCGTCTCGCTGGACCTCTGGTACGTCGACAACTGGTCGGTAGCCGCCGACCTGGGACTTCTCGCCCGCACCGTGCGCGCCGTCGCCGACGGCCGCGGGGCGTACTGAGAACAGCGGGCGTGCGGATGCGAGAAGCACCCCCGGCTGGCCGCCGCGAGGCACCTCGCGGCGGCGAACGGTCAGCTTCCGGCGGGAAGCCGGTCGAGCCACCAGGCATAGGTGCGGGCGACGCCGTCGCGCAGCGGGATCTTCGGCGTGAAGCCGAGGGAGGTGAGGCGGGTGGTGTCGAGCAGCTTGCGGGGCGTCCCGTCGGGCTTGGAGGTGTCCCAGGCGATCTCGCCCTGGTACCCCGTCACCTCGCGTACGGTCTCGGCGAGTTCGCGGATCGTGAGGTCCTCGCCGCAGCCGATGTTGACGGGCTCGTCCCCGTCGTACGCCTCCAGCAGACGTACGCAGGCGGCGGCGAGGTCGTCCACGTGCAGGAACTCGCGGCGCGGCGACCCGGAGCCCCACAGGGTCACCTCGGGCGCCCCGTCCCGGCGGGCCTCGTGGAAGCGGCGGATCAGCGCGGGCAGGACGTGCGAGGTCTCCAGGTCGAAGTTGTCGCCGGGGCCGTAGAGATTGGTGGGCATGGCGCTGATGTAGGAGGCGCCGTACTGCCGCCGGTAGGACTGGATCTGGACGATCCCGGCGATCTTGGCGAGGGCGTACGCCTCGTTGGTGGGTTCCAGCTCCCCGGTGAGCAGGGCGTCCTCGCGGATCGGCTGGGGTGCGAGCCGGGGGTAGATGCACGAGGAGCCGAGGAAGAGCAGCCGCTCGGTCCCGGCCGCGTGCGCCCCGGCGATCACGCTGAGCTGGATGCGCAGGTTGTCCTCCAGGAACTGCACGGGATACGTGCTGTTGGCCATGATCCCGCCCACCTTGGCGGCGGCCAGCACCACGACGTCCGGGCGGACCTCCCGCAGATACGTCTCGGTCCGCGCTGCGTCGCGCAGGTCGAGGCGGTCGCGGCCGCGGGTGACCACCTCGTGGCCGTCGTCGGCGAGGCGCCGGGCCACCGCCGAGCCGACGAGACCTCGGTGGCCCGCGACGAATATGCGGGAGCCGGGCCGCAGTAGGGGGCGGGCGGATTCCTGGGTCAGGACGGGGAGTTCGGTCGTCATGGCTCGGATTGTGCCAGCAGAAAGAGGCTGCGGGGATGTTTCGCCGCAGAACGCTTCAATTCCGAAATATCGGAGAACACCGCCGTCGAGGCGATCAGCAGAGAAGGGGGAATCGTGGCGAAGACCGCGCTCATCACCGGGGTGACCGGCCAGGACGGCTCATATCTGGCCGAGTTCCTGCTCGACAAGGGCTACACGGTGCATGGGCTCATACGCCGTTCCTCGAGCTTCAACACCGAGCGGATCGACCACATCTACCAGGGGCCCGAGGAGCCGGAGCGCTCCTTCGTCCTGCACCACGCGGACCTCTCCGACGGTGTGGCGCTGGTGAACCTGCTGCGGGACATCCAGCCCGACGAGGTCTACAACCTGGGCGCGCAGTCGCATGTGCGGGTCTCCTTCGACGCACCGCTGTACACCGGGGACGTCACGGGACTCGGCACCGTCCGGCTCCTGGAGGCGGTACGGGCCAGCGGCATCCACACCCGGATCTACCAGGCGTCCTCCTCCGAGATGTTCGGTGCCAGCCCGCCCCCGCAGAACGAGAGGACGCCGTTCCACCCGCGGAGCCCGTACAGCGTGGCGAAGGTCTACGCCTACTGGGCCACGGTCAACTACCGCGAGGCGTACGACATGTTCGCGGTCAACGGCATCCTCTTCAACCACGAGTCGCCGCGCCGGGGCGAGACCTTCGTGACCCGGAAGATCACCCGCGCCGTCGCCCGCATCCGGGCCGGACTCCAGGACCGGCTGCACCTGGGCAACCTGGACGCGGTCCGGGACTGGGGATACGCGCCGGAGTACGTGGACGCCATGTGGCGGATGCTCCAGTGCGACTCCCCCGACGACTACGTGGTGGCCACCGGTGAGGGCGTCAGCGTCCGGGAGTTCCTGGAGTTCTCCTTCGAGCACGCCGGTCTGGACTGGGCCGAGCACGTGCGGTACGACCCGAAGTACGAACGCCCGAGCGAGGTGGACGCGTTGATCGGCGACGCCTCCAAGGCCGAGGAGCTGCTGGGGTGGAAGCCCGAGGTGAAGTCGCGGGAACTGGCCCGGATCATGGTCGACGCCGACATCCGCCGGCTGGAGGACCAGCTCTCCGGGGCCGCGGTCCGGGTGGACAGATGACCGGGCGCGGCCGTCGCGTGCCCCGTGCCCCCGGCGGCCGGCTCCGTCACCGGGCCCCGATCCCCTTACCGCTGTCACTGGAACGCACGGCCGCCTCCCCCACCGGGTCCGCGGCCACCCCTGGCTCCCGGCCCGGCGCTTCCCGCGCCCGGGTCCGGGAAGAGTTCCGGCGCGACCGCCGACTCCACCGACCCCTCGGTGGAGCTCTCCGCGCCGGCCACGGACGGGGCTCCCGCCCCGTCCACCCACTCGCCCCGACCGGCGACGGGACGCACCGTCCCCGCGGCCGGTCGGGCGGGGCAGCATCCGCGGCCTCCCGGCCGCAGCTCGAATCTCACCTTCGGAGCTGAATGATGAACGGAAGTACGGGGCAGAGAAGCGGAGGACGCGGCCGTGTGCGGGCCGCCTCCCTCGCTCTCGGCCTGCTGGCCGGAGCCCTGACCGCGACCGCGGCCGGGTCCTCTCCGGCGGCGGCGCTGACACCACCGGTCGCCATCACCGCGGACGACCTCACCACCTGGCAGACCAACGGCATCGTCTGGTCGATGGCGGCCGGCGACGGCGTCGTCTACGCGGGCGGCACCTTCTCCACCCTGCGGCCCCCCACCGCGGCCCCCGGCACCGACGAACAGCCCGCGGTGAACTTCGCCGCGTTCGACGCGGCGACCGGGGCGCCCACCGACTGCTCGCTCTCCTTCACCATCTCCTCGGGCACCGCGACCGTCCGCGCCCTGGCGCTCTCCCCGGACGGTGAAACCCTGTACGCGGGCGGCCAGTTCGGCGCCGTCAACGGGGTCGGCGTCAGCAACATCGCGGCGATCGACACCGAGACCTGCACCCCGCGCAACGACTTCAAGATCTCCGTGACGGCGACCGTGCGGGCCCTCGCCGTCACCGACGACACGGTCTACCTGGGCGGCGACTTCACCAGCGTCGGCGGGCAGACCAGGAACAGCTTCGCCGCCGTCACCACCGGAGCCTCCCTGCTGCCCTTCACGGCCAACGCCGACGAGGTCGCACGGGCCGTGGAGGTCACCCCGGACGGACAGCACGTGCTGCTCGGCGGGGACTTCTTCCGGATCAACGGCACCACCACCCACGCCTTGGCCGTGGTCGACGCCACCACCGGTCAGCTGACCAAGGCGTATCCGGGGTTCATCCACAACAACTCCACGGTCCAGGACATCACCACGGACGCCACCGGCTTCTACACCGGCAACGAGGGAACCGGCGGCGGCGTGTTCGACGGACGCATCGCCCTGAACCTGAACACCTTCGAGCAGCGCTGGCGGGACACCTGCCTCGGCGCGACCCAGGCCGTCGCGGTCCACTCCGGTGTGCTCTACAGCGGCAGCCACGCCCACGACTGCTCCAGCATGGGAGCCTTCCCGGACCAGCCGCGCAAGCACCTGCTGGCCCAGTCGGTCGACGACCCGAAGCTGCTGCCCTGGTTCCCGGACACCAACGACGGCATCGGCGAGCCGGTCGGCCCCCGCGTGCTGACCACGGTGAGCGGTGGCGGCCGCGATCACCTGTGGGTGGGCGGCGAGTTCACCACGGTCAACGGCAAGCCGCAGCAGGGGCTGACCCGGTTCGCGGACGGTCCCGACACGGGCGCGCCCTGGGTGCCCAACGTCAGCCTGTCCACCCTGACGTCGGGGCGGATCGACGTGAACTGGCAGACCAGTTTCGACACCGACGACGGGGAGCTGACCTACCGGATCTACAAGGACGGCTCCAGCACCCCGGTCCACACGACGACCGCCTCCTCGGTCTTCTGGGACCGGCCCCAGCTGACCTGGACGGACACCGACGTCGCGCCGGGCGAGACCCACTCGTACCGGATCAGCGCGAGCGACGGGACCAACACCAGCGCCAAGTCCCCGGCCCAGTCCGCCACCGTGGCGAGTTCGACGGAGGCGTACCCGGCCCGTGTCAGGTCCGACGGTGCGAGCCTCTACTGGCGCTACGACGAGGGCACGTCCACGTTCGCGCACGACAGCAGCGACAACCTGAACAACGGCTTCCTGCGCAACGGCCCCGCCTACCGGCAGACCCCGGCGGCGGTCGCCGGGCCTTCGACGGCGATCGGCTTCAACGGCGCCACCGAGTACGCGTACAGCAACCGGCTGCACGCCGCGCCGCCCCGGTTCTCGGTGGAGACCTGGATCAGGACCACCACCACCCGCGGCGGGAAGATCATCGGCTTCGGGAACCTCACCCAGGAGAACAGCACCCGTCACGACAAGCAGGTCTACATGCGCAACGACGGGCGGCTCGTGTTCGGCGTGCAGAGCGGCGGGGCACGCACCGTCACCACCTCGGGCGCCTACAACGACGGCCAGTGGCACCACGTCGTCGCCACCCAGGGGCCCCTGGGGCAGGGGATGACGCTGTACGTCGACGGGCAGGCACGGGCGTCGAACATCCTGGTCTCCGGCAACGAGAACCTCCCCGGCTACTGGCGGGTCGGCGGGGACAGCCTCTCCGGCTGGCCCAGCCGCCCGACCAGCAATTTCTTCGAGGGGCAGATCGACGAGACCGCCGTCTACCCGACCACGCTGAGCGCTTCCCAGGTCAGCGCGCACTACGCACTGAGGAACGGCTGATCTCATGAGGAATCCGTTCCTGGCCTGCGCCGCCGTCGTCCTGACGGCGGCGCTGGCCGCCTGCGGCTCGTCCGCGGACGGGAACGACCCGGAGGCCGCGGGCGCCCGGCGCCCCGCGGCCTCCGGGCCCACCGTCCCCGGCACGCCCGACGGCACCCCCACCCCGCCCTCCGCCGAGCCCACCGGGCCCGACGGGAAGCCGGAGGCCCGGGGGCCCGCCGCTCGTCCGAAGACCCCGTCCGACGCGATCACCCCGGCCACCGGGACCTTCACGAAGAAGCAGAAGGAGTACCTGGCGGACCGGGTGCCGAAGGGCATGGACCCGGCCGCCGTCCTCCAGACCGGCCAGGAGACCTGCGACAAGCTCCGCTACCTGGTCAAGGCCGACCGGGACACCGCCGTCGGGGCCGTCGCCACCGAGGAGATCCCGGACGCCGCGGGCGCGGTCGCCGGGCTCTGCCCCCAGCACCAGGACCTGGTGGACGAGGCGGCGTACGCCTACCCGGACGGCACGCACACCGGGAAGAGTCTCCGGCCGGGCGTCTACCGCTCCGTCTCCCCCACCGCCGACTGCTCCTGGCGGATCGCCGGGGCGGGCGGCGAGGAACTGGCGGCGGACACCTCCGCCACCGGGAAGTCCCGGAAGATCACGATCCCGAAGTCCGCCCGTACGTTCACCTCCACAGGCTGCTACGCCTGGCTGCCCGAAGGAGACCGGGGATGACCTCAGGTACGCCGAAGCTCCCGATAGCCGTGGCGATCCCCACGAAGAACGAGGGGCTGAACATCGCGGAGGCGGTGAGATCCGTGCTCGGCCACTTCGAGGCGGTCGTGGTGGTGGACTCCCACAGCACCGACGACACGGTCAAGATCGCGGAGGAATGCGGGGCCGAGGTGGTCACGTACACCTGGGACGGGGGCCATCCGCGCAAGAAGCAGTGGTGCCTGGAGAACGTCCGCACCGATCTGGACTGGATCCTGCTCCTGGACGGCGACGAGCGGCTCAGCCCCGGCCTGCTGGCCGAACTGCGGCAGACCTTCCGCGATCCGGCGGCCCCGAAGCCGGCCGCGTACGACATACCGCTCGGCTACTGGTTCTCCGGGAAGCGGCTGCGGCACGGATACACCATCCGCAAGCGGTCGTTGACCGACCGGACCCGCTGCCACTACCCGGAGGTCGGGGACCTGGACGCGCCGGGCATCGGTGAGGTGGAGGGCCACTACCAGCCGGTCGCGCCGAGCGTGGGCACGTTCAGCCACCCCATCGAGCACCAGGACCTCGACCCGGTGACCGCCTGGTTCGAGCGCCACAACCGCTACTCGGACTGGGAGGCGTGGCTGGAGCACCACCCCCGGGTCAAGGAGCAGGTGCGTCAGGTCAAGTCCCGTCAGGGGCAGTTGTTCCACAAGGCCCCGTTCAAGCCGGTGGTGTCCTTCGCCTACATGTACCTCTACAAGCGGGGCTTCCTGGATGGCCGGGCGGGTCTGGACTTCGCACTGGCGATGAGCTTCTACCGCTGGCAGATCTCCCTCAAGTCACGTGAGAAGCCCATGCGTTGACCGTACCGCCGGTCACCCCCGCCTCCGGCGGACCACGCCCTCGTAGGTCTGCCGGAGGGTGGCGGTGACGGCCTCGATGGTGAACTGCTCGTTCACCAGCTCCCAGGCGGCCTTGCCCGCCTGCTCGGCGGCCTCCGGCTCCAGCAGTTCCAGGATCGCGTCGGCGACCTTCCGGGCGTTGGCCGCGTCCTCCCCGACCCGGCTGTCGATGACCCGGCCCGCCCCCGCCCCCGCGACGTCCGGGGCCTGCCCGCAGGTGCGGGTGATGACGACCGGGGTGCCGACCGACATCGCCTCCAGCACCGAGACCGGGAAGGGCTCCTCGATCGCGGGCAGCACATACACGTCGGCCTCGCGTCCGGCGGCGAGGACCTCCTCGTGCTCCAGCGGCCCCACGTGGTCCAGGGAGCCGGTGACGCCGAGCTTCCGCGCGAGTGCGAGGGTGCCGTCCAGCGCTCCGGTGTCCGGTCCGGCCAGGACGAAGCGGGCCTCGGGGTGGCGGGCGAGGACGTGCGGCATCGCGGCGATGAAGTCCTCGGGCCGCTTGCGCTCCTGGACGCGGGCGAGGTAGAGCACGGTGGGCGGCCTGCCCGGGTCGCGGGCAGGCTTGCGCTCCTGCGGACGGACGCCGTTGACCAGCCGTACGGTGCGGGTGAGCGGGACGGGGGCGGCGACGGCGTTCACGTCGACCCGCTCCATCTCGGTGAGGTGCAGGACGGCGTCCGCCTCGCGCAGCACCTTGCGGACCCCGAGCACGTCGGTGAGCTGGGCGGCCCTCTTCTCGGTGGGATCGATCATGCCGTGGGTCTGGACGACCAGGGGCGTTCGGGACGCGAGGGCGAGGAGCGCCGCGGGGAGCGTCACCAGGTCGCGCATCAGGTGGACGTGGACGAGGTCCGCGCCGCGCATCATGCGGTACGCCGTGCGCAGGAGGGAGGCGGAGGTGATCCCGCTGACCTCGAACATCGGGAGCACGTGCCGGGCCTGGAAGAGATGGACCGGAACTCCCTCGACCTGGCCGGGCAGTTCGCCGTCCGGGAAGTCGTCCGCGAGCGCCATGACACGGGCGTCATCGCCGTTCGCCCGCTGGACCTTGGTGAGATTGAACGCCACCCGCGTCGGGCCGCCGAAGGCGTGGTCCGGGGTGTGGAGCGTGACGATGTGCAGAATCTTCACCAGAGTTCCCCTCAACTGCGGCCATGTATGCACAGGGTAGTCATCGGCTCTCCTCAAGTGGGGTGATTCGTTAGAGTGTTCAGCGGTTCACTGATCCCTGGGGGGCGCATGACGTCGGTGCACACGTCGGCGTCCGCGCCGTCGCACGGGAAGGTCCCCGCGAGGACGGCCGGCCAGGCCGACGGGACGACCGAGCGGCCGATCGCCTGGGCGATGCTGTCGCGGGCGGTGGCGGTGCCGCTCATCCTGGGGCTGGTCTGCTTCCTGCCCGCCGTGATCGCCGCTCAGCCCGGCACCGGGGTGCGGGACACCGCGTACTGGCTCCAGCTGGTGCTGACCTGCTATGCGGGGGCCCGGCTCGCGACGATGATCCTCTCGACCCGGCGGCGGCTGCTCCAGGGCGTCTTCTGGATGTTCGTGTACATCGCCATGGGCGTGGCCCCGTTCGCCCAGGTGGTGATCGGGCAGACGCCGACGCCGATGGTCGGACCGCGCCAGGACCTGATCACGGCCATCTCGATGGTGCTGGTGGGGTGCACCGCCTACGATCTGGGCGCGCTCCTGGCCTCCCGGCGCCCGCTGCGCCGCCGCAGGCCCTCGGCCCGGAGCTGGGGGCCGGCCGTGGCCCATCCCGTGCGGCTGCGGCTGCTGGTGCTGCTGGCGTTCACCGCGAGCGCGTTCTACGTCCTGAAGGTCGGCGGCCCCGCGGTCTTCTTCTCCAGCCGGCAGGAGATCAACGAGACCGTCGCGGCGACCGGGGTCGCCGCGGAGGGGTCCAACGTCGGCTCGGCGTTCCTCAAGGGCTTCGGCCAGGTTCCGGCGCTGCTGGCGCTGCTCTTCTACACCCGCCGCCTGGCCACCTCCCGCCGGGCCCGGCGCGCGCCGTCCACGGTACTGGTGTGGGTGGCCCTGGCGGCTCTGAACCTGGTGGTGAACAACCCGATCTCCAACGCCCGTTACTGGTTCCTGACGGTCTTGCTGGCGTTCGTTTTCACCGCGCTCCCGAGCAGCGCGGCGGTCTACCGCACGGTGCTGGCGACGGGGGTGGTGGGGGCGCTGGTGGTGTTCCCGTACGCGGACAAGTTCCGGTACGACGACGCGGGGCAGCGGCCCGCGCAGTCGGCCTCGGTCTTCGAGCCCCTGGTGACCAAGGACTACGACCAGATGGTGATGTTCGCCAACACCATCTCGTGGGTCGACACCCGAGGCCATACCTACGGGCGCCAACTGTCGGGCTCCGCCCTGTTCTTCGTGCCGCGCGCCCTGTGGAGCGGCAAGCCGGAGGACACCGGGGTCCGGGTGGGCCAGTGGATGGGGCTGCGGATGACCAATCTCTCGGCCCCGCTGTGGACCGAGTTCTGGGTCGACGCCGGCGCGGCCGGAATGGTCGGCGGTATGGCGCTGATCGGTTACGCGGCGGCCCGGACCGACCGCCGGTACGCACGCGCCGTCACCCGCGCGGGGCCGGGTCCGGGCAGCGTGCTGGCCATCGCCGCGCCGCTGATCGCCGGGTACACCTTCATCCTGCTGCGCGGCCCGCTGCTCCAGGCGGCGGGGAAGCTGGCGATCGCGGCGCTGTGCCTGCTGCTGCTGAGCACGTTCAGGGAGCAGAGGGCGCGGCGCCGGCGCTGACGGCGCCGGCCGTGTGCGGCCCCCGGCGGCGGAGCCGGGCCACCCTGATCCAGGTGGCCGCCGCCTTGCAGAGCGAGCCCAGGAACAGCCCCCAGGCCGCGCCCGGAATGCCGCCGACGACGTAGCCGCCCGCGAGGAACGCCACGGCGGCGAGCGAGAAGACGACCTGGATGGCGAGTGTGGTGCGCGGGTCGAGCATCCGCAGGGCGAGCAGGCCGCAGGTGCCCACCGCCATCGCGGCGTACTGGCTGCCGGTGGCCGGGAGCAGGGCGGCGGCCGTGGGCCAGGTGTCACCGAGGAGTTGACGGCCCGCGGTGTCGGGCAGCAGGGCGAGCGCGGTGGCCCAGAGCGCGGCGGTCGCCGCGAGGACGGCGGCGAGGGCGGCGGTGGCCCGGACCCGGCGGCGTTCGCCCGCTATGCGGCCGAGCAGCGGGGGGCCGAAGGAGGTGGCCGAGGTGTAGAGCACGTTGAGCGGGCCGAACAGGGTGGTGGCCCCGCGCAGCGCGCCGACCAGCAACGGGGTGCCGACCGCGCCGAGGCCGAGGACGGAGAGCTGGCCGGTCGCGTTGCCCACGCCGAACTCGACGGTGAAGCGCTGCCCGAGGTAGCCGCGCCGCAGCATCGGGCGCAGCCGTACGGGGGCCCCCGGGGTGGCCCGGTGGAGGAGGGCGGCGGACAGCAGGAGGGCGGGCAGGGCGGAGAGGCCCCAGACGGCGATCAGGCGCGCCGGTGCCGCCCCGTACGTCTGCGCGGAGAGCGCCGCGATCACGCCGGCGAGCCGCACCAGGTCGGAAGCCAGGGCGAGATGGGGCTGGCGGAGCGCGGAGAAGGCGTACCGTACGGCGTCCTGCCCCAGCACCACGGGCAGGACGAGGCCGAGCATCGCCAGGGCGCGGGCCGTGTCACCGGGGAGGAGCGCGCAGAGAGCCGCGAGGGGTGCGCCGAGGGCGGCCGAGGCGAGGACGGTGAAGGCGACGGCGGAGCGGCACGCGCTCCGGGTCTCCTCCCCCGCGCCGCGCAGGAGGACCAGCGGCTGCCCGGTGTACGCGCCCGAGACGCCGAGGAGCACCGTGAAGACCAGGTAGACCGCGGAGAACCGGGCGAAGTCGGAGACGGTGGTCAGACGGGCGGCGGCCACCAGCACCAGGATGTTGGTGAGTGCCGCCACGCCCTGGTCGGCGACCGAGCAGAGGACGGCGGTGCGGGCTCTCACCGGGGCGCGGCCGGCTGGGTGAAGGCGCGCAGGCCGAGGGTCTCGGTGGGATCGCCGGTCAGCTCGGGCCCGCCGGCCCCGGCGGACGGTGCTCCGCCGTCGTCGTCCCCGCCGCGGGAGCGGCGGCGCCGGGTGGAGGCGGCGCGGCGCTCGGCCCGGCGCAGGCGTCCCCGGCCCGGGTGGAGCAGCGCGCCGAGGACGGAACCGCCGGAGGCGCCGATGATCTCGCGGATGCGTTCGAGGTCGCTGCGGTGCACCTCGCGCGGGTCGCAGACGATCATGACGCCTTCCACCCGGTCGACCAGGGCGACCGCGTCGGCGTAGGAGAGGACCGGCGGGGCGAGGACGATGACGACGTTGCCGGGCCGGTCGGCCTCGGCGACGATGCGGCCGACCGACGGGGAGGTCAGGGTGCGCGGAACGTTGTCGGCGGTGGTGCCGGGGATCAGGGCGAAGGCACCGGAGCCGGGCACGTCCACGTTGGTGCGGCCGCCGCTGGGCCAGGTGCGGTCGCCCTCCTCGGCGGCCCAGCGCGGCGGGCGCACTTCGTGGGCGGCCCTGCCCAGGTCGCGGACGAGGGCGGGGGTGCGCAGGTCCGCCTCGACGAGCAGGACGTCGCGGCCCATCTCGGCGAAGGCGGCGGCCAGGTTGGCGGCAGCGGCGGCGGCCGCCGCGTTGTCGCCGCGCGGCGCGGTGACCAGGAGCCGGCGGCTCTCGGCGAACGCCGGGTCGTAGGCGAGCCGGAAGGCGACCGCACGGTATTCCTCGGCCAGCCGGGAGCTGCCGCGGCCGATGGCGAGCAGGCCGCCGGAGGCGGTGCGTTCGCGGGGCAGGGTGCCGAGCAGGGGCGCGCCGAGGGAGTGGACGAGCTCGCGGGTGGAGCGTACGGCGGGGTCGAAGACGAGGCGCACCCAGGAGAGCAGGAGTCCCAGGGCGAGACCGACGACGCCGCCGAGCCCAAGGAGCAGGGGCAGCCCCGGCCCGGTGGGCGAGGTGGGGGCGACGGGCTTCTTGTTGAGGTAACCGGGCGTGGTGTCCAGGGCCTTGAGCTCGGAGATCTTCCGGCTCAGCTCGGAGATGGAGACGATGATGTTGGCGCGGGCGCTGGTGACGTCGTCGGCCGTGCCGCCGGTCTGCTCCTCCAGCAGGTCGCGTTTCTCCTCCAGCGGGCGGAGCTGGGCCCGGTAGCCGTCGGACATGTTCTGGATGCTCTCCTCGGTCCGCGCCCTGCGGTGGGTCAGGTAGGCGCCCGCGAGGGCTTCGGCGCGGGCGCGGGCCCGCTCGGGGTCGGTGGCGGTGTAGGAGAAGCGGAGGGTGAGGGTGTTGGGCGGATTGGTGACCTGGAGGCCGGAGAGGAGCTTCTGGGCGGTCACGTCGTCGCCCGCCTTGAGGAGGGTTCCGGCGGCGAGGGTGCCGACGGTGTCGCTGACGGCGGTCTGGCGTTCGGAGCCGATGTTGATGCCCTTGTCGGCGGTGGCTCCGGCGGCGAAGGGGTCGGAGATCGCGGAGCGTACGAGCACCTCGCCGGTGGCCGTGTAGGTGTCCTCGCCGCCGAGGGCGAGGTAGCCGCCGCCGAGCAGGCCGATGACGACGCCGGTGGCCAGCAGTGAGCGGTAGCGCAGGAGTTGGCGGAACTGATCGCGCAGGAGCGCCGGTTCGTCCTGCTCGTCGGGGGTGCGGTGCTGCGGTGTCATCGGCGGCGGCTTCCTCGGGTGTCCGGCAGGACCTCGGCGAGCAGGGCGTCGAAGCGGGCGAGGCCCGCTTCCCGGCTCAGGTGGCGGGCGACGTAGCGGGGGCCCTCGGCCCCGAGGGCGTCGGCGGCCGCCGGGTCCTCGGACAGCTTCCGTACGGCTTCCAGCAGGGCGGCCGGGTCCTCGGGGGCGACGAGGACCCCGGCCCCCGAGCGGCGGACCTCGTCGGCGGTGCCGCCCTCGTCGGCGACGGACGCGATCACGGGGCGGGCGGAGGTGAAGTAGGAGGTGAGCTTGGAGGGGACGCTCATGTCGAGGACCGAGGCGCGCTGGGTGACCGCGAGGACGTCGGCGGCGGCGAGGACGTCGGTGAACTCCTCGGCCCCGGCCGGCTCCAGGAAGTCCACGTTGGACAGCCCTTCGGCGCGGGCGCGCAGGGCGTCGCGCTGGTTGCCGTCGCCCATCAGGACGACGCGGACGTCCGGGGCGAGCCGGGCGGCGTCCACCAGGACCTCCAGGCCCTGCTTGAGCCCCATGTTGCCGGAGTGCAGGATCACCGGGGTGGTCTCGGGCCAGCCGAGCCGGGCCCGGGTCGTGGCCCGGTCGGCGGTGGGGCCCTGCACATGGGTCCAGTTGGGGACGATCCGGATGCGTCCGGGGTCGACGCCGAGCGCCCGGACGCCGGGGACGAAGCTCTCGTGGATGACCCCGACGAGGGCGGCTCCGCGCAGGGCGTACCGTTCGGCCGCCGCGGCGACGGCCGCGGCCCTGCCCCCGCCCCGGATGCCGCTCTGTGCGGCGGCGGCGCCCATCAGGTCCTGGACGACGGGTATGTGGGGGACGCGGTGGCGGCGGGCGATACGGGCTCCGATGACGCCTCCGGCGAGGGTGGGCATCTGGGATATCACGGCGTCGGGCCGTCCCGGCGGCGGGGCCACCAGCCCGGTCGCCAGGACGCTCGCCTCGAACGCCGCGCGCTTCAGAGCTGTCTGACGGGGCGGCACATAGTGCCGGCGTCGGTGCACGCCGACGCCGCCGCGTATCTCGACCGTCCGCCAGACGCCCCGGTAACCGTCCTCCAGCCGCCAGGAGGGGTAGTGCGGCATGCCGGTCAGGGCGCGGACGCGGGCGCCGGACGCGGCCCAGTGCTCGGCGAGCTGCGCCGCGTACGGGCCTATGCCGGTGAGCTCCGGCGCGTAGTTGGTCGACACCACCAGCAGGCGGCGGCCTCCGAGCGGACTGGCCCCTGACGCTTCGGACATCGGACGATCGCCTTCCCCCACGACAGCCGCTGCCCCCGGCAGGGGACAGCCCGTGCCGAGCTTATCCGTTCACGGCTTGCACAAGTGTTCTTCACAGTAAGGTCGTTGGAACATCACCGGATCACGTTCACCGTGGGGGGAGAGATACGGATGGTGCAGCACAGAGTGGGTTACGCACCCGGCGTGTACGACCTGTTCCACGTCGGGCACCTCAACATCCTGCGGCACGCCCGCAGTCAGTGCGACTACCTGGTCGCGGGGGTCGTGTCGGACGAGATGGCCGCACTCGCCAAGGGCCACACACCGGTCATCCCGCTCCGCGAACGGCTGGAGATCGTCCGCAGCGTGCGCTTCGTGGACGCCGCGTTCGTGGAGACCGTGCCGGACAAGGTCGAGACCTGGCAGCAGGTCCGGTTCGACGTGATCTTCAAGGGGGACGACTGGCGGGGCACGGAGAAGGGCCAGAAGCTGGAGCGCGACTTCGCCGAAGTCGGCGTGGAGGTCGTCTACTTCCCGTACACCGTGCACACGTCCAGCACCCAGCTGCGCCGGGCACTGGACGTTCTCGTCAACCGGCCCGGAGCCCTTTCAGCTCCCTGAACCACTTGGCGAGGAAGGCCGCCAGGAACAGCGTGTGCACCACGGCGAGCACGGCGTACCCGGCGCGGAAGGCGTCGGGTGCGCCGAGCAGCAGGAACACCAGGCAGAACACCCCGTAGTCGGCGGGCAGCAGCGCCACCGCCCGCACCGGAGAGGCCGCCGCCCGCGGCACCGCCCAGGAAGGCCCCCGGGCACTCGCCGCCGCCTTGCCGAGCTGTTCGCGCAGCAGCCCCGCGCAGAACGTGACCACGGCGGCCAGCTGGAAGCCCAGGGGCAGCAACAGCCACGCGTCCGACGGCAGTTCACCGAAGCGGTAGAAGGAGATCAGGACGGCGGTGTGGACGAGCACCAGCTTGCCGCAGTCCACCACGTGGTCCAGCCACTCCCCGTCGGGTCCGCCCCGGCCGGTGAGCCGCGCGAGCTGCCCGTCCGCCGAGTCGAGGGCGAAGCCGGCCGCGAGGGCCGCGTAGACCAGGACGGCGAGCGTCCAGGACGGTTCGACGAGGGCGACCGCGGCCAGGGCGCCATAGGTGAACAGCCCGCTCGCCACGGTGACCTGATTGGGCGTCATCCCCGCTCTGAAAGCCCCGGCCGCGAGCACACGGCCGGCAGGCCGGTTCACGTACCGCGAGTAGAGCGAGACGCCCTTGGCGCTCTTCTGTGCGCCGCGCAATTCGCGCAGCACCGTGCCCGTGCTTCCCATACGCCCCCCAGCGTCCGGCATGGTCCGCCCGCATCATGGCACGCGGACGCCGGCAAGGGGGCGTTTTGACCGGACAGGGAAGGCGGACCGGTCGCCCGAGCCGCGAGCCGGGGGGACGAACACCTGCTCCTTCGCGGTCACTTCCCGTCGGTGAGCTGCTCGTCGAGCTCGTCGAAGAGCAGATCCTCGTGGTCGACCTGGCCCGTGCGGTACGCGGACCGGGCCACCAGGTGCGAGGCCACCGGCCCGGTGAGCATCTGGAAGAAGGCGATGAGGCCCAGGGTGGCGAGGTCCATGCCGCTGCGCAGCCGCAGCGCCACCCCGGCCAGCACCAGGATCATGCCGAGGGTCTGCGGCTTGGTCGCCGCATGGCTGCGGGAGAGGACGTCCGGCAGCCGGATCATGCCGATCACCCCGAGCAGGCAGATCGCCGCGCCGAGGAGGAGTAGCACGGCGCCGGCCGTGTCGACGATCTGGAGCCAGACGGTCATCGCGGGTCCTCCTCGGCCGCGCCGGGGCGCAGGGGGCGGGGCCGGTCGCGTACGGCGATGAAGCGGGCGATGCCCACCGAGCCGGTGAACCCGAGGAACGCCAGCACCAGCATGATCGGGAAGTAGAACGGGTCACGCGCGAACGCCGATTTGGCGGCGAGGCCCGCGATGATCAGCGCGGCGCAGACGTCCAGGGAGATCGCGCGGTCGAGCATGGAGGGGCCGCGCCAGATCCGGGCCAGCAGCAGCGCGCCGGCGACGAGGATCAGGACGACGGCGGCGGTCAGCAGAATCCGGTCGGCCTGTTCGGGTGCGGTCATGGTGCGGGCCTCCCGGCGGCGAGCTGGGGCGGTGGCGGGGGTTCGGCGACGCGGGCGATCTCGTCGGGGGTGCCGAAGGCCCGTACGGTCAGTTCCTCCATCCGCCAGACCTTGCGGCGGGCGGCTTCCAGCTCCTCGGGCCGGTCGGCGTCCAGGACGTGCAGGAAGACGGTGGCGGTGGCCCGGCGGACCTCGATGATGGAGCCGCCGGGGACGTTGGAGACGGCGACGGCGGTGGCGGCGAGCATCAGGTCGCTGCGGCAGCGCAGGGGGACGCCGATGACGGCGGCCCGGTGGGGCAGGCCGGAGAAGATCTGCCGGGTGACCTTCACCCCCGAGGTGTACATGTCGTGGAAGAGGTAGCAGGCCAGGTGGAGGATGCCCCAGGGGTGGAGCCGCAGTCCGAGGTCCACCCGTGGCAGCGGGAAGGCCAGGCAGACGGCGACCGAGACGACCAGGCCGGTGAGGACGTTCGCCCAGGTCAGGGTGGACCAGAGCAGCACCCAGATGACGGTGAGCCAGGCGATCAGCGGCAGGTCCAGCACCCGTCGGCGCCGGGTGCCGAACTCGCAGCTCAGCGGCGGAAGATCGGCGTTGCGGAACGAGAAGCGCAGCCCGTGTCTCACCGGCCCAGCACCTCCAGGATGTAGGGGGTCCGCTGGATGAGTTCGGCGGCCGCGCGGTCGGTGTAGGCGGTGAGCGGATCGGCGAACACGGTGAAGGCGAGGGCGAGAAGGATGGTGGCCGCGGTGGCCGCGACCATCGGGTGGGGCAGCCGGCTGGTGGTGGTGACGGCCCGCCCGTGCAGGGTCGCGGCGACCGCCCGGCCGCCGGGGAGGCGGGCGGGGGCGATGCCCTCGTCGCCGGTGCCGGGGATGTCGTCGGGGCCCGCGTCGCTGTCGTCGTCGCTGTCGTCGCCGGACTCCAGGACGGTGCCGGTGGCGGCCTGGCCGGGCGGGGCGGCGCGCCAGAAGGCCAGGTTCCAGACCTTGGCGACGACGTACAGGGTGAGCAGGCTGGTGGCCGCCGAGCCGGCGACCAGGACCCAGGCCCAGACGCTGCCGTCCGCGACGCCGGCCCGCATCAGCCCGAGCTTGCCGATGAAGCCGGAGAGCGGGGGGATCCCGGCGAGGTTCATGGCGGGGACGAAGAAGAGCACGGCGAGCATCGGGGCGGCTCGGGCGAGGCCGCCGAGCCGGGTCAACTCGGTGGTTCCGCCGCGGCGTTCGATGAGCCCGGCGACGAGGAACAGGGTCGTCTGCACGGTGATGTGATGGGCGACGTACACGATGGCCCCGCCGTACGCCTCGCGGGTGGCGAGGCCGATCCCGAAGACCATGTAGCCGATGTGGCTGATCAGGGTGAAGGAGAGCAGCCGCTTGAGGTCGGTCTGGGCGACCGCGCCGAGGATGCCGATGACCATCGACGCCAGGGCGACGGCCATCAGGAGGTCCCCGAGGCGGTTGCCGGGGAAGAGCAGGGTCTCGGTGCGCAGCATGCAGTAGACGCCGACCTTGGTGAGCAGTCCGGCGAAGACGGCGGTGACCGGGGCGGGGGCGGTCGGGTAGGAGTCGGGGAGCCAGGCGGCGAGCGGGAAGACGGCGGCCTTGATCCCGAAGACGGTGAGCAGCATCGCCTGGATCAGGGTCTGCACGCCGAGGGGAAGGTCGGCCAGGCGGGTGGCGAGCTGGGCGAAGTTGGCGGTGCCGGTGGCCGCGTACGTCATGGCGATGGCGGCGAGGAAGAGCATCGAGGAGAACAGCGAGATGATCACGTACGTGGAGCCCGCCCGCATCCGGGGTCCGGTGCCGCCGAGGGTGAGCAGGACGAAGCTGGCGACCAGCATGATCTCGAAGCCGACGTAGAGGTTGACGAGGTCACCGGAGAGGAAGGTGCAGGAGACCCCGGCGACGAGGATCAGGTAGGCGGGGTGGAAGACGGCGAGCGGGGTCTCCTTGTCCCGGTCGGTCATGCCCTGGCCGAGGGAGTAGACCAGCACGCAGAGCGTGACGGCGGAGGAGATGGTGAGCATCAGCCCGGACAGCCGGTCGGCGACCAGGGTGATGCCGAGCGGCGGGGCGAAGTCGCCGAGGTGGACGGAGAGCGGACCCTGCCGGTCGGCGGCGATCATGAGGATCACCGAGAGCGCGAGTACGGCGGTGAGCACGGCGACGCTGATGAAGCGCTGGAAGCGCGCCAGCCGGACACCGAAGGCGAGGCTGAGGCCGGTGGCGCACAGCGGCAGCAGCACCGGCAGCGGAACGAGCGCGTTCATCCGTCAACTCCTCGGTCGCGGGGGTAGCGGTCGTCCGCCTTGGCGTCGCCGTCGCGTGCGTAGTCCTCCGGGTCCGCGCCCAGGACGTCGTTCCAGAGGTTTCCGGAGGCGTCGCGGCCGCGGGCCTGGCGGGCCCGGTCGGCGCGGAGCCGGTCGCGGAGCCGGCGGCGCTCCTCTCGGTAGCGGTCGCGCTCCTCCGCGGTGGGCTCGGCGCCCGAGCGGAACTCCTCACGCAACTGGGCCCGTTCGCCGAGCACTTCGGCGCGCAGCACGATGCGCCGGTCCTCCAGGTCGTCGTGCACCTCGTCGGTGCCGGTGATCTGGTGGCTGCGGTAGGCCATGGCCAGCAGGAACGCGGTGGTGGCCAGGGTGATGACGATGGCGGTCAGCGCGATGGCCTGCGGCAGCGGGTCGGTGACCCGGCTCAGGGAGACGCCGTAGAGCAGGGGGGCGGCACCGGCCCGGCCGGTGGAGGAGAGGACCAGCAGGTTGATGCCGTTGCCGACGATGACGGCGCCGAGCAGGATGCGGGTCAGCGGGCGGGTGAGCATGAGGATGCCGCCGACGGCGCAGAGGACGACGGCCGTGGCGACGAGCGAGGCGCTGACGATCATCGGGGGGACCCTCCCGCTTCGGGGCTGCCCTCGGGGGCGAGGACGCCCGCCGCCCGTTCGATCTGCCGGTCGACCTTGGCACCGAGGGCGCGCACGATGTCCAGGACGACGCCGAGCACCAGCAGGTAGACGCCGAAGTCGAAGAGGACCGCGGTGCTCAGGTGGTAGTCGCCGAAGACCGGCAGGTGGCCGTGGTACGTGAAGGCGTGCAGGACGGTGCCGTCCACGAGGCCGAGGAGGCCGGTGCCGGTGGAGATGAACAGGCCGAGGCCGGTGAAGAGTCCGGGCTGGAGGGGAGCGGCCTCGGCGAGTTCGAAGCGGCCGCCCGCCAGATAGCGGGTGATCATCGCGAGCCCGGCGACGAGTCCGGCGACGAACCCGCCGCCGGGCAGGCTCTCGGCGCAGAACAGCAGATAGACCGAGAGCACCAGGATCGGGTGGAACAGCAGTCGGGCCACCACTTCGAAGACGATGGAGCGGTGCTCGGGGGCGAGCGTGGACCCGGCGGCCAGCCAGCTGCGTTCGGGGGCCACGTCGTCGCCCTGCGGCAGCCGGGCGGAGTGGCGCGCGGACAGCGACCAGGCGGTGCGGCCCTGCAACTCCTCCTGGGCCATGGTGCCTTCGCTGCGGCGGTGCAGGTAGATGAGGCTGGTGACGCCGATCGCGGCGGCGGCCAGCACGGCCGACTCCCCCATCGTGTCCCAGGCGCGCAGGTCGACGAGGATGGTGGCGACGACATCCTTGAGCCCGTGGTCGGCGACCTCCTCGACCATGGCGGCGCCGGCCGGTTCGGCGGTGCGCGCGGCGGCGGCGACCCACATGCCGACGCCGACGGTGGCCGCGGCGGCGAGGGCCACGGGGACGCGGGTGGCCCGCCGCCAGGTGGAGACGGTCTCCTGGAAGTGGACGGGCATGCGGCGCAGCACCAGGACGAAGACGATCATCGCGACGGTCTCGACGCAGAACTGGGTGAGTGCCAGGTCGGGGGCCCCCTGGACGACGAAGAGCAGCGCGGTGCCGTAGCCGGTCAGCCCGGCCAGGACGACGGCCTTCATGCGCCGTCGGACCGTCAGGCAGAGCAGGGCGGCGACGCAGGTCAGGGCGGCGACCGCGCCCTGGAGGGGGTTGTCCCAGAGCCGGGGGCGTACGGCTCCGTCCCAGGGGGTGTCGACCATGAGGACGGCGAACTGCCCGGCGAGCATGACGAGGAGGGTGGTGGCCAGGTAGACGGAGAGGGAGCCGCGCTGGATGAAGCCGGTGACCTGGAGGGCGAGTCGTTCCTGCCCGAGCAGCAGATGGCCGAAGACGCTGTCGGCGGTGGGCCAGGCGATCCGCCGGGAGATCCGGGTGACCCGCGTGCGGCCGAGGAAGAGCACGGCGCCCGCGGCCCAGGCGAGGGCGGACAGCAGCAGGGCGAGCCCGAATCCGTGCCAGAGGGCGAGGTGGTACGGGTGGGGGTCGGCCGGGAACGTGTCGGCGTACGCGCTCAGCAGCCGGTCGGTCAGGCCGACGCCGGGGCCGAGGACCAGGCCGAGGACGGCGAGCAGGGCGGGCGGGGCGAGGAAGGCCCACCCGACGCGGTGCACGGGGGTGTCGGGGAGGCCGGGCTTGCGGGCGAACGCGCCCCAGACGAACCGCAGGGTGTACGCGGTGGTCAGCGCGGACCCGGTGACGACGACGGCCAGTGCCCACCGTTCGGCGGCCGAGCCGTGCAGCAGCGCCTCGAACGCGGCCTCCTTCGCGGCGAAGCCGAGCAGTGGCGGGAGGGCGGCCATCGAGGCGGCGGCGAGCACGGCGACGGCGGCGGTGTACGGCAGGGAGCGGCCGACGCCGGAGAGCTGCCGCAGATCGCGGGTGCCGGTCGCGTGGTCGACGATGCCGGTGACGAGGAACAGCGGGGCCTTGAAGAGGGCGTGGGCCAGGATCATCGCGGCGGCGGCGAGGGCGGCGTTCCGGTTGCCGGTCCCGGCGAGCAGGGTGAGGAAGCCGAGCTGGCTGACGGTGCCGTAGGCGAGGACGAGTTTGAGGTCGTTCAGGCGCAGCGCCCGCCAGCCGCCGAGCAGCATGGTCGCGCCGCCGAGGACGAGGACGACGGGCTTCCAGACGGGGACGTCGGCGAAGGCGGGGGCGAGCCGGGCGACCAGGTAGACCCCGGCCTTGACCATCGCGGCGGCGTGCAGATAGGCACTGACGGGGGTCGGGGCGGCCATGGCGTTCGGCAGCCACATGGAGAACGGCCAGATCGCGGACTTCGACAGGGCCCCGCACAGGACGAGGGCGACGGCGACGGAGACGGCGAGCGTCGCCTCCGGCGGGTCGGCGACGATCGCGGAGATGCGGTACGTACCGGCGGCCTGACCGATGATCAGGAAGCCGATGAGCATGGCGAGTCCGCCGAGGGTGGTGACGACGAGGGCCTGGAGGGCGGAGCGGCGGCTGTGCCGGTGTTCGCTGCCGTGGCCGATCAGCAGGTAGGAGAAGACCGTGGTCAGCTCCCAGAAGACGTAGAGCGTGATCAGGTCGTCGGCGAGGACGAGGGCGAGCATCGCGCCGGCGAAGGCGAGGAGGTTTCCGGCGAAGCGGCCCAGCTGTGGGGTGTCGTCGGTGAAGTAGGAGGCGCAGTAGAGCAGGACGAGCGCGCCGACCCCGGCGGCGAGGAGCACCATCAGCTCGGACAGCGCGTCGAGCCGCAGGGCCAGGGCGACGTCGTAGTCCGGGATCCACTGCCAGGACCAGGTGTCCGCGCCGCCGGACGCGGCGGTGTTCCAGCGGGTGAGGGCCCAGACGGTGGCGGCGGCCGGGGGCAGCGCGAGCACGGCGAACGCCCGCCGGCCCAGCCGGTGGGCCAGCGGGCCCGCGCAGGCCGCCAGGGCGAAGTGGGCGACGATGAGCGCGATCACGGCGCGGGGTCCGGTCGGGAGGGTGGGACATTCGGGGCAAAGGGCACTTCATACAGATATATCCCCTGAGCCGCTTCACTCGACCGGCACGCCGTGTGCCCCCCGGACCGCTGTGTTTCGGCCCTGGACGGCGCGGGCCGTGGACCGGGAACGGCGGATCACGGCTTCACGGCAGCACCGCGATCCCGTCGATCTCGACCATCGCCTGCTCGTCCCAGAGCCGGGCCACCCCGATGACCGCCATCGCCGGGTAGTCGCGTCCGGCGAGCCTGCGCCAGATCCGGCCCAGCTCGGGGGCGTGGGAGCGGTAGTCGTCCACGTCGGTGGCGTAGACGGTGACGCGGGTGAGGTCGGCGGGGGCGCCGCCGGCCGCGTGGAGGGCGGTGAGCAGGTTGCCCAGCGCGACGGCGAACTGGCCGGGCAGGGTGTCCCCGACCACCGTGCCCCGCGGGTCGAGTGCGGTCTGCCCGGCGAGGAAGACCAGGTGCCCTCCGGTGGCCACGACCGCGTGGCTGAATCCGGTGGGCGGGGAGAGTTCGGCGGGGTTGATCCGGTGGGACGGGCTCATACGGGCGGCTCCTGGGTCGGGGTCGCGGCGGACAGGCCGTGGGCGGCGGGGGGTGTCGGCGGGGCGGACCGCTCGGGTCCGGTCGGGAGCGGGTGCCGCGCGGCGGGTGGCTCGGGTGTGGGCGTGAGCGGCTGCGGGGCGGCGTGCGCGTACAGCTCCTTGGCGATGATGGCGCGCTGCACCTCGCTCGCGCCCTCGTAGATGCGCGGCGCGCGGACCTCGCGGTAGAGGTGTTCGAGCAGATGGCCCCGGCGCAGGGCACGGGCCCCGTGGAGCTGGACGGCGGTGTCGACGACGTACTGCGCGGTCTCGGTGGCGTACAGCTTGGCCATCGCCGCGCGGCGCGGTACGCCGTCCTCCCCCGCGTCGTACGCCGCTGCCGCCGCGTACACCAGGAGGCGGGCCGCCTCGGTGCGGGTGGCCATCTCGGCGACCTGGTGCGAGACGGCCTGGAGGTCGCTCAGCGGCCCGCCGAACGCGGTGCGGTGGGCGGTGTGGTCCACGGTCGCGTCCAGAGCGGCGCGCGCCATGCCCACGGCGAACGCCCCGACGCTGGGCCGGAAGAGGTTGAGGGTGTTCATCGCGACCCGGAAGCCCCGGTCGGGTTCGCCCAGCACGTCATCGGCGGTGACCGGTACGCCGTCGAACTCCAGGGTGCCGATGGGGTGCGGGGAGAGCATGTCGAGGGCGGAGCCGGTGAGGCCGGGGCGGTCGGCGGGGACCAGGAACGCGGTGATGCCCCGCGAGCCCGCGCCGGGGGTCGTGCGGGCGAAGACCACCGCGAAGTCGGCCTCGGGGGCGTTGGAGATCCAGCACTTCTCGCCGGTGAGCGCCCAGCCGTCCGGGGTGGGCTCGGCGGCCAGGCCGAGGGCCGCCGCGTCGGAGCCCGCGCCCGGCTCGCTCAGCGCGAACGCGGCGACGGCGCGCCCGGCCCGGACCTCGGGGAGCCAGCGTTCGCGGTGGCCGGGAGTGCCCGCCTGGACGATCGGGGTGGCGCCGAGGCCCTGGAGGGCGAGGGCGGTCTCGGCCTCGGTACAGCCCCGCGCCAGGGACTCGCGCAGCAGGCACAGGTCCAGCGCCCCGGAGCCGAGCATCCGGCCGAGGAGGCCGAGATCCCCGAGGGCCCCCAGCAGCGGGCGGTTGACGCGGCCGGGCTCCCCCTGCTCCGCGAGCGGGCGCAGCTCCCGGTCGGCGAGGGTGCGCAGCTCCTCGCACCAGGCGGTTTGTTCCGGTTCGAGGGAGAATGCCGTCATGGCGGCGCCTCTCTTGTCGCGTGTCTGCCGTGTCGCGTCACCGCCATGCCGCACATGCCGTGGACGCCGTACATGTCTCGATGACCCTGTCGCACATGGCGCGTCGCCGTCTTATCGCGGACCGTTGACTACCGTCACCCAAACGATACGCTCCAGAAGCGACAAGGGGGCGATCCTTGATGGAGCCGAATTCCTCGCAGAGCACGCCCACAGCCGCCGACGACGCGTCCGCACGCGTCCTCGGCGCGCATTCCGGAGCGTCCGGGGCGGTCCCCGGAGCCCACGTCGACACCTTCCCGCGCGACCACCTCCCGCCACCGGAGCTGTGGCCGGAGCTCCTCCTGGAGGATCCCGCGCCGCACTACCCCGACCGGCTGAACTGCGGCCACGAGCTGCTGGACCGCACCGTCGAGGAGCACGGTCCCGACCGTCCCGCGCTGCTCTCGGGGGACGGAAGCGTCTGGAGCTACGGCGGACTGCGGGAGACGGTGGACCGGATCGCCCGCGTGCTGACGGAGGACCTGGGCGTGGTGCCGGGCAACCGGGTGCTGCTGCGCGGGCCGACCACGCCATGGCTGGCCGCCTGCTGGCTCGCCGTCATGAAGGCGGGCGCGGTCGCCGTCACCGTACTGGCGCAGGCGCGTGCGACGGAGCTGGCCACCGTCTGCTCCCTGGCGCGGATCAGCCACGCCCTGTGCGACGCCCGGTCGGTACGGGATCTGGCGGAGGCGGACGTGGAAGGGCTGCGGATCACGCTGTTCGGCGGGGACGGTGCCGGGGACCTGACCCGGCTGGCGGAGGGGCGGAGCGGTCCGTTCCGGGCGGTGGACACGGCGGCCGACGAGGTCGCCCTCATCGCGTTCACCTCGGGGACCACCGGGCGGCCCAAGGGCTGCATGCATCTGCACCGGGACCTCCTGGCGATCGCGGACACCTTCTCCCGGCACGTGCTGCGCCCCACGCCCGACGACGTGTTCGCGGGCAGCCCGCCGCTCGGCTTCACCTTCGGTCTCGGCGGGCTGCTGGTCTTCCCGCTGCGGGCCGGGGCCTCGGCGCTGCTGCTGGAACAGGCGGGCCCGCAGCATCTGCTGCCCGCGCTGGAGCGGCACCGGGTCTCGGTGCTGTTCACCGCGCCGACCGCCTACCGCACGATGCTCGGACAGCTCGCCGGCCACGACCTGTCGGCGCTGCGGCGCTGCGTGTCGGCCGGGGAGAACCTGCCGGCGGCGACCTGGCACGCGTGGCACGAGGCGACGGGGCTGCGCATCATCAACGGCATCGGGGCCACCGAACTGCTGCACATCTTCATCTCGGCCGCCGACGACGCGATCCGCCCCGGCCTGACGGGTGTGCCGGTGCCGGGCTGGCAGGCCCGCGTGGTGGACGAGCACGGGGTGGAGCGGCCGGACGGCGAACCGGGCCTGCTCGCCGTGCGCGGCCCGGTCGGCTGCCGCTATCTCGCCGACCCGCGGCAGACGGAGTACGTCCGGCACGGCTGGAACATGACCGGAGACACCTTCGTCCGCGAACCGGACGGCTACTTCCGCTACGTGGCCCGCGCCGACGACATGATCATCTCCTCCGGCTACAACATCGCCGGCCCCGAGGTGGAGGACGCCCTGCTGCGTCATCCGGAGGTCGCGGAGGCCGCCGTGGTGGGCCGGGCGGACGCGTTGCGCGGCGAGATCGTGGTGGCGCACGTGGTGCTGCGGGAGGGCTCGGAGCAGACCGCGGACTCGCTCCGCGCCCATATGAAGGCCAGCCTCGCCCCGCACAAGTGTCCGCGCGTCTTCGCCTTCGAGTCGTCCCTGCCCCGCACCGCGACGGGCAAGCTCCAGCGGTTCCTGCTCCGGGACCAGCCGCTCTAGAGTGATCACGTGGCAGAGTTGCGCACCCCCCGCTCCCTCATCGTCTCGCTCTACGGCGCGTACGGCCGTCCGGCGGACGGTTCGCCGTTCGCGGTGTCCGAGCTGATCCGCCTGCTGCACGCGGTGGGCGTGGACGCCCCGTCCGTACGCTCCTGCGTCTCCCGGCTGAAGCGGCGCGGGCTGCTGGTGGCGGCCCGCTCGGCGGACGGTTCGGCGGGGTACGCGCTGTCGCCGGGCGCCCGGCAGGTGCTGGACGACGGGGACCGGCGGATCTACGGGCGGCCGGTACCCCGGCTGTCCGACGGCTGGGTCCTCGCCGTGTTCTCCGTGCCCGAGGCCGAGCGCAGCAAGCGTCATCTGCTCCGCTCCCGGCTGGCCCGGCTGGGCTTCGGCACGGCCGCACCGGGGGTGTGGATCGCGCCGGCCGCGCTGTACGAGGAGACCCGGCACACCCTGGAGCGGCTCGAACTCGCCCCGTACGTGGACCTGTTCCGCGGCGAGCACCTCGGTTTCACCGCCACCCGCGAGGCGGTGGCCCGGTGGTGGGACCTGGACACGGTGGCGCGCCTGCACCACGACTTCCTGGAGCTGCACGAGCCGGTGCTGCGGGACTGGGAGGCGTCCGGGGAGACCGAGGACGTCCCGCGCCCGCAGGCCGCCTACCGGGACTACCTGCTGGCGCTGGACTCCTGGCGCCAACTCCCGTACGCGGACCCCGGCCTGCCGGCGGAACTGCTGCCGGAGCACTGGCCGGGCGGCAGGTCGGCGGAAGTCTTCGGCCGGTTGCACGAGCGGCTGCGGGACGCCGGGGAGAGGTACGTACGGGGGTGACACCGCCGGACTGGGCCGCGGCTCCGGCCGGTGGATCACCATCGACACGGGTTCGCGCCCTCCGCACACCTTCCGGGCGCAGTTGACGCACACACCGGCCGTGTTGCGGCGGGCCGCCGCGTACGGGGCGCCGCCGCGGCCCGGGGAGGAGGTCGAGGAGTCGGCCGCCCTGCCGGAGCGGATCGCCGCCGACTGCGGCGACAGCCACCACAGCGCGTCCCACCCGACGCGGCGCCTCTGCCACGCGTGCCTGATCAGCCCAGGGTGAGCCGGGGCTTCGGACCGTCGGTGCGGCCGGTGGGCGGGGGTCGGCTGCCCGCCCCGTACGGGAGAGGCCAGGGCGCGCCGGGGCCCGCGTAGCCCTGTTCGGCCGCCGCGTGCAGAGTCCAGTGCGGGTCGTACAGATGCGGGCGGGCCAGTGCGCAGAGGTCCGCGCGGCCCGCCAGGAGCAGGGAGTTGACGTCGTCCCAGGACGAGATCGCGCCGACCGCGATGACCGGGACGCCCACGCTGTTGCGGATGCGGTCGGCGTACGGCGTCTGGTAGGAGCGGCCGAACTCGGGGCGTTCGTCGGGCACGACCTGGCCGGTGGAGACGTCGATGGCGTCGGCCCCGCGTTCGGCGAACGCGCGGGCGATCTCCACGGCGTCCGCCGCACCGGTGCCGCCCTCGGCCCAGTCGGTGGCGGAGATCCGCACGGTCATGGGCCGCCCGGTGGGCCACATCTCCCGTACGGCGTCGAAGACTTCGAGCGGGAAGCGCAGCCGGTTCGTCAACGGCCCGCCGTAGGCGTCGGTGCGGTGGTTGGTGAGCGGGGAGAGGAACCCGGAGAGGAGGTAACCGTGGGCGCAGTGGAGTTCGAGGAGGTCGAACCCGGCGGCCGCGGCCCGGCGGGCCGCTGCGGCGAACTGCTCGCGCACGGTGTCGAGGCCGGCCCGGTCGAGCTCGGTGGGGACCTGGCTGACGCCGGGTGTGTACGGGAGCGGGGAGGCGGCCGCAAGTGGCCAGTTGCCGCTCTCCAGGGGCTGGTCGATGCCCTCCCACATCAGCTTGGTGGAGCCCTTGCGGCCGGAGTGGCCGAGTTGGACGCCGATGGCCGCGCCGGGGGCGGAGGTGTGGACGAATGCGGTGATCCGCCGCCAGGACAGGGCCTGTTCGTCGTTCCACAGACCGGTGCAGCCGGGAGTGATGCGGCCTTCGGGACTGACGCAGACCATCTCGGTCATGGTGAGTCCGGCGCCACCGAGGGCGCGGGCCCCGAGGTGGACGAGGTGGAAGTCGGCGGGCATCCCGTCGACGGCGGAGTACAGGTCCATGGGCGAGACGACGACCCGGTTGCGCAGTTCGAGGCCGCGCAGCCGCAGCGGGGTGAACATCGGCGGGGTGTCCGGCGGACAGCCGAACTCCTCCTCCACGGCCGCCGTGAAGGAGGGGTCGCGCAGCCGGAGGTTGTCGTGGGTGACCCGGCGGCTGCGGGTGAGCAGGTTGAACGCGAAGCGGCGGGGCGGCTGGTCCACGTAGCCGGCCAGCTCCTCGAACCAGCGCAGGCTGGCGGCGGCCGCCCGCTGGGTGGAGGCGACGACCGGGCGGCGCTCGGCCTCGTACGCGGTCAACGCGGCGGGCAGGTCCGGCTGTTCCTCGATGCAGGCGGCCAGCGCGAGGGCGTCCTCGACGGCGAGCTTGGTGCCGGAGCCGATGGAGAAGTGGGCGGTGTGGGCGGCGTCCCCGATGAGCACCGTGTTCCCGTGGGACCAGCGGGAGTTGGTGACCGTGCGGAAGGCGAGCCAGGAGGACCGGTTGCCGCGCAGGGGACGGCCTCCGAGCGCGTCGGAGAAGAACGCGGCGCAGCGGGCGGTGGATTCGGCGGGGTCGCAGGTGTCGAGCCCGGCGGCACGCCAGACCTCCTCGCGCATCTCGACGATGACGGTGGAGGCGTCGGCGGCGTACGGGTAGCCGTGCAGCTGCATGACGCCGTGCGCGGTTTCGGCGATCTCGAAGCGGAAGGCGTCGAGCGCGAAGTCGGCGGCGAGCCAGATGTAGCGGTTGCGGTGCTCCGTGAGGGCCGGGCCGAAGGCTTCGGGGCGGGCCTGGCGGGTGGCGCTGTGCACCCCGTCGGCGGCGACGACCAGGTCGTGGCCGGCGGCCAGCACGGCGGCGGGCGGGGCCGGTGTCCGGAAGCGGAGACCGACGCCGAGCGCGGCGCAGCGCTCGTGCAGGATCTCCAGGAGCCGGCGGCGGCCGAGCGCGGCGAAGCCGTGGCCGCCGGAGGTGTGGGTGCGGCCCCGGTGGACGATGTCGATGGTGTCCCAGCGGACGAACTCGCGGCGCAGCGCCCGGTACACCTCGGGGTCGGCGTGCTCGATGCCGCCGAGGGTCTCGTCGGAGAGGACGACACCGAAGCCGAAGGTGTCGTCGGGGGCGTTGCGCTCGTACACGGTGACCTCGCGGTCGGGGCCGAGCCGCTTGAGGAGGGCCGCGGCGTAGAGGCCGCCGGGGCCGCCGCCGATGACCGCGATCCGCCGCACGGAGGGGGTGCCCGGCCGGGAGGGCTCCGCGGAGGTGCCGGTCGCCGCGTCGGGGCGTCGGAGGTCCTCGGCGGCCGGCACGGTCAGCGCCCCTGCCACTTCGGGGGCCGCTTCTCGGTGAAGGCCGCGTGGAACTCCGCGTAGTCCTCGCCGTGCATCAGGAGCGCCTGGGTGCTGGCGTCCAGCTCGACGGAGGCGGCGAGCGGCATGTCGAGTTCGGCGGTGAGCAGCGCCTTGGTCTGGGCGAGCGCGAGGGAGGGGCCCTCCGCGAGGCGGCGGGCCAGCTCGGCGGCGCGTTCGTCGGCCTCGCCCTCCCCGGCCAGCTCGCTGATCAGCCCGATCCGCTCCGCCTCGGGGGCGCGGACGGCGTCCCCCAGCATCAGGAGGCGGGTGGCGTGGCCGAGGCCGACGACGCGGGGAAGCAGGTAGGCCGCTCCCATGTCGCCGCCCGAGAGGCCGACGCGGGTGAAGAGGAAGGCGAAGCGGGCCGAGGGGTCGGCGACCCGGAAGTCCGCCGCCAGCGCCAGCACGGCCCCCGCCCCGGCCGCCACCCCGTGGATCGCGGCGACGACGGGGAAGGGGCACTCGCGCAGGGCGCGGACGACCTGCCCGGTCATCCGGTTGAAGTCGAGGAGCTGCGCGGTGTCCATGGCCAGGGTGGCGCCGATGATCTCGTCGACGTCTCCGCCGGAGCAGAAGCCGCGCCCCTCCCCCGCGAGGACCAGGGCGCGGACGGAGCGTTCCCGCGACAGCTCGGCGAGGAGGTCGCGCAGATCCGCGTAGGCACCGAAGGTGAGCGCGTTGAGTTTCTCGGGGCGGTCGAATGTGACGGTGGCCACACCGCGGTCCCGCGTCAGCCGCAGATGACGCCATCGTTCGGTGCTCCGGGCCGAGCTGGGAAACGGGCTCATGGAGGGGTCCCCTTCAGCGATCGGGCTGGTGCCGGCCGTGCGCGGGTCGCGTTCCGCCTCCGAAGTTATCACTCGTACGTGACTGCCGTCACGAGGTCGCAATACGACTTCCATGAGACTGTTGTGGCGAAAGTCCCATTTGCTCCGGCCGACCGCCTCTATGGCGGGGCCGGGGCGGTTCGTAAGGTTGAAACCAGGAAGTCTCGACTCGAGCATCAGGTGAACCCGGGAAGTCGTGAACCAAGAAGTCATGAACCGTGAAGCCGTGATCCGAGAAGGCGAGACCTCCCGCTTCGAGGAAGACCCGCTCCCGATCGGAAATGCCGTGCCGCCCGAAGTCCCCGCCCCCGCTTCCTGGCGCATCGCCCTGCCGCACTCCACCGCGGCCGTGCCGATCGCGCGCGCTCTCATCCGTACGGCGCTGTCGGACATCGACGCTCCTGCCGACAGTGACACCGCCGAACTGCTGACCGCCGAACTGGTGGCCAACGCGGTCGAGCACACGCTGGGCGGCGAACCCATCGAGCTGGTCGTGGAGCTGCTCCCGACCGGCTGCCAGGTCGAGGTGCACGACCGCGACCCCGCCCCGCCGGGCGACCTGTCCCGGCCGCAGCCGGGCTGTGAGGTCGATCCCTGGCAGGAGCACGGCCGCGGCCTGCTGCTGATCCGGACCCTCAGCTCCGCGTGCGGTCACCGCACCACGGAGCACGGCAAGGCCGTCTGGTTCACGCTTCCGGCGATACCGGCGCAGTCGGGCCCGTCCCCGGGGAGCTGACCAGCCGGGAGCGCCCGCGGCCGTAGCCGGCGTACAGGAGCAGGCCGACGGCCAGGAAGACCGCGAACTGGACCCACGTCGTCCAGCCGGTCCCGTACATCAGGTACAGGCAGCACAGAACGCCCAGCACCGGGATCACCGGGTTCAGCGGCACCCGGAAGGACCGCTTCAGTTCGGGGTGGTCGCGCCGCAGGACCACCACCGCGATGTTGACGGCGACCATCGTGGCCAGGGTGCCGATGGTCGTCAGGTTCACGACGACGTCGAGCGGGACGAAGGCGGCGGGGACGGCGAAGACACAGGCCACGATCCAGGTGTTGGCGACCGGAGTGCGGGTCGTGGGCGAGACCCGCTCGAAGACGCGCGGAATCAGTCCGTCGCGGGACATCGACATCAGGATGCGGGTCTGCCCGTACATGACGGCGAGCACCACCGACGCGATGGCGACGACCGCGCCGAAGGCGACGATGCCGCCGCCGACCGACGAGTCGGTGACCTTGTTGACGGCGATGGAGAGGGCCGCGCTCTCGTCCGCGACGGCGTCCGAGCCGATCGCCCCGATGGCGGAGAGCGCCACGGCGCAGTAGAGCAGCGTGACGACGCCGATGCAGATCAGGATGGCGAGGGGGATGTTCCGCCGGGGATTCTTGACCTCTTCGCCGGCGGTGGTGATGGCGTCGAAGCCGATGTAGGAGAAGAACGCCAGCGAGGCGCCCGCGGTGATGCCGGCGGGTCCGTGGGGGGCGAAGGGCATCAGGTTGTCGTCCTGGAACGCGCTGAACGCCACGGCGCAGAACGCGACGAGGATGCCGATCTTGAGGACCGCCATGGCGGCGGTCGCGGTGGCGCTCTCCCGGACGCCGCGCACGAGCAGCGTGGCCGCCATGGCGATGACGACGACGGCGGGCAGGTTGACCGCGCCGCCCTCGCCCGGACCGGAGGACAGGGCGTCGGGCAGTTGCCAGCCGGTCAGGCTGTTCAGCAGCTCGTTGACGTACTGGCTCCAGCCCACCGCGACGGCGGAGACCGAGACGCCGTACTCCAGCAGCAGGCACCAGCCGACGAGGAAGGCGGTGCGCTCGCCGAGGGCCGCGTACGCGAAGGAGTAGGAGCTTCCGGAGACCGGGATGGCGCTGCCCAGCTCCGCGAAGGACAGGGCGGTGAAGATGCAGGTGATCGCCGCGAGGACGAACGAGATCACGACGGCGGGCCCGGCCTTCGCCACGCTGTCGGACAGCCCGACGAAGATGCCGGTGCCGACGATCGCGCCGACCCCGAAGCAGACGAGCTGGAAGAGGCCCATCGTGCGCTGGAGTCCGTGGCCCTCCAGGTCTCCGCCGGACTCGGCGATCAGCTGGTCAGGACTCTTGCGGCGCAGGCCCGGCCGGGGGGAACCGGGGCCTTTCGGGGTGCCGGGGCGCGGCAGACCGGTACTCATGGGGGACGTTCTCATCTCTGGTGGTGCAGTGGGGGGACGGCTCTGGTGGTGCGGTGGGGGGGTACGGGCCGTGCGCCGCTGGCCGCGGCACAGGTAAGGGGTTCGAGCACCAGGCCCGAACCCCACCAGATCCGACATCGTAGCCAACACGGCGCATGCTCACCCCACGGGGTGCATGCGCATACGCACCCCTGGCACGCGTTTCCCCCACGGGTCCGTGGGTCACGCTTCCGTCCCCCACGGGTCCGGAGCGTCGGTGCGTCGGCATGGGCCGGCGCCGCAGCCCGGTGGCGGCGGGAGCTACTTCCCGGCCAGCGTCGCCACCAGGACGGCCTTGATCGTGTGCATCCGGTTCTCCGCCTGGTCGAAGACGACCGAGTGGGACGACTCGAAGACCTCGTCGGTGACCTCCAGCTCGCTCAGTCCGTACCGGGCGTGGACGTCACGGCCGACGCGGGTGCCGAGGTCGTGGAAGGCGGGCAGGCAGTGCAGGAACTTCACGTCGGGCCTGCCGGTGGCCCGCAGGACGTCCATCGTCACGGCGTACGGCGCGAGGGCGGCGATCCGCTCGGCCCAGACCTCCTTGGGCTCCCCCATGGAGACCCAGACGTCGGTGGCGACGAAGCCGGCGCCCCGCACCCCCTCGGCGACGTCGTCGGTGAGGGTGATGGTCGCCCCGCTCGTCCCGGCCAACTCCTTGGCCCGCGCCACGACGGCTTCGCCCGGCCAGTACGCCTCGGGGGCGACGATCCGGACGTCCAGGCCGAGCAGGGCGCCGGTGATCAGGTAGGAGTTGCCCATGTTGAAACGGGCGTCACCGAGGTAGGCGAAGGCCGTTCCGGCGAGGGGCCCCTCCCCGTGCTCGGTCATCGTGAGCACGTCGGCGAGCATCTGGGTGGGGTGCCAGTCGTCGGTGAGCCCGTTGTAGACCGGCACCCCGCCGTACGCGGCCAGCTCCTCGACGGCCTGCTGGCTGTCGCCCCGGTACTCGATCGCGTCGAACATCCGGCCGAGCACGCGGGCGGTGTCCTTCACGGACTCCTTGTGGCCCATCTGGGAGCCGGCGGGGTCGAGGAAGGTGGTGGACGCGCCCTGGTCGGCGGCGGCCACCTCGAACGCGCAGCGCGTGCGCGTCGAGGTCTTCTCGAAGATCAGCGCGATGTTCTTCCCGCGCAACCGCTGGACCTCGGCCCCGGCCTTCTTGGCCGCCTTGAGCTCGGCGGCCAGGGAGACCAGGCCGAGGAACTCCTCGGAGGTGAAGTCCAGCTCCTTGAGGAAATGGCGGCCGGTGAGGTCTATGGCCATGATGGCTGCTCCTGGGTCGGTCGGGGATCGGCGCACTGCGCACGGCAGAACTGGAAGTCTATACGACGATCCGCATCTCTATACAGGCCCAGGGGGCACCTCGGTCACCGCGCCCGAGGCCAGGAGCCGCAGCATGCCGAGGCCTCACGCTCCACGGCCGCACGGCGTCACTCGTCTCCGCCGTACGACGTCACTCGTCACCGCCGCACGGCGTCCCCCGTCGCCGCCGCACGGCTCATGCCGTCGGGTTCTCACGCCACCGGGTCGCGCTCCACCGGGCAGCTCATACAGCGCGGGCCGCCGCGGCCCCGGCCCAGCTCGCTGCCGCGGATCTCGATCACCTCGATGCCCTGGCGGCGCAGATGCGTGTTGGTCGTGGCGTTGCGCTCGTACGCGACGACGACTCCGGGCTCGACCGCGAGCACGTTGCAGCCGTCGTCCCACTGCTCCCGCTCGGCCGCGTGCACGTCCTGGGTGGCGGTGAGGACCCGGATGGAGTCGAGGCCGAGAGCGGCGGCGATGGCGCGGTGCATGTGCTCGGGCGGATGGTCGGTGACCTTGAGCTCGCGGGGGCCGCTACCGGGCTCGATGGTGTACGAGCGGAGCATGCCGAGCCCCGCGTACTGGGTGAACGTGTCCGCGTCCACCATCGTCATCACCGTGTCCAGGTGCATGAACGCACGCGCCTTGGGCATGTCGAGCGCCACGATCGTACGCGCCGAGCCGGTGTCGAAGAGTCCGCGGGCCAGCATCTCCACCGCCTGCGGTGTGGTGCGCTCGCTCATCCCGATGAGGACGGCCCCCTGGCCGATGACGAGGACGTCCCCGCCCTCGATGGTGGAGGGGTAGTCGTCCTGCCCCTCCGACCAGTGGCGGAAGACGCCCGCCTCCGGGCCGGTGAAGAGGGGGTGGTGCCGGTAGATCGCCTCGAAGTGGACGGTCTCGCGCTGCCGGGCGGGCCAGCGCATCGCGTTGATGGAGACCCCGTCGTAGATCCACGCCGAGGTGTCCCGCGTGAACAGGTGGTTGGGCAGCGGGCCGAGGAGGAAGTCGTCCGGCTCCATCACGTGGAAGCGGACGGAGGTCGGCTCGCTGTGCCGTTCCAGGAACTCCCGCTTGGTCATGCCGCCGACCAGCGCCTCGGCCAGCTCCGCGGCGGACAGCTCCTCGAAGACGGCCCGCAGGTGTTCGGTGGCGAGCGGGCCGTACTCCTTCTCGTCGAAGACCCGGTCGAGCACCAGCCGTCGCGCGACCGGGATCTCGAGGGACTCACGCAGCAGGTCGCCGAAGAGGTGTACGGCGATGCCCCGGTCGCGCAGGACCTCGGCGAACCCGTCGTGCTCCTCCTGGGCGCGACGCACCCAGAGGACGTCATCGAACAGGAGCGCGTCCTTGTTCGTGGGGGTGAGGCGCTTCAGCTCCATCCCCGGCCGGTGCAGAATGACGCGGCGCAGCCGCCCGGTCTCGGAGTCGACGTGGAATCCCATGTCTCCATCCTCACCACGCGAAGCACTGTTCACCCGGCGAATCGCCCACCTGTTCCGCGGGGGCGCGCCCCGGACGGGCGCGCCCCCGCGTCCGGAGCGGGTCGGTCCCGGCCGGGGCGGAGAGCCGGGGCCGGGGCCGGGACCTGGACCGAACGGCCGGAGCCGAGGGCCATCGGCCGTTCGGTCCCGAGCGGTCAGAGCCGGGGGTCCACCGGCTCGGACTCCAGGGCCAGGACGGCGAACACGGCCTCGTGGATCCGCCACAGCGGCTCGCCGTCCGCCAGCCGGTCCAGGGCTTCCAGGCCGAGTGCGTACTCCCGCAGCGCGAGCGAACGCTTGTGGCCGAGGAACCGGGAGCGCAGGCGCTCCAGATTCTCCGGGCGGGTGTACTCGGGGCCGTAGATGATGCGCAGGTACTCCCGGCCGCGCACCTTGACGCCGGGCTGGACGAGGCGGCCCGCGGCATCGCGGACGAGCGCGCCGAGCGGCTTGACGACCATGCCCTCGCCGCCACGCCCGGTCATCTCCAGCCACCAGTCGACGCCTGCCCGGACCGACGCCTCGTCACCGGTGTCGACGACGAGTCGGCGGGTGACCTGGAGCAGCCCGGTCGGATCGTGCTCGACGAGCCGGTCGAGCCAGGCGAGCTGCTCGTCGTGCGGGACCGCGGCGAGGGACCGGCCCTGGACGGCGAGGATCTGGAAGGGGGCGAGCCGCACGCCGTCCAGTCCCTCGGTGGTCCAGCAGTACCGCCGGTACGCCTCGGTGAACGCGGCGGCGTCCCTCGTGCGGTCCCGCTGGCGTCCCGCCAGGTCCGCCACCGCGACGCCCCGCGCGGCCGCCCGCTCCAGGGCGGCGACGGCCGGCGGGAGGACCGCACCGGACGCCGCGCCGACGGCGGCGTACTGCGAGCGCAGCAGCCCGCCCGCCTTGAGCGACCACGGCATCAGCTCGGCGTCCAGGAGAACCCAGTCGGTGTCCCACTCCTCCCAGAGCCCGGCGGAGGTGACGGCGGTGCGGAGCCGGTCCAGGACCGCCTCGGTCAGGGCGGTGTCGTCGAGGAACGGACGCCCGGTGCGGGTGTACAGCGCACCGGTGGGGCCGGCCGTGCCGAAGCGGGCGGTCGCGGCCGCCGCGTCCTTGCAGACCAGGGCGACGGCACGGGAGCCCATGTGCTTTTCCTCGCACACGACCCGCTCGACGCCGTCCGCCGCGTACTGCGCGAATGCCTCGGCCGGGTGCTCCAGAAAGCCTTCCTCCCGCGAGGTGGCGGTCGGGGCCATGGTGGGAGGGAGGTAGGCGAGGAGCTGCGGGTCCACGGCGAACCGGCTCATGACTTCGAGCGCGGCGGCCGCGTTCTCCTCGCGCACGGCGACGCGGCCCAGCTGCCGGGTCTCCACCACCCGGCGGCCCTGCACGTCGGAGAGGTCCAGCGGGCGGCCCTCCCGCCCTCCGGGTGCCTCGGTGACCAGCGGCTTGACCGGCTCGTACCAGACCTTCTCGGCCGGTACGTCGACGAGTTCGCGCTCCGGCCAGCGCAGCGCGGTCATCTTCCCGCCGAAGACGGCCCCGGTGTCCAGGCAGATGGTGTTGTTGATCCAGGACGTGCTGGGCACCGGGGTGTGGCCGTAGACGACGGTGGCACGGCCCCGGTACTCCTCGGCCCACGGGTAGCGCACGGGCAGGCCGAACTCGTCGGTCTCCCCCGTGGTGTCGCCGTACAACGCGTGCGAGCGGACCCGGCCGGAGGTACGGCCGTGGTACTTCTCGGGCAGCCCGGCGTGGCAGACCACCAGCCTGCCCTCGTCCAGGACGTAGTGGCTGACCAGGGAGTCGATGAACTTCCGCACCTCGCCCCGGAACTCGGGGTGCTCGGCGTCCTCGCGCTCCAGCTGCTCGACGGTCTCCGCGAGACCGTGGGTGAGCTGGACCTTGCGGCCGGCGAGATAGCGGCCGAGCTTGTTCTCGTGGTTGCCGGGGACGCACAGGGCGTTCCCCGCCGCCACCATGGACATGACGCGGCGCAGCACTCCGGGGCTGTCCGGCCCCCGGTCGACGAGGTCGCCGACGAACACCGCCGTACGGCCTTCGGGATGGGCACCGTCCACGTAGCCGAGCTTGGCGAGCAGGGTCTCCAGCTCGGAGCTGCAGCCGTGGATGTCCCCGATGATGTCGAACGGGCCGGTGAGGTGGCGCAGGTCGTTGTAGCGGCGCTCCAGGACCACTTCGGCGCGCTCGGCCTCCTCCTCGGTGCGCAGGACGTGCACCTTGCGGAAGCCCTCGCGCTCCAGACCGCGCAGGGAGCGCCGCAGCTCGCGGCGGTGGCGCTGGATGACGTGGCGCGGCATGGAGGCACGGTCGGGGCGGGCCGCGTTGCGGGCGGCGCAGACCTCCTCGGGCAGGTCGAGGACGATGGCGATGGGCAGGACGTCGTACGTCCGGGCGAGCTGGACGAGCTGCTTGCGGCTCTCGGACTGGACGCTGGTGGCGTCGATGACGGTGAGCCGTCCGGCCTCCAGGCGCTTGCCCGCGATGTAGTGCAGCACGTCGAAGGCGTCGCGGCTGGCACTCTGGTCGTTCTCGTCGTCGGCGACCAGCCCCCGGCAGAAGTCCGAGGAGACGATCTCGGTCGCCTTGAAGTGACGGCGGGCGAAGGTGGACTTGCCCGATCCGCTGGCCCCGATGAGGACGACGAGAGAAAGGTCGGTCACCGGCAGCACCCGCGCGGCGCCCGTGGTGGCCGTGCCGGCGGCGGTGGTCGCTGCCGCTTCCGCGCCGGTCTCGCTGTGGTCGTTCTTCATGCGGCTTCCGCCTCCTTCTTCTTCTCGGTGTCGCGCTTCATCCCGGTGGCGTGCTTCCCGGTGTCGCGTTCGGTCCTCCCGGCGGCTCCCGTGATCCGCGTGAACGCCGCCAGCTGGGTCGGCGGCCCCACCTCGGGGTCCTCGGGCCCGACCGGCCCGTACCGGACGGTGTAGCCGTGCCGTCCGGCAACCAGCTCGGCCCACTCCCGGAACTCGGCCCGCGTCCACTCGAAGCGGTGGTCACCGTGCCGGACGTGCCCGGCCGGCAGGGTCTCCCAGCGGACGTTGTACTCGACGTTCGGCGTGGTCACGATCACCGTCGCGGGCCGGGCCGCGCCGAACACCGCGTACTCCAGGGCGGGCAGCCGGGGCAGGTCCAGGTGCTCGATCACCTCGCTGAGCACGGCGGCGTCGTACCCCGTCAGCGCCTTGTCCGTGTAGGTCAGCGACCCCTGCCGCAGGGTGACCCGGCCGGCCTGGCGCTCTCCCATCCGGTCCAGCTTCAGCCGCCGCGAGGCGATGGTCAGGGCACGCATCGAGACGTCGACGCCCACGATCTCGGTGAAGCGCACGTCCTTGAGGAGCGCCTGCACCAACTGGCCCTGGCCGCAGCCGAGGTCGAGCACCCGGCTCGCCCCGGCAGCGCGCAGCGCGTCGAGGATCGCCGTCCGCCGGTGTTCGGCGAGCGGGACCGGCTTCTCCTCGGTGTCGGTACTCTCGTCCACGGCGTTGTCGACGCTTTCGACGTCCAGCTCGTCCGACTCGGCGAGCCGCACCAGCTCCAGCGCCTGGTCGGCCTGGCGGGTGAGCCCCCAGCGGTGGGAGAGATAGCGCCGAGTGATCAGCGGCCGCTCGGGGTGGTCGGCCAGCCAGCCCTCCCCCGCACGCAGCAGCTTGTCCACCTCGTCGGGCGCGACCCAGTAGTGCTTCGCGTCATCGAGCACCGGGAGCAGGACATAGAGCTGGCGCAACGCGTCGGCGAGCCGCAACTCCCCCTCCAGCACCAGGTGTACGTAGCGCGAGTCGCCCCATGCGGGGAACTGCTCGTCCAGGGGTACGGCCGTGGCCTCGACCCGCTCCCACCCGAGCGGTGTGAACAGCCGGCGCACCAGATCGACACCGCCCCGCGCGGGCAGGGCGGGCACCTCGATCCGCAGCGGCAACGGGCTCCCGGCCCGCTCGGGCATGGCCCGGCAGACACCGCCGAGCGCGGACTTGAACACGGTGGCGAGGGCGACCGACAGCAGCGAGGAGGCCGCGTAGGGGCGGTCGTTGACATACTGCGCGAGCACCGCGTCGGGGGCTCCTCCCCGGCCCTTGCCCTTGCCCCGCCGCACCAGCGCCACCGGATCCACCTCCAGCAGGAGAGCGGCCGTGCAGCGCTCGGCGGACGCCTCGGGGTAGAAGACGTGCGCGGAGCCGTGCGAGGTGGAGAACGCCTGCGCCTTGTCGGGATGCTTGTGCAGCAGGAAGCCCAGGTCCGTGGCGGGACGTTCAGGGGTGCCGGTCGTACCGATTGTCAGGAACACCTGTCCGAGTATGGTCTCCGCCCCCTGCCCCCACCAGGTATTTTCGCCGCGCCTCCTTGCCCTGCACGCTCTCGCCCTGCGCACCCAGCCCGTCTACGCCTCCAGCTGGCCGGCCAGTTCGGCTGTCCGGTCCGGTCCCACCCGGCAGCAGCCCCCGACGAGCCGGGCACCGGCCCGGAGCCAGCCCCGCACCCGCCCCGCGTCGAACGTTCCGCGCCCGGTCCACCCCCGCGCCACCGCGTCCCAGTCCTCCCCGCTGTTCGGGTAGACCACGGCGGGCCTGCCCGTGACCGCGGCCGCCTGCTCCACGGCCTCCTGCACCTCGTCCGGGTCGCAGCAATTGACCCCGACCGCGAGGACGGAGTCCCGCCCCGCCGCCACCGCGAACGCTTCCTCCAGCGGCTGACCGGCCCGTGTCCGGCCGCCCGCCACGCTGTACGAGAGCCAGTACGGCAGCCCGGTCTCCTCGGCCACCCGGACCAGGGCCTCGGCCTCGTCCAGGTCCGGCACCGTCTCCAGCGCCAGGGCGTCGGGCCCGGCAGCGGCCAGGGCCTCCACCCGTGGGCGGTGGAAGCGCTCCAGCTCCCGGACGCTCAGCCCGTAACGGCCCCGGTACTCGCTGCCGTCCGCGAGCATCGCCCCGTACGGTCCGACCGACGCGGCGACCCAGCCCTGCCGTCCGGGATCGGCCCGGCGCGCCGAGTCGGCGGCGCGCCGGGCCAGCCGCACGCTGCGGGCGAGCAGAGCCTCGGTCCCGGCCCGGTCGATCCCGTACCGCCCGAACCCTTCGAAGGTGGCCTGATAGCTGGCCGTGATGAGCACCCGCGCACCCGCCCGCAGGTAGGCCAGATGTGCGGCCTCGATCTGTTCCGGTGCGTCGGCCAGCAGCCGGGCCGACCAGAGCGCGTCGGACAGGTCGCAGCCCTGCGCCTCCAGTTGGTTGGAGAGCCCGCCGTCCAGCAGGACGGGCCCGGCGTCCAGCGCGTCGGCGAGCGTGCCACGGGTGCTCACAGCCATCTCCACTTCAGGTCAGGTCAGGTCAGGTCAGCTGGGACTGGATCTGCGAGGAGATCAGTTCCAGGTGGTCCAGGTCGTCCAGGTCGAGGATCTGGAGATAGATCCTCGACGAGCCGATCGCCCCGTAGCGGCCGATCTTGTCGACCACTTCGGCGGGCGATCCCGCCAGTCCGTTCGCCTTGAGCTCCTCCACGTCCCGGCCGATGGCCGCAGCGCGCCGGGCGACCTCGGCGTCGTCCTTGCCCGTGCAGACGATCAGCGCGTTGGAGTACACGAGGTCGTCCGGCGAGCGTCCGTGCGCCTGCGCGGCGGCCCGGACCCGGCCGAACTGGGTCTCGCTGTCCTCCAGCGAGGCGAACGGGATGTTGAACTCGTCCGCGTACTGCGCGGCGAGCCTCGGGGTGCGGGTCGCACCGTGACCGCCGATCAGGACGGGCACCTTGGCCTGGGCGGGCTTGGGCAGCGCGGGCGAGTCGGTGAGCTGGTAGTAGGTGCCGTCGTAGCTGAAGGTCTTGCCGACCTCCGTCGCCCACAGACCGGTGACGATCGCGAGCTGCTCCTCCAGCCGGCCGAACTTCTCCTTCGGGAACGGAATGCCGTAGGCCCGGTGCTCCTCCTCGAACCAGCCCGCCCCCAGGCCCAGTTCGATCCGGCCGCCGGACATCTGGTCGACCTGGGCCACCTGGATGGCCAGAACACCCGGAAGCCGGAAGGTGCCCGCGGTCATCAGCGTGCCCAGCCGGATGCGCCGGGTCTCGCGCGCCAGCCCCGCCAGGGTGATCCAGGCGTCGGTCGGGCCGGGCAGGCCGTCGCCGGAACCCATCCGGAGGTAGTGGTCGGAGCGGTAGAAGGCGTCGAAGCCCAGGTCCTCGGTGGCCTTGGCCACGGTGAGCAAGGTGTCGTAGTCGGCCCCCTGGTGGGGCTCGGTGAAGATGCGAAGATCCATACCTCCATCCTGCCCCTCCGGCACGGGGTCCTCCTCATCAGCCCGGCCGGACCACCTCGGCTCCCCCGCGCCGGGCTTTCCCGGATTCTTCTCAGGGCCCGGCCGCCGACGCGGCGGGGCCGCGTATGCCGCCGTAGGGGCCGTCGCGCTCCCGCTCCCGCTCGGACAGCCGTCTCAGCATCCCGTGGACGCGGTCCAGCGACTCGTCCGCCGCGTCCATCGCCTCGATGCACTGCCAGTAGAGATTGTCCTCCCCGGTGTCGCAGGCCACTCCGACCAGAGCGATCCCCGCCTCACCGAGCAGCAGCGCGAGGGCGGCCAGGGTCGGCCGCACCTCGGCCATCCCGGACAACTGCGCCGCCCGAGCGCCACCGGAGAACACCGAGGGGTGGTCCAGCGCCGAGCAGCCGGCGCCGATCTCCGCCAGCGCCCGCGCCTCGCTCCGTAACTCCAGGGGCCCGCACACCGCCAGCCGGCTGCCGACGGCCCTCGCGAGCGCCTGGGCCTGCCACGCCTCCGCCATGACGTCCAGCGCGCCCCGGCTGCCCGCCAGCGCCCGCCTCCCGACCTCGATGAGTCGCTCCGCTTCCATCTGTCTCCCCCGTCCGTACGAAAACCCGCTCACCTCATTCATTACCCACAGTGAGGTCTACAGCACCGTAAGGCCAGAGGAAATCGGAAATCTGTGGACACGAAGTCGAATGTGGATAACTCGATCACTCCGAAGAGTGACGATCACCGGGTTCCGGGGCACCCGAGAGGGGGAAACGCTTCTCGTTCCGCTCCAACTTGGCCACCAGGGCTGCCGTCGGGTCGATGCCCAACACCTCGCAGAACTGCAGGAGATAGGCGAACACGTCCGCGACCTCGTCGGTGACCCGATGAGCTGTCCCCGCGTCCTCCATGACCGCGGCGGACTGTTCGGGCGTCAGCCACTGGAAGATCTCCAGGAGTTCGGACGCCTCGACGCTGAGCGCGGCCGCCAGGTTCTTCGGGGTGTGGTACTGACCCCAGTCCCGCGCCGCGGCGAACGCGGCCAGCCGACGCTGCAGTTCTGCCACATCGATGTCTTTCACGGACCCAGGTCTATCACCGGCCACCGACAACGCCCGTCCGCACGCCCGTCTCCGGGCCCCGGACGCCGCGCGGTGAGGCCGAGGGCGGCTGTCCGATCCGGCTGCCGCCCGGCTGCCACTCCCCACGGCCACCGCGACGACGACTGCGTCCCCGGCCACAGCTACGAATGGGCGATACCCGCCGGAGTGACCCCCTCGACCTCCATACCTTCCGGCGAGAGCAGGAAGACGTTGCGGTCGACGCGGTGCATGCCGCTGCCGAGGCCGAAGACCACACCGCTGCTGAAGTCGAGAATCCGCTTCGCCACATCCGTCTCCGCCGCCGTCAGATCGAGCAGCACCGGCACCTGGGCGACCAGGTACTCGGCCACCTCCCGCGCGTCCGCGAAGACCTGCACCCGCAGCACGACGAGGCGTCGCTGTTCGGCCGCGCGCTCGTCCGGGACGGTGCGGTGGTCGATCCTGGACGGCCACTCGTCCCGGCCGCGCAACGGTACGACCTGGGCGAGCCCTTCCCACTGTTCATCGGTGGCGTCGTATCGGTCATACCTGTCGTACCTGCTCACAGGCCCACCCCGTCGTCGAGCCGGGCGGGTTCGCACCGGCTGCACTCACTGTTCATCGGGCAATCCTCTCGCCCCTCACCCGTTCGGCGTACCAGCGACACGGCGAACTCGGCCTTCATGTCGTTTCCGGTACCCGACCGGTATCGGTTCATGACATCCCGCACGCGCCGGAGCGCTCGCGCCCCCGCCGTCCGATCGGCCCGGCGTGGGCCCGCACACCCGCACCGTATCCGGCGGACCTCCGCGCTCAGACCGTGATGACCTGGACCCCCGCCTCACCGAAGCGGTCCCTCGCCTCCGCGCCGATGCGGGAGTCGGTGACCAGGACGTCGACCAGCCCCAGATCGCAGACCCGTGCGAACGCCCGCTTGCCGATCTTCGACGAGTCGGCCGCCACCACCACCCGCTGCGCCCGTTCCGCGAGCAGCCGGTTGACGCTGGCCTCGCCCTCGTGGTGGACGTAGGCGCCGCGTTCGATGTCGATGGCGTTCACCCCGAGCACCGCGATGTCCAGGGTGATCTCGTTCATCACCCCGACCGCGAGCGGGCCCGTCAACTCGTACGACTGGGGCCGCGCGACCCCGCCCGTCACGACCATCTTGATCTGCGGCCGGATCGCCAGTTCGCTTGCGATGTTGAGGGCGTTGGTCACCACGGTCAGCGTCGGCTGCCCGCCCGCCACCGTCGCCTCGCCCACGATGTCCGGGCGCACCGCCAGCGCCCTGGCCACTTCGGTCACGGTCGTCCCGCCGGTCAGGCCGACGACCTCGCCGACGGCCACGAGGCCGGACACCGCGCGGCCGATGGCCTGCTTCTCCGGCGCGTGGCGGCCCGTCTTGTAGCGGAGCGCCAGTTCGTAGGAGACCCCGTGCGCCACCGCCCCGCCGCGGGTGCGGGTGAGCAGGTGCTGCTCGGCGAGTTGGTCCAGGTCGCGGCGGATGGTGGCGGCCGAGACGTCGAGCGTCCCCGCCGCCTCCTCGACGTCCACCCTGCCGTGCTTGCCGACCAGTTCCAGCAGCGCGTCCCACCGGGCGTCCCTGGACAAGAGCGTCTCCTCACCGTCCGGCGCGGGCACCGCGCTTCGCGGGAACGCGGTCGCCGGGGGCCGGACCGCCGCAAGCGTCGCACAGCGGTCTCCAGGAGCCCGCCTCCCACCTGCGGCTTGCTTGTTTTTGTTCGATAACTGCATGTAGCGTGCAGAATTCTACATGCGGGCGGGTGGGCCGAGGCCGGTCCCGCTCAGCCCCGCTGCCGTGGTCCACCTCGTTCCCGTGGAGTGCAGACGTGTCGTATGCCGAGAGACCGAGACAGCCAGTCAGCCCGATTGCTGGCGGCGCGCCGCCGCCCTGGCCGGTGGCCCCGAGGCAGCCGCCCTGCCCGCCGCGGGCGAGCGGATCGCGGTCGTCGGCTGCGGTACCTCCTTCTACATGGCGCAGGCCTACGCCGGGCTCCGCGAGAGCTCCGGCCACGGCGAGTCGGACGCCTTCGCCGCCTCCGAGTTCCCCGTCGGCCGCGGGTACGACCGGGTCGTCGCGCTGACCCGCTCGGGGACCACCACCGAGGTGCTGGAGCTGCTGAACCGGCTGCGCGGCACCACCCGCACGGTGGCGGTCACCGCCGATCCGGAGACCCCCGTCCGGGCGGCCGCCGACGACCTCGTCGTCCTGGACTTCGCCGACGAGCGGTCCGTCGTCCAGACCCGGTTCGCCACGACCGCCCTCACCCTGCTGCGGGCCCACCTCGGCCTGCACGCCGAGCGGGTGGTCGCGGACGCGGAGACCGCGCTCGCCGAGCCGCTGCCCGACGGGCTCCTGGAGTGCACGCAGTTCTCCTTCCTCGGCCGGGGGTGGACGGTCGGCCTGGCCCACGAGGCGGCGCTGAAGATGAAGGAGGCGTCGCTGTCCTGGACGGAGTCGTACCCCGCGATGGAGTACCGCCACGGCCCCATCAGCATCTCCACGGCGGGGACCGCCACCTGGATGTTCGGGGAGGCGCCCGAGGGCCTTCCGGAGCAGGTGCGCGCGACGGGCGCCACGTGGGTGGACGGCCCGCTCGACCCGCTGGCCGATCTCGTACGCGTGCAGCGCCTCGCCCTCGCCAGGGCGGCCGCACGCGGGCTCGACCCCGATCTGCCGCGTCACCTGAGCCGCTCGGTGGTGCTCGACGGAGCCTGATCCGGGCCTGCCACCATGGAGGTATGGACCTGACCCTCTCCTCGGCGGCGGCCCGGCGGCTTCTCGCCGCCTCGGAGCCCCAGGGGGGCATCGCCGGCTGGGCCGCCGGGCTCGTCGAGACGTTCGGCGGGCCCGGCGCGGGTGCGGCGATCGCGCTGGAGAACCTGTTCCCGCCGCTGCCCAGTGAGGTCATCCTGCCGCTGACCGGCTTCGCGGCCTCGCAGGGCGTGCTCAGCATCGCCTCCGCGCTGTTCTGGACGACGCTCGGCTCGGTCGTCGGGGCGGTGGTGCTGTACGGCGTCGGCGCCGTGTTCGGCCGGGAGCGGATGCACGCGTGGTGGGCGAAGTTGCCGCTGGTCAAGGCGTCCGACCTCGTACGGACGGAGGAGTGGTTCGCGCGGCACGGCACCAAGGCGGTTCTGCTGGGCCGCATGGTGCCGGTGTTCCGGAGCCTGATCTCGGTGCCCGCGGGTGTGGAGCGCATGCCGCTGCCGGTGTTCGTCGCACTGACGGCGACGGGCAGCCTGGTGTGGAACACCGTGCTGGTGATGACCGGGTACTGGCTCGGCGACCAGTGGGACGTGGTCGGAACGTACGTGGGTGTTGTGTCCAAGGTCGTGCTGGCGCTGGCCGCCGTCGCCCTGATCGGTTACATCGTGCTACGCGTCCGGGGGCGCGGGCGGGAGAAGCCCTGACGCCCTGGTCCGGGGCCGCACGGGCGGACCGGACGCCCGCGCCGCACGATCCGTCCGGACCGCTCGGAGGCCCCGGCCGGACCCGGCCGCCCGAGCGCCCCGACCGGGCCCGGTCGCCGCGACCGGCCCGACGGACGGGACACCCACTCGGGGGTGTCCCGCGCGTGAGCGCTCAGGACTCCTCGAAGTAGGCGTCCAGGGCCTTGTCCAGCTCGGCCGGCCACCCCTTGAGTTCGCTGCGGCTGCCCGCCTCGACCTCGGCGTTGAACCAGCGGCGGGTCGAGAGGTGGACGGTCACCGTGAACCGACGGCCGAAGCGGGCCGGGGTGGTCTCCACCGCGCCGATCTCGTCCCAGCCGAACTCGGCCTCCTGGTCGTCCAGACGGAAGCGGACGCCTTCCCTGGCCACCCGGATCGAACCCCGCCGGTCGCTGACCTCGAAGACGGGGCCCTCCTCGGCGTCGGTCTCCGCTACGGCGTCCTCCGGAGCGGCCTCGAGCTCCTCGTCGCGTTCCGCTTCCGCCTCCGGCCCGGCCGCCTCGGGGTCGGTCTCCGGTTCCGCTTCGGGCTTCCGGGGCGCGACGGGCGCCGCCAGTCCGGGCAGGGGGATGAACGCCGGGTCGGTGCCTGCGGCGAACTCGGGCTTCTTGTTCGAATCTATGCTCTGCTCCACGGCGGGCAGTATGGTCCACGAACCTGTACGTGACCAGTCGTCGTCGCTCCGACGCGCCGCCGGCCTCCGCCTCGCGGCCGAACTCCCCGCCTCGGAACGCCGAAGCCGTGCCCGCCGGTACGGGGTGCCCGGCGGGGCCCGGCCGGGCACGCGACGGACCGCGACCGGTGACCCGGCGGGGACCGGCGGGGCCTCAGAGCACTCCCTTGCGCCACTCCCGTACCAGCAGCCATCCGAGGTACGCGCCGCCGATCGCCATGGTGTAGATCCCGACCGGGAGGTCGTCGAAGAGCGTCAGCTGCTGGGAGCACAGGTCCGCGAGCACCAGCAGCAGACCGCCGGTGAGCGCGGAGAGCACCAGGTGGGGGCCGGAGCCACGGGCGAGGCGCCGGGCGATCTGGGGCGCGGTCAGAGCGATGAAGGCGATGGGACCCGAGACGCTGACCGCGGCGGCCGAGAGGGCGATGGCCAGGACCACCGCCAGGGTCTTGGCCTTCTTCGGTTCCGAGCCGAGCGCCTCGGCGATGTCGTCGCCCATCTCCCCGATGTCGAGCCGCCGGGAGATCAGCGCGGCGGCCGGGACGGCGGCGAGGAGGACCAGCCAGACGGTGGTGGCGTCGGTCCAGGAGCGGGCCGTCAGGCTGCCGTTGACGTAGGCGGTGAGAACGGACGCCTTGTCGCGTTCCAGGGCGTAGACGACGTACTGGGTGACGGCCGCGCCCATCGCGGCGACCCCGATGCCGGCGATGACGAGCCGGGCGGGGTTACGGAAGCCGGTGCCGGTCGAGACGTACACGAGGGCCATCGCCAGGATCGCGCCGATGAGGGCTCCCACCGGCACGGGGACCGTGTCGGGGAACATCAGCGCGCAGAACGCGGCGCCCGCGCCCGCTCCGGCGGAGAGCCCGATGACGTCCGGGCTGCCGAGCGGATTGCGGGTGACGGACTGGAACAGCGCGCCGGAGAGGCCGAGCGCCGCGCCGACCCCGATGGCGACGGTGAGGCGGGGGCCGCGCAGCCGGTTGAAGACGAACCGGTCCTTGCCCTCGGCGTCCCCGACGAGGACGGCCGGCAGGTCGGCGAGGTCGATGCCGAGGCGCCCCCAGGCCAGGGTCGCCACGGCGGCCGCGAGGAGAAGGACGAGGAGCCCGCCGCCCACGAGCACGGAGGCCCGGCGTACGGGTATCGCCACGGTGCTGCCGATGGTCAGACAGCCACGACGGGACGTGCGGGCGGGGGCGGCGCGGTCGGTGACGGTCATGAGGTGCCCCGCATCCTGCGTACGGCGATGAGCAGCGCGGGTGCGCCGATGAAGGCGGTGACGACACCGACCATGAGTTCGGTGGGCCGCATGACGACCCGGCCCACCACGTCCGCGAGGAGCAGCAGGGTGGGGCCGAGCAGGGCCGAGAAGAGGATCTGGGCGCGGAAGTCGACGCCGACCAGGGCCCGTACGACGTGCGGGACGGCGAGGCCGACGAAGGCGATCGGGCCCACGGCGGCGGTCGCGGCGGCGCTGAGCAGGGTGGCGGCGAGCAGTCCGCCGCCCCGTGTGCGTCCGGGGTGCGAGCCGAGGGCGACGGCGGTCGCGTCGCCGAGGGCCAGGGCGTTGAGGCCGGGGCCGAGGGCGAGGGCCAGCAGGAAGCCGACGGCGGCGAACGGCAGGACGGACCAGAACACGTCGAAGTCCCGGCCGCCGAGCGCGCCGACGACCCAGTAGCGGTAGCTGTCGAAGACCTGGGGCTTGCTGAGGGTCACGGCCTGGATGAACGCCATCAGGACGGCGGTGAGCACCGCTCCGGCGAGCACCAGGCGCACCACGCTCGTCCCCGTACCGGCGGAACCGATGACGTGGACGAGGACGCCGGCGGCCAGTGCTCCGGGCAGCGCCCACCACATCGTGTCGGTGGCGCCGGAGGCCCCGAGCCAGGCGGTCGCGGCGACGATGCTCGCGGAGGCGCCGGCGTTGATGCCGAGAAGGCCCGGTTCGGCCAGCGGGTTGCGCGAGACGCCCTGCATGAGGGTGCCCGCGACCGCGAGGCAGAGTCCGGCGAGGACACCGAGGGCGGTGCGGGGGTAGCGGCTCTCGACGATGACGGTGACGTTGGGTTCGGCGGTGCCCCGGAGGACGGCGACGACCTCGCCCAACGAGGTGGAGCGGCTGCCGAACATGACACTGGCGCCGAGCGCGACCGCCAGCGCTGCCAGGCCGAGGAGCAGGAGGAACGCCACCCGAGCGGCGCCGGTACGGGAGGTACCGGCGCCGCTCGGGGGTGCGACCGTGGTGGTTGCCATGGGAGTGGAGTGTGCCTTGTGGCCTCGGTGGTTCCGGTACCCGGGCGGGGTTACTTGCCGGCGGTCTTGACGGCCTGGTCGATGAGCGGCAGGTAGCGCTCGATCGTCCACGGCACGGTCAGCGGGTTGATGATCGAGGAAGCGGTGACGAAGGAGTTGTCGTTGCTCGCGACGACGGCGCCCTTCTTGATGGCGGGGATCTCGGCGTACAGCTTCTGCCCCTCGATCTCCTTGCGGTTCTTCTCGTCCGTGTAGAACGTGAAGACGATGTCGCTGTCCTTGAGCTTCTCGGCGTTCTCCAGGCCGATGAGGGCCGAGTCGGTGCCGGGGGTCTCCTTGAAGCCGTTGACGACCGGGTCGACCTTCAGGCCGAGCGAGGAGACCATCTCGACGCGCTGCTCCTCGGGCTTGAAGACGCCGAGGGTGCCGGGGCCGGAGTTGTAGATGTAGGAGAAGGTGACGTCCTTGTAGTTCGGCCGGGTGGCCGCGGCGTCGGCGAGCTGCTTCTCGATCTTCGTCTTGAGGCCGTCGGTGTCCTTCGTGCGGCCGAGCGCCTTGCCGATGATGTCGATCTGCTGGTCCCAGTCGGTGCTCCACGCCTGGTCGGGGTAGGCGACCGTGGGGGCGATGTCCTTGAGGACGTCGTACTGCTTCTGCGTGATGCCCGACCAGGGGGCGAGGATGACGTCCGGCTCCAGCTCGGTGATCGCCTCGAAGTCGATCTCCTCGCCGCCGGTGAACTGCTTGGGCAGCTTGTCGCCGGACTTCTTGACGGCCTCGTTGATCCACGGGAGGTAGCCGGACTTGTCGCTGCCCCACGGGTAGCTCTCGATGCCGACCGGGGTCTGGCCGAGGGCTATCGCGGTCTCGGCCGAGCCCTGGCCGAGGGTGACGATGCGTTCGGGCTTCTCCTCGATCTTCGCGGTGCCGAGCGAGCTCTTGATCGAGACGGGGAAGGCGCCGCCGCTCCTGGCCGTGTCCTTCGCCCCGTCCTGGTCGCCGTCGCCGTCCGAGGAACAGCCGACCAGGGCGACGGCGAGGGCGACGGTGGTGGCCGTGGCGGCGATGGTGTGGCGGCGCACGCGGGTGAAGCCGAGCATGGAGGGTCCTCAGGTTGGCCAGCAATGAAGGTTAGGCAAGCCTAAGCCAACGATGCCGATGCTCGAACACGGCCCCCTCGGGACGGTGATGCCGCGACCGCCGGCCCCGGCCTCGGCGCACCGGAGGCCGTCGAGCGGCGCGCCCCGTCCCGGCCCGCCGGGCAGGCCCCTCGGCGCGCACGGAAGCCCGCGCCGGGCCTCAGTGCCCGTGACCGGCGGACTCCCCGTCCTCCGGCGCGGACTCCTCGGGGGACGCGCCCCCGGCGTGCACGGTGAACGCGGCCGTGCGGACCTTCCCCTCGTGCCGGAAGTCGAGGAACAGCCGGTAGGCCCCCTTGCTCGGGGCGGTCGCGGTGAAGGAGACCTCGGGGCCCGGCGTCGTCCGCCCGTCGCCCGGTTCGCCGTTCGGGTGGACGTGGAGGTACGCCAGGTCGCCGGCGCGGAGCGCGACGAGGTGGCCGTACGCGCCGAGGTAGGGCTGGAGGTCGGTGACCGGCCTGCCGTCCTTCTCGACCTCCAGCCGGAGTTCGCCGGCGGCGCCGGGTCGCAACGCCCCGGCCAGCGTCACCTCGTACCCGTCGACGGTCACCGTCCGGTCGGCGGCCGGCAGCGGCTCGGGGCGCGCGTCACCCGCCACGGAGAGATCCGCGCCGAGGGTGACGCCCTCGGCGTTCCCCGCGTCCGGGGTGAAGTCGGCGAAGACCCGGTAGCCACCGGCCTCGGGCAGTTCGACGGGGGCGGACCAGGTGCCGTCGGCGGCCCGCACGGGGTGCAGGTGCCGGTAGGTGGCGAGGTCGTCCGACGCCACGATCAGGTGCAGTTCCTTGCCGTGTTCGCGGCGGAACGCGGTCACCTTGCGGGAGGTGTCCTCGTCCACGACGGAGAAGCGCAGTTCGGTCGGCTCGCCCGCCTCGACGCGCGGGGTGTCGAGGTCGAGTGTGAAACCGTCGCGGGAGATCTGCAGGCCGCCGGGAAGCTCCCGGGACTCCCCCGCGCCTTTCTTCTTCGCCGGGCGCTCCTTCTCCGCATGGGCGTCCTGGTGGGCCGGCTCCTTGGGCGCGGCGGCGGGTTCCAGCGCCCCTCCCACCGTGTACGCCGACCCGAAGACAGCCGCGAGCCCCGCGGCGAAGGCCGTGATCTTGAGACCGGTCTGCATGGCCCACTCCCTCGTCCGGGCCGCCAGATCGCGGCCACTCGTTCCAAGATACCCCCTGGGGGTATCAAGTCAACCGGGATCAGGCCTTGTGCCGCGGCAGCGGGAACGCCGACCATGGGAAGCGCCGGTACTGCCGCGGTACGGGGATCGGGGGGTTCATGGGGACGTTCGTCGCGTTGCTCGCAGGAATCGGCGGGGTGTGCGCGTGGTGTGCGGTGGTGCTGGTACGGCGCGGACGCCGCGGGGCCACCGAGAACGTGGACGGGTTGCTGATCGAGCAGGCAGCCCGGCTGCGGGCCCAGCAACTGCGGAGCGCGGGGCGGGACTTCCGGGCACATCCCCACGCGGCGTCGGGCTCCGGCTCCGAACCGCGCCGTCGCTGACGCCCGGGACGCTCCGGCGCGCGGGCTCCGGGCCGTACGGTCAGCGGCCCCCGGCTCCCGTCGACGCCAGGGTGCGCAGCAGTGCGTCCGTCCGCTCGTCCATCGGGAAGAACGACTCCACCGCGAGCTCCGACAGGGTGACGTCGGCCGGGGCCCCGAAGGTGGCGATCGTACTGAAGAACGCCATGTCGCCGAGGGGCGTACGGATGCGCAGCGGAGCGACGATACCGGTCGGGTCCACCGGGCCGGGGTCGGCGTCGAGGCCCTGCGGTGCCGGGTAGGCGGACACCTCCTCGTACAGCTCCCGGAGGTCGCCGTGGCCGGTGGTGTCGACCTGGTGCCGAAGCCGCCCCAGGGCGTGGGCGCGGACCTGGGTGAAGTTCAGGCACTGGGAGGCGAGCCCCTCCGGGTGGAGGATCAGCCGCATGACGTTGCCGCCCGACTCCGTCAGGTGCGGCGGCACGGTGCCCAGGAGCAGGGACATGGCGTCGTTGCGGTCGACGATGTTCCAGATCCGGTCGATCGCGGCGGCCGGGTACGGCTCGTGGCCCGCGAGCATCGCCCTGATCGCGGAGCGGACCATGGCCATCGGCTCGCTGTCGAGCGGTGACTCCCGGTAGGCGGGAGCGTAACCGGCGGCCAGCAGAAGGCCGTTGCGATCCCGCAGCGGAATGTCGAGGTGGTCGGCGAGCCGGAGGATCAGCTCACGGCTCGGCCGGGCGCGACCGGTCTCGACGCAGGAGAGGTGCCGGGTCGAGGAGTCCGCCCGCAGGGCCAGTTCGAGCTGGCTGAGCTTGCGTCGGCGGCGCCACGCCCGGAGCAACGGGCCCACACGGGAAGGCTCTTGGATCTCCATGCCTCCACCGTACCCATGGCGCCGCGCCCCCCGCGGTCTTGACCCGGGAGGTCATGGAGTCCCCGCCCTCCCGCATGACACGGTGTCACCGACCCGCCGCACGAAGGAGTCTCAATGATGAAGTCAAGCCGCTTGCGCGACCGGCAGCTCGGGGGTGAAGACTCGGTTGTCGCGCAGGAGTGCCCACAGGACGCTGGCCCGACGGCGGGCCAGGGCGATGACGGCCTGGACGTGTTTGCAGCCTTCGCCGCGCTTCTTGAGGCAGAAGTCCCGGTTCGGGCCCTCGCGGATGATGCTGGTCTGTGCGGACAGGTAGAACACCCGGCGCAGGCGGCGGCTGTAGCGCTTGGGGCGGTGCAGGCTGCCGGTGCGGCGTCCGGAGTCGCGCGGGACGGGCACGAGCCCGGCCGCCGAGGCGAGGTGGCCGGCGTCGGCGTAGGCCGCCAGGTCGCCGGCCGCGACGACGAACTCGGCGCCGAGTATCGGGCCCATGCCGGGCATCGACTCGATGATCTCGGCCTGCGGGTGGCTGCGGAAGGTGTCGCGGATCTGCTGGTCGATCCGCTTCAGGCGGTCGTCCAGGGTCAGGATCTGCGTGGCCAGGTCGGCGACGATCTGGGCGGCGACGTCCTCGCCGGGCAGCGCGGTCTGCTGGGCGTGGGCGGCTTCCAGCGCGGTCGCGGCGACCGCGTCGGCCCCGCGGACGCTGCGGTTGGCGAGCCAGGCCGTCAGCCGCGCCCGGCCGCGGCGGCGGATCGCGGCCGGGGTCCGGTAGCCCGTCGGCAGGACCAGTGCGCCCTTCTGCGAGCTGTGGTCGAAGGCCCGTTCCAGGGCGGGGAAGACGCCGGTCAGCATGTCGCGGAGCCGGTTGATCATCCGGACCCGGTCGGCCACCAGGTCGGAGCGGTGGGCGGTCAGCAGCGCGAGGTCGGCGGCCAGCTGGGCCGGCACGCCGATGGCGGCGAAGTCGCTGCGGTGGCGGGCGGTTTCGGCGATGACGTAGGCGTCGCGGGCGTCGGTCTTCGCCTCACCCCGGTAGGCCCCCGACATGCGGTTGACCGTGCGCCCGGGCACGTGGACGGCCCGCCGGCCGTGGGCCGCGAGCAGGGCCGGCAGCAGCGCGGAGGACGTACCGGAGATGTCCACCGCCCAGTGGACCTGGTCCGCCAGGTCGAGGATCTCGCCGAGCGCGGTCAGGATCGCCGACTCGTCGTTGTCGACCTTCTTCGACCACAGGGTCGCACCGGTCCCATCGACCACAGCCGCCCAGTGATGCCCCTTGCCCGCATCGACACCGGCCCAGACCTGCTCTTTCCCCTTGCTCACGAACCCCTCCTCGTCCCACACGACATGCCGTCGGCCCGAGGAACACCCCGCTGTCATCTCCGCAATCAGCGACCGCACACAGCGCGCACATCTCAATCAGCAGCCAGGGCGCCCCGGAGAGCCGGACGGCCACTCCTTCGAAGCCACTGAAGGCAAGACCCCATAAGCCACACCCGGCCCTCCCGGGCCACCCAACAACTTACGGAGACCCATGATGTCGCACACCCTCGCCCCGACCGCCGTTCCGTCCCCTGCCACGGACGCCGCCCGCTTCCTCCGTCTGGTGCTGCGCGTGGACAGCGCGAGCACCGCCGTGATGGGCCTCGTCCTCGTCGCGGCCGCCGCGCCGCTGGGCTCCCTGACCGGGATGCCGGTCGCCTTCGCGATGGCGTTCGGGATCTTCCAGCTCGGCGGGGCGGCCTGCCTCGCCCTGATCGCGGGCTACCCGGTGATCCCGGCCGCCCTGGCCAGGACCGTCGTCGCGGTCAACGCCGTGTGCGCGGCCGGCTGCCTGGTGACGGCCGTCGCCGACGTCATGCCGCTCAACGGCACGGGGGTGGTGTTGCTGCTGATCGGCGCGGTGATCGTGGCGGTCTACACCGGGCTCCAGTACACGGGGCTGCGGCGGATGACCGCGGCGACGGGCTGAGCGGCCGGTGCGGCCGGCCACCACCTGATCGCCCGCCGCCCTGTCGGGGGACGGTCGCGCCTCCGACCGGCCGTCGCGCGCCGACCGGCGTGGCGTCACTGACCGGCGTGGCGTCGCCGGGACCTCCTGGAGGCGTCCCTAGCGTGGGGCGGGGGCCACCGGCGTCAGGACGGAAACACCTCATGGCACCACGCACCCACTGGCTCTTCGGGGACCAACTGGGCCCGCACTTCCTCGACCCGCGCCACGGCGGACCGGATGCGCACGCCCCGCTCCTGATGATCGAGGCGCGCTCCGTCCTGAGCCGCCGCCGCTTCCACCGGCGTGGCGGGCGGGGGACGCGCCGCTCAACAGCGTCGAGGGGTTCGTCCGGCGGATCGCCGGCTGGCGGGAGTACGTCTGGCAGCTCTCCTGGCACTTCGGCGAGGACTACCGGACCCGCAACACGCTGCGCCACCGGGCGCCGCCGCCCGACTGGTTCCTCGATCTGGACGCGGACGCGGTCACCGCCAACTGCCTGTCCACCGTGCTGGAGCAGGTGCGCGACACCGGCTGGACCCACCACATCCCGCGTCTGATGGTGCTGGGCAGCCGGGCCCTCCAGGACGGCTGGGACCCGGCGGCGGTGACGGACTGGTTCCACCGGTGCTTCGTGGACGGCTACGACTGGGTGATGCTGCCCAACGTCGTCGGCATGTCGCAGTACGCGGACGGCGGCCGGATGACGACCAAGCCGTACACCTCCGGCGGGGCCTACATCCACAGGATGAGCGATCTCTGCGGCCCCTGCGCCTACCGCCCCACCGAGCGCACCGGCGAGCACGCCTGCCCGTACACGGCGGGCTACTGGGCCTTCCTCCACCGCCACCGCACGACCCTGAGCGCCAACCACCGGATGGCCAGGGCCGTGAAGGGCCTCGACCGGCTGAAGGACCTCGACGGCCTCCTGGAGGAGACCGCGCGACGCGGCGACGGCGCGCCCTGACGCAGGGGTGGCCCCGGTACGGGGCGGGCGCTCACTCTCCGGCCAGGTCGTCCGGCGCGGTCCGGGCGATGTCGGCGAGGGTCCTCAGGGCCCCGGAGAGCACGTCGCGGGTGGGCGACGCCAACCCGAGACGGACGGCCCGCGGGCCGCTCCGGCGGCCGACGCGGAACGCGGCCGCCGGGGTCACGGCGATGCCGTGCCGCGCGGCGGCGGCGACGAAGGTGTCGGCGCGCCAGGGGTCGGGCAGCTCCCACCAGCGGTAGTACGAGCAGGGGTCGCCGCCCGTCCGGAAGTCGCCGAGGTGGCGTTGCGCGATCTCCTGACGTGCCCGCGCCTCCCGCCGCTTGGCCCGTACGAGGGTGGCGGCGGTGCCGTCGGCCTGCCAGCGCACCATCGCCTCCAGGGGGAACCGCATGGGCGTCCACCCGCCGGAGCGCAGCGCCCCCGTCACCCGGCCGGCGAGTGCGGCCGGGGCCACCGCGAACCCGAGCGTCAGCCCCGGTGAGAGCCGCTTGGAGAGGCTGTCCACCAGGACGGTCCGTTCGGGAGCACGGGAGGCGAGCGACGGCAGGTCGTCCCGGAGGAAGGCCCAGACGGCGTCCTCGACGGCGTGGATTCCTGAGGTCAGGAGCACGTCGGCCAGGTGGTCGAGACGCCGTGCGGACATGGTGCGGGACAGCGGGTTGTGCAGGACCGGCTGTACGTAGACGGCGTGCAGCGGTTCGGCGCGGTGCGCCTCCTCCACCGCCTCGGGGATCAGCCCCTCCTCGTCCATGGCCAGCGGCACGAGGGTGACGCCGAGCCGGGCGGCGACGGCCTTCAGCACCGGATAGGTGAACTCTTCGACGCCCAGCCGGGCACCGGGCCTGGTGAGTGCGGCGACGGCGGCGGAGAGGGCCTGGCGGCCGTTCCCGGCGAACAGGACGTGCCCCGGAGCGGGCCGCCCGCCGCCCCGTGCGAGAAGTGCCGCGGCGGCCTCGCGCGCGGCGGGGGTGCCGGCGGGCCCGACCGGGCGGAGCACCGATTCCAGACGGTCGGAGCGCACCAGCTTCTCCAGGCCCGCGGCGAGCAGCGCGGCCTGTTCGGGGACGACGGGGTGGTTGAGCTCCAGGTCGACGCGGGCGGCGGAGGGCTCGGACAGGGCGGGGGCGGGCGCGGGAGCACCCGGCTGCTGCGTGACGAACGTGCCGCGACCGACCTGGCCGACGGTGAGGCCCCGGCGGGCGAGCTCCTGGTAGACGCGGGCGGCGGTGGAGTCGGCGATCGCGTGGCGGCGGGCGAACTCCCGCTGGGGAGGCAGCCGTTCTCCGGGTCCGAGCCGGCCGCTCCCGATATCCGCCGCCACGGCGTCCGCGACGGACCGGAAGTCCTTCACGTTCCTCTCCTCCCCCGGTGCGTGGAGCGCCATCCCAGCACAGCATTGCACCGAGCGCAATGACCGCTATTGCACCGACTCCCCGGGGCCGCCTACCGTCGATTGCACCGAGCAAGGCGATCGGTGAACAACGGGCCGGACCGTCCGGTACCGCGTGAACGGATCGGTGGACGGGCGTGGTCGAGCTGAGCGGAGTGCTGGGCGTCGCTCTGGTCGCCCTGGGCATGGTCCTCACGCCGGGGCCGAACATGATCTATCTCGTCTCCCGGAGCATCACCCAGGGGCGGCGTGCGGGAGTGGTGTCCCTCGGCGGGGTGGCCGTGGGGTTCCTGGTCTATCTGCTGGCCACGAATCTCGGCCTGTCGGTGGTCTTCCTCGCGGTGCCCGAGCTGTACGTGGCGGTCAAGCTGGCCGGAGCCGCCTATCTCGCCCATCTGGCCTGGTCCGCCCTGCGGCCCGGAGGCGTCTCCGTCTTCGCGCCGGCGGAGCTGCCGCACGACTCCTCGCGCAGGCTGTTCTCGATGGGGCTGATGACGAACCTGCTCAACCCGAAGATCGCCATCATGTACCTCTCCCTCATCCCGCAGTTCATCGCTCTGGAGAAGGGGAACGTGCTGCTCCAGGGCCTGGTTCTGGGCTCCGTGCAGATCGTGGTGGCCCTGACCGTCAACCTGGGGATCGTCCTGGCGGCGGGAGCCATCGCCGTCTTCCTCGCCGGCCGCCCCTCCTGGCTCCGCGCCCAGCGCTGCCTCATGGGCACGGCCCTGGGCGCACTCGCGGTGTCGGTGGCGACGGACACCTCCACCCCGGCGACCCCGGACTGAACGGCCGCCCACCTGATCAGAGCAATCAGCAGACGGGTGTCGGCATCAGAGCATGATGAGCAGACGGGTGTCGGCCTTGAGCTTCCTGTTCACCGAGCGGCTCTGCACGTACACCTCCAGCTTGGGGTTGTTGCCGGCCTTCACCGAGACGGTCCCGCGCACGCCCGCGCCGAACAGGAGGTTGCGCGCCGCCTCGCCCGTGTAGGCGCGGTCGGTGTCCTTCTCGACGACGATGACCTCCTTGTCGGGCTGCACCTGGACCCGCGAGCCCAACTGGTAGTAGCAGGAGCCGCGTTCGTAGGTGACGCCCGGATGTGAGTCGACGAAGGCGCGGATCTCCGCCTCCTTGTCGACCTTCAGCAGGCGGTACTTGTCGGCCGGGACCGGTTCGAGGGTGGCCCGCACGTCGTCCACCGATATGTCCTGGCCGACGGCGAACAGGTTCTTCGTGCCGCGCACGCCCTGCTCGCGGCCGCGCAGGAAGCTGGTGGCGGCGGCGCGCACGGTGCCGATCGCGTCCTCGACGCCCTTCTGGGAGTCCGCGTCCCAGATGGCGATGTTGCCGGCGGGGAAGCCGTAGTTCTGGGCGGTGCGCTTCGCCAGGGAGTTCGGGACGAGGATCGCGGAGGTCCAGTGCCCCGGCAGCCCGCCCATCTTCGCGGTGATCCGGTCGAGCCACGGGCCGAGGATCGTCATGTCGCCGTCGTGCCGCCGGTCGCCGCCGGAGGCGTTCTCCTCGCCGTCCGTCACGACGATCTGGAGGAAGCTGTGCTCGCCGTACTCCTCCCAGATGTGCCCCAGGTCGTCCAGGGACTTCAGCGACGCCTCGATGAGCGCGGTCGCGCCGTTGTTGACCTTGTAGAGCCCCCGCATGGACGGGAGGTGCTTCACGTCCATGTCCCAGACCAGGTTCTCCACCCGGTGGTCGAAGGAGTAGAGGCTGATCCGGGTCTCGTGGCCGAGGCTGTCCGACTCCGCCTTCAGCCCCGCCACGAACTCGTCCACGACGCGGATCAGCTGACCCTGGTGCTGGTGCATGGAACCGGAGGCGTCCACGACCAGAGCGACGTGATTCACCTTGTGCTGGATCCTGTTGGCGGACATGACTGGGCTCCTTCTCCGGTGCTCCCCGAGTGATGTTCCGACTGTATGGGGAGGCACTGACATTGATGCTGATACTCGGGTTCCGGCGGTCGTGACTCGGGCACTGACTGACGCCCTGCTGGGCTGTCTTCGCGCTGTTCTGTCCGGCTGCCGGAGCTCGTTCTCATGGCTCCGGCCAGGCGGAACATGACCTGATAGGAGCTTGGTCAGAAGCCCCTTCAATGTCCTGTCTGCGCCACCCGGCCGGCGCCCACCTTCGGCTGGGAAGGCAGTATCAGCATGGCATCAGAGGTTGCGGCGGACACCGTGGACCAGGATGTGTTCGGTGGGGCCGATTCCCACGCTGACACCGTCCACGTCGCTGTGATCAGCGAAAACGGCGGTCATCTCGCGGATGCGGAGTTCTCCACCACCGCCGCTGGATACGCGGCAGCCCTGGCCTTCCTGGCCGCGCACGGGCGTGTGGTCTCGATCGGGGTGGAAGGCACCTCGTCCTACGGGGCCGGTTTCACGCGGACCGCCCGCTCCCACGGGCACCAGGTTGTCGAGGTCAACCGCCCCGACAAGGCCGAACGGCGCCGCACCGGCAAGTCCGACCCGATCGACGCCTACGCCGCCGCCCGCGCCGCCCTGTCCGGCAGAGCCTCCAGTTCCCCCAAGGACGACACGGTCGCCGGGATACGTGCCCTGCACAACGCAGCCCGCTCCGCCGTCAAGGCCCGCACCGCCGCGCTCAATCAGATCGGCAACGTCCTCATCACTGCCCCGGAAGCCATCCGCGCGAAGTACGGGCAGCTCAAGGGCACCGATCGCACCGAGGCCCTGGCCCGGCTGCGGCCGGCCGGTGACGCCCTCCACATCGCCGTGCTGACCGCGTTGAAGAGCCTCGCCCGCCGGGTCAAGGCGCTCACCGCCGAGCACGAAACACTGACGCGGGCCCTGGATGCCGAGGTCACCACCCACAACCCGGGCCTGCGGGCCGCCTACGGTGTCGGCCCCGACACCGCCGCACGACTGCTGATCACCGCGGGCGGCAACCCCGAACGGATGCGGACCGAGGCGTCCTTCGCAGCGCTGTGCGGGGCTGCCCCGGTCCCTGCTTCCAGCGGCAGAACCAACCGGCACCGACTCTCCCGGGGCGGCGACCGAGCGGCCAACGCAGCCCTCTACCGCATCGCCCTGGTCCGCATGTCCGGCGACGCCCGGACCCGCGCCTACGTTGCGCGACAGACCGCTGCCGGAAGGACGAAGAAGGAAATCATCCGGATGATCTCCAGACTTGAACGAGGACTCAGCAGGGACGACGACCTCGCCCACTCCTACCGCGACTGGCTTCAAGCCGCTTGACAGCAATAGGAGCATCAGCGGAGCCCGGCCGCTTCCCGCCGCCCCCGCCCACGGCCCGGCGCACGACCGTGCCGGGGCCCGCGCCGATGGCGTGGGCCCCGGAAGAGGGGACGGGACCTCCGGTCAGTAGGCGGTGGTGAGGGTCGCTCCGCCGAACGCGGCGGCCGCGTACAGGCTGATGTAGTTGGCGCCGGCGCGCGGGTTGCTGATCGTCAGCGTGTGGGAGTTGCCGGAGCCGGTGGCCCGCTGGGTGGAGGAGGAGGTGGTGGCCCACCCCGCGTCGCTGTAGTAGAGGTCGGCGTCGCCGGTGCCGCCACTGACGGTGATCTTCAGCTGCTGGGTGCCGGCCGGGACATACAGGTAGTGGTAGGAGTAGTTGCCCTGGGTGGCGGAGAGGTTGCTGCGGCGGCAGTTCTCGCCCAGCACACGGGTGTCGGGGTCGGTGCACTCGGCGACGGCGCCGTCCCCGCTCCCGCAGTCACCGGCGGCGCACCCGGCCAGCCAGGTCCGGAAGTCACTGTCGTAGCGGGTTCCGACGGTGCTGGTGAGGTAGGTCCGGGCGGCGGCCCACTGGCCGGTGCGGTAGTGGCCGAGGACCCGGTCCATGTCGGCGGGGTGCTTCTCCAGCATGTACCGCACGGCGAGGTAGCCCCAGCGGTACACCCGCGTGGTGTCGTGGCTGTAGTCCGTGCCGAACAGCGTACTGAGGGCGTACGTGCCCTTGCCGGCCTCGGTCATCGCCGCGGTGTAGGGCTGGCCCCGGTAGTGGTAGGAGATGTACTCCGCGAAGCCCTCGACCCACCAGACGGTGGGGGTGGACATGTTCTCGGTGAAGTCGCCGTGCATGGTGAAGCGGCCGTCGAGGTAGTGCGTGTACTCGTGGTTGAGGTTCCAGATGTGGAAGTCCGGCCGCAGCCACTCCGCTTCGTAGGCGATGAAGCGGGGCTGGTTGCCCGCGGCGGAGGGGTCACCCTCCAGGTACATGCCGCCGTTGTTGGTGTCGATCCCGTACATCGCCCCGGCGTACGTCTGGTAGTCGGCGCTGGAGTCGTAGGCGATCACCTCGATGGAGGTGTTGTTGTCGCCGGCGACCGGGCCGTTGTCCTTGGCGACCCGGTGGAAGTACGCGTCCTGCTGGATGAGGCTGGTGCAGCTGGCGTTCAGCTCGGCGGAGGTCATCTGCTGGGCGAGGATGCGGATGCCGGGGCTGCAGGTGTGGCGGACCGGCAGCACCTCGCGCTTGAGGCGCTCCTGGAGGTCGCAGACCCCGTAGGTGGAGCAGTTCGCCCGGTCGTAGTAGTCGGCCATCTCCGCCACGCCCACCCAGAGCGGGGCGGTCGGGCCGGTGAGGGAGGTCTTGCGCAGCAGGTCGGCGGCGAGCGGGCGCGTCTTCGCCCGCAGGCTCTCGTGCTGGAGGAAGCGGCCCAGTTCCCGTCCGGCATTGGAGGTCAGGTACGCGTGGTCGCCGTCGAGCAGGGAGAGATGGGCGGCGGCGAAGCGGTGCAGGGAGTCGATGACGCTCGGGTCCGCCCCGACGGCGCTGACGAACGCGGGCACCTGGTGGCCTCGGAAGGTCACCGTGTACACGTTGTTGACCGCGGCGAGCATCCGGGAGAAGTCGTTCCAGGAGGACGTGTAGTCCGCCAGCAGCCGCTTGACGACGAAGAGGTAGCGGGCGTTCTCCTGGGCGCTGTCGATCAGGATGACCGCCTCGGAGAGGGTCTCGCCGTTCTCGTTCGTGACGTCGCGCGACCGGGGGGCGGCGAAGAAGCTGTCGAGGCCCGAGCGGGTGGCGGTCCGCAGGGCACTCCCGTACGGTCCGACGACGTCCGGGTTGTACCACTGCACGTAGTACCCGGCCCGGAGGTAGAGCACGAGCTGCGGGGTACCGGTGCTGCCGTCGCCCGGATAGTAGGCGGCACTGTCGCGCAGCGCGTAGGCCACGGTGGTCATCTGGGCCTCGCGGAAGGCCAGTCGGGCGTTCTCGCCGGTCAGGCTGAACAGGGTGTTCACGCAGTCGACGGTGGACGCCTTGATCTGCCGTACGAGTTCGGCCCCGGTCCGGCCGGTGAAGTCGGCGGGGTCGCACGCGGCGACCGCCTTCGCCGAGGGTTTCTCGCCCGCCTTCCGCTCCCCGGGGGCGTCGTGGTCGCCGTACGCCTCCTTGAGGGCCGACTTGTCGGCGCTCACCGGGGGTATCCGGGACGCCTCCAGCGCGTCCTTGAGCTGGTGGTCGGCGTCCGTGTCCGCGAACTGCTGCGCCTGAGGAGCGAGCTTTCCGGACGCGGCGGGCCGGGACGGCTGCGACGCGGTGGATGCCGTGACTGCCGAGGGGGAGCTCGGCTGCGCCCCGGCCGGCTGCGTGAGCAGCCCGAGGCCCATCGCCCCGGCCAGAGCCAGGGGCAGAACGGCACCCACACCTCGGCGGACGAGTGTGGTTCTCACGTTGTTTCCTCCCATGAGGGGATCGGAGGCACGCGGGTGCGTGACCGATGGGATGGAGGGCGCGGGCCGGGGGGGTGTACTCACAGCCGTGCTGTCGCCGGACGACGGAAGGGGACACCGTCGCGCTTGACATGCCCACGCCTTGTGCCATGTACAATGGCACAGGTCACACCCCACAGGGAAGGCCCTGGGTCGAATCCGATCCGACTTACCGGTGAACGCCGGTTGAATGACGGTCTGTTGACGCCCGTTCCCGGTGGCACGGACGGGCGTCCGGGCCACCGGGAACCACTCAGTCCGTCTCCGGGAAGTGGCAAGCGGCCGTGCGCGTACCGGGGCCCGCGGTGCGGAGCAGCGGCCGCTCGGTGCGGCAGACGGCCTGCGCCTTGGGGCAGCGCGGGTGGAAGCCGCAGCCGCTGGGCGGCGCGGCCGGACTCGGCGGGTCGCCCAGCAGGATGATCCGCTCCCGGCGGCGCTCGGCCGCCGGGTCGGGCAGCGGGACCGCCGAGAGCAGCGCTCGGGTGTAGGGGTGCGCAGGCCGGCCGTACACCTCGCGCTTGTCGCCGATCTCGACGATGCGGCCCAGGTACATCACCGCCACCCGGTCGCAGACCCGCTTCACGACGGAGAGGTCGTGGGCGATGAAGAGGAACGACAGCCCCAGTTCGGCTCCCAGACGCTCCATCAGGTTGACGACCTGGGCCTGGACCGACACGTCCAGCGCGGAGACCGGCTCGTCCGCGACGATCAGCCGGGGCCCGGTCGCCAGGGCGCGGGCGATCCCGATGCGCTGCGCCTGGCCGCCGGAGAACTGGTACGGGTGCCGGTCCAGGTGCTGCGCCCCCAGACCCACCAGATCGAGCAGCTCCGCGGCTCTGTCGCGGGCCGCCCGGACCGTGGCTCCCTGCACCAGCAGGGGTTCGGAGATGATCCGGGCGACCGTCTGCCGGGGGTTCAGCGAGGCATGGGGGTCCTGGAAGACGATCTGGAGGCGACGCCGGGTGGCCCGCAGTTCGCGCGGGGACAGCCGGGTGATGTCGCGGCCCTCGAACTCGACGGTCCCCGCGGTGGGTTCGAGCAGCCGCACCAGCATCCGGCCGGTGGTGGACTTCCCGCACCCGGACTCACCGACCAGCCCGAGGGTCTCGCCCGCCGCGAGCTCCAGATCGACGCCGTCGACCGCGCGGACCGGCGCCGCGGCACGCCCCGGGAAGCGGCGGCGGGGGAACTCCTTGACCAGACCCCGTACGGACAGCAGGGGCCCCGCTCCGGCGTCCTCGGTCGTACGGGAGCCGGCACCCGCGCCCTCGGCCGTGCGGGGGCCCGCCCGGCCGGCCGGCGACGCGCCTCCGGGTGCCCCCACCGCGTCGGAGGCCGCTGAGCGGGCGGTAGTACTGCGTGACGTGGGGCGCGGTGTACTCATCGGGGCTCCTCGGCCGGTGCGGGGACCCCGCCGGGCGGGCCGGGTCGCGGGACGGGCGGTGCGGCACTCAGGGGCAGATGGCAGGCGACCGTCCGGCCGCCGGGCAGCCCCGTGAGGCGGGGGGTCACGGTGGCGCAGCGGGCCCGTTCCGGAGCGGTGGCGGCGGCGGCACGGGGGCAGCGCGGCGCGAAGGGGCAGCCGGAGCGCGGCTCGGCCGGTGACGGCGGACTGCCGGGGATGGCGCGCAGCGGGGCGTCGTCGGGGTCGTCCAGGCGGGGCAGCGAGTCCAGCAGGCCCTGGGTGTAGGGGTGTGCCGGAGCCTCGAACAGCCCGTCCACCGGAGCCTGTTCGGCTCCCCGGCCGCCGTACATGACGAGCACCTCGTGGGCGACGCGTGCCACCACTCCGAGGTCGTGGGTGATCATCAGGACGCCCAGGCCCCGTTCCTGCTGGAGGCGGGCGATCAGTTCGAGGATCTGCGCCTGGACGGTGACGTCGAGGGCGGTGGTCGGCTCGTCCGCGACGAGGAGTTCGGGTTCGCAGGACAGGGCCATGGCGATCATCGCGCGCTGGCGCATCCCGCCGGAGAACTGGTGCGGGTACTCCCCCGCCCGGCGGGCCGGTTCGGGGATGCCGACCTCGCCGAGCATCTCCACGGCCCGCCGGCGGGCGGCGCGCCGACCGCTGCCGAAGTGGTGGCGGTGGGCCTCCGCGATCTGTTCGCCGACCGTGTACGCGGGGTGCAGCGCGGACAGCGGGTCCTGGAAGACCATGGCCATCCGGCGGCCGCGCAGCCGGCCGAACCGGCGGTCGCCCAGGCCGACGAGTTCCTCCCCGGCGAGGGTGATCGATCCGCTCACCCTGGCCCGGCGGTGCAGGCCGAGCACGGCCAGGGAGGTGACCGACTTGCCGGAGCCGGACTCCCCGACCAGCCCCAGGGTGCGGCCGGCCTCCACGGTGAAGGAGACCCCGTCGACGGCCTGGACGGTGCCGCCGGGGGTGTCGAAGGCGACCCGCAGGTCATGGACGCGCAGGAGCGGGCGGTCCGGTGCGGTGGTGGGCGGCACGTCAGTTCCTCACCCTCGGGTCGACGACGGCGTACAGGAGGTCGATGACGACGTTGGCCGCCACGATGAAGAAGGCGGCGAGCAGGGTGACGCCGAGCACGACGGGCTGGTCGGAGCGTTGCAAGGCGTCGTAGAAGAGGCGGCCCACGCCGGGGATGCCGAAGATGGACTCGGTGATGACCGCGCCGGCCAGCAGTGCGCCGAGGTCCATGCCGAAGAGGGTGAGGACCGGCATCATCGCGGAGCGCAGTCCGTGTTTGACCACGACGGTCCGGGCGGGCAGCCCCTTGGCGCGGGCGGTCCGGATGTAGGGCTGCGCCATCGTCTCGATCATCGAACTGCGGCTCTGGCGGGCGTACATGGCGGCGTACAGCAGCGCCAGCGCGGTCCAGGGCAGCAGCAGGTTGGCCGCCCAGGAGACGGGGTCGTCGGTGAGGGGGACGTAGGTGGGGTAGGGCAGCAGTCCGGTCAGCCGGACCAGCCCGTACAGGAGCATCACCGCCGTGAAGTAGACGGGCAGGGAGGCCGTGGCCACCGCGCCGACCATCAGCGTGCGGTCGAGCGGTCCGCCCTTGCGCAGTGCGGCGGTGACCCCGGCGCCCAGTCCGAGCACCAGCCACAGACAGGCCGCGCCGAACGCCAGCGAGACGGAGACGGGCAGCCGGTCCATCAGCAGGTCCCACACCGGCAGGGCGTTCTCGTAGGAGTAGCCGAGGCAGGGGAAGCCGCACCGGAGCGCGTGCGGACCGCTGCCCAGCTCGCGGCCGGCGAAGATGCCGCGGAGGTAGTCGCCGAACTGCCGCCACACGGGCTGGTCGAGCCCCATGAAGTGGCGTACCTCCGCGAGCCGTTCGGGGCTGCACGTCTTGCCGCAGGCGGCTGCCGCCGGATCGGCCGGCAGCAGGTGGAAGATGACGAAGGTGACGGCGCAGATGGCGAGCAGGACGCCGGCCACGCCGAGGCATCTGCGGACCAGGTAGGCGATCACGGCCGGCCTCCCTGCGGGTCGAGGATGTCGCGCAGCGCGTCGCCGAGGACGGTGAAGGCGAGGACGGCGACGAAGAGGAAGACGCTGGGGACGATGAAGTACATCGGGTCGGTCTCGTAGTACGCGACGGCCTCGGCGATCATCTGGCCCCAGGAGGGGGTGGGCGGGCGCACGCCCACCCCGAGGAAGCTGAGCGCCGCCTCCGTGCTGATCATTCCGGGGATCAGCAGCGTGGTGTAGGCGATGACGGGCCCGGAGATGTTGGGCAGCACCTGCCGGGTGAGGATGCGCCAGGGGCCGCTGCCGCAGGCACGGGCGGCCTCGACGAACTCGCGGTGGCGCAGGGCGAGGGCCTCGGCGCGCACCACGCGGGCGATGCCGGGCCAGCCGAAGACGCCGATGACGACGGTCATCAGGACGACCCGGTTGACGTCCTGGGCCACCGACATCATCGCGATCATGAAGATGAGCGAGGGGAAGGACATGGTGAGGTCCATCAGCCTGCTCAGTACGGTGTCGACAGGCCCGCCGAAGTAGCCGGCGGCGATGCCCGCGGCTGTGCCGGTGACGACGACGATCGCGGTGGCGGCGAAGGCGATCAGCAGGGAGACCTGCCCGCCGTGGACGACGCGGGCGAACAGGTCGCGGCCGGTGACCGGCTCGACGCCGAACCAGTGGTCGGCGCCGATGCCGCCGAGGGCGCCGCGCGGCAGGCCGCCCAGGTAGGGGTCGATGGCGTCGGCGTCGAAGTCGGTGGGCGACCAGCCGCCCAGCCGGCTGAGGAGGGGCGCGGTGAGGGCGACGAGGATCAGCAGGGCGGCGGCGATCAGGGCCGTACGGCTGCCCCGGTCGCCCCACAGGCTGCGCCAGGTGGTCCGCCAGGGGGTGGCGGGCAGGGCAGCGGTGCCGGGCCCGCCGAGGGCGGGGGCGACGCCGGGGCCGGACCCGGCGATGTCGGTGGGTGACGCGGGTTCCGGGGCGGTTGGCTGCCCGGACGCCGGCCGGGACGCCGGGGCGGGTGGGGGTGGTGTGGGCGTGGTCATGGCGCGGTGTCCTCGTCCTCTCAGCCCTCGCTCCGGGACGGGTCCTTCAGGCCGATCACGGCGAAGTCGAACTGACCGGTCCAGGAGGGGTGTCCGAAGGCTCCGGCGACGTTGTCGCCGACGAGCAGCGGCTTGCGTTCCCAGAGCAGGGGCACGGCCGGGGACTTGCGCTGGATCTCCCGGTCGAGCGCGGTCCACGCCGTGTCGGCGGCGGCCGCGTCGGGAAGGGCGGCGATCTCGTCCATGCGGCGCTCCACGGCCTTGTCGCGGAACTGGGACACGTTGCCCTGGTTGCCCTTGGCCTTGATGGTGCGGCCGTCGAAGACGAACGGCAGGAAGGTGGCGGCGGAGGGGTAGTCGGGACACCAGCCGCTGATCGCCATGTCGGGGGCGTCGGCGGTGTCGCCGATGGTGTCGTAGTAGACGGAGGGGTCGACGGTCTCGATCCGCAGCCGTATGCCGACCCGCGCCAGGCTCTGCTGGAGCGCCTCGGCGCGGGTCTTGTCCCCGGTGGAGACGGTGATGGTCGTGTCGAAGCCGTCGCCCCTGCCCGCCTCCGCGAGGAGCTTCTCGGCCTTCTTCACGTCCCCGGTGGCGGGAGCGGTGTGGACCGGGTCGGCGGCGCGGCCGCCGGTGAGCGAGGGCGGGAGGTAGGCGGTGGCGATGTCGTTGAGGGCGGGTCCGCCGTTGGCGGTCACCTGGGCCTGCTTGTCGACGGCGTACTGCATCGCCTCCCGGAGCTTCGGGTCGTCGAACGGCGCGCGGGAGGTGTTCAGCGCGAGCATGTCGGTGCAGCCGGTGCGCTCGGCGGAGAGCCGCTGCCGGATCCCGGGCTTCGGCAGGACCTTGGCGACGCTGGAGGGCTGGAGGTCGGACCACTCGACGGCGGAGGCGTCGGCCCCCGCGCTCGCGATGATCCGGTCGTCGATCTGTCCGCCCTTGAGCCCCTGGACCACGACGATCCGGTCGGGGTACGCCTTGCGTACCGGGTCGGTCGCCGCGTCCCAGTGGGTGTTGCGGACGAGCACCAGCTTCTTGCCGCGGGCATAGCTCTCGATGCGGTACGGGCCGGAGGAGAAGGGCCGCAGGTCGTACTGGACACCCTTCTCGCGGGACGCGGGTACGGGCGAGAAGGTGGGCAGTGTGACGGTGGAGGAGAACTCGGCGACGGGCCTGCGCAGGGAGAAGACGATGGTCCGGTCGTCGGGGGTCCTGATCGAGTCGAGGTGCTTGCCGTCCAGCGGGCCCGCGTACCCCTCGGCTCCTGCCAGGTAGCGCTGGGCGTAGTCGGGGCCGCCGGCCAGGTCCGGGGCGAAGGAGCGCTCGACGTTGTACTTGATGTCGGCGGCCTCGATGGGGGTGCCGTCCTCGTAGGCGAGGCCGGGTTTGAGGGTGAAGGTCCAGGTGCGGCCGCCGTCGGAAGGTCTGCCGAGATCGGTCGCGAGGTCGGGGACGATCTCGCTGCCCGCCTTCCCGGGCGCGGCCCGGAACGTGGTGAGGGTGCGGTAGATCAGCCGGGTGCCGAAGTCCATGGTCGGCATGACCCAGTTGCGGGCCGGGTCCAGGTGGGCGAAGTCCTGGTTGGACAGCACGGTCAGGGTGCCGCCCCGCTTCGGCGTCCCGCCGATGACGGTGCCGGTCGCCACACCGGGCTGCCGCTCGTCCGGCCCGCGGCCGTCACCCCCCTGCGCGGTGCAGGCGCCCAGCAGGGCCAGGGAGAGGGAGGCGCTCACAGTTGCGGACAGCGTGCGGGTGCGACGGGACATGGGGCACTCCTCGGTACGGGAAAGGGGCACGGCGGCGGAACGGGCCGGCGGAAGGCAGGAGGCGGGAGGGATCCGGTGCTCCGGGCCGCCGCGCGGCCCGGAGAGCGGCTGCTCGCGGAACGCGAGGGGAACGGGCCGGAAAGTGCGACCGCACCGACGCGATGTGACCCGTAACATAGTAATGTGAAATTGCACAGCCAAGGACCGTGTCACCCCGTTACCGAAACGTGTCCCGCGATCCGGCCCCTCCGGCCCCTCCGAGTCTTCGGCCCGGAAACCCCCGGCCCACCCCTTCAAGGAGACCAGTGACCTCCATGCCCCCTGCCCGACCGCATACGGGCAGCCACGATCTACCGGTCCCGGCGGCCCTGGACGCCTTCATGGCCACCGGCTGGGAACCCTCCCCACTGCCTGCCGACGCGCGGGTCCCCGGCCACGCCCTGCTGCCCGAGCGGCGACACCGGCTGTCGGCGCGCTTCCCGGGCGAGCGGCTGGTCATACCCGCCGGAACGCTCAAGGTCCGCTCGAACGACACGGATCACCGGTTCCGCCCGCACAGCGCCTACGCCTGGCTGACCGGGCTGACCGGCGAGGAGCAGCCCGACCACGTCCTGGTCCTCGAACCGTCGGGGTCCGACGGTCACGAGCCGGTCCTCCACATCCGCCCCCGCTCCCCCCGGAACACCAGCGACTTCTACCGTGACCGCCGCTACGGCGAGTTCTGGGTCGGCCGCCGGCCCGACCTGGACGAGACCGCCGCGCTGACCGGGCTGCGCTGCGCCCACCTGGACGAGCTGCCGAAGCTCCTCACCGGCCCGCAGCCGCCGACCCGCCTGCTCGCCGGCGTCGATCTCCGGCTCGACGGTCTGCTGCCCGAGCGGTCCCACACCCCCTCGGGGGACGCCGAGTTGGATGCCGTACTCGCCGAACTCCGGTTGCGCAAGGACCCCTGGGAGGTGGGACAGCTCCAACGGGCCGTGGACCACACGACGGCGGGCTTCGAGGACGTGGCGCGCGCCCTGCCCGACGCCCTGCGCCACCCCCGTGGCGAACGCCGGATCGAGGGCGTGTTCAACCTGCGCGCGCGGACCGAGGGCAACGGGACGGGATACGAGACCATCGCGGCTGCGGGCGCGCACGCCTGCGTCCTGCACTGGATCCGCAACGACGGCCCGCTCCCACCGTCCCAACTGCTGCTGCTCGACGCCGGAGTGGAGAACGACACCCTCTACACCGCCGACATCACCCGCACCCTCCCCCTGTCGGGCCGCTTCTCGCCGGCCCAACGCGACGTCTACGAACTGGTGCTGGCCGCACAGGAGGCCGCCATCGCCGCGCTGCGGCCCGGCGCCCGCTTCCGGGACTTCCACCGTGAGGCCATGCGCGTCATCGCCGAGGGGCTGCACGCCTGGGGAATCCTGCCGGTCGCACCCGAGGAGGCACTCGCCGACGACAGCGGCCTGTACCGCCGCTACACCCTGTGCAGCAGCGGGCACATGCTCGGCATCGACGTGCACGACTGCGCCCGGGCCCGCGCGGAGACCTATCTCGACGGCGTACTGGAGGAGGGTCACGTCCTCACCGTCGAGCCCGGTCTCTACCTCCAGCCGGACGACGAGACGCTGCCGCCCGAACTGCGCGGCATGGGCGTGCGCATCGAGGACGACCTCGTGATCACCGCCGACGGCGCGAGACTCCTCTCCGGGGGGCTGCCGCGTGCGGCCGACGACGTCGAGGACTGGATGGCCCGCTTCCTGGACGACCGGCGGCCGACCGGATGACGCACCGCGCAACGTGACATTGTATAGTGCGGTGACAAATCGCTGAAGGGGAACGGGAACGCATGAGTGAGCTGAAGTCCCGCAAACTCATCTCGGTGCAGGAGCATCTGCGCGATCAGGTGGCCAACGCGCTGCGTGCCGCGCTGATAGCGGGAGAGCTCCAGCCCGGCGTGATCTACTCCGCTCCCACCCTCGCCGCCGAGTACGGCGTCTCCGCCACGCCCGTGCGCGAGGCCATGCTCGACCTGGCCCGCGAGGGCCTCGTCGAGGCGGTGCGCAACAAGGGGTTCCGGGTCACCGAGCTGTCCGAGCGGGACCTGGACGAGTACACGGAGATCCGCGCCCTCATCGAGATCCCCACCATCGGCCGCGTGACCCACACGGCCTCCCGCGAGCAGTTGGAGGCCGTGCGCCCGGTGGCCGAGGAGATCGTGGCCGCCGCGCAGCGGGGCGACCTGATCGGCTACCTGGAGTCGGACCGCCGCTTCCACCTCGACCTGCTCGCCCTCGCGGGGAACGCGCGCCTCGTCGAGACGGTGGCCGACCTGCGCAAGCGCTCCCGGCTGTACGGACTCACCGACCTGTCCCAGGAAGGGTCGCTGGTGGGTTCGGCACAGGAACACACCGCACTGCTGGACATCATGATCGAGGGCGACGCGGAAGCGGCCGAGGAACACATGCGCCGCCACCTCGCGCACGTCCGGACCCTGTGGGCGGCCCGGAAGGAACAGGCCGACCGCGCTGCCCCGTCCCGCAGGCTCGGGGCGCGCTGACTCCGGTGTCGGGGTGGCCCGACGCCGGAGCTGTCGGGGTGGCCCGACGCCGGAGCCGGGCCGCTGCCGAGGGAGCCGGCGACCTGCCCTCCCCGCGTCACGCCACGGAAGCAGGCGCTCCCCACCCGGCAGATGGGTGGCGTCGGTCCGCCGCATTCCGCGCGCGGTGCTGCCGGGGGCCACGGTGGCGGCCTTCACACCGAACCGGCCACCGTGGCCGTCCGCTCGATCCGGGCACTGAAGACGGAACCCACCACCGACGCGTGGAGCGGTTCGTCCCCGGTGCGCGGCTCCCGGCGTCGGCGAGGAGAGCCACCCGTGCGGCGGCGCCCGAGCCGCACGGGGAGCGGTCGGGCCGGCCGTCCGCGAGGACCGTGACGTCGCGGTGGCGCGACAGCCGGGTGTCGCCAGGCCGTCGGCGCCGGGAGATCGGCCTCCTCGGTGTACACCGTCCCGTGGACGCCGGGCAGCCGGTCGCCGTCGGGGTGTTCGGCGGCGCGGGCGGCGTTCAGGGCGTCATGGATCTCGCGTCCGGCGGCGATGAGCGCGGTGCCGTCCCGCAGCCGGACGCGCGGGCCGGGGGCGAGCCCGTCCACCGGGAGTACGGCGGACACGGCTCCGCCGAAGGCGATGCCGACGGTGGGGGTTCCGACGAGATCGCCACCTCGGGCGCGGCGCCGGAGGTCATACGGTGAATCCCGCCGGATAGGGATCCGTGGGGTCGAGCAGGTACTGCGCGGTCCCGGTGATCCAGGCGCGGCCGGTGACGGAGGGCAGGACGGCGGGGCGTCCGCCGACCGTGGTCTCCGCCAGGAGCCGGCCGGTGAAGCGGGAGCCGATGAAGGACTCGTTGACGAAGTCCTGCCCGGTCTTCAGCAGTCCCCGCGCGTGCAGTTGGGCCATCCGCGCGCTGGTTCCCGTTCCGCAGGGCGAGCGGTCGAACCATCCGGGGTGGATCGCCATGGCGTGCCGCGAACGCTCGGCGGTGGAGCCGGGCGCCTCCAGGTAGACGTGGTGGCAGACGTCGATCGCGGAGTCCTCCGGGTGGACCACCGGGTTCTGCTCGTTGATCGCGTCCATGATGCCCAGGCCGGCGTCGAGCAGCCGCCCCTTCTCGGCCCGGTCGAAGGGGATGCCGAGGTCGTCGGTGCGGACGATGGCGTAGAAGTTTCCGCCGTAGGCGATGTCGTAGCGGACCGGGCCGAGCCCCGCCACCTCCACGACCTGGTCCAGCGCGTGGCTGTAGGAGGCGACGTTCTCCAGGGTGACGGACTCGGCGCGCCCGTCGCGCACGGCGACCCGTGCCGTGACGAGACCGGCGGGGGTGTCGAGGCGGATGAGGGTCTCCGGCTCGACCGCCTGGACCATGCCCGTCTCCACGAGGACCGTCGCCACGCCGATGGTGCCGTGGCCGCACATGGGCAGACAGCCGGAGACCTCGATGAACAGCACGCCGAAGTCGGCGTCCGGCCGGGTCGGGGGCTGGAGGATCGCGCCGGACATCGACGCGTGCCCGCGCGGTTCGCACATCAGCAGGGTGCGCAGGCCGTCGCGATCCGCCATGAACCGCTCCCGCCGCTCGGCCATCGTCGCGCCCGGCAGGACGCCCACCCCGCCGGTGATCACCCGCGTCGGCATGCCCTCGGTGTGCGAGTCGACCGCGTGGTAACAGACCTGTGAACGCACGTCAGTTGACCCCCGCGTCGATGAGGGACCGGGTGGCCGACCGGACGACGGCCTCGTTCTCCGGGCTCAGGGGCTGCCGGGGCGGGCGGCAGACGCCGCCGGTCCTGCCGATCATGTCCTGGCCGAGCTTGATCGCCTGGATGAACTCGGTCCTGCTGTCCCAGCGCAGTACCGGGTGGAGCTTGCGGTAGAGCGGCAGCGCCGTCTCGAGATCACCGGCCAGCGAGGCGTGGTAGAGGTCGAGGCAGGCGCGCGGGAAGACCTGGGGGTAGCCGGCGACCCACCCCTTGGCCCCGGCGACGGCGACCTCCAGGAGGGTGTCGTCGGTGCCGATGACGAGGTCGAGGCCGGGGGCGAGTTCGTTGATGGCGTAGCAGCGGCGTACGTCGCCGGAGAACTCCTTCACCCCCACGATGAACCCTTCGGCATGCAGCTTGGCCAGCAGTTCCGGGCGCAGATCGACCTTGGTGTCGATGGGATTGTTGTAGGCGGTGACGGGGAGCCCGGCGGAGGCGACCGCCGCGTAGTGCTCCAGGACGGCGCGGTCGTCGGCCCGGTAGGCGTTGGGCGGCAGGCACATGACGGCCTGGCACCCGGCGTCCCTGGCGAACTGGGCGTGTCTTTTCGCCTCGATCGCACCGTACGCCCCGACGCCCGGCATCACGGTGAAGCCCTCGGGCGCGTGCGCGACGGCGGTCTCCACGACGCGGTCGCGCTCCTCGACCGTCAGGGTCTGGTACTCGCCGAGCGAGCCGTTCGGGGCGACGCCGTGCAGGCCCTGTCCGGCGAGCCAGGCGACGTTGTCCCCGTAGGCCCCGAAGTCGACGGCGAGGTCCCGGCCGAACGGAAGGCTGGTGGCGACGATGACGCCGTGCCAGGGCAGGCGGGTGCGGTCGGTGGCGTCCGTGCGGTTCGTGCTGTCCATGGGATCGGTCTCCTCAGTCGGGTGTGATCGGACAGGTGCGGTCGGGAGGCGGCTCGGCGGTATCGGCGAGCGCGCCGAGGGTGACGGGGGTGGCGATCAGCCGTTCCGCGGGGACGTACGGCCGGCCGCGGGGGGCGACGAGGCAGTGCACGGCGGGTCCGCACATCCGGCCCTGGCACCAGCCCATGCCCGCCCGGGTGAGCTGTTTGACCTGGCGGTGGTCGGATGCCGGGCCCTCGGTGCGGGCGGTGCGAACGGCTCCCGCGGTGACCTCCTCGCACCGGCAGACCGTGGTGTCGTCGGTCAGCCAGGCGGACCAGGCCGGGGGCAGGGGGTGGGCGCGGGCCAGGGCACGGGCGAAGGCGCGGTGCCGGGCCACCGTCCGGCGCGCGGCGGCCAGGCGCCGGTGGTCCGGCCGTCCCGGCGCGGCGAGGTCGGCGAGCACCGATACGGCGGCGAGGCGGCCCTCGCCCACGGCGAGCGCGGCCCCGCCCACTCCGCAGGTCTCGCCCGCCGTGTACACGCCGGGCACCGTGGTGCGCTGCCCGTCGTCGACGGCGGCGGCCATGGTGCCGTCGCCCGCGTCGGCGAGCTCGCAGCCGAGCGGGAGCAGCAGGTCGAGCTGGGGGACGAAGCCCCAGCCGACCCCCACGGTGTCGGCGTCGATCCGGCGCTCCGTGCCGGGGACCGGCCGCCCGTCGGCGTCGAGGGACGCGGTGCGCACGACGGTGACCCGGCCCTCCCCCTCGGCGGCGACGACGGCGGTACGGGTACGGACCGGAACCCGGTGGCGGGCGAGTACGGCCGCGTACCGTGCGGCTTCGGCCCACTTGGCGGGGTTGCGCAGCAGCGGTCCGGGCCGGCGCAGCCAGGCCGTGGGCGCGGCCGCCTCGCACACGGCGACGACCTCGGCCCCGCGTGCGGCGAGGGCGGCGGCGACGGGCAGCAGGAAGGGGCCGGTGCCGCCGAGGACCACCCGGCGGCCCGCGGTGACTCCCCCGCCCTTGAGCAGCGACTGGAGTCCGCCGGCGGTGAGGACGCCCGGCAGGTCCCATCCGGGGAAGGGGAGTTGGCGGTCGTACGCGCCGGTCGCGACCAGCAGGGCAGGGGCGCGCAGGAGGACGGCGCGCTCCTCGGGCGGGCGGGAGCGGTCCACGGCGTGGACGGCGAAGCCGTGTTCCTCGCGGACGGCGGTCCATACGTGGTGGTTCAGCAGGAGGGCGAGCCGCCCGGTGTGCCGGTGGGCGTTCAGGGTGGCGCGGAAAGCACGGTAGGCGGGCAGAGCGTGGTGCAGGCCGGCGGTGGGAACGGTCTCGCGGGCGTGGTCGGGCGGGTGACGCCAGAACTGGCCGCCGGGGGCGGCGCCGGAGTCGACGAGGGCGACCCGCAGCCCGCCGTCGAGGGCGGTCGCGGCGGCGGCCATGCCGGCGGGGCCGGCGCCGACGACCACGAGGTCCGGGGGCTCGGGCCGTTCGCCCGCCTCGCGCTCCGAGGGCTCACGCATCGTCGCCCTCCCCCGTCGTGACGGTCATACCCGCGCGGGCCTGCACCAGGCAGGCGCGCTGCCCGCCCGTGCCGTCGACGGTCACGAGGCAGTCGTAACAGACGCCGATCCCGCAGAAGACCCCGCGCGGCCGCCGTCCGCCCCGCGTGGTCCGCCAGGCGATCCGGCCCGAGGCGACGAGCGCGGCGGCCAGGGTCTGTCCCGGTACGAACGGCAAGGGCTCGCCGTCCACGGTGAACGCGGTCACTGCGGTCACGTCGGCACACCTCCGGTGGTGAGGAATCGGTCGGGCAGCAGGCCGGTGTGGGCGGCCGGGTCGGCGCCGTGCCACGGGCGGCCGAGCAGTTGGGCGGTGATGAGGGCGCCGGTTCCGGGGGCGAGGCCGATGCCCGCGCCCTCGTGGCCGCACGCGTGGAGGACGCCGGGGACGCGGGGGTCGGGGCCGACGACCGGCAGGTGGTCCGGGCAGTACGGGCGGAAGCCCCGGTAGGCGCGGATCAGGTGGACGCCGCGCAGGAACGGGAAGAGGCGGCACGCGCGGGCGGCGAGCACGGCCACCACGGCCGGGTTCATCGAGGTGTCGAAGCCGACGCGTTCGCGGCTGGCGCCGATCAGGATGGTGCCCGCGCGGGTCCCCTCGACGACGCAGGAGGTCTCCAGTCCCTCGTCGCTGGAGGCGACGTTGGCGACGTAGTCGGCGGAGTAGACCTTGTGCCGGATCATCGGCGGCAGGGGTTCGGTGACGAGGACGAAGCCCCGGCGCGGCAGGATCTCGACGGGGGCGCCGAGCCTGCGGCCGACCTCGCCGCCCCAGGTGCCGGCGGCGTTGACCACGGCGTCCGCGGCGAGCACGGTGCCGTCGGCGGTGCGCACCCCGGTGATCCGTCCCCCGGCTCCCGTGACGGCGGCGACGGCCTCCCCGGTGTGCGTCCGGGCCCCGCGCCGGACAGCGGCCCGCAGCAGCGCGGCCGCCGCGAGGACGGGCTGGACCTGGGCGTCCTGCGGGTAGTGGACGCCGCCGGGGAGGCCGGGCGCGCTGTGCGGTTCGAGGTCGGCGGGGCGGTCGACGCGTACGGTACGGACACCGGACGCCGCCTGGCGCTCCGCGAAGGCGTGCAGGGCCGTGAGGGCTTCGGGCGTACCGGCCACGACCAGACCGCCCTTGGCCTCCCACTCGATGGTGTCCGCGCCGAGTTCCTCCCCCGCCTCGTCCCACAGGGTGCGGCTGAGCCGGGCCAGCTCCAGCTCGGGTCCGGGCTCCTTGTCCGAGAGGAGGATGTTGCCCTCTCCCCGGCTCGTGGTCCCCGCGCCGACGGGCCCCCGGTCGAGGACCGTGACGTCGAGGCCCGCGGCAGCGGCGTGGAACGCGCAGGCGGCGCCCACGATGCCCGCGCCGACGACGACGACTTTCATGGCCTCCCCCTAGTGCAATGTCACATGCCATTGCTTAGGCTATACATCCGGACGACCCGAGGACAACGCCACCGCCCGAACGAATTTCGCCGGGCACCCGACGACCGCGCGCCCTTCCCCGGCGCGCACAGGGAGACGCAGAGCCGTGCATCCGACCGACGACACGCCCCGGACCGACGACGAGCCCCGGACCGGAGTCCCCCGACCCGCCACCGCACACCTCACCGGGCATTCGCTCCTGGCCGGCCGCGAAGCCCCCGGCACCGGGGACGCCTGGCACGCGGTCGCCGCCGCCACCGGTGAAACGTTCGGCCCCCCGCACCGCGACGCCTCGGCGGCGCAGGTGGCCGAGGCGACCCGGCAGGCCGCGGCGGACGCCCGCGCCTTCCGCGCCCTGCCGCCCGAGCGGCGGGCGGCCTTCCTCGACGCGTGCGCGGAGGAGATCGAGGCGCTGGGAGATGCCCTCCTGGAGGCGGCGGCCCGCGAGACCGGGCTGCCCCTGACCCGTCTGACCGGCGAACGCGCGCGCACGTGCGGCCAGTTGCGTCTTTTCGCAGACCTCGTCAGGAGCGGCTCGGCGATCGGCGCCCGGATCGCGTCCGGCCCCTCGGGCACGGACGTGCGGCTCCGGCGCATCCCCCTCGGCCCGGTGGCCGTGTTCGGGGCGGGCAACTTCCCGCTGGCGTTCTCGGTCGCGGGCGGTGACACCGCGTCCGCGCTGGCCGCCGGCTGCCCGGTGGTGGCCAAGGCGCACCCCGCACACCCGAACACCTGCGAAGCGGTGGCCCGAGCGGTCACCGCCGCCGCCGCGCGGACCGGGATGCCGGCCGGCGTGTTCTCCCTGCTGGTGGGCCGGGGCCACGAGGTCGGCCTCACCCTGGTCCGCGATCCGCGGATCGCTGCGGTGGGCTTCACCGGCTCCCGTGCGGGCGGACTGGCCCTGATCGCCGCCGCGCAGGCCCGCCCCGTGCCCGTGCCGGTGCACGCGGAGATGTCCTCGGTCAATCCGGTGATCATGCTCCACGGGGCCCTCGCCGCCCCGGAGGGGACGGCCGCGGCGTACGTGGCGTCGCTGACCGGCGGCGCGGGCCAGTTCTGCACGAACCCCGGCCTCCTGCTGCTGCCGTCAGGGCCGGCGGGCGACACGTTCCTCGCGGAGGCGGCCCGCCTGCTCGGCGCCGCCGAGGGCCAGGTCATGCTCAGCCCGGCGGTCGCCCGCGCGTACGCGGAGGGGGTACGCCGATGGGAGGCCGTCCCCGGCGTGCGCGAGGCGGCCCGAGGCACGGCCGGCCCCGGCCCGTACGCGCCGGCCCCCGTACTCCTGGAGTGCGACGCGGAGGCGTACACCGCGTACGAGGTGCTCACCGGCGAGGTCTTCGGCCCGGCCGGGCTCGTCGTGCGCTGGTCGGACACAGCACAACTGGCTGATCTCCTGGAACAGTTGGAGGGCCAGCTGACGGCCACGCTGCACGGGACGGAGACCGACCGGCCGACGGCCCTGGACCTGCTGCCGGTCCTGGAGGAGCGGGCGGGCCGCGTCCTGTGGGGCGGCTGGCCCACCGGCGTGGAGGTCTGCCACGCGATGGTGCACGGAGGCCCGTGGCCGGCGGCGAGTTCCCCCGGAACGACAAGCGTCGGCGCGCTCGCGATCGAGCGCTGGCTCCGCCCGGTCTGCTACCAGTCCTTCCCCGATGCCCTCCTCCCCTCCGAACTCCGCGCCGACGACCCGCGGCAGACACCCCGACTCACCGGTCCGGGATTCACGCCGGGGGGCTGAACTCCGGCAGGGCCCACCGCCGTAGGGACCGGCGGCGGCCCTCCGGACGACCGGCGCCGCCGGTACGGCCGGGGCACCGCCGGTACGGCCGGGGCACCGCCGCCGCGGAGCGCCGGCCTCCCGCGGCGGACGGCCTCCCGTGCCGGACGGTCCCCCTTGACACGCGCCCCGGCAGCCACATGTAATCAGCGCCCGCACGCGCGAACCCGCCGACGGCAGAGGAGCGTTCATGGATACGCACCACAGTGGCCGGTCCCCCGGCGGCGCGGGCGCCCTGCCCCCGGACCGGGAGGACGGGCGGCGGATCACTTCGTACGCCCGCGACGGTCTGGTCTTCGACGTCGTGGACCAGGGGCCGCTCGACGGAGAGCTCGTGGTGCTCCTGCACGGCTTCCCGCAGACGGCGAGCTCCTGGGAGTTGCTCGCACCGCTGCTGCACGCGCGGGGCTATCGCACCCTCGCCCCCGACCAGCGGGGGTACTCGCCGCGGGCCCGGCCCCGCGGCCGGTTCGCCTACCGCATGTCCCAGCTGGTGGAGGACGTCGTCGCCCTCATCGGGACGGCCGCCCCCCGCGGCCGCAGGGTCCACGTGGTCGGGCACGACTGGGGAGCCGCGGTCGCCTGGACGCTGGCCGCCGCCCGGCCGGACGCGGTGGCCACGCTGACCGCGCTCTCGGTCCCGCACCCCGCCGCCTTCCTGCGGGCCATGTTCACCAGCCGCCAGTTCCTGAAGTCCTGGTACATGTTCGCCTTCCAGGTGCCCTGGCTCCCTGAGCTGTTGATCCGCCACGTGGACCCGGCCGCGAGTCCGCGCACCTCCGGGCGCCTGGCGGCGGGACAGGCCCCTGAGCGCCTCGTCCGGGACATGGAACACCTGGTGACGTCGGGCGCGCTCACCCCCGCGCTCAACTGGTACCGGGCGATGCCGTTCAGCACGCCGAACCAGCTGAAGAAGGTCGCCGTCCCCACCCTGTTCGTCAACAGCGACAGCGACCCGGCCGTGGGCCAGGCGGGCGCCGCGCACACCCGCGGGCTGGTGACCGGCCCGTACACCCTCCACACCCTGACCGGCATCGGTCACTGGATCCCCGAACAGGCCGCTCACGAGGTGGCGGAGCTTCTGCGTGTACATCTCGCGGACGCCCCTCGGGAGCCCGCACCGGAAGGGGACCGGTAGGGCTCCACGGTCCGGAAGGGGAACGGGGCCGTCAGGGCTCCCGGCCGTCGTCGTCCACGGCGACGCCGGGCCTCCTACTCCCCTGGATGCGCCCGGCGTTCGACGGTGATGTCGGTGGACCCGTCGTGCACGGCCCGCTCCGCCTCATCCGCGTCGGCGCCGGCGAAGACCAGGATGTCCGCCGCGACCAGCCGTACGCTCTCCCACACCGCGACCGGCACGGCCGTGCCCCGCTCCGGGGCACCCCGGACGATGTCGAGGGTCCGCCGGGCGGCGTGCTGGAACACCGCGTGACTTCCGCGTGCGGCCGCCAGCGCGTCCAGGACCCCGGACAGCCCGCGAACCGTGGTAGCGAACACGCGCCCGTGCGCGGGATCGAGAATCGTGGCTCCCCGGATGAGGGTGAGGCAGCTGTTGCCGAGCAGGTCCAGGTAGCGCGTGGCGGCGATCTCCTGCTGGATGGGCTCCCGCCGGCCCCGCCAGCGGGGCGTCCGGCGGGCGACGGCGATGGCGTCGTCGCGGGTGCGGCCGAGATCGTTCAACAGGGTGTAGACCGGGCGCAGTTCCTTCCACGGCTGGTCCTCGCGCTCATCGGCCGAGGCGTCCAGCGTGCGGGCCGTCAGCTCCAGTGCGCGGCCCAGCCCCTTCAACGTATCGGTCTCGGACCGTCTGAGCAGGCTGAACGGGTGCGGCGGAAAGAGGACCTGGCTGAACACGAGCGCGACGCCCGCGCCGAGCAGGGCGTCCTGCACCCGGTCGATGCCCGCCTGCTGCCCGGCCGCGACGGAGATCACCGCGCCCACGGCGGCCTGCGCCATCGTGATGCGCTCACCGTCGATGAGGAGCGCGACGAGGAGCGCGCACAGCACGGCGGCACCGACCGCCCCGTCACCGTGGCCGAGGAAGCGGAAAGCCAACTGCCCGACGATCACGCCCGCGATGACCCCGGCCATGACGCGTACCGCGTTGGTGCCGCGCCCGCCCACAGGTGTGTTGAGCGCGACGAGGGTCGCGATCGGGGCGAAGAGCGGGACGTGGTGGTCGAAGACGTTCCCGGCGATCCACCAGGAGAGCGCGGCCGCCACCGACTGCTGGAGCACCGGCCACAGGTTGTCCCTGACGCGCGGCCACACCTCGTGCATCGTCCACTCCCCTCGCCCCTGGTGAGGACGGTTCGCCGCCGGCCCTCACCCGTGCGGTGCGACGCCGGGCCTACGCCCGGCCGGCGGGGAGTCGTCGAACAGGCGGGGGCCCAGCTCGTGCCAGTTGCGCAGCCCGGGGAGCCGGTCGCCCGCCTCCGGGCCCCAGCTTCCCCGTGCGTACGGCAGCGGTGGCTCGACCGGGTCGAGGACGGGGCCGACGATGCGCCAGCACTCCAGGACGGTGGGGAAGAAGGCGAAGCACTCGGGATCGCCGACGACGGCCCCGTACAGGATGTTCTCGTACGGGAGTTCCTGACGTCCCAGGACCTGCGCGAAGTCGACGCCGATGGGCACGGTCAGCGGTCCGGCGGCGCTGTCGGGCTTGTTCAGCATCAGGTCCGCCCTGATGCCGGTGTCGCCGTCGATGCGGAAGCGGATGGTGTTCGGCGGCGTCTGGATGTCGTCGCCGCCGAAGAGTTCCAGCGGCGGCTTGCGCAGCTCGACCACGACCTCGGTGGCGGTGACGGCCAGCGCCTTGCCGCTGCGGAGGTAGAAGGGGACATCCGCCCAGCGCCAGTTGTCGACGAACATCCGGGTCGCGAAGTACGTCTCCGTGGTGGAGTCCGGCTTGACGCCCTCGACGTCCCGGTAGCCGTCGTACTGGCCGCGCACGGTGTCGGCGGGGTCCATGGTGCGGGTCGCGTGCAGCGCCCGCCACTTCTCCAGCCCCTGCGCCTGCGCGTTGGTGGCGCTCGGCGGTTCCATCACGAGGAGCGCCAGGACCTGGAGCATGTGGTTCTGGACCACGTCGCGCAGGCAGCCCACCGCGTCGTAGAAGGAGCCCCGGTCGGCGACGTCGAAGTCCTCGGCCAGCGTGATCTGCACGTTGTCCACGTAGGAGCGGTGCCAGATCGGCGCGAGGAGCGTGTTGGCGAACCGGGAGACCATCAGGCTCTCGACCGCGCGGTTGCCCAGGAAGTGGTCGACGCGGAGCAGATGGGCGTTGTCGAAGGCGGCGGAAAGTTCGTCCTGGAGCTTCCGCGCCGAGGCGAGGTCGTGTCCGAACGGTTTCTCCACCACCAGCCGGGCGTTCCGGTTGAGGCCCTCGGCGGCCAGTGAGGCGGCGACGCCGGTGAACAGCGACGGGGGGATAGCGAGGTAGTACGTCACGAAGCCGTGCCCCGCCACGGCCTCGCGCAGCTTGGCGAAGGTGGCGGCGTCGGTGAAGTCCCCGGTGACGATGGACAGGTTCGCCGCGAATCGGGCGAAGACCTCTTCGTCGATGTCGGCGTCCTCGGCGGCGACCGCCTCCCGCGCGTGGCGGCGCAGGGCGTCGTCGTCCCAGTCGGTGCCCGCCACGCCGATGACCGGCACGGTGAGTTTGCCGGACTCGGTGAGCCGGTACAGCGCGGGCAGCAGCATCTTCTTGGCGAGGTCGCCGGAGATGCCGAAGAGCACCAGCGCGTCGGCCTGTTCCATCTCGGGAGGGCTGAGGAGTGTTTCGGTCATCACGACCGTCCTTTCTGGGGCGTGGCCGCCTTCGAGGGGCTGTCCGGCGGGCCCTGGTCGCGCCCGAAGCGGGCGTCCAGCGCGGCTTCGATCTGTTCGGGGTCGCGGCCCTTGGTCTCGGGCAGGTAGCGGCCGACGAAGAAGAACGCGAACACGCAGATCGCGGCGAAGATCCAGAAGGTCTCGCCCTGACCGAGAGCGGAGGCGACGGGCAGGAAGGCGAGACTGACGATGAAGTTGGAGATCCAGTTGACCGCCGTGGCCACGCTCGATCCCTCCGCCCGGACCGACGGCGGGAAGATCTCGCCCAGCAGCGTCCAGAACACCGGGCCGAGGCCGCCCGCGTAGGCGGCGATGTAGATGACCATGAACAGCAGCGTCAGCACCGAGTTCATGCCGACCACGAACGCCAGCCCCAGCATGAAGATCGAGACCGCCATGAGGGCCAGGGAGACGAGGACCATGACGCGGCGGCCGGCCCGGTCGACCAGGCGGATCGCGACGAGCGTCATGACCAGGTTGATCAGGCCGATGAACACGGAGTAGAAGATGGAGTTCGACGCATTCAGACCGGTCTGCTGAATGATGGTCGGCGCGTAGTAGATGATCGTGTTGATGCCGCCGAACTGCTGAACGGCGGCGAGGGTGAGCCCGACGATGAGCGCCGGACGCAGGTCGGGGGCGAGCAGCCGCCTGTTTCCGTGGCCGGACGTCCCGGCGTTCCGCTTCCGCTGCTCGCGCTCCTCGTCGATCCGGTGCTGGGCGCGGGCGACCAGTGCGTCCGCCGTGGCCTCGTCGGAGACCGAGGCGATGCCCTTGCGCGCCTTCTCGGCCTGGCCGTGGGCGATGAGCCACTGCGGCGACTCGGGCAGGAACCACAGGGTCGCCGCCACCATGAGAGCGGCCGGGATCGCGCCGACGGCGAACATGGCGCGCCACATCTCGCTGCTGGAGAAGGCGAGGTTGACCAGGTAGGCGATCAGGATGCCGAGGGTGATCATCAGCTGGTTCATCGTGAGCAGCCGGCCGCGGATCTTCGTGGGCGAGATCTCGGAGAGGTAGACCGGCACCGTCGCCGACGCCGCTCCGACCGCGAGTCCGAGGATGACGCGGCCCACCATGAGCACGGCGTAACCGTTCGCCGTGCTCGCGATCGCCGTACCGATGATGAACACCACGCCGACCAGGCCGAGCGCCTTCCTCCGGCCGAGGCTGTCGGAGAGCCGGCCGGCCGAGGTGGCCCCGATCACCGCGCCGATGAGCAGGACGCTCACCACGCTGCCCTGCTCGAAGGAGTTCAGGTCGAAGTCCTGCTTGACGTACAGCAGGGCTCCGGACACGACGCCGGTGTCGAAGCCGAACAGGAAGCCGCCCAGAGCGATCGCCGCCGCCCAGCGGGTGATCTTCCGCTGGCCCTCCGGCGGGATCTCGGTGAGCGGCCCGTGGGTGCCGGGTTCCTTGGAGAAGCCCTGAACCATTTCGCTACCTCATGTCTTGAGCAGGCTCGTCCTGGCCACATCACCACCTTTCTGGAGGAACTGATATCGATACGAAGCAATCGGGTGGTGCGAGGGCGGCTGAACGTGAAGCCGCGGCCACGGTCGGGCGTCGCGCGCACGCTACGCCGCCCCGGCCGGCGTAGCGCCGGTGGCCGGGGCAGGGCGAGCGGTGCAGGCTGCCGAGCAGGCGCGGCGATTCCCCGCCGTCACCGTCAGCCGTCCGGAAGGGGGAACGCGCATGGCTCCCGCGGACGAGGAGGCGGAGGCGCGCTCGGCGGACAGCAAGGGCGGCCCCGGGCACACGGTGCTGTTGGCGGTGGCGTTCGCGGTGCCGGTGACGAAGGTGGCGTACACGGTCGGGGGCGGCGCGGCGGCCCGTGACGTGTTCGTCGGGATGGAACCGGCCAACTGGCCGGACGTGCTGATCGGCATGGTGCTCACCGACCCGCTCCTCGCCTCCGTACTGGCCGTGGTCGTCTCCCGCGTCGTGTTCGCCCTGTTCGCGGCACGCGGCGCGGTCCCGGCGGGGGGAGGCGTCGTCGGCGCGCTCCAGCGGCTGGCGCTGACCGTCGTCAACCCGGTCGCCATGGGGGTGCTGATCACCTGCTTCTTCGGCCTCTGGTGGGGCCTGGGCACGGGGCTCGCGGCGTACGCACTGCGCAAGGGCGTCGTCGTGGAGTACCGCACCGGCAGACGGCGCCCGCACGGCCACCGGGGCGGCCGGCGGACGACGGAGGGGCCCCACCGGGACCGCGGCTACCGGCCGTCCCGCGGACTGCGCCGGGCGGCGGCCCTGGAGCAGTGGGCGGCCCTGGTCCTGACCGTGTTCGCCCTCCCGGTGCTGGCCTTCGTCGCCGCGCTGGACGGGCAGGCGTGGACCTCGATCGTCCGCTGCGAGGTCACCGAGGGCACCCGGACCGGGAGCGACCGCCTGATCGAGCTGGGCCGCAAGGGCAACGGGGTCGTGGGCTGGAACCTGGACACGGAGGAGATCTCCAACGGCACGGGGTGCACCGGCGAGGAGAGTCTGTACGTCCGTGAACCGTGGTGGCGCAAGGGCTGAGAAGCGGCCCGTACGGGGATCGCCGAACGGCGGCGCGTACGTGAGAGCCCCCGGAAGGATCCGGCATGCGCGCCGATCCGTTTAGCGGACACTCCGGGGCGAACTCGGCACGTTCTCTCCGGGTCACCCGAATGCCGCACTTCTTCCGGCGAAAGAGATCGTTGTGCGGGGTGCAGCAGTAGAAAGCATGTTTCGTTTCAAACCTTGACGACTTCCGGAGCGGCGTGGGCCACAGCCGACGTGCCTCCGGTGAACATCCGTGCGTTCCGACTCCGGTACAGGGCGAGGGGAACCATGCAGGAAACGAGGAGCAGATGCACGAAGGAAGCATTCCGCTCGAGGACTTCCTCGACACCTTGAACCGGCTCCAGGCCGACTTCGAGCGGCGCCTGGGCGGCATCGAACACCAGCCGGCCCCCTTGCCGCACTCCGCCGCACAGGACCGTTCCGGCCCGTCGGCCTGGACCCAGGAGGACGGCTACCGCCCACTCGGACTGGCAGCCATCTGGACGTCACCGAGCACGCCTCCGCACGAGCGTTCAAGCCCCCACCGCAGCCCGGCCGTTCCCTACCACGGGGAGCCGTTCCCCGGCTGACGACACGCCGGGAAAATCGTTTTGCTCCGCCCGCGACGGCACGCTCTACCGCGAGATCCGTTCACCGGGTCGCCGCCGGGAGGCAGAAGCCGTGCCGAGAACCCGATGCCTGCGCCGACGGTGTCCGGCCCATGGGGCAACGCCTTGCCGGAGCACGCCGTCCCGGTGCGGCCGGTCCGCACGCGGGACGGGAGAGCGAGGGCGGCCGTGAAGTCCGGCCGGGACGCGTTCGACTCCGAGGCGGCCGCGCGTGAGGGCTTCTCGGAGGGGCCGGGAGCGGGGGCTTCCTCCGCGGCGGCCGCGTGTGGGGGCGCGAGGGCGTGGACGCGAACACCTGGGCGTCACCCCGGAGATGGTCCTCGTCCACCGAACGCCGGTGACCTTGCCAACAGTCCGTCAGGACCGGGTCTCCGGGGCGCGGCACGCTGACAGACTCTGAGCGTCCGCAATGATCATCACGCGTCACGTGACCGAGCCCTGACAAGGTGCAGATGCTTCCGTCCTCCGTACGTGCCAGACCGGGCAGGCCCACCGGCGGTCCGCGCCGACGGGGAAGGGCCGCCTTCGGGGCCGCCCTCGCCCTGGCCCTCTCCCTCACCGGTCTCACCCTGTCCGCCACGCCCGCCCGCGCCAGCGACGCGTACAACAGCATCACCAGCGCGTCCGCGTCCAACGTCGACTGGATGTCGCGCATACCCGACGGCACCAACCTGTCGTGGCTCTCCGTCCCCGGCACCCACGACAGTCTCGCGCTCTGCGGGGAGCGGGACCCGAAGACCGGGAACTGCACCGGTATCGCCACCAGCATCACCCAGACCCAGGAGAACCACGGGTTCAGCGCGAAGACGCTCACCACCCAGTTCCGCGCCGGCATCCGGGCCCTCGACATCAGGGTCCGGGTCGACAAGGGCGACGAGGGGCTGAAGTTCACGATCCATCACGGCTCCGCCTACCAGTACGCGAACTTCACCGACGTACTGAACGCGACCCGCGACTTCCTGCGCGACGAACCCGACGAGACGGTGCTCCTGCATCTGAAGGCCGAGTGCGACGGCGGGACGTTCGGCTGCGAGGACGCCGAGGGCTTCCGTACCGACGAGTGGCGCAAGAAGGTGTTCGACTCCTACCTGGACGGCGTCACGTACACCGGCGAGGGCGACGAGACCACGGAGGACACCGCGTGGCGCGATCTGTTCTGGGCGCCGTCGGTGACCGGTGACGCCCAGGCGGACCGCGTGCCGGATCTCGGCGAGGTGCGCGGCAAGGTGGTGCTGATGGGCTACCGCGGCACGAGGGGCGGGATCTACGACGGATACGGGATCGCACAGCCCTACCCGGCGGGCGGCTCCGACGAGGAGTACGTCCAGGACGCGTACGAGGTCGGGACCATCAGCGACATCGCCGGCAAGTGGGAGAAGGTACGGGCCCACCTGCGCAGGACCAACGGCACCTGGGACTCCTCGCGGCCCGGCGAGAAGGAGTACCCGTACAAGCCGGGCGCGCTGTACATCAACTACACCAGCGGCACCGGCAGCGGCGCCCACCCGTACACCGTGGCCGGCGGCACCCCCACCGCGACCGGGGTGAACTCCTTCCTGCGGCAGTGCCTCCAGGGCGACAACGACCGGTGTCCGGAGTTCCACCCCGAGCGCGGCGACACGTTCGGCGGCCGCCCAGCCCTGGACCGCATGGGCGTGATGATGATGGACTTCCCCGGCGGGAAGCTCGTCGACGACATCATCGGCCGCAACAGCACCGGTGGCAGCACCCTCAAGGTGATGGTCGTCGGCGACTCCATGTCCCAGGGCCATGAGGGCGACCACACCTGGCGCTACCGGTTGTGGCAGTGGTTCCGCGACCAGCGTGTGCCCGTGGACTTCGTCGGCCCCTACACCGGCACGAAGCCCCAGGAGACGCCGTCCGCTCCCCAGCCGCCCCGCCTCCAGGGCGAGCCGGAGCCGGCCCCCGGTCCGCCCCGGACCTCGGGCGCCTACGCCGCCGGCGCGGAGGGCTTCGACAGCGACCACTTCGCGGTCTGGGGGCGGCAGGCCGCCCAGGACAAGGGCCTGATCAAGGACCAGGTCACGAAGTACCGGCCGGACCTGTTGCTCGTCGGTCTGGGCTTCAACGACATGGGCTGGTTCGTCAGCGACGCCTCCGGCACGCTCAGCAGCATGGAGGAGCTGGTCGAGGAGGCGCGGGCGGCCAGGTCCGACCTCAAGTTCGCGCTGGCCAACGTCCCCCAGCGGGAGAGGATCGGCGGCCGGGACGACCTGGTCACCAAGACGACCGCGTACAACGCACTGCTGGCCGACGCCGTACCGAAGTGGCACACCGCCTCCTCGCCGGTCGAACTCGTCGACTGGGCCGGGGCCTACGACTGCGCCCCGGCCTCGTGCCCCGCCGCCTACGACGGCCTGCACCCCAACGCCGTGGGCGAATACCAGATCGCGGGTGCCTTCGGGGCCACCCTGCACGAGGACTTCGGCATCGGCTCCTCCGCACCCGAGGTCCCCACGAGCGCTCCCGGCAGGCCGTCCGGCACTCCGGGCAACGTCGAGGCCGTATCCGCCGACAGCGGCATCGTCGTCACCTGGGACAAGGTCTTCGGGGCGTACGGGTACGAGGTCCGCTCCCGGCTCGCCGGAGCACCCGGCTGGAGCACCACGCGCGCCCTCGGCAACCGCTTCGACTCCACCTGGGTGGCGGACGGCCAGACCTGGGAGTACCAGGTCCGCACGGACTCCGGCGGCACCGCCTCCGCGTGGTCGGACACGGTGAGCGCCACGGCCCGGCCCAGGACGGCGCCCGGACCCGTGGGCATCGTCACCCACCCCACCGCGACCGGCGCCGACCTCGTCTGGGGCGCTCCGACCGGCCCCTACACCGACACCATCGACCGGTACGGCGTGATCGCCTACGACCTCGACACGCCCGGCGCCTTCGTGGAGACCGTCGGAACCCGTGACAAGTCCCTGCGCTTCGACGGCCTGAAGTCCGGCCACCGCTACGTCCTGGCCGTACAGACCTGGAACAAGGCGGGCGGCGGCCTGCCCGCACTCGGCAGGCCCGTCGTCGTCGGCGCCGGCACGCCGCCGGCCCCCACGGGCCTGGAAGTCCGGTCGGCCGACCCGACCACGGTCGAACTCGACTGGAACGGCTCGGACCAGGCGGCCGGGTATCGCGTATGGGTCCGGAACATCAACGACGGCAGCCCGTCCAGGGCCGAGGAGTCGGTCGTCCAGGAGACGCACCACGGCGTCGCGTTCCTCTTCCCGGGCACGTGGAACTACGAGTTCTGCGTGACGGCGGTCAACGGCGCGCTGGAGTCGGACAAGTCCGCCTGCGTGGTAGCCCCGAGGCCGGCCGCCGGCTGATCTGCGCGGCTACGCCCGCTGCGGTGGGCGAGGTGGGGCGCGGCACAGGGGTCCGTGTGCCGCGCCCTCCCGCGAGGCCGCCGAGACCGGGAGGGCGGCGCCCCTTCGCCGTACGGAGCGGCAGGCCCTCGTCGCACGACGCGGCGGGTCCCCGGCGCGGCCACGGTCCGGGGCTCGGGGCCGGTCCCGCTCGAGGTGTCGCTCTCTCTTTCGTTCCCGGTCTCGCTTTCGGTCTCGCTTTCGGTCTGGCTCTCGGTCTGGCTCTCGGTCTCAGGAGAGACGCTTGCGAGCCGCGTCGACCGAGGCGGTGACGCTCTTGACCGCCGTGTCCGCCGCGCCGCCGACCCGGTCGGAGACGGCGCCGGCGCGGTGGGTCACCGCACCGGAGGCGTGGCCTGCCACGCGGCGGGTCCGGTGCGCGAGCGAAGGCTTGCCGTGGGTGTCGGCCGCGGCGATGAGCAGGCCGCCCAGCAGGGACACGTTCGCCAGCAACTCCGCCCGCTCAGCCGCGCCCGCCTCCGGGTCCGGGTCCGTGTCGGAGTCCCCGGTCGCCCGGTAGAGGTACGGCGTCAGGGCCGACGACACCACGGTCACCGCGAGCGCCGCGGAAGCCGACCGCGGCGCCCGCCCCAGAGCAAGCAGCAGTCCGGCCCCGAGCTGGACCGCGCCCTGGAGCCGTACAAGCTGCACGGGATCCTCCGGCAGCAGCGGCAGCCGGGATGGGGCCCCGGCGGCCCCTCTCACGGCTTCCCCTCCGGCAGCCGGGACGACCGGGTTGCGTACCGCCGCGTACCCGTCACGAATGAACTTCGAGGCCAGAAGAGGCCGGGCGAATCTACGGAGAACAGCCATGTCCACCGGCTGCCCCGTCAGGAACGGAGCACACGCGCCCGTGTTGTGCGGACGAGGACGGGACGTGGGTCGTCCTCGTGGGACGGCCCGCTGGCCGTAGGCAGAGCATGGTGACGCGCACGTCAGGAGGCGTCGTGGATCAACGCGTGGAAGTGGCCAGCTTTGTGGCGGCGGCCGCAGCGGAGCCGGCGGCAGCCACCGACGAGGAGACCCGCCATGGGGCAGATCTCCTCGTCGGCGCGCCAGTCGACCGCTGCGGGCGAACGCTCCTCACTGTCAGCTCTGGAGCGTCACGCACCTGTGGAGCAGCGGTTCCAGTCGCAACTGGTTTCCCTCGTGGTCGAGCACCTGGAGGGCGTCGAGGCAGGTGACGATCCAGCGGGCCTCGTCCTCGTCCTCGATCCGGACCGCCACGGCGGTCACCGCGCTCTCCAGGTCGAACAGGCCCTCGCCGAACTCCTCGGCAAGGGAGCGGTAGCCGGTCACGAGCAACTGATCCGCGTATACTCCGGTCGCCCGAACGAAGGCACGGGCATCGGCCCGGTCCGCGCGTAGGGCGGCCAGCCGAGCGAGTACCGCCCCCGGCTCACCGAGTTCGCCGTGGAGGCGATGAGCCTGGTCGACCAGCATCGGCCAGCCACCGGTCAGCTCGTGGAGCCGGTCCAGGCGGTCCTCGGTATGGAACTTCTCCACTCGCTGCGCCCAGCCGCGCAAGCTGCGGCGGTCGTGCCGACGCAGCACGACGGGAGCGGCGGAGGTGGGTTCGGTGCCCATGAGGAGAGGCCGCCACAAGCCCAACTGGGAGGGGTCCGTGACCACGACCACTGCGCGAGTCACCCCCGGAGTCGCGGGCAACAGCCTGTCGGCGAGGGCCACAGCCTGCCGGGGCGCCTCGGGCCGGGCGTCCGGGTAGCGGGCGAAGTCGCTGATGACGACGCGACGTTCCCGCGGTCGCCCGCCCATGAGCTCCTGCTTGTAGACGCTGGGCTTGCCGACGGGCGGCAACGTCCAGCCGACGATGCGGCCAGCTACCGTACGGAGAGTATCTCCGACATCGCCGACGCCGGTCGCGGCGGTACCCAGGACGACTCTCGTCTGGTTGGAGCGTTCCCCGAGAAGGTCGTCGAGCTGGGTGATGGTGAGCGGGGCCGGTCGACCGTCGGGCAGCTCGGGCCGACCCTCCTGAACGATGCTCTCCTGAAGCTCGCAGTCTTGTTCGGCCCTTAGCAGACGGGCGTCCACTTCGTGCGAGGTGCCGATCATCCGCAACGCGTTCGGGCCCCTCAGATGCCAGCCCTGGCCGTCGTGATTGGGGGCGAGCACGCCGAGGCCCACCATCTCGGACAGGTAGGCACGGAACCCTTCAGTGTCGAGCTGTTCGAATCCCGTGCGCCAGAACGTCTCGCACTCCTCACGCAGTTCGGCGTCGCTCAACCGCACTTCCAGACCCCGGTGTCGGGCGTGGTAGGCCAGCACGTTCGCGATCACGTCGTAGCGGTGGTCGAGGCTGAGGGTGTCCTTGAACGCCGCCGAGATGCCGTCCCTGAGTCCGGTGTCCGCCTCCACGACCTCGATGTCGGCGATCTCCACGGAGTACGGGGGCCCTTCGACTCCACGTCGCGTTCGCTTGCGGTGCATCACCTCGACCAGCCGATGACCGAACATCTGGAGCAAGAAGGGCTGGTAGGAGCAGTAGCCGAGCACTCGGTTGACGAGATCCATGTCCTGGAACTCGAAGCCGAGCGCCCGCATGGGGTCCACGAGCAGTTCGGCCGCGGACTGCGGTGCGAGTGGGCCGATCACCTTCGGGGTCTGCGCAAGGTGGCCGAAGGGCCCGTTGCTGGCGAGCTTGGAGAACCGCTGCACTGAGTGGAGACCCGCGAAGACAACCTTGGCGCGGTCCTTGGTGTCGGACCCGAGCCCCTTGAGCTTCTTGGTCTGGTCGAAGCGAGGAGCATCCGCCTCGAAGAACTGGTCGCACTCGTCGAGCAGAATCAGCAGACGCCGACGGGATTCCCCGTCCAGCCAGGTCCGGATACCGGCGCGTACTCGTTCGGAGATATCCTGCCTCGCCTTGCGGCCCGGCTGCCCGCCCAGCACCTCGGCCGCTGTGAGCTCACGGTCGAGGACGCTCCACAGTGCCTCCGGCCCGAGCGAGCTGCCCTTGCCGATGTTCTCCTGGTCAAGATTGACGTACACCGCCAGATGAAAACCGGGCCGCTGTCCCTCGAACCGCTCTCCGGCATCACTAAGCAGGGCAGACTTGCCGAGCCCCCGGCCGCCGAAAATGACCTGCGTACCGTGTGGGTCGAGCACGCTCGCGCGCTCGGCGTCACGGCCGTAGAACATCTCGCCGCCGATCCGGCCGCGCTTCTCCCTGATGTACGGATTGACGCCGGAGAACGGCAGCAGCGTCTGGGTGGCCGTGCTGACCTGCCGGTTACCCCGTGCCGCGAGGTAGGCGAGGGCGGCATCGTCCACTACCAGCATGGGCTGGGCCAACCGCTGTGATCCAAGGGAGAGTTCGACCCGTGCCTCCCGGCTCAGCGTGCCGAAGTAGACAACGAGAAGGCTCGCTCCGCTGGTATCCCGCTCCGCCCAGCTCATGACGACCTTTGCGGGCGGACGACCCCAGACCATCAGTACATGGAGGCTGCCGCCGTGCTCACGGATCTGCGAGCCGAACGCGGGTGCCTTCGCCCTGCCGTTGATCTCCACCTCGGTCGCTTCGAAAAGGCGGTATTCGCGTCGGGTGTGGGACTTGGCGTCCAGAGGCTTCGCGCTCTTGGCGTCGTACCCGAGGAGTTTGAGGGCCGGAAGCAACTGCCGTCTTGCGGACACCTCAAGCCGGTCCTTCGGCTCTGTCGCGCCTAGCTCCCGCCACTCGGCAAGGGCGTCCGCCGCAAGGGCAGCCTCGTCGGTCGAGAGCGCGCTGTAGTCCAGGATGGGGATATCTGGATGTGTTCCGCCGGACCGGACGAGGCCGACCAGTTCGCGGTCGATACCCATGGACAGCCCCTCGGGGACCGCGGGGAAGAATTCGGTCAGGTGGGATTCGCCACCGTCGATCTCCGGAACGTCTTCGCCGATCTCCAGAAAGTAGACAAGGTCGGCGGCCGTGGCCAGGCCCCCGGTGTCCAGGTGCCGCAGGACCTGCGCGCGCTGCTCCTCGGCGGGTTCCAGAGCTTCCAGCCGGGCCCTGAGCCGATCGGCCGCCTGCTGCCGGAAGGCCGGCAGGTCGCCCCGTACGGTGTCGAGGGCTCGTCGTACGTCCACCAGGTCGTACGTGTCGGCGGCTTCGAGCCGGCCCTTGGCGTCGGCGAGGAGTTCTTGCAGGTGCAGGTCCTGATCATCGGTCACGGCGCCATCGGCCTGTGCCCGGTGCAGCTCAGCCATGAGCTCGTCATGCTTCCCGCGCAACTCCACTCGGCGGTCGACCGCCCTCGCCTCGATCTCCGCCATCGCGGGCGGGGTGAACTCCCCGGACCGTGTGCCTGGCAACAGCCCTCGTCCAGCCAGTTCGACGAGCGTACGGGCGGCGGCGAAGGCGTCATGGTCGAGCCTCTCGGCAAGAGCATCCTGCCAGCTCCTGCCGACCGCGGTGAGCAGCTCGTCGAGCGACGGCCGCTCAGCACTGCAGTCGCACACCTTCAGCAGTTCCGCGTCCAGCACGAGCTCGGGGTCCATCAGACCCCTGGGAGACATGATTGAGGTGTCACCCGCCAGCAGAGCGAAGAGCTCCTCCATCGAGGCGCGTGCCGCCCAGGCGGTCGCGGCCTTGACGGCGCCCGAACCCCGCGCCAGCCTCTCCAGCTCGCCCAGTGCCTCCTTACCGCCTTCCAGCAGGGACCTGCGCAGGGAAGAGATCTCCTTGACCGCCCGGTTGCCGTCGGATCGGTCCCCCCGGCCGATGGTGTCGACGGCCAAACACCATTCTTTGGCCAGGCCCACAGCCCGTTCCACGAGATGCACCAGGTCCTGCCGTCCCGAGCCCTGCAAGGGCTTACCGCTGGACGAGCGGTGCTTGCGGTCCATACGGTCGATCTCGCTGTTGACCTCAGGCAGCTTGGAGAGACGCTCGGTCTGCTCACGCACGCGGGCCACCCCGTCACGGCAGTCGCCGACCACGGTCATGAGCAGGGATCCGAGCAACCCGTCGTCGGACAGCCAGCGCTTGGCGATCTCCGTCGCCCGCGCGAACCGAAGCCTGGGCGGCACGAGCAGAACACGGCACTGCTCCAGCAACTCCCGTAGGCGCGCCTCCGCCCCGGAGACATCGGCACTGACCATCAGCGGCGACGCCATCATCAGGGCGCCGCTGAGGGCGCGATCGGCGACCGCGGTCGCCGCCTCCGCCAGTCGTTCCGGCAGCCGGGGCGCCAGTGCCTTCAGCTGGGCACCCGCCAGATGGTCCCCCGTGATCAGCGCGGTGCGTAGCAGAGCGGGCAGCAGCAGGAGTTCGCTGCCCTCCGCGTCTCGGCCGGCGTATCCGCTGTACCGCTGGAGCAGATCAGCGGTCAGCCGGATGCCCTTGCTGTCACCGGCCGTCAACAGCCCGGCGGCACCGGCAAGGCGCAGTGCCAGCACCTGTGACTCCGGGTGGCCTGCGGCACTCGCCACATGGTGCGCGAGTCCGAAGCGCCGCTCCACGATCAGGTTCGTGAGGGCCAGCTCCGTCCTGACCTCGGCGGACTTCACCTCAGTGACGACGGTGGTCGCCTCCGGCGCCGGCTCTTGGGCTCGAACGTCCTCGTCGGGCGACACGGTCGGACGGGGCACGGGTGCGGAGGCAGGCACGGGTGCCGGGACGACCGGAAGAACTCCTTCCGGCTCGAGGGCCGCGGTCTCCGGCGCGTCAAGGGTGGCCGTGGCGGGTGCGTCCCCGGTGTCGGGCGGCTCCACCGCCGACGTCAGGGCGAGGTTTTCCGGTTCGAGAACAGCGTGAGGTCGGCCTTCTTCGACGGAGCGGCCTTCATACCCATCCACCGGACTCGCGTTCACCCGCTCGGCGACCGGTTCGGGGCCTTCCGCCGTCTTGCCGTGAACGGGCGCGTTGACTCCCCGCCCCTCCCCCGCAGCAGCCTCCGCCCCTGTCCTGGACTCCCCCTCCGGCGACTGTTCGGATGTCTTCTCCGGCTGCGCCAGGACCAGTTCCCGAGCCATGACCACAGCCATGGCGCACTCGGGCAGTACCCGCACTATCTGGTCCTGCAAGGCAAGGGTTTCCGTCGCCCCGTAGACCTCTCGCCCTTCACGGACCAACCGGGCCAGCTCCGTGAGTGCGGCACCCTCCTGCCCGTGCGCCGGTTCCCACACCTCCGTGTCCAGCAGACTGCGGGTCGCCGCACGCACAGCGTCGGCGGCAAAGGCGGCGGGACTGTCCGGCCTGCCCGCGATCGTCAGAAGCCCCCGCAGTGTCTCCCGCAGCCTGCGGTCACGGTCACGTGCCGTCCGGAACTCCCGTGCGGACTGCTTCATGTCCTCCAGGCGGCGGGGCACCCCGTTCACCCCCACCCGATGGAACGCCGCGTCGGCGCTGTCGAAGGCGTCGCCCAGCGCACTCAGGGCGGCGAGGGCCTCATCAAGTGGAGGTCGCCCATCCGCTACCGCACCGGTCACATTCTCCGCGGCGCGCCGAGCCACCACGAGGGCGGCCTCCACCCGTCGGCACGCCTCCTCCGGATCGGGCTTCTGCTCGGTGCCAGCGTCTGCGGGTTCGGATTTGTCGTCAGGGGTGTCGGAGTTAAGGGCGGCGACCTTCCCGCCCCGGCTGCCTACCGAGGCGGCCCCGCCGCTATTTCGGCCGCCTGCGAACAGTCCTTCGATTCCTTCCGATATGTCCTGGACATCTGGGTATGCCGCCGCGATGGCCCGAGCCTCCTCGGCCACGGCGGCCAAACGTACGGACTGCTCCTCGTCGGCCACCGCGAACCAGTCCTGGTCCGCCGCCCAAGCGAGAATGTAGGCGTCGACCACGGATGCGTTGCACCAGGCGAACACCGTGGCCCGGAGCAACGTGGCGCCCCAGCGAGAAACTGGGTCGGAGCCGCCCTTGTCTTCCCCTGCGAAGGCGACCGAGATGATCTGGTCCAGCACAGTGGGCGTGAGATCCTTGATACCGCAGGTGCACTTGTTCTGCCGCGCATCGCGCCGCAGCCGGGAGAGGATGTCCTGGCAGAGGGCCCTCCCCGCGCGCCGTGGGGCCGCCATGCGAATGCCCAGGTTGCCGAGCAGCTTCTGCCTCTCCCTGGGCGCGAGGGAGTTGAAGGCGAGTTCCACCTTGCCGACCGTGAGCTCGCTCATGGTCGTTTCCACCGGGTGTTCCAGGGCATTGAGCGCCGCAGCGAGGCCACGGAGATCCTCAGCCCTGACGGTCGGCGGGGACAGCGGCGGCCCCGTGATGACGTGGTAGCGGTCGTGCATGTACGCCTGCTCCGTTTCTGAGGCTTGATGGGCGGGGACGGCTCGCTCGACATCGAGGAGCCGAAAGGGGGTGACGAGAGCGCCGAGGGGACAGATGCGGACGCGTGGATCAGCGGCCTCGTGTGTGCTCGGTGACGAACGTGTAGCCGTAGGGCAGTTCCCAGCCGTCCGCCTTGCCGAGCCTGCGGCAGTGTTCACGGAAGGCCACTCGCTGGGCCTTGCTGGGCGAGCGGTCCGGCCGGAGTCGTCGCAGGTGACCGGCGACGGTCTGAAGTGCAAGCGGATTCGAACTCTCCGGTTCGGTGCCGCCCCATGGCTGGACCACCCGTCGCCATACGGGGCGGTAGCCGATGAGCGGGATGGTCGGCTGCCCCTCTCGGGCCGGGTAGTGCGGTTGCCCCCCGGCATCGCGACTGCCGAGTGCAGGTTCCAGGAGTCGTTCCGCGAGCAACTCCACGACCGCCTTCTCCAGGGCAACTGCCCGTGACCGTACCGGCCGTCGGCCGTAGACCGCGCTCGGCAGGACCGAACGATCCAGCAGGGCATGGCCGTCCAAGGTGAGCAGCCCGCAACGGCGCACGGTGCGCATCACGAGCTGACGGGGGTCGAGCCCGACCGCACTGTCGCCATGGCGATCGCTGCCGGGAGCATCCTCCCTCGTGAGCACGTGGGGGTCATAGCAGTGCCCGATCATTCGGTCACCGACGTAGAACGGCTCCGCGAGAAGAACCGTCGCCGCACGGAGCACCGCTTCGCCGCGTCGCCAGCTCAGCTGGAGCATCAGTCCGGGAAAGAAGCCGACCGGCCAGTGGATTCCCATCAGGCGACCCGCCCCGTCTGCGAGTGCGACGGTGGCGTGCTGTACCCCCTCGCCTTCGTTCAGGACCTGTCCGACATGATCGAGTTCAAGGCGTGATGTGGGACGTGGAACGAGCGACCCGTGGAGTTCACGTGTGACGAGCGGATGCAGAGGGAACCAGCCGTCGACGAGATGCACCAGCCGCAAGGGTGCTCGCCAGATGATCTCCTCCGTGTCGTTACGCAGGAGTTCGCACGGGCCGAGGGAGGCATCGTCGCCGAGAGGCGAATCGACCGGGTCAACATCCGCTTCCGCATCCGTACCTGCTTCCGGTTCCAGCGGTGCGGGAAGTGTCGAGGCCCACCCGCGTCCTGCCGGAGTCAGGGGATCTGCGGGCGCGTCGGCGCCACCGGGATAGTGGGACCGCCAGACGCCCCCACTCTCGAAGACGTCGTCGAGCGTGACGCGAGAACCGTTCTCGAACAGGCCTTGGTCGCTGTCTTCACGAAGGATGTCGGCGATCGTCAGGTTCGCCCGACAGACCGCTGCGGCGTACCCCACTCCCCGGAGCAGTTCTGTCGCACCGGGGAACTGACGAAGCCGCGGTCCGACTGCCGTGTACGCCGTGCCCGGTGCAGTCAGGCCATGACGCCGCCTCACCGGGTCGGCCGCATGTTCCACCGCCGCCGCGAGAGACCTGAGGTCGCCCCCGCCCAACGGTCCGGGGTCGCGTCGGCATTCCGCGAGAGAGTTGCGGCTCACGACGTAGTGCCCCCAGGTACGCAACGAGGTGCTGGAGCCGAGAACGCCCCGCACCGTGTCGAGCAGACCGAACAGGCCGGCCCGCAGTTCGTCATCGCTCGTGCCGCCCACGAGCTCGGCGAGCGACACGGGAACGAAGGGGCTGAGCAGTTGCTCGCGCGCCGTGGTCAGAAAATGGTCCACGTAGGCTGTCAGGTCGTCGCGCCGAGCCGCTCCCGGAGACGGGTGGACTACATCGACGACGAGATGACCATCTTCGTTGATCCAGCGTTGCCGTGTACGCAGACGGTGGATCTGGGCCAGGGAAGGGCTAAGGGCCGGACCGAAGGCGTCGAGGTCCGGGACCAGGAGTTCTTTCCGGAGGAGAGTCGAGCCGGTCGCTGGGCTTCCCGGACCGGTAGCGCCGACAGGGGCCCCGGAGACCCAGGCCGGCACGTCGCCGAGGGACCCCACCGCCGGGTGCGCGCCCTCACGGTGGACGATCTCCGCATACAGCGGAGCCGATCCTGTGGCCACGCTCACCATGGCGCCGACCGGAAGCACGGGAGCGCACCCACCGAGGGAGACCACGGGAAAGTCGTCGATGCGCAGGGGGCTGCCCCCATACCCGTCGCCCCCCAGGTCATACCCGAAGTACACGGCGTTGAAGGCGACGGCGGTGTGCACCGGAGCCTGGCGGGCGGCGACCACCGCTTCGAGATAGCGCAGCAGCAGATGCCGTTCCCCACCGGATACGGCGTCATACCCCTCCGTCATGGCCGGCGTCAGCAGAGCCTGCTCGCCGTACGGATCGGACACCACTGTCCGCCGGTGATCGCCGATCGCTACTGACACACGCGGGTCCCCACCCATGGCACCTCCGCCGCACTACAGGCCACCTCGGCCCACCTGCGGTAATGCCCGCAGGCTACGCCGGGACGGAAGGTTCCCGAGGCACTTTCCGCACTTTGCCCTCAGATCTCACGACCTGGTCATGATCAGATCTTCTCAAAGTGCACATAGCAGATGAGGTCGCGAGCGAGGGAGACGAAGGCGCCATGGGGTTCGGTGCGGCGTTCCCATCGGACGGCGAGGCGCTTGAAGTGCTGAAGGAGGGCGGAGATTCACTTGACGACATAGCGAACTTGCCCGTACCCCTGATGTTCGGGCAGTCCCTGTGTGTGATGACGGGCAGGATTCGCCCCCGGCCAGTGCAGGCAGGTTGGAGTTCGACCACACGACCGAGGACTCCATCCCGCGCTCGCCGGTCATGCCCGACGACCCACCAGGCGCCACGCCGGCAGCGCATCGGGCGTGCGTCAGGACTTCATCCGAGGCATGTACCGCACCCACGGAGAATCGCCAGGTCAGGCGTCCTTCTTCACCGGCTCCAGAATCGCCACGCACTCCACGTGGTGCGTCATCGGAAGCATGTCAGCCCGAGCGATCTCCGTGAAACCCCAGTTCAAGGCCCCTTTCTTGGCTCATCACCCTGCGTGCGGGCGCCCAGAGCGTCACGGCCAATGGCCCGTCCCGCCGACTCGCGGCAGACCGAGCTGCCACAACAAGCGCCCCCTGCTCCGTAGGCTCCGCCTCGCTCACTCCAGACACCAGCTCGCTCATCATGACCTGCGCCACGTCTTCGGCCCCGGTATATGGAGTCATGCGCTCCAGCCCAGAGCACCCCGCACGCACCCCGAGAAACGTCTCGGGTACGGACGCCGAGGGCCTCGCGCTGTACCGGGAGAAGTTCCGCCACCGTCTGCCGGAGTCGCTGGACGAGCTGCACGGGCCGACCCACGGTGTCGCAGAGCTGCCGCTATACATGACCTGGTCCGGGATGCCTCATACGACCTGGGCAAGCCACGCCAGCATATGGGCCTGTACCGCACCGTCCTGCACGAGGGCACGCGCGAGGACCTGCTCCTCAAGCTGTGGCCGGTGCTACGCACCCTCGTCGGTCGCACCGTGCGCACCGTATGGGAAGACGCTTTCCCTCAGCTCGACTCCCGCACCGGGCAGCCCCGTGACGGGCATGCCGGAGCTGCACACGCGGCTCCTGGTGGATTGGATCGCGCTCGGCTCCCCGTATCCCCTGGTTCTCACCGGCGACTATGCCGTGCGGGCGCACCGCCTCGTGTACCGCCCGAGCCGGGTTCTCGATGTCGCACCGAGACCCGGCGCCCATGGCCGACATCGCGGCCGTGGTCCGCGCCGGCCTGGAAGGCCCGAGGCTGGAAGGTGCAGGCGCTGGAGACCGCCCCACTGGCCGCCCGCTTCACAGTGTGCGACCCAGCCACCGGGCAGGAGTGCGAGGTCGACTTCCTCAAGGAAGCCTTCTAACGGCCAGTCGCCCGGAGCCGGTACGGACCCGTCCTGGCGGAGGAGGATGTGATCGGGACCAAGGTCCGTGCGCTTGCCGACCGTGGAGCGCCACTCGACCTCATGGCTGTGTTCGCAGCGTCCCGCCGCTGGAACACTGCCGATCTCGAAGAATTCGACAGAAGGCACGCCCTCGGCCGCTTCGAGCTCGAGACCTGCAGGCAAACCTCGCCGTAGCCGAGTGGACTGACGACGAAGCCTTCGCTGCCTACGGTCTCAGCGACGCTGAGATCTCCACTCTCCGAGCGTGGGCCCTGGGATGGGCCGACGATCTCGCAGCCCCGCTACTCAATGAATCCGACGAATCAGACCCCTACTGACAGCGGCACCACAAGCGCAACTCGTGAAACTCGCGATGAGGCGAACACGCTGTGAGCGCCGCTTGAAGCCCACACATCGCGAACCCTTCTTGGGGCAGGGAGCCCCTGGCACCCCATACGGCCAGGCTCGTGCCCTCCAAACACCCGACGCGAGGAAACGGCCCGCGGCCATGACGCACCCAACGACTACGCCCCCGTGCTAACGGAGGCTCCTTCACCAGCGCATTCCCAACGCCTGGCAAGCCTGCTCGAGCCGGTACACATCTCTGTCCCCCACTCCAAACTCCTGCCTGAGTCGTTCCAACGCGCCCCAGCAGCGCTCGGCACTCTCCAACGCCCCATACGCCTCGAAGTGCACCAGTTCCAAGCCCGCCGCCGTGCGAGCCATAGCAGGATGGTCCTCACCGAGCATCTGCCCCTGCAAACGAAGTGTCTCGGCGAAGAGATCGATTGCATCCTTCGTGTGCACTCCTGACTCGTAGTAGGCGCAGGCCAGTTCGTAGGCGGTGGAAAGGACGTCAGGATGCGCCGGTCCCAGTACGTGCTGCTGCGCTTCGAGTACCGCTTCGCCCGTCGCCACGGCGTCCCGCCAACGCCCCGCCATGCGTTCGGCAACGGCACGACGGCTCTTGGTGAGCAAAGTGTCCCGATGATCGGCGCCGAGCCGGGTGGTCTGTGCCACGAGGGTCTCCTGGGCAAGTTCCACACTGTCTGCGACGTGTCCGCAGCCTCCCAGCGGGATGATCACGGCAGAGGTACACCTCAGCGTGTCGATCCCCATGGGTCCCCACACGGAGCTGCGACGCTCTCGCAGCACCGCCCCCAGCTTCACCGCATCGGCATAACGGTGCGCGGACGTGTATGCGCGCAGGAGGACATCACCGACCCCCAGCACAGCCGCATCATCCTGCGTAAATAGCTCCATCCCACGCCGGTACAGCACCTCGACCCACGCCATGACCTCCTGCCAGCGCCCCAGGTCGGACAGGTGATCGTACGCCGCGGCCATCACAGTCAGGGCCTCACGAGTGACGACCTCATGGGGATGGCAGGCGAGGAAAGACGGCAGCACGAGCTGCCATCGCTCCCTCGCGCGGCGCCGGTCCGGCACAGAGTCACGGGGGTCCAACGCCACCAGCAGGACATCCGTCCAGCGGGCGGCTTGGCGCTTCTCTTCCTGTGCAAGGAGCCCGCGCACGGTCGTGCAGTACACCGGGCTGACGTGCAGAAGAGCGTCATCAAACGTGCTCAGGCCGCACTTGCCCAGGACAGGAAACGCCTTGCTCAGCTCGGCTGGATGGAGAGCGATCTCCGTACTGAGCGTGTCATCGTCGGGACGATACAGCGGGCGCGTCCCGACGGATCGGGCAGGCAGGGGGGTGGGGCCGAGCAAGGCAGCCGCGTCCAGTAGGTGGACTATCCATCGGTCCGTAGACGCAAGGGAATTGCGTGCCTCTTCGATACGGGCAATGAGCGATCCGGGGTAGTGGTCAGGGCCGGCTCCGCCGAGAACAGCACGCGGGCGGTCACGTAGCGCATTCAGGAAACCGTCGACTGTGCAGCCGCGGTTGAGCCAGGCTTCCGCGTATGCGAGTGCCAGGGGGAGGTTGCCGAGGGCGTGCGCGATTCGCCCGGCATCCTCGGCGCCGAGCGAGCCGATGTTCGTACGGAGATAGCCGATCGCCTCCCGTCTGTCCCAGGGGAGGACGGGTACGACCTCTGCCCACCCACCCCACTCGGCCGCCGGCCCGGAGGATGTGATCAATACATGTCCGGCTGCGTCACCTCTCTGAAATCGGTCATAGTCCGTCCAGCTGCGCAGGCCGTCGATCACCACCAGTGCGGGCTTCCCGCCGACATCCAGGGCGCTCTCTGCCTCCGCCACCGGGTGCCCATGAGCCAACTCGCCGTCCCTTGCCCTGATCCAGTGCACGGATCCGAATCGTGAGGCGTTGAGGTGCACCCACTCAGAAGCGATGTGGCGCTTGCCGACACCGAACGGGCCGACGAGGACGGTCGTCCCCCAGGGAGCCTGGGACACACGCCGGTCCAGCACGGCCAAGTGGCGGCGTCGCCCCCAAAAACGCGCATTGCGCGGCGGTACAACGTTCGGTCCGCGCCCCGGCCCCGGCTCAGAAATGCGTGCCCGTGGCGCGGCAGTCTCATTTCTCACTCGGGCCCCCTCGCAGTCATCGCATGTCCGCCAACCAGTCGTTGGTGGAGCTCAGATGATGCAGCCCCACGCCTTCCTGCGCCCATCGCTCCCCCTTCACAAGAACGTCAACCACTGGTTCGAAGTGATGGCTTTCGCCCAGCCAATTCACCAAGGCCTCCGCCTCCTCACGCGTACGGCTGCACTCCTTGCCTGGGAGAGGAGTGCCCATGGTGATCAGGTCCCGGTAGAGCACACGCGTGGGAACCAGCTTCAGGCCCAGGCAGGCGGCTGCGTCCATCGCCTTGAGCGGGATCTCCAGACCGCTGACGTCGACGTCACCGAAGTAGCGGATCTCCCTGAACTGCGTTCTGGCGTGCCCATCGGCGCCGTGGTGGGTCGTGATGCTGCGCACCGAGGCCGTGAAGGAGCGGCCGACTCCCCAGGCCACACAGCCAATGCGATGCTGGTACTCAAGCTCGCGCAGCCGACGTACGAGCGACGTGTACGTAGCCGAGTTCTCGACGACGAGCAGAATGTCACCGCTGCTCAGCGACGTACTCTGATCGCCCGGACTGAACCTGGAAAAACGGGCGTTGAGAAGAGGTGGGTCGGTAGGGAAAGCCCAGATCAACTCGTAGAAGTCAGCGCGCTTCTCGAACAACGGACCACCAAACCCCTTGTGGTCCAGACATTTCTCGGGCTCCGGGAACTCCGTGGTGTACTCCCGCTTCCCGAAGATCTCCAGGGCACGTTCCCTCAGCGGCACCTTCAGCACCGGGCCACGCAACGCGTGCAACCAGCTACTGATGGCCATGTAGGCCACCTCCTGTCTCAGAGTGGCCCTCCGCTGTTCCTTGATCAGCGCATGGAGCGAGGGGTGATGAAGGGTCAGTCGCCTCCCTCTGGACTTCGGTGCCGCGCGTACGGGAAGCAGGTGGATCCCCGGCGGCTCTCCCGCCTTCTCGCGCATAAGCTGGATACGTCCGGAGGCGGCGAGGACAGCCAGACATCGGCGCAGTGTCTCCTCCTCTGGCTCGCTGTCAGGCCCTGCCCGATAGACGGCTCGAAGAGCTTCGAGCAGCTCCGGCACTCGGACCTGCTTCGCTTGATAGCCGTTCCACCTTCTCGACTCGGCCCACCGGCGCAGACTCTCCAGCAGGTCTTCGGACAAGCGCTCTAATCCCGACATCACTCGACCGCCGCTTCGCTGGACGTGCGCTGGAAATAGCGGACGGCTGTGATGTCGCCCTCGGCTCCGTCCCGCAGGGAGGCGATGTGCCGACCCACGGACCGGTCCGCCACCGAGAGGTACCGCCGCCGTGCCCTGAGGTCGGCGTCGTTACGCATCCTGATGACGAGCGGGAAGACGTCCAAGGCAGCCTTGTCGTACAGGCCTGTGGTGTAGATCAGTTGGACGCCGAGCGCCTTGGCCACCGCTTGCTGGAGGCGGAGCAGGTAGAGCGCCGAGGCCCGACCGATCGGGTTGTCAAGGAAGAGCACCCCGGAGTACTGACGGCGTACCTGTCCCCGATCGTTGGCTCGGAGAGCGGCCATCGTGCAGTACAGGACGATGGCGGCAGTGAGAATCTGCCCGCCGGAGAAGATGTCCTTGGTCTGCGCCACTCGGACCCGCTGCACGGCCAGCCCGATGTCCGGCTTGAGCACGGTCACGCGGAAGCCTTTGGGCGCGACCGCAGCCTCGACACCCTTCAAGACGAGTTGACGGGCATCCCTGTTCCCCCGGCGGGCTTGTCCTTCTACTGCGGCGTCGTCGACGACCCGGCCCACCAGTTCCGCGAGCACCTCGTCGGTGACCTCAGGAAATCCGATTTGCAAAAACTGCTGACCGGACCAACTGCCAAGACCTTCCGGCAGTTGGGACAGTCTCTGCGCTCGCTTCAGGGTACGGAGCGCGTCCCGGACCTGCTGACCGAACTGAAGCACGATCTGCTTACGGTGCCGGCCGATTGAATCCAGGTCGATTTCCAGCGTCCGCAATCGGGGACGTAGGTCCGCCGCCCATGACCCGGCACGTACGGGCAGTTCATCCCGCGCTGTGCTGAGCATGATGCGGCGGCTTGGAGACTGCAGTTCCTCGAACCGGGAATCCGCCGCATGTGCAGCGAGATGGTCTGCCAGTGTCCGTTCGACCATCTCTGCCTCTGCTGCGGCTCGCTGGGCCTTGTTGTGCTCAGCGAGGAACAGGTCGTGACGCTCACGAGCAGCGGCCGCATCACCTTCATACGCCGGGCCCGTCCCGAGCAGCTCTGCCTGTTCCTTGGACGGCTCCCCGAAGAGATCAACCAGAATCTTGAAAGCGCGCGCCGACTGACGGGCATCAGTCTGCTCCTGAACCAGCTTCTCCAGAAGATGGCGCAGCTCGCCGGCGAGCGCTGCGGCCTCATCCCGCGCCTGCTCCGCCGCCGCAACAAGTCGTTCGCCGTGTGCGGCATCCCGGGGTGGCCCGAACGGTGCCAGATCGACAGGGCCCGCGTCGGAGGAGGCTTCGCCGATTGCATCCAGCGCGGTCCGGCATCGCACCACGACCTCGTACAGCGCGTCCAGTTGGACGCGCGCCGAAGCCACCTGTCGCTGAGCGCGTGACCGGCCGGCGTTCAAGGCGGCCGTGTCCACCCCGTCGGAGCCCTTGAGCAGCTCCCGCGCCGTAATGCGCTCGCGCTCGTCGAAGGAGGCCAGCCCTTTCCCGGCGGCCTGTTCCTCCCGTTCGGCTTGGTCAAGCTCAGCCTTGAGACTCGCGCCCACTGCCACACGGTCGTACTCATCGGCGGCCGCGCGGTAAAGGCGGCGCAGCACTTCCAGCGGCTGTTCCGGCATAGTGTGCTGCTCGAGCGCATCGCATTCGGATTCCCGGATGGGCAGAGCGGCCAGTTCCCTCTCGGTACGGGCTACCGTGCCCCGCAGCACGTCGACCGTGCGCCGGGCGTCAGCCGCGGCCTGTCGGGCGGTCTCGGCCCTGACGCGGGCATCGACTGCGCTTTGCCGGTGCTCGCGGGCCGCACTACGCATGCGCAGCGCTTCACCTTGCCAATCCGCGATACGCGCCGTCGAACGGACGAGCGCCCGCAGCGCTTCGACACGGCGGTCCAGACGCAACTGGGCTTTCCCCAGGTCGGAAAGCTCCTTACGTGCCGCCCGCAACCGCTCGGCCGCTCCCTCCCTGAAATCCTTCGCGGCCGCCGCCGTACCACGGGCTGTAAGCACTTTCTCCTCTGCGGTCACCATCGCGTCGTGCAGCGCAGCGAGGCGCCCCGGTGGGCATGCCTCCCGCCACTGCGCCAGTCGGGCCGCAAAGAGCCCATGGGTGTGTAGCGCCTCGTCCAACTCCATCAGTTGCCGGTGGTGCTCAGTCCGCCGGACTGTCAGCTCGAGACGTTCCGCTTCACCGGCGCGCTCGTCGTACAGCGCAGGATGGGACGGTACGACGAAGGAAGACCCCGGGGCCGGACCGCCCTCCCTATGGAGTGAGGTCGTCGTTCCCAGGGCTAGGAAACCGGTCACCGTGACGCCCTCGGATCCGATGATCTCAGCGGCAACCTCGATCTGGTCGGCATCGTTGCAGAGCACACCCGCGGCCAACTGGGGAAAACGCTCGACAAGTTCCGCGCGGCGCTCCACGTCGGGGATGGAGGCGAGGTACTCCCACCCCGTGCAGGCGGGGACCTGCCGTTCGTGCAACAGATCACAGATCCGCACCGCCTCAAGCGACGAAGGCAGCAGGTCGTTCGTCTCCAACGAGGTGAGTGCGCGCTCGTCGGCCGCCATGGCGATACGGACGTCGATCCGAGCGGTCTCGGCATCCCGCTGCGTCCGGGCCAACCGATCGGCGAGCCCTGCTGCCTCAATGTCGAGTTCGCCCGTCTCACCACTGTAGAGGCCGGCGTGCTGGAGATCTTCGGCGAGCCGTCGCATGGTGTCGTCAGCGGCCCGGTACTCGCGGCGCGCGATGTCGTGGACGTGGTCGGCTCTGGCCAGCTCGCTGCGAGTTGTCTCATACTCCCCTTCAGCCTGCTGGTATTCGCGCTCCAGGCGCTCCACCGCCCCCTCACCTACAACTACTCGCTCACGGTGAGCGGTGGCTTCGGACTCGGCCTGGGCAGCGGCATCCGTTACCTCCAGCCCGTCGGGCACCAGCCCCTCCCGCACCGCGGCCGCGATCTCCTCCTGCACCTCGGTGACACGGCCATCCAGGAACCCGGCCTTCGCCTCCCCCTCCGCTGCCGCCGCAACAGCCGAGTCGTGCTCCATCTGTGCGCTTCGAGCTTCCCCGTCGCACGCGGTGGCCCGCTTACCGAGATCGTCCGCCTCATCTGTGAGGTTGCTCACCATGCTGCGCAGCGCTTGCGACAGGACACGCGCGGCCTCGTTGCGAGTGGCGAGCGCGGGGCGGGCCGCTGCCTCCGTCTCGGTGATACGCGTCCGTAGCCGCTGGGCGACGGCGACGGCTTCCAGGTCCCGGAGCACAGCGGGGACGGCCTGCCAGCCCTTCTCGATCGCTACGGCGTTGTCCCACTCCTGCTCGGCCGCGCTATGGTTCCGCTCTGCCTCCCCCAGCTTCAACTGGGTCAGCAACCAGGATAGTTCGGTCGCGACAGTGACCGCGTGCTGGTATTTGTCCTGCGCCCGGCGGACCTCATCCTTCAGCTGTACGACACCTTGGTCCCGGTCCGCGAGCGCCTGCTTCTCCTGCATGGCACGCGCCCGGATCTGATGGATGAAGCGGTCCAAGGCGAGCCGAGTACCCCTTTGTTTCGCATCGGCAGCAGTTCGCTTCTCACGTGCCTCGCTCAGGGGCGCCAATACCGCCAGGGCTTCCTCGACGAACGTCTTCTCCAGCTCCATGACGCCGCGGTCTGCCAGTTTGTCGGCGTACGTGCCCAGCACCTCGGCGAGGTCCCGGGCCGGCTGGAGCGGCAAAACGGCACTGAGGAGGAAATTGACGAACGCCTGGTCGCTGCCGAGTGAGAAGGCGTCGGCCGCCTCACCCTCGTCGCTGTTCATCGCCCGCTGGTAACGGAAGAGCTCAGGGTCGAGGCCCAAGGCCATGAGCCGATCCGTCCACTCTCCGTGGAGCTGGAAGTTGCGGTAGCCGAGTGCGGGTTCTTCGATGTCGGCGAGCCTGAGCCGCTCGCAGTACTCGGTGAGGCCGAGGTAGTTGCCTTTCTCCTCGACCGGCAGAGTCTCCAGGTCGAGCGTGTGTCCCGGGCGGAAGTGGTACCAGCGCTCGACCAGATCGGACTCGTCGGATGTCCGACGGTCCTTCCACTGACTCACCTTTCCGGTTACCAGCCGCTTGCCGCTGGCTGCGTGGGCCCATTCCAAGACGACGTGCGCCACATCTCCGCGTCGTACGAAACCTTCCAGTGTCTGGGGGTTGCGGGTGCCCACGGCGTTTCGGCGCCCGGGGAGCACAACGGAGAAGATGAGCTTGATCAGTACCGACTTGCCCCCGCCGTTCTCCAGGAACAGCACACTCGCCGGTGAGGGACGGCGCGGTGGCTCTTCGACGTCGAAGATGTCGCCCTGCCGACTGTTGGCCACTGGGGCACCGACCCCGCTGAAGTCGAGCAGGACGTCCTCGTATCGAGCGGCCTGCGGCCCCACCCCTCGCAGCAGGACGCGGGACAGCTCATACATGGAACAGTCCCTCGTCCGCCGCACCTGGTGTCGCTGTGTCCGTAGTCTGATCCGCGGAGTTCTGCGGGGCTGTCCGCAAGGTGCCATGTGAAGAGATCGGTACGACTCCGAGAGCAAGCAGTTCCTCGAATGCGCTGGTCGCCGCCAGTTCACGGACCTGGAGTTGGTAACGCGGGGTCGTCCGGTACCAACCGTCCTGCCCCGCACCCGCGACCGCCAGGAATCCCTGCTCGGTGAGGAAGTTGAGGGCCCTGGTGATCATGCCCTTCGTCGAGTTCATCGCCAGCCTGCCGTCCTTGGTCAGTGCCGCTTCCGGCCGACGGGCGTACGCAGTCCACACCTTCTCCAGCTCAGGTGAGTCGGTAGGGGTGTCCCCACTGGCCTCCGCAGCGGCCGCCTTCTCACGCAGCCGGTCACAAGTGTCGCGTACGGCAGTGTCCACGGCTTCGGCGCTGACACGCCCCGTGTAACCGTCGTTGGCCAGATCGTCGGGGCGCGGAAAGGCCAGGGCAGCAATCGCGAGATGAATGATGCCGTGCAGCAGTCTCTCGCCCTCGCCACGCTGTCTGGCGACCCGCACGTAGTCCTCGATCTTCGTCTCAAAAGCCGAGTTCGGCAGCGCCGCCAAGGCCACACCAATGTCCTCGGTGGCACCGAGTACCTTGAGCCCGAGGCCCCGAGCCGTACGTTCCACCAGGTCCTGGAAGTCGCTCTCGGTTCGATACCTGACCACCAGGTCCCGATAGGCCCGATCTTTGGCGGGCCGCTGCCGCAGACGCATGCCGCAGGCGATGAGCTTCGCGGCGTCCTCGGCGTCATCCATCGTGATGGCCGACTTCACTCGTCAAACTCCTCGTCTCGCGAACCGTCGTCGTCCCACTCGCCTTCCGGCGCCTTCAAGCTCACCCGGGAGATGAGAAGTTCATCGCCACCCACCGAAGGACCGTCGAGTTCACCGACCGAGGGGACCGCAATCAGCACACTGCTGTCGCGGCGGAGCATGGCCTCACTGAGAGCCGGATTGAACGCGTGTACGGCATCGTGCAACACAAGCCGCTCGACTATCGGTCCGAAACTACGCGCCTCGCTCAGCAAGGAGCTCAAGGGCCGGGTCTCGTTCACAGCCAAGTCGATGAGCCTTCCTGCGATGCGCTGGTCCGCTTCGCTGAATCGCGGGGCGTCCCCGTCTCGTCTCACATCGGGTACGGGCACGGCTCCGGCGTACACGCTGCCATTCGATCGCACCGTCAGCAGTCGACTCACGAGTGTATTCAAGGAGGTCACAGCTGGCGGTGCAGGCGCCACCCCGGACCGGAAGAATTCGGTCACCGGCACAACGGCGACGCCGACAGGCATACCGAGGAGCGGCACCAGCAGCTGGTTGAAGACATCGACCGCCGCGCCTTGGGGAGGACCGGAGAATTGCTGGCGGTCCTGCTCCTCCCGGAACAGTGCTCCTGCGCCCTGCAATCTGGTCTGCAGCTGCATGTGCCGATGAATGCAGTCCCGAACAATGTCAACAAGCCCAGCTGCTTGCTGCTTCTTCCGCGCGTCACGCGCCCCATCACGGTGTTCGGTGATGTTGGTCAGGATAGCGCTCTCGTGCCGGTACCGTGCCTCGATGTGCTCTAGTGCCTCCTCCAGCAGGGTGGGGACCTGCTGCTCCCAGTCGACTGTCCGCACATCCCGCCGGGTGGCATCCAGATACTGTCGCAGGTACTCCCCGTATTGAACGGTCCGATATCTGGCCTGCTCTGCGGCGAGTTTCGCGTCTTCCAACCGACCGCGGGTGATGAGGTGTTCGAGCTTGTGCTCGGCGGCGACCTGCGCTGACTCCACATCCGTGTCAAGCGCACCCACCAGAACGTTGATGGCTTCGTCTGTAACCCGTAAGTACACCTGCCCGTCGGAGGTGGAGTGCTCCACGAGCAGTTTGAAGTCGAAGTCGTAGCGGCTGTAGGCGCCTTCCCCATCCACTCGTCCGTACGTCCAGGTGAACCCTCGGTCGAGGGTGCCGATGTTGATGAGTTTGTGGAGCACCCACTCGGCTACGGCGCGATGCTCGTGCCCCGGCTGCTCCGGTACCTGGACAGCAGCGAAGTGACTGACCTGTTCGATGACCTTGGCGTGCTCCGCCCCGCTGTCGAAGTCCATGGCCATCGCGACCTGGTCGATGGTGTGCAGGGCGAGCTCCACCATGTGGTACGGGCGGGCGTCGACGCGCCCCAGGCTGCCCTTGTTGTCCTCCAGTGCCTGGAGTGGCGCAGTGCAGGCCAGTGCTTTCACCCTGCGGACGAGCCCGTCATCCGGCATGCTCACGAATGGCTCCGCCGATTCACCACGCACAGCAGGCACTGTAGCTATGCGCCGACCCACTCGGGCGAGAAACGCATAGTTTCAGTCTCCCTCCAGGCGAACGACCACTTCCTCCGCTGGGCCTGGTGCGAGGCGGCACCCGATCTCCGCCACATCACCGGCCCCGGCAAGGTCTGCAACCGATACTTCGGCACCGCCTTGAATGGGCAAACCTGTTGGCTGGCCATGCAAGTGCCCAGCGGCCGACACCCCTGAGGCTCGACTTGAGGAATACGACTGATCGGACTTCGACTGATCGCGAGGCATCTCGACGAACCCCAGGCACCCGTTCTCGACGCACTGAAGCGGCATTGCCCATCACGACGACTGTCTCCGAGCGAAAGTCGTCGTCTCGCAACGGGGATCCCAGCTGCCTGGCGATCAGTCAGGTAGGGCGTCATTTAAGACCGTGCCCTACATGGTCGGTGGGTCGTTGTGTTCGCTATGGGGAGTGGACGGTGGGGATGAGTCGTTCCGGACGGGCTGTGGGAGATAGCGAGGCCGTTGTTGCCGCCGGCGCGCGTGCGGCCGCAAGCTGGCGGGGTTGCGAACATCGATGATGAGGCGGTCTTCGCAGCGATCATCTACGTGCTGGTCAGTGGATGCGCCTGGCGGGCATTGCCGCCGTGCTTCGGGGCGTCGAAGTCGACCGTGCACCGTCGGTTCGTCATCTGGTCGAGAGCCGGCGTGTGGGGCCGGCTACATCAGAAGATTCTCCAGCTACTGGATGAACAGGGCTTGATCGACCTGTCCTGGGCGGTCCTGGACTCCGCGCACGTCCGCGCTAAAAAAGGGGCGACCTTGCAGGTCCGAGCCCCGTGGACCGGGGCAAGCCAGGTTCCAAGATGCACGTCCTGTCTGATGTGGACGGACTGCCCCTACGCGTCGGACTCTCCGCGGCCAACACCCACGACTGCCAGGCACTGAAGCCGATGCTGTCCCATTTCCACATGGGACACGAATCCCACGCGACCGAATCCAAACCAGTCCGCCTCCACGCCGACAAGGCGTACGACATCCCCCACCTGCGGAAATGGCTCTGGGGCAAACACATCGGGGTCCGCATCGCACGCAAGGGCATCGAGTCCAGCGAACGACTTGGCCGCCGCAGGCGGGTCATCGAGCGCACCATGTCCTGGCTGACCGGCTACCGCCGGCTCAACCACCGCTACGAACGAAGCCCCCGCAACTACCTGGCCTTCCTCGGCCTCGCCGCCGCACTCTGCTGCCACAAACGGTTCCTCAAACTGACCATGTAGGACACGGTCTAAGCGTCGAAATCTTCCAAGGCCACGGTGACACTGCCACCGACTGGAGCGCCACTTCACCATAACCGTGCAGGTCACGCCGCCTCTGGCAAGCACACCACCCGCCCGACCTGTTGGATAGCGGGAAACAGGTCGAGCGACATGACCGGACTGCAAATCCCCAGGTCAACGCCTGCTACTTCACCGGCTCCAGAATCGCCACGCACTCCACATGGTGCGTCGTCGGAAAGATGTCGGCCTGGGCGCAGGCAGGAAAGCAGCAGGTCAGAGGTGATTTGGGGTCCCGAATAAGGGGCACCCGGCGCCCGGAACGTCAAATGAGCGTCACGGCCAGCCGTCGGTTTGGCACCGGCAATCTGGCGCGTCCTGGCTACCCGCAGTACGGCAGCACCTCCCCTGTACGGAGCCTCACGCGGTGAAGTCGTGTCGGTCTGCCCAGTGCATACGAGGGGCCCGCCGTTGAAGGGGCAGTGTGACGAATGCTGCTGACGATCCACTCCAAGCCTGGGGCCGGTCCAGACACAGACAGCGTGGGCTCTGGAGCAATGCGGCCTGATCAAGATGACCTGGCGTGGGAAAGGCCGCGTGGCCGTGGTGACTGCGGAGCACGGCATGCATCCCCCGGCGGGTCCTCGGAAAAGGGCCCTGCGGCAGGCCGGGCAGCAGGATGCGGCGGGCTCCTGGCCGGGGCGGCGTCAAGGGTGATGCGGTCAGCGCGGGCTATGACGAGGCCAGAGCCAACGGTGGCGCGGAGGGTGGGAGTCGCCGTACGGAAAGCGGTCGAAGACGCGGGCGCGTTCGGTAGCGGAGAGGCCGGGCCCCTGGTCGGCGACTGCCTGGCCGACCTGGGGGGCTGACGTTACCGACACCGATTCGGATGGGAGCGGGAGTGGGGTGGGTGACGGCGCTGCCAGGCGTCCACGTCGGTCACGGTGGTAATCAACCGCTACCCCAGGACCGCAACGCGCGCGGCGGGACCCTCGCGGCGCAGCGCGGCCTGGCCCTCGTCCCGGCCTACGACCACCCGCTGGTCATCGCCGACCAGGGCACCGCGGCCCTCAAACTCCTCGTAGAGACAGGCACGCTCAGCACCATCGTCGCACCCGTCGGCGGGGCGGCCTCGTCGCAGGCAGCGCCACGGCGGCCAAGGCCATGCATCCGGAGCTCGGGGCGTTGGTGTCGAACCGGAACAGGGCGACGACACCAAGCTCCCCTAGACACTGTCCGGCGGATCATGACGACTTCCGTGCGGGACGTGCTACGCCGTGCGAGGACGGGGCAACCGCCTGACTACCATGTCCCACGCTTGCAGGGCGTTGGGAGGGGAGATATGGGCGAGAGAACCAATGGTCCGACTGCCAGGGGACGAAGCGTCGGGGCTCCACATTCGGCACTGCGGCACCTTGGCGCCATGCATCTGAGCGGAGCCGTACTCCTGCTCACGTTCTTGGTACCGCCGTTGTGGATGCTGGACTCCGCCTATGCGACCCCGCCAGGCGATCCCACAGCAGATGCACCCTTTGTCCTCCTCCTTACTGTGCCGCTGGCTTGCGCAAGTTTCCATGTGATGGTGCAGATCCCGGCTGGGCTTCTGGGAACCTGGCTGGGCAGAGGCCGCACGACGCTCGTCAGGTACGGGAGCGCAGTCATAGTGGCAAGCGCACTGAGTTTGCTCCTCTTGTGGAGCCTGGGATGGAATGTCGGAGGCAGCGTTCTGTCGGCATGGGCTGACGCGACGGTGCGCGGATCGATTGGTCTGGCCGGGTACATATGGGTCATGCGGGTGCAGCCTGGATCCGCGCGGCACGGCAAGGCACTGTCCTGCGGATCATGGTCTGAGCCATAAGCGGACCGCTGCTGCGGTGACGGTGCCATGGAAGACGTAGGCCCGTTTGTCGTAACGGGTTGCGACAGCACGGAAGTTCTTGAGCCGGTTGATGGTTCGCTCGACCTCGTTGCGCCGCCGGTAGCGGTCGCGATCGAAGCCGGTGGGCCTGCCGCCGTTACTGCCTTTTCGCCGACGGTTGGCCCGCTGGTCCTTCGGCTCCGGAATCGTGTGCTTGATGTCGCGTCGTCGCAGGTAGCGCCGGTTGCGGCGGGAGCTGTATGCCTTGTCGCCGCTGACATGGTCGGGCCGGGTCCGCGGCCGTCCGCCCTGCGGTCGGGGAACCCGAATCCGGTCAAGGACCTCGACCATCTGCGGGGCGTCGCCCCACTGGCCCGGCGTGAGTAGGAGGGCCAGTGGGCGGCAGCCGCCTTCGCCGGCGAGGTGGATCTTGCAGGTCAGGCCGCCCCGGGACCGTCCAAGCCCTTCGTCGGGGCGGTAGTGCCGGGGCGTCGTCCTTTTTTCGGGACCCGAGGCTTGGCTATGCGGGCGCCGGCGGCGTGCTGGTGGGCCCGGCAGGAGGTCGAGTCGACGCCGACCATGCCCCAGTCGATCCGGCCCGCCAGGTCGGCGTTGGCCTGGACCGCCTGCAGAATGCGGTCCCAGGTTCCGTCCGCAGACCAGCGGCGATGCCGTTCGTAGACGGTTTTCCAGGAGCCGTATCGTCCTGGGAGGTCACGCCACGGGACACCAGTGCGGATTCGGAACAGGATCCCGTTGAGCACCGTGCGGTGGTTGTTCCACCGGCCTCCCCGGCCACCTGACAGCGGCAGATGCGGTTCCAGAAGCGACCATTCGCGACTCGTCAGATCCCCCCGACTCATGCCTCATCCAACGAGCGACCAGTCGGAAAGTCACATGCTCCGCCGGACAGTGCCTAGCCGCGAGCGAACGCGTCACCATTCCTGTCCCACGGACCATCGCCGACAGCCAGGCCCCCCACGCCTGGTGCGATCACCTTCCCCATCAACCAGCGCCTACTCGACAGCGTCACCCCCGTCACCGACGAGGAGATCGTCGCCGTGGCGCCCTTTGTCTTCGGGCACCTCAAGATCCCCCGGAAACCTGGCGGGGCCACGGCCCTGACCGCTCTCGTGTCCGGCCGTCTAGACCACCACCCGCGCCAGGACGCCGTCATCGCCTCGGGGGATAACGTGGACGCCGATCGCCCCGCACGTAACGTGGCAGCTGATCCGCGGTCAGTCCTGCCGGCCGAGAACCACCTCGCCGAGGTGGGTCAGGCGATGCAGGGTCAGGTTGTTCCGGCGTTCGGCCGCGATGAGCCCGGACCTACGCAACACACCGAGGTGGCGGCTGACGGAGGGGTGGGAGAGGTCGAGCTGACGCGATATGTCACTGATGGACACGGGTGACCGCAAGGATTCGAGTACGTTCGCGCGTGTCTGCCCGAGTAACTCGCTCAAGGCAGCGGCACGGTCGTCCTCCTGCTGCCGCCAGAGTCCGGCCGCGGCGTCGGTGGGAGGCGAGACGTTGTAAACCAGGACGGGCGCGCCCTGTCCGCCCGTCTCCGCGTCGACGACCATCGGCGCGGGCGCGAACAGCGACGGGGCGATGACCAGACCGTCGCCGAGAAGGTCGGTTCCCTGTTCTTCCTGGTCGTTGTCCACCCGAAGGACCGGAGCGCTCCAACTAACAGCAGGATGAAGGTTGTTCAGGACGCGCTCCACACCTCCGGTCAGGACAGCGCGCCCCCTGGCCTCGCGTTCCAGCTCCAGGTAGTTCCGGATGCGCCCCCAGAACGGCACCACCGCGACCGAACTGAAGCGGAGCGCGTCGACGCTGGGCGCCACCCTCAGTTCCCGCTGCGAGCCGTTGCCCGGCACACCAAGAGCACCGGGCCTCCGCAGTCTTCGCCGCACCTTCATGCGCCATTCCGCGAACTCGTCCGGACGAGCATCCGCGTATCTCAGTTCGGCGAACCGGGATTCGAGATCCGGTCCGAGCGAGCCGACAAAGCGGATGCGAGAAAGACCCTCCACTGTGAGATGCAGGCGGACCAAGGCGGTGTCTCCTCACTCGACTCTTGCGCTACTTGCACACCGGCGGCACCGGTAAGGGTCCGTGCCCGGGCTTGAGATCCGCACGCGTCGGTCGGCCGCGGCCAGTCCAGGCCAGCGTCCGGGCGGGAACGGCCGCGCGGGAAAGAGCGGTGGAGGGGTCCGCCATTGCCGGAACCGGGAAGCTGCGCCCGGTCCGCGCAGACTGCATCCCTGATGGACTACCAGGCTGTGGTGTGGCCGCCATTCCGTGATTCCCCCTGTCAGCCGGTGTGGCGCCGATGCTCGACGCGACCGTCCCATGCTCCTCGGCGGACCGCCCAGCGCTCCGCGGTCGACAGAGTCGGGGACGGACGAACGATCGGATGCCCGGCACAGGGCCGCCGCAAGCACTCGGGACCGTACTCAGCGGATGAAAGGGTGTCAACCAAACCGCTGGTAACCCGGTTCGCGTCCGCTCCGGCCTGGCCATTGGCATGTGTGACCCTCTACGCGGCTGCCACCCCCGATGCATGTCGAGTTTGAGCCAAAAGACACTCGAAGAGCCGGGCAAGAGTTTCCAAGACAGCGGCCACCGCCTATTTTGAGAGTCATGTTCTGTCCGCTGGACAAGGTGAAGAATCATGCGCGGGAGTTGGAGACTTGGTCAGTAGCAACAGCGGTGACACCGGCAAGGCGGACTCGTCACCCCTGGCTCGGCGGCTCGAAGACATCCTCAACGTGTACTACCGGGGCAACCGTCCTCCCTACAGCAAGATCTCCGAGGAGATCCGCAAGAGCACCGGGCGCCACTTCTCGGCCACTTACCTGTGGGAACTGGCAACCGGGCGAAAGCGGAACGTGACGCGGGACCACCTCCGGATCCTGGCAGAGCATTTCGGCGTCACCCCGGACTACTTCACCGACGAGGAGGTGTCCGAGAGGGTGAGGCGCCAGATGGAGTTCGCCGTCGCTCTGGCGAACAACAAGGTGCGCACGCTGGCCTTTCGGGCCGATGGGCTGTCAGAAGCCGGGCTCGACGCCCTGCTCGCCCTCGTGAACGCGATGTCCGATGACTCCGAGACCAGGGGACGTCCACACCGTCCTGACCAATAGGACCCATGCGAGAAGTCGGGGCAGCAACGACCAGTGAGACCACGAGGGGCGACGCCCGCTCACGCAGGCGCCCAAGCGCCTTTCATCGCTTCCGTCGCCCTGGACGGGGGTGACGGCAGATGAGAAAGACGAGTGAGTACGCCGAGTTGCAGCGCCGGTGTGCGGCAATCCTGCGCGATCTCGGAGTGCACCGGTCACTGTCGCTGGATGCGATCCGTGAGCGGGTGGAGGAGCTGAGAGGGCGTCCGCTCGTTCTCAGAGAACTCCCCGAGCAGACGGCGGTCGCCGGAGCCTGCGGACTCTGGCTGGGCACGGACGACGCCGATTATGTCTTCTACGAGGCCCGCACTGCGCCCCTTCACCGAGAGCACATCATCCTGCACGAGATCGGCCATGTGCTGTGCGACCACCATCGAGGTGTGACGGGAGACGGCGAGGAACTGACGGGCCGGCTTCTCAGCGACCTGAAGCCCCACCTTGTCAAGCGGTTGATGGCACGCACCAGTTATACGACAGCCGAGGAGCAGGAAGCAGAGATGATCGCCAGCCTGATACAGAGCGCCGGCACGAGCGGACGCGCGGCCGGACCGCTCGGACGGATCGGCGCGTTCCTCGGAGTGACGGTCGATGTCGACCGGTGAGCTGGCGTCCCATATCGGGGTCGGCAGCGTCTTTGCTCTGTGGTTCGCGCTGGTCTGCCGGGCCCGGCCCGCCCTGCGTCAGCCCCACCAACGGGGACTGTGGCTCACCGTGCTGGCCGCCACCATCGCGATCACTCTCTTCCAACCCAGTATCGTCGCGTGGCTCACCAACGCCGGCGTGGACGTCCACACGGTCGCTCTGATCCGCAACCTGGTCGGTGTGCTGAGCGCCGGACTGGTCCTCGTCTCCATGGTCGATACCGCCCGCGCTCGTCACCTTCGGCTTTCAGTAGCGGGCGCCCTGGCGGTGACCATCGGAACGCTGCTGATTCTCGACCTGCTGCAGATCGGCCGGCCGGGCAAGGAGACCGCGTCCTTGCAAGGGCCGGCCGATCCGGCGGTCGCCTACTGGCTCATCCTGATCGTCGCTCATCTGATCGGTGACTCCGTTGCTTTCGTGGTCTGCTGGGCGTTCAGTCTGCGTTCGTCGGACCGCGATCTCATCTGGTCGCTCCGGCTGTTCGCGGTGGGAAGCGTCTTCGCCGTCGCCTTCTGGTCCGGTTACCTCTGGCACCTCTACGGCGGTACCGCCGCCATGCTCCCCTACCTGTCACTGGTCATCGGCGTCCACGGCTTCATCCGGGCTGCGTCCCTGCTGGTCCCCACGGTGACAGCTCTCGTTCGGTCGTGGACCGCTCTACGGGTCACCTGGTGTCTGTGGCCGCTGTGGCGCGATCTCGTCGGGGCAGTGCCCCAAGTGGCGCTCGCGAGCCCGCAGCGGACCCGGTTCCGGGAGGTGCTGCTGCCGCGTTCGCCGCTGGCGCTGCAGGCGCACCGGCAGACCATCGAGACGTACGACGCGCTCCTCGATCTCCAGCAGTACGTCCGGCCCGGCGCATACGAGGAGGCGCACCGGCACGCCCGGCAGACAGGGGTACGGGACGACCGGCTCGCCACTGCCGCACTCGCCGGGGCGCTCGACCAGGCCCGGCGCGCCAAGCTCGCGGGCACCCCGCCGTCCGGCTCCGGCCCCCTGCCCGGCGTGGTGCACGGCAGTCCGGAGACACTGCTCGGGATCGCCCGGATGTGGCCGTCCATGGCGGACGCGCTGCCCATTCACGACCGGCCCGCTCCGGCCCGGCAGCCCTGATCCGCCGCGAGCGACGGGTCCGGAGCGGGCCGCCTCGGCCGGGCGGTGATGGTCATGGAGTGTCGGGGACCTCGCTGCCGCGTGGCGCGACGTGGAAGTCGAAGGCCAGCGTCCCGGGGTCCAGGGCCGTGGCCCCGCCATCGACAGTGAGAACGGCACCGTTCACGTACGACGCCGCCGGTGACAACAGCCAGGCGACTGCTTCCGCGATCTCACGCGGCTCACCCGGTCGCCCCAGTGGCAGCAGCCTGGTCACCTCCTCATAGGCGGCGCGGGCGCCGTCTCCTCCCAAGTCCGCCTCCTCAGCGAAGCGCGTCATGCGACGGTCGGCCATCTCGCTGCGCACCCAGCTCGGGCACACGATGTTGGCTCGTACTCCCTGACGCCCGTAGTCGACGGCGACGGAACGGCACAGCTGGAGCAGGGCCGCCTTGGACGTGGCGTACGGGACATTGCTCGTGCCGTTCCGCAGGGCGGAGACCGAAGCAACGGCGACCACCGCTCCGCTCGACTCCAGCAAGTGCGGGATCGCCGCGCGCAGGAGCAGCAGAGGGCCGGTGACATTGGTGCGCATCACCGCCTCCCAGTCGTCCAGCGACAGGTCGCCGACGGTACCGCCCCGGCCGATGCCCGCGTTGAGCACCACACCGTCGATCCGTCCGTGGGCAGCCAGCGCGGCTCGGACGAGGCCGTCGGCGGCCTCCGGATCACCGACGTCGGACGGATGCGCGAGTACGCCGGTCTCCCGTTCGAGGCGCCGCAACGGCTCGCTCCGCCGACCGGAGGCGACCACCTGGTGCCCCCCTTCGCGAAGCAGCCGGGCGGTGGCCTCTCCAATGCCTGAACCTCCACCGGTCACGATGACAACTCGCTCGTCGACCACTGCTTTCCTGGCTCCTTCCGGATCGCGTGACACGTTTGAGACTAGGCCCCGGGGAGTCTTCGCTGACAACTTCGAGCCAGGTCGGCCACCCGGGCTCCGCAGTTGGGCCACTGCGAGGGGCCATCACACCGCCGCCTCGGTGGCGGCAGTGGGAAAACCCGCCCCCGCACTCTCCTGTCAGGTCTACTGCCTCACCCTTGTCCCCCTGCTGCACCGGGTCGACCTGCTCCCGAACCTCGACGAGGACTGAGCCACATGCCCAAGTTCACCGATGTCCGCCTTCCCGTCGTCCAGTTGGTCAGGATTTCCGTCGACCACCACGGTGCCACCGACCACGGGCCTGCCCTCGACGAGGCCAGCGTCGGCTTCCCGGAGCGACTCCTGACCGCGGTCGTGGGGCCATCCGGCGCGGGCAAGAGCACCCTCCTGCGGTGCGCCTCGGGGGTGGAGCGACCAAGCCGGGGCAAGGTCTCCCGGGGCTCACGGGAACTGGACGCCATGAACGAGCGGGAACTCATGGAGCTGCGCGGGCGTTACGTTCCGCACCCGCCCGCGCTGCCTCCGGCGCTCACGACGTACGAGTACGTGGACCGGGGGGTGTGCGCCACCGACCGCACGGCCCGGCGGGCCGCCGTGCTGGAAGCGCTGCACCACGTGGGTCTGGAGAAGGAGGCCGACCGGAACCTCGCCGGTCTCTCAGCAGAGCAACGGATGCGGGTGGCCATGGCCGGGGCTCTGCCTGCTGGACCACGGGTCCTGTTCGTCGACGAACCGACGGACTCACGCGACGGAGCCGGTAGTCGGCGGATCACGGGTGTGCTGCGCACCTTGGTGGAGAAGGCCGGACGCACCGTCGTCGTGGCCATCCGCGACCCGGCAGTGGCCGCCCGTGCGGACCGCGCGATCTTCCTCGTCGGCGGCCGTTTCGTCGGCAAGATCGATCGGCCGACGGCCAAGGAAGTCGCCGCCGAACTCGTACGACGGCAGCCTTGACGGGAAACCCCGTCCGACCCGTGCGGAGTCCGGTACCCAGGAGTGTGCTTCGAGGCATCAGGCCCAGGATGGTGGGGAAAACCCGACCTCCAGGTCTCGACTTGGCTGTCATGACCTGGGACAACGCCCCCGATGCAATGGACGGGTGCTGAATCGAGGTGCTCAACTCCGTCCGTACACAGGCAAATTTATTCCCGCAGGCTGGCTCCTGGCCGCAGTGTGGGCCGTCGTCTTCCCGTTGATCACCGCGCCCGATCCGCACCGGTTATGGGGCGCGAGCGCGTGCGTGGGATACCTCTGCGCGGCGGTCGCCGCGCTGTCGGCGCACCCCTACGGCCGGGCCGTCTCGGTCGGGTGCGCCGTCAGCGGTGCCGTCGTCGTACCGCTCGCTCTGCTGCTCCTGACCGGCGCGGCCCAGAGCGAAGTCGGCGTGGTCGAGCGCTCCGGGATGCTGACACTGCATCAGGCGACTCCCTATCTGGCCGATCCCCGGTCGGTGGCCGAGGTCACCCCGTACCTACCGGGGATGGCGGTGTTCGGCTTTCCGCGTGCAGTGCTCGGCGACAGTGGCCCGTCGGCGGCGCTGCTGGGGGACGCCCGGCTCTGGTGCGCCGCGGCCTTCCTGGGCTGCCTCTGGGCGGCTCGCCGGGCGAGCCGCCTTCCGGCTGGCAGTTCGCCGACGTCCGGCGGGGGCGGGCTGAGCCGCCACGCCATCGGCGTGTTCGTCGCCTCACCGGTCGTCGCGCTCCCGCTCTGCGTCAGTGGTGTGGACCTCCCGTTGACCGGGCTGCTGTTCCTGGCCCTGGCGTACGCGGCACGCCACCGACCGGTGGCCGCCGGGCTGGCTCTCGCCGCCGCCTGCTCCCTGAAGTGGACGGCATGGCCGGCGATCGCGGTGGCCGTGTCGCTCCTGGCCTACCGGGGCGGCAGCCGGGAGGCCGTGCGCGGGGCGGCCGTTGCGGTGGGGGGGACCGTCCTGCTCATACTGCCGAGCGCGCTGCTGGCGCCCGGGCCCCTGGTGCAGCAGGTCTTCGCGTTCCCGACCGGGCGTGGGGCGTGGGAGACTCCGGCCGCCAGTCCGCTGCCGGGCCGACTGCTCGCCGACCTCGGCCCCGCCGGATGGTACGCGGCGTCCGGGCTGCTACTGGCGGGCGGGCTGGCGGTCGCCGCTTCCCTCCTGCTCCGCCCGCCGAGCGGTCTGGTGCCGGCAGCCGACCGGCTCGCCATCGGCCTGTGCGTGGCGTTTCTCCTCGCGCCGGCCGGCCGCTTTGGGTACCTCGCGCTCCCCGCCGCCCTGGCCGTGCTGGCCCGGCTGGTGGCCGGCACCCGCCGAGTGGAACCCGCGCGTAGTCACGTCGTCCGGGGCGCACGGCCCCCGCTCCCGGTTCCGGCGGCGTGGAGTGTCCGGTGAGGGCCCGTCGTACCGCGGCGGTGGCGGCCGCCCTGCGGTGGAGTGCCCATCGGTTCCCCTTCGTGGAGGACGAGGTGGCGGGCCTGCGGGCGTTCGTGCCGCCGGGCTCGGTGTGCGTGGACGCGGGCGCCGAATATGGGCTGTACACATGGGTGCTCGCCGCCCTGGCTGGGCCGTCCGGCCGGGTGTACAGCGTCTAGCCGCTGCCCGGCCCGTACCACTGGCTGCGGAACACCGCACGGCTGCTGGGCGCCCGAAACGTGACCGTGCACCGGGCGGCCCTCGGCGCATGGTGCGGGCGCGGAAGGCTCAGCGTGCCGGTACGGCGAGGGCTGCCCGTGCACGGACGGGCCTACCTCACCGACGGCGCGAATGGGCCGGGCCGCAATGCCGAGTTCCGTGACTGCCGCACCGTCGTGACCCCCGTCCGTACCCTCGACCAGCTGGCCCACGAGGTCGGCATGCGGCGGCTGGCGTTCGTCAAGGCCGACGTCGAGGGTGCCGAACTCGGGCTTCTCCAAGGCGGTTCGGCAACTCTGCGCAGGCACCGTCCCACACTGTTGCTGGAGATCGAGCGGCGTCACCTGGCCAAGTACGGAGCCGAACCGGCCGACGTGCTGCGGCATCTGCGGGGCATCGGCTACCAGGCCCACCGCCGAAGCCGCGGCCGCTGGGTCACCGTCACCCGCGTCACGGAGGACTGCCGCAACTACCTCTTCACCACCTGACACCCGATCACCCTCCGTCCCGAAGGCAGCGTCCACCATGGGTACCACTTTGATCGTCACCAACGACTTCCCGCCCCGTCAGGGCGGCATCGAGACCTTCGTCCACGCCATGGCGATCCGCGTCCCCGGACATGACGTGGTCGTCCACACGTCCAGCGAGCCCGGCGCCGCCGCGTTCGACGCCACGCTGCCGTTCCCGGTCGTCCGGGACCCGGCCCGCACGCTGCTGCCCACTCCGACGGTGACTCGGCGCACGCTGGAGATCGCCCGCCGGCACGGCTGCGACCGGGTCTGGTTCGGGGCCGCCGCCCCACTCGCGGCGATGGCCCCGGCGCTGCGGCGCGGCGGAATCCGGCGGATCGTCGCCACGACGCACGGTCACGAGATCTGGTGGGCGCGCACCCCGGGCGCCCGTCGGGTGATGCGGCGCATCGGCGACCACGTGGACGCCGTCACCTACCTCGGCGAGTACACCCGTCGCCGTATCGCGCCGGCGCTGGGACCGCGGGCCGAACTGGTGCGGCTGGTCCCGGGTGTGGACCCGGCGGCGTTCCTGCCTGAGCCGGACCGGGCCCGGCAGGTCAGGGAACGGCACGGTCTCACGGGCCGCAAGGTCGTCCTGTGCGTCTCGCGGCTGGTCCGGCGTAAGGGCCAGGACATGCTGATACGGGCACTGCCGTCCGTACGGCGGACCGTGCCGGAAGCCGTCCTGGTGATCGTGGGCGGCGGCCCCGACGAGGGCCGGTTGCGCAGGCTGGCGCGCCGTCACGCCGACGGCCACGTGGTCTTCACAGGCGGGTTGGACCACGCCTCGACTGCTCTCTACTACGCGGCGGCGGATGTCTTCGCCATGCCATGCCGGACCCGGAAGGCCGGACTGGAGGCGGAGGGCCTGGGCATCGTGTTCCTGGAGGCGGCCGCCGGCGGCCTGCCCGTGATCGCCGGCGACTCCGGCGGCGCGGTCGACGCGGTCGTCGACGGGGTGACGGGCCACGTCGTGGACGGCACGGACGCAGGAGCCGTGGCCCAGGCCGTGTCGGCGCTCCTGCGCGCCCCGGACAGGGCCGCCGTGATGGGCGAGGCCGGCCGCGACTGGGTGGCCTCCCACTGGTCCTGGGACACGTCGGCCCAGCGACTGACGCGGCTGCTCGGCACCGACGCCGATCTCGCGTCGGTCGTGTCCGGCCGGGGCGACGGAAAGAGCTGACGGCCTGCCCACGAACCGGGCGACCTGGTCAGGTTCGTAAGGCCTCGCCGCGGAGGTGGGCGAGGACGGCGAGGACACGCCGGTTGCCCTCAGCTGGATCGAGATCCAGCTTCATGAAGACGTTGCTGGAGTGCTTGACCACCGACGCCTCCGTGATGGTGAGCCGTTGGGCGATGGCCTGGTTGTTGAGTCCCTCCGCCATGAGGGACAGAACCTCCCGCTCACGGGGCGTCAGCCGCTGCAGCGGCTCCTCGGTGGTCCGCTGCTGAAGCAGCACGCGGACCACCTCTGGGTCGATCACTGTCTGCCCGTCGGCTACGCGGTTCAGCGCGTCCAGGAAGTCGGTGACCTCCCCCACTCGGTCCTTCAAGAGGTAGCCGAGGCCCCCTTCGGCCGACGAATCCCCGCTGAACAGCTGGGTCGCGTAGGCCGTGGCAACGTACTGGGACAGCACCAGAACCGGCAGGCCGGGGTGCCGGCCGCGCAGTTCGAGTGCCGCCTTCAGCCCTTCGTCGTGGAAGCCGGGCGGCATCCGCACATCGGTGATGACTACGTCGGGGCGGTCTGCGTCCACGGCACGCGCCAGTTCCGCCGCGTCCCCGGCCGAGGCTGTCACCTCGTGTCCGACCCGGGACAGCAACTCCACCAGACCGGCGCGCAACAGGACCGAATCCTCGGCAAGCACTACGCGGAGCACGGCACCTCCACCCGCAGTTGCGTGGGTCCGCCGACGGGACTGGTCACGACGAGTCTCCCTTTCAGCACGGCCACCCGGTCCGCCAATCCTTGCAGGCCGGCGCCGGCGACGGGGTCCGCGCCGCCATGGCCGTTGTCGGTAATGAGCAGCACGAGTTTGTCCTCTCGCTGGCGGCCGACGACAGTGACCCGGTCGGCGCCACTGTGTTTGGAGGCGTTCGTCAGCGCCTCGGTGACCGTGAAGTACGCCGTCGTCTCGACGGCCGAGGGCAACCGGTCCGGTAGGTCGACATCGACGGTCACCGGGATCGGGTTGCGCAAGGCCAGTTCGGACACGGCCGCCGACAACCCGTGATCCGTGAGGACCTGGGGGTGGATGCCACGCACCAGGGAGCGCAACTGCTCCAGGGCCTGACGGGCCTCGCCGCGGGCGCGGGCGACGAGCAGTGTGGCGCTTGAGTCTTGGCCGCGCAGCTCCAGTTCGGCCAGCCCGAGGGTCATGCTGAGCGCCACGAGCTGTTGTTGGGCACCATCGTGCAGGTCCCGTTCGATGCGCCGTCGCTCGGCCTCGAACGCGTCGATCAACCGAGCACGAGAGCGGGTGAGTTCGATGACCCGGCTGTTAAAGTCCTCGTCCCGCGCGGACAGCAGAGCCTGTGCGACCCACACCTGGGCGCTGGCGAGCAGTCCGCCCACGTACGCCGAGACGAGCAGCCCGAGCAGGCCGGCGGCGCTTCCCGGCAGGGCGGCGACGGGGTCGGAGACCGCCCGGCCGGGCACCAGCATCACGGTGTCGGGTGCGATCACCCACACGATGACCGGCGTTGCCGTTAGCAGGACCGACAGGCCGAGCAGGGCGGTGAAACCGATCCCGGTGGCGGTGAAAAGGACCCCCAGGGCGAGGGTGTAGCCCAGCTCCCGCCAGGTCGCCCGCTCACGGAGCCGGGTTCGCAACCAGGGCAGGGCGCCCGTACCGGGCAGGGAACCATGCGGGTCGAGGAGCGGTTCCGGTTCGACCAGTCGCAACCGGTGCCGTTCCAGGGCGGCGACGGGAATGCCCAGGACAGCGATCCCCATCAGCACGACCAGCCCGACGCCCACCGCTGACAGCCCGATCCCGACGAAAAGGAGGGTAACCAGGAGGAGCAGCACGCCGAAACCGACGACGGTCCCGCTCAGCAGAAACGCCCAGCACCGCAGTGGCCAGGCGGAGACTACGAAACGCAGGGGGCGCCTCCGCACGGCCTCCCATACGGTGACGGTCATGGTGCGTGTCCCTCCGGGGCCGTTCACGTGCGGTCCGCCGCCACTCTAACCGCCCGGCGGCCTCCCCCGCTGGTAGGGAAAACCCGCCCTCTGGGACTCCTTGCAGGCCCACTGCCCCGGGCAGTCCGCTCTGCTGGACTGGAAACATGTCACTGCTCACCGACACCCAACTCCCAGCTGTCCAACTGTCCGCCGTCTCCAAGAGCTACCCGGGGCCCGCGGGGCGCGTCCCGGTCCTGCGCGAGGTCAGCCTGGGCATTGCGCACCGGGCGCTGACCGCCGTGATGGGACCGTCCGGCTCCGGCAAGACGACGCTGCTGAACTGCACCGCCGGACTGGACAAACCCGACAGCGGCAAGATCCTGCTCGGGGACACCGACCTCGCTGCCTGCACCGAGCGGGAACTCACAGTGTTGCGCCGTAGCCGAATCGGCTTTGTATTCCAGCAGTTCAACCTGCTGCCGATGCTGAACGCGTATGAGAACGTGGCGCTGCCGCTGCGCCTGCGGCGGCGGTCGGTCAAGCGGGCCCGGGTCATGGAGGCGCTGCGCGAGGTGGGTCTGGCGGACAAGGCCGACCGGCGGCCCGCGCAGCTCTCCGGCGGACAGCAGCAGCGGGTGGCGATCGCCCGGACCCTGGTGGCCGAACCGGAGATCGTCTTCGCCGACGAACCGACTGGCTCCCTGGACCGGAGCAGCGGCCGGCAGGTCATGGACCTGCTGCGCGCCGTGGTGGACCGGGCGGGGCGCACGGTGGTCATGGTGACCCACGATCCTGCGGTGGCGGCGTGTGCGGACCGGGTGGTGTTCTTCTCGGACGGCAGGGTCGTCGGGCGGCTCGACCACCCGACGGCGGACGCCGTCGCCCGCCGACTGAGCGAGTGGGAGCGGTGATGTGGCGGATCTCGCTCCTCTCGGTGCGGCACTACTGGGCCCTGTTCGCCGGTACGTTCGTGGCGCTGAGCCTGGGCGTGGCACTCGTCGGGATGTCGGCCTCGGCGCTGGCGGCCACCTGGTCGGTACCCACGTCTCCGCAGGCCGGGAACGCCTCGGTGACCCTGACCGACGGGACAGGCACGGCACACACCCTGACCAGTGGTGACGTGGACCTGGGCGGGGTGCAGAGCGTGCTGGCGATGGCGGGCGTGGTGTCCGCGTTCGTCACGGTGTTCGTTGTCGCTGGCACCTGCGCGTTCGGAATCGCCCTGCGGCGCCGCGACATGGGGTTGCTGCGCCTGATAGGCACGGGCGGGGGGCAGGTGCGCCGGATGGTGCTCGGCGAGTCGCTGGCGGTGGCGGTGCCGGCTGTCCTCAGCGGATGCGCGGTCGCCGCCGTGGCCGCTCCCATCGCCGTGGGGGCGCTGAACGGCACGGGCCTGGCACCGGTTGATTTGCGACCGGGACCGTTGTTCGGGCCGCTCCTGTTCGCTGCGGGCAGCGGACTGTTCATGGCCGTCCTGGGAACGCTGGCCGCATCTCGCCGCGCCTCCCGGGTGCGCCCGTCGGAGGCGCTGCGCGAGGCGGACCTGGACGCCAGGACCATGACGGCGGGGCGCTGGGTGACGGGCTTGCTGACGCTGGCGACCGGTGTGGTGATGGTGGCGCTGGCACCCGGCGCCGGGGCCGAGGCGGCGACTCCGCTGGCGCTGTTCGGCACGATGGCGCTGGCCGTGGCCGCCACGCTGCTGGGCCCGGTGTATCTCCCGCCACTTCTGCGGCTGATGGCGCTGCCCCTCCGCTGGGCCGATCCGGTGGCCGGGCGGCTGGCCGCGGAGTCGGTGCGCACGTCGCGGCGCCGCACGGCGTCCCTTGTGGGGCCGGTTCTGGCGATCCTCGCCGTAGTCGGTGCGTTCACGACGGTGCTGTCTACCACCGGAGCGGCGACCGAGGCGGACGACCGGGCGCGCACGGTCGCGCAACTCGTTGTGGAGCCGACTCGGGGCGACGCTCTGAGCGCGGACGTCTTCAAGGCGCTGCGGGCCGACCCGAGGGTGGCGGCCGTCTCGGCGCCCGCCGAGCTGGAGGTGGCCGTGGCCGGACCACACTCGGTGTGGAAGGAACAGGCGGCGGTCGCGGACCCGGCAACTCTGGCCCTTACGCACCGGATCTCCGTGGTGGACGGATCGCTCGCCCCGCTGCGACCGGGCACGGTCGCCGTGTCACGGGAGTTCGCCGACTGGTACGGGCACCGCGCGGGATCGGAGGTGACCTACGGGGTCTTCGGCGGCCGGCCGGTCCAGGCCCGGGTCGCGGCGGTACTGGAAGGCGGGTCGGCCGTGCCGCCGGTGCTCCTGCCGAGCGGCGCGGCGGGCGCGGCGGCGGCCCCGTCGCGCGCTTCCGTACTACTCAACGGGAAGGCCCTGGACTCACCGGGGGCGGTGGCCGCCGAACTGACCGCGCGGGTGGGCGCCGAGCGGGTACGGGTGGTGCCGTCCGGCGAGTGGTTCGGCGAAAGGGCGACCGACCAGGACCGGCTTAACAAGCTGGTACTAGGGGTGCTGACGGTGCCCTCGTCGCTGTACGCGCTGATCGCCGTAGCGGGCACGCTGGTGATGTCGTACAGCAGGCGCGGGGGCGAGATCGCGGGCATGCGGATGCTCGGCATCAGCGTGGCGCAGGTGCGACGCATGGCGCTGTGGGAGGCGCTGTCCACCTCCGTTCTGGGCGTACTGGTCGCGGCTGGCGTGGTCGCCGTGGGAGCACGGGCCTACCAGGGAGCACTGGAGGTGTTCGGCGGTGAAGCCCCTCTGAGCGTGGAATGGGGAATGCTGGCGACACTCACGGCGGCGTGCGTGCTGGTGGGCGTGGTGGTGAGTCTGGCGGCAACAGGACGTTTGCTGCGGCAAGCCGGTGTGAAGATGGTCGCTTCCCGTCAGTAGCGGTGTTGGACCGTGGCCACGGGTGTTCGGCGTAGCGTCGCCGACCGCGCCCCCCTATGCTGATGCCCCCACACAATTTCCATTGCTTCGCCCCTGGGCGGCTGCGTGCCCGGCGGCCAGTCGGCACGATCCTAGTACTCCAGCTGTAGATCGTGACCTGTGTGACTTGGGGTGCCTTGTGTTGCCTCTGCGGAGCAGTCCAGTTGACCGATCACCAGTACCACAGTTCAAGTATCTCGGGCCAGATCAGATGTGACGACGGCCCATCGAAGGCGGCCGGGTCGATCTCCTTGACCTCGGCGGCGACCCGGTGAAAGTAGGCCAGAGCCGCTCCTTCTTCCTGTTCCTCCAACTCGTCGCCTATGTCGAGGATGTTGGATTGGGTCAGGTTCAACCCGTAGTGGTGTAGGCACTTGAGCCACAGTTCGACGCTGGAGTTGGCGAACCACGGCTCACCGCCAGGCAGGACGTAGTACACGGTGCCGGTTCTCGGCTCGACTCCGAATGCCCACAGGAGGCCAGGAACCAGGTTGCGGTGATGGTTCGCAGTCAGTTGGTAGAGCCGTCGACCGTCATTCGTGGCGAGCTGAGGTGCGGCCTCGGGTTGCAGGGCAGGGTATTCGATCAGCTGATGAGCTACGGGAACTCCGACATCCGCCAGGATCGCCTTTTGATCATCCGCGATCAGCCAAGGTGCCAGGGCGCCTGGGTCGGCTCGTCCGACGTTCTCGGCTCCCGCCCAGCTGACGAGCTCGTCATACGTCAGCACTGAGGCATCCTCCACGTCGATCAGCGGGGCCATCGAATCCGCAGAGATCCTAGCGGCTGTAGATCGTCGTCCTCATGCCTGCGCTGCTTGGCGCCTGTAGTGGATGGCCCGGGATCGGGCCTGGTGGTGACGTCGCCAGTCGGACCAGTCGAGCCGATGGGAGGCGTCGTGGACGGGGCGGACGACGAGAGTGATGAACAGACGCTGGATCTCGTTGCAGCTCAGCGATATGAGGTTGTTCGGTGCCGGCTGGCGGGCGTGCTCATCGGCTCGCAGGACGGCGAGGAAGGCGTGGGCAAGCATGGCGAGGGTGACCCAGCGGGACCAGGACGCGTAGCGGCGGACCTGGTGCTCGTCCAGGGCGGCCAGTCCCTTTCCGGACTGGAAGAACTCCTCCACCCGCCACCTCGATCCAGCCACTCGCACCAGCTCGGCCAGCGGCACTGGTTCGGGCGCGTAACAGCGGTAGTAGGCGAGTTCGCCGCTGCTGCGGTTGCGGCGGATCAGCAGCTGACGGCTTCCGGGCCGGGGGTCGGCGAGGTCGATGGCGGCCCAGTCGTAGAAACGGTAGCCCTTCGCTCCGGCTCCGGCGGACAGCTTCTGCCAGGCCCTCTTGGGGATCTTCCTGGCCAGGGTGTCTGCGCGGAGTTTGCCGGCCCCAGTAACGGCTTCATGCGAGCGGGCCACCGCGAGGACATAGCCAGCGCCGCGTTCCTCCAGCACCGTGCGTAGCTTCGGGTTACCGCCGTAGACCTCATCTCCCGCAACCCACGCGGCCTGGTAGCCGGCGTCCAGGAACCGGGCGACCATGCGTGCAGCCAGGTCCGGTTTGGTGGCGAAAGCGGTCTCCTCGCTGAGCCCTGCGGCGCGGCAGCGGTCGGGGTCAGCGGTCCAGGAGCGCGGGACGTACAACTCCCGGTCCACCGCGGCATGCCCGCGCACACCGGCGTAGACCAGGTAGACAGCTACCTGGGCATTCTCGATCCTCCCAGCAGTGCCCGTGTACTGACGCTGCACGCCGACCGTGCCGGTGCCCTTCTTGACGTCGCCCGTCTCGTCGACCACCAGCACCGCCCGCTCGTCGTGCAGGTGCTCCACCACGTAGTCGCGCAAGTCGTCACGTACCGCGTCCGCGTCCCACTTGGCCCGGCTGAGCAGATGCTGCATGCCGTCGGGAGTGGACTCCCCTGCCCACTCGACGATCGTCCAGCAGTTCTTGCGCGGCAGGTCCGACAGCAGCCCGAGCACCAACCGGCAGGCCCGCCGACGGGGTTCGACCCGTGCGAATCGGCCAGCGATCCGCCCCATGGCCACTTCGAACGCCTCCCGCCAACGGCCGGGATCTATGTTGTGACCTGCGGCCACCGTCTCTTCGTAAGTCCACACAACTCGCGATGATCAACGGTGGCCGCACCCGTCTCCGCGTCGGCCCGAACAGCAAGATCACGATCTACAGCTGGAGTACTAGTGAGGATTTTCCAACCTCACGCTGTCGCGTGGTGAAGGACGAGGACGGCCTTCACCACGTCGGTGATCCGGTTCGTGCTGCAGCGGAGCTTCCGTAGCAGTCGCCAGCCCTTCAGGGCGGCCATGGCCTGCTCGCCGCGGCAGCGGATCTTGGCGTGCGTGCTGTTGTGCCGGCGCTGCCACCGCTTGAGGCGACGGCCGCGGAAGGGCACCCGGACCGGGCAGCCGGCACCTTGGTATGCCTTGTCCGCCCAGCACTTGAGTTCAGCAGCGGCGAGAGCTTCGACGATCCCGTGAGTGCGGGCCGCAGTCAGGTCGTGGGTGGAGCCGGGCAGCGCGGGCGAAGCCCACAGCAGGCGGCCGAACGGGTCGGTGAGAACCTGGACGTTCATGCCGTGACGTTTGTGTTTGCCGGAGTAGTACGGGGTGTCGGCGGCGATTCGGTCGATCGGCAGCAGGGTGCCGTCGAGGATCACAAAGGCCGGGCGGCTCGCGGTCCGCATGACCTGGGCCAGGCTGGGAGCGAGCGTGGCCAGGACTTCTATCGCCTCGCGGACATAGCGGTAGACCGTCGCGACCCCGATGCCGAACCCGGCGGCAAGCTGGGCGTAGGTGTCACCGCAGCGCAGATGCGCCAGAACCAGGAGGGCCTGGCGGCCCGGCGTGATGCGCCGCCACCGGGTGCCGATCTCACGACGACGCGCAGCCAGGTGCCCGGCGAGGTGGCGCAGATGGCCACTGGACAGATCGATCGCCGATGGGTAGACAAGCACGCGAAGCTCCTGGTCGGCACGGGTGATCTTGGTCGTGAACCCGTCTACCAGGAGCTTCACCGCTTCGCATATCCCGCCAACCACCGGCGCACACCGTCAGGTTGGAAAGGGCTCATGGTGCGCTTCGGGACACAGGCCGAGCACACCCCGCCGCACCGCATCAGAGCAGTCCGAGAAAACCGCACTTCAGCACCTTCCTTGTCGGCGGGCTCCAAAATCTCCACGCACCCCACGTGCGCCCATCGGGAAGATATTCGAATGCGACCGGTGAAGAAACCAGCAGGTCAAAGGCCATTTCCGAGGCGCCGGGAGGGCTTGAGCCCAACAAGCCGATTGACCCGCGCCATCTGACCCAGGACGACCGCATCATGCTCCGTCAGAATCAGCGTCGAACGAGCGTCAAGACATTTCCCTAAACCGCCCCTCACGAAGTTGAGGCAGAGCGCTCTCGACTCGCGCCCCGCTGCGAAGCCGCAGGTGAGACATATGGCGGGAGCTTGCATCATGCTCCACGCGGTGGACTGAGGGAAACAGGTCGGGCACACCTCGACGTACCTGAGCAGCCCAAGAAAACCACAGGTCAGGCGCCCTTTGCCACCGGCTCAAGGATCGCCACGCACTCCACATGATGCGTCATCGAAAAGATGTCGACCTGAGCACGTGATGAAAAAGCCCAGGTCAGAGGCCGTTTCTCAGCTCGTCGTCCTGTCCTTGGGTACCCGGAGCGTCAAACGAGCGTCACGGCTGACAGCCGCGAACGAGTGGCCAACGCCAGCTCACCCAGCGGGTCCGTCCCCGCCAGCACCGGACGCGGGGGGCACACGTCAAGCGCCGCACCATCTGGCCGACCGCTATCAAACGCCATGCCCGCCAGCCGACGACACCCCGCACCCGAGCGGAAGCCCTTTTAGAAGTCATCTCATTTGGTGAGTCGTCGGTAGCAGATGAGGGTGCAGACGATGCTGGTGAAGGCGAGGAAGTGGTCGGCCTTGCGTTCGTAGCGTCGGTGGAGGCGGCGGCAGCCGGCGAGCCAGGCCATGGTCCGTTCCACGGTCCAGCGATGGCGGCCCAGCCGTTGCGAGGACTCGACTCCCTTGCGGGCGATGCGGTGGGTGATGCCGCGCTTGCGTAACCATCGCCGCAGGTGGGCGTAGTCGTAGCTCTTGTCGGCGTGGAGTTTGCCGGGCTTGCGCCGTCGTCGGCCGCGGCGCGAGCGGATCGGCGGGATGCCCTTCACGAGCGGGATGAGGGCCTGGCTGTCGTGCAGGTTGGCCCCGGAAATGCCGACGGATATGGGCAGACCCGACCGTTCCGTGATCAGGTGGATCTTCGAGCCGTACTTGCCCCGGTCGACAGGATTCGGGCCTGTCAGGTCCTCCTTTTCAGGGCCCGCATGTTCACCGAGTCGATCGCGCACCGCGACCAGTCCAGCTCGCCGCGGGCGCCGAGTTCGTCGAGGACCAGGCGGTGGAGCTTGGCCCACACCCTGGCCTTCGACCACTCCGAGAACCGCCGGTGGGCGGTCGCTCCGGAAGGGCCGAACGAGGCCGACGGCAGCTGCTGCCAGGTACAACCCGACGTGGCCACGAAGACGATCGCGGCCAGCACTTCCCGGTCACCGTGCCGACGCCGGCCTCCCCCCTGCGGCCGCGACGGCGCCACCGGCACGACTCGCTGGAACAGCTCCCACATCTCGTCCGGCACCAGCCGTTCAACGATCCCCACCATGACTCACAGAATACCGAGTCACCCAAATGAGATGACTTCTTAGAGCAGGGGCACCCAGATCTCGCGCTGTACCGGCAGAAGCCCATCACGCCGGCCTCCGGCTGGGCGAGAATGACGGCATGGCATGGGTCATCGTGGAGAACAGCTACCTGTGGGTGGCGGTCAGGCGGGCCGAGCCCTTCAGCGCCTTGCCGTCGACGGCAATCCCTCGGCGCGGTACGACCCTGTCCCCGGCAGCCTCATGCCGCCAGTCGGGGTCCGCCGGCAAGACGTCGACCGCCCGGTCGAGGGCGTCACCAGCGGCAGTTGCCAGCACCCGACCAATCGTGGTCCGCAAGGGGCACTGCGCCGCTGGAGAGGATGGGCAGGTACCGACGGCCGTCGACACGGTGCCCACGGGCCACTCCAGGCAATCCATCAACATTCGTCGCCCCGGACATGGCCGCGCAGACACATACAGACGGGATCGCCCTCAGCGTGCACCAGCGGCCCGGCCACGCGCGTCGAGTTCAAGGTCCACGAAGGCCCATAGCTCAGCCTTGGAACTCCTAACGGAATGACCTCGCTGGGTTTGCCGGGGAGCGCAGTTGGTACTGTCCGCGGAGCGGCTGGACGTCGACAGCATTTGAAGCAGTCAAGCACGGCGATCGCACCACCCGCCGTGCTCTTCCGCAGGTTGGAAAAGGCTCCATACGCTTTTCTGCGGGATGTGGTGAGCCCTTCGTATGGTTGACCCGCCCAGGGGTGCCGGGTGTGGTTCAAAAGGCTCTGCCGCTCGTGGCTCTCAGTGATTGGCCACCCGGCGCCCCACGACGGCTCGGCTGCCAATTAGGAATTGCGAATGATCGCCGAGTAGGGAATCGACAGCGAGGTCGTCCGTGGCAGGCACCGGCCCCACACCGCACGGAGGCATCACATGACCATGATCTGGGCCGGCATCGACGCAGGGAAAACCCATCATCACTGCGTCGCGATCAACGAGGACGGCCGCCGGCTGCTGTCCCGGCGCGTCGCCAACGACGAGCCCGATCTCCTCGAGCTCCTCACCGACGTCTTGCCCCTGGGCGATACGGTGGCCTGGGGGATCGACCTGGCCGACGGCGGCGCCGCGCTGGCCATCGCCGTCCTCGTCAACCACGCCCAGCCGGTGCACTACATCCTCCGGCCGGGCCATCCACCGCGCCTCCGAGAGCTACCGCGGCGAGGGCAAGACCGACGCCAGGGACGCCGCCGTCATCGCCGACCAGGTCCGCATCCGCCGCGACCTGCACCCCTTACATGTCGGCGACGAAACCGTCACGGACCTCAAGGTCCTCACAGGGCGTCGCGCGGACCTGGTCGCCGACCGCACTCGCACCATCAACCGTGTCCGCGCCCAACTGAGCGGCATCTTCCCCGGTCTGGAGCGGGCCCTGGACCTCACCAACACTGGTCCGTTCGCGCTGCTGACCGGCTACCAGACCCCGGCCGCCCTGCGCGGTCGACAAAGCGATCGAGGCCCGGTTTCGCGACCACCGCGACTTCGCAGTGATCACCAGCATGCCGGGCATGGGCATCATCCTCGGCGCCGAGTTCCTAGCCGCCACCGGCGGAGACATGACCGCCTTCGGCACCGCAGACCGACTCGCCGGCTTCGGCGGTGTCGCTCCCGTCCCCCGCGACTCCGGCAAGATCAGCGGCAACCTTCGCCGGCCACGCCGCTACAACCGCAGACTCCAACGCGTCTTCTACATCTCCGCGGTGTTCAGCATCCGCCACTGCGACGACTCTCGCCGGTTTTACGAACGCAAGCGCGCCGAAGGCAAAAGCCACATCCAGGCCGCCCTCGCACTCGCCCGCCGCCGAGTCAACGTCCTCTGGACCCTCCTCCGCGACGAACGTACCTACGAACCCCTAGCGCCCACACCTCTCGCGGCTTGACAGACCGCATTAGGAATCACCGTCAGAAGCTCGCGATGGACCTGAACTCGTGATCCGGCAAGGGGAATGAAGTGGAGATGATCTCCGACCTAGTTTCCCCCGTCAGGAGCGATACCAGAAACTCCGCACAGCCCACCTCGAAATGCTCCCACCAGGCACCCCTGGCCTCGTTCACCATCACTGTCCAGCTATCAGGGTGAGCCCCTGCCAACGCCAGCCAGTAGATGAATTCTCCGTTGTCCGTGGAGGCCCACGGAATCAGCCTGCTTTCAGGCACCTCGAGCAATTGCGCTGGCTTCTCCTCGCCCTCCTCCCAAAGCATTTTAAAGCTTTCGTCACGCTCTTCGACAGAGGAGAGGAGGTCATAGGGACGCTTTTGGCAATCAGGCTCCAGAACCCACAAGTATTTGTCCAAGCACCCCCCGCCGTAGGTATCGATCAGTTCTCGATAGTCCGCTGGCAGCTGGATTCCCAGCTCTCGGGCAACGTCGCCCCAGTCTCGGGGACGTGCGGCGCCTTGCGGGGGAGCCACCAGTCGGATCAACCTTTGCATATGCGCGTTCATTGCCTTGGCCTGTTCAGAACTGTCTGGAAGATGTCAAGTCCCCCTGATCCGTTGGCTCGGATGGTCACACCGAGCGGATACGGGTTGGCCGGGCCATCACCAATATGTTGTGCATAGATCGGCGTGACGGTGTACTGCACAGTCTCCCCATTCCTCTCGACGGCCCTCCGCACTCGATTTTCGAGACGTCGCATCCCTGGATGGTTGGCGTACTGATGCAGCGTTACAAAGTTCCGGCGGTCACTGTTCGAGCCACCGAGCTGCGCACCCCAGAGGTGGGAGCGGTTGTATCCCATTCCGCTGACCCAACCGGCCGGATCGACGCTGGGATTGGTAGTTCCACCAATATTGTCCCGGGTAAGCGTGACGCTGATACCGGTGGCTCGCCCATGTTCGTCGAGCTCTCCGTACCCGCCACAATTGTGAACCAAGACCGATGCAGGCCCGGCCACAACATAGTACGTGTGCTGCGCGGCACCCTTTCACCTGCTCCTTCGCTGGTCAGCGCAGGTTTCGGGTTCCGCTGGTGTCTGTGGTTGTACGGCGAAATCCGTGGGTGTTGCCGTCGCTACTGCCGTCAGGCGATTCAGGCCGGGCGGTCGATCTGCCGATGGCGCGGTGTCGTCGGCGCAGGGGACTTTACTGCCATGCGCCGGGTTCGGCACGAAGAACGGTGCGGGTGGTCTGCTCGTACAGCTCGTGGCCGGTGGCGGCGCAGTGTCCGGCGATCCAGCGGGTCAGTTCGTCCGGTTCGTGGAGGGTGCCGGAGGTGGCACCGCAGTCGTGTTCCTCGCCGGTGACGCAGACCGCCGCGAAGACCGGCAGGGCCAGGGAATCGGGGGCGGTGGTCACGCAGTACTCACGGAATCGGTAGCGACCCCGGGCCGGTACGTCGCTGCTCGCGGGGTCAGGCATCACCGCCGGCCTCTTCCTCCTCCGTGTCCGGAAGACGTCGCCCGCGCGAGTCCGCCACCCGGAGTGCGTCAGCCAGGGCCTCGGTCAGGCGGCAGGCCAGCCAGCGGTATTCGGTGGCTGACAGGGCCTTCGCGCCGGGGGCCGTGGTGTCGCGGGCGTATTCCAGCAGCTCCCTGCCCATGCCGAGCTGTACGGACTCGATGTTGTCAGCGAGGGTGGCGAGGTAACCGCGGCCGTCGGTGCTGAGGTAGCAGGGCTTTCCCTCGGGGGTAGTCCACGGCAGCAGGCGCGGGCCTGTCAGTCCTGCTGCCGCGTCATGGAGATCCCTGCGGCGCATGCGGTCCGCGTCGCTCCTGGGCTGGTTCATCGTGTACCCCCGGGCCTGGGTCGCTGATAGAGACACAAAGACCGTAGGCACTGACTGACCGTCACCCCAGGTGTGCGTCACGACAGTTGGTGACACGCGGTGCGGAAAGTGTTGCGCTGCGTAGCAGTTAGCCGACGACGCCCAAGTGGTCGGCCATCTCGCGCATGTCGGCGGTGAGGGTGCGCTTGCGCTTCTTGAGGATCTCCTGCATCGTCTCGGCGGCCATCCGCTGGTGCCGCAGCCATTCCGGCGAAGCGTGGCGGACGCCGGCCAGTTCGTCCATCGCGCCGGTCAGGTCGCCGGTGCGGGCGTGGGCGCGGGCCACGTCGAGCCGGTGGCGGTTCCAGTTGTCGTCGCTCGGCCTGCCGGTGTGCTTCCACGCCTTGGGCGACATGGCGTCTTCGCTGGACTTGCGGACGACGGTGCGGGCGTCGCCCACGATCATGGCGTCCTCGACGCCCTTCATGCCGACGGTGAGGGGTCCGAAGGTGGTCCAGTGCCGGAAGAACGATCCGGTGTGTTCCCGGCCGACTGCGGCGGCTGCGGTGGTGGCCACCCGGTGGTAGTGGCGGGCTTCCTGGGGGCGGTTGTTGCGGCCCGCAGCGGCGGCAGCTCGCAAGGCAAGCCATCCCCAGGCCGCGCATTCGTCCGGTGTCGCGCGGGAGAGGCGGGGTTCGATGACGTCGGCGGTCTGGGCGGCGAGTTGTTCGGCTTCGTCCAGGCGGCCCTGGCGCAGGAGCAGCCAGCACATGCCGATGACTCCGGAGGCCGCGGTGAGGGTGTCGCCGGTGTGGCGGGCGTCGGTGATCGCGTGGGACAGGGCGGTGTAGGCGAGGTCGTACTGGCGTACCTGGGTCAGGTAGCGGCCGGCCAACTGCATTGCCTCGGCGCGGGCCAGAAGTGCCTGTTGGTGTTCTTCGCCGTGGTCGAAGTGAGCCACCGCCGTGTCGGCATCGCGCAGGAGCGCGGGTAGCTGGGAGGCGACGCTCTTGTAGCTGTCGGAGTGGTAGAGCACCGCTCCGTCGTGGACGGTGCGGCGGAAGCGCCGCAGGTTCGGCTCTTCCTCGGCCCTCTCGCCGTCCGGCTCGGCAAGGCCCACGGGTGGGGTGAGGGCGGCACGGAGCTGGATCAGGTTGACCCGGTTCGGGTCTTCTCCTCGTCCCACGGGTTGCGGGGCGTCCGGGGCCAGCAGGGTCGCCGTGGTCACGCCCAATGCGCGGGCGAGAGTGTGCAGGGTCTCCATGCGGACGGTGCCACCCTGCTCGACCTTGCGTACGGTGCCCGGTGATACGCCTGCGGTGTGGGCCAGTTCCTCCTGGCTCAGCCCCGCGCGGCGCCGGTACTTGCGGACGTTGTCGGCCAGCTCCGTAGTCATCAACTCACCACCTCCCACCCCACGGTACGCCCGGGGAGCTGGCGATGGGCCGGCCTCCGGCAGGATCACGGCCTGAGTGGGAGGGGGTCCCTCGTCGGTCGGGCAGCTTTGCCGTGCCAGGGTTCTCCGGGGGCCGCCAAGGCTCACATCGTGACGCGTGCGCTCGGCCTTGGCGGCCCCCGGGGGTTCCTGGTACGCCTCCGGTGACCGGGCGACGAGGGACCCCCTCCCGCGACCTCGACCCCACACCACGACGAAGCCGCACCCGCACACGAACCCCCCTGCCCCTCAGAGAGAGGGCCGGGGTCTGGGGCAGCGCCCCAGGTACTTCGCTGTGCTGGCTGTTGCGCGCCCGGACCGGCGGGGCCGTCGCCAGCGGGGCGGAGACAGGAGCGGGCGGCGGCCCCGCCGGGCCGGAGCGCGTGCGGGCCGCGCCAGCGGACCGCCTTGATCAAGTAAAGAAACTCTGAACAGCTCACCTCCGCAATGCCTCCGCAATGCCTGCCTCCGCCGCATCCGCTTCCACGACCTCCGCCACTCGACCGCCACCCTGCTCCTGGAACAGGGCGTCGAACTCGTCGTGATCAAGGAACTCCTCGGCCACGCCCACATCGGCGTCACCGCCACCGTCTACGCCCACATCCGACTCCGCCTCCAGCGCGACGCCATCAACACCCTCAGCACCGCACTCGGCAGCCCGGAGACCGCCGAGACGGCAAGCGGCGACGGCGACGAACCGCCGCCCTGCGCCGCCCTCGTCCGCTAACGTTGCCGTCAACTACTGCCGTCATGGCCCACGGGAGCCCCACCTACGGGGCTCCCGTTTTGCTTTAGCGATTTACAGGTCAACTCACGTCGACACCCGGCATGTAGCGCATAATGTCTCACATGAACTCTCTCGCTCCCACGGACAACCCGGGCCTGCTGCGATTTCTGCGGAGGTGGTACGGCGCCCCGCAATCACCCAATGTGAGACTGGGAGAATCACCTGAAGCGCCCAGGGAGCTTGTCGAGTGGCATGAAATCTCTGCCCAGTGGGGCGGGGAGATCACCTCGCACAACTACGCCATCCCCCTTTCGAAACTCGCGGTGGAAGACGGAAAGATTCCGTTCTGGGTTGAGAACCAAGGAACTTGGGTCTGGGCATTCGACCCGGCCAGCGAAGATCGCTCTGTGTACGAGCGAGAGCCGTCCGACGAACCGACCCCATGGCGACGGACTGACGAGCAGCTCTCAGATTTCTTGATTCATGCCACGATCCTAGAGGCAATCCTGGGGGCTCCTGCGACGAAAGTAGCGCAAGGAGTCCCGGCAGATTGGCTCTGGTCTCGGGAAGGAAGTCATGAGCTCCCCTTCCCTGCGTGGAACTGGCCAGCCAACGATTCGCGCATCCTCTTCGGCGAGAGCTGGCTGGCGCTCGTCCACCCGAGCGATGATCCCGACGAAGGCCATGACGTCACCCTGGCGGCGAGGGCGCCAGGCGATCTCTCCTGGGCGGAGAATATGCCAGGAGTCAAGTGGCGCTCATACTCCGGCGCTCAGGACCACACAACCGATGAACCACTGCCCTGGTAGACAGGGAAACACGAATCGGCGGCCGATCCACCTGGATGGGCCGCCGATTCCTTTCCTAACTCAGTCAGGAAGTCCCGTGAATTTTTCAGTCCTACGCGGTGAGATCACCCACAGCTGAGCACCTTCGGGCAGCATGTCAGGCAATGTACTTCTGCATGTTCCGCAGGCCCCCGTCGGGTAGTCGATGTAGAGCACGGCCTTTCTGACACCCGGGTTCATACGCAAGAAAGCTGCTGCGTGAGTCTCCACGTGCTCCCCGTTGGCCTTCGTACGACCTGGGAGGTTCTTGAGGAGTCCAGACTGACCGCCTGGACCACTGATCATCGGCAGCTGATCGCCCCCGACATCAAGAATTCCCACAGTGCGCCGCGGGTAGTCCTTCTGCAAATCCTTCAGGGACGGGCCGCAGTTGCTGTTGTGAACAAGGACCGGAGTCTGCCCCGCCAGCACATAGTACGTGTGCAGGTCGCTGACGGTCAGGTTGTAGACGGTGGCCTGCTGGGCCGTCCAGCGACTGATGGCGGTGACCTGGACCCGGGTGCCGTGGCTGGTCTTGAGCCCCTGGCCGGATTCAAGATCGATGGCGTCGATCCATTCACCGATATCCGAGACCCAGAAGGGGTGGTTGTGAGTGGCGGTGATGCTTGCCGTCTTGGATCCCTGGTCACCATCGATGTCGATGGTGACCTCGACCAGACGCTTGGTACCTTCGCCCTTTATCTCGGCAGTGACGGTCTCGATTTCTCTTTTGCCAGACTTGGGGTCGGTTGCCAGGACCTTTTCGCCGATCTTAACTTCCTCGATCGGCTTGGTACTGCCGTCGGCCATCAACACCTTCGTACCAGGCACGAAGCTGTTGGGCTCACATCTCGTCTTCTTGAGCAAGCTTTTCGCCAGCCGCGCCTCACCTACCAGAGGGATAGCACTTATTGCTCTCTCGCTTGCTGCTTGATAGTTCCCCTGAATGAGATCGTTGATTCCCAGGACAGCATCAGCTGCCGGCCCAAGAATTGGGACGAAGATACCCACGGCCTCGACGACCTCGGTCCACGGAATGACCCGGGTCCTGTCGATCCAGTTCTTGCAGCCGAGACACCCGTGGGTGTAGTAGCGCTTTCCGGCCTTGTTTTCGTCGTACTTCTTCCAGTACCAGCCGCTCTTTTTCTTGGTCCAGGATTCGTTGTAGGTGACGGTGGCACTGGATATCGAGTTGCTTGGCACGCACGTGCTGCTGTTTCCGCCACAGATTCCGTCTGGACGCAGGCCGGTGGGGTCGGAAAGGGTGGCCGGAGCGTTGTTGGCGTAGTTATAGCCGTTGATCTGTTGTGGGTCGGCGAGGTCCATAATCGGGTCGACGCTGATGAATCGGCCGATGCCTGGGTCGTACTCGCGGGCACCGAGGTGGGTCAGTCCCGTGCTGGTGTCGGTGGTGCCGCCGACGAAGCCCTTGGTGCTGGGCCAGCTCGTCGGGACATCGCCGCGGGCACTGCCGAAGGGGTCGGTGCGGCGCTGGGTGAGGGCGAGGCTTGCGGCGTCGACTGCGAGTTGGCCGGTGCCATGATGGTCGCCGATCGTGAAGGCGACGCTGCCGTTATCGTTACGGACGGCCTGCTGGCCGTTGCCCAGGTCGATGAACCGGGTGGCCTTCGGTACCGCCGAGCCCTTGGGCAGGACAATCTCGGTGTGGCCGAGGTAGAGAGTGGTCTCGCTGTCCGTGCGACCGATCAAGCGGCTTCCGCCGGCGTCGTACAGATACGCGGTGGTCTTGTCAGCGGCACCCTCAACCGGCTCCGTAACCGAGGCCAGGTGGCCCTCGGGATCCCAGCTCAGTCTCTGCGTGGTGCCTGCGACCGTGCGGCTGGTCGTGTTGCCCATCTCGTCGTAGGTGTAGCTGTCGCGCGAGGTGACCGTCGGACCGACGCTGGTCACCGAGGTCAGGGCGTGTGGCTTCGCCCCACCAGCCGGGGGGTAGGCGTAAGTGCGCTCGGTGTTCTTGGCCTGGTCGCCCGTCAGGTCGTGCGAGGTCTCGCTGAGCCGGTTGCCGACCTTGTCATACGTATAGGAGTTCCAGTAGGGCGCTGGGCCGCCGACCTTCCCCGCTGTGGGTGCGCTCGTGCAGGTGGGGGCCGGCTCTGTCCACTCCTGAGTCACCCGACGCAGGTGGTCGTAGGTGAAGCACTGGGTGTCGGTGCCAGACCGGGAGACATCCGCGACGGACAGGACATTCCCTGTCTCGTCATAGCGGTAGGTGGCGTACTTGTCCACGCCCGCGATGTCTTGCCGGTCGACGCGGCTGGTAGCCAGGCGCTGGGTGCCCCACTCGTAGGTATTGGTGACCTGAGTCTGCTTACCGGTGCCGCCGTTGGTCATCTTCACTTGTAGCGGCTTGCCAGTGAGGCTGTAGCTGGTGGCAGCGCTGTAGCCCTGTCCTGTGACCCCGTTGAGGCGCAGGATGTCGTCGTAGCTGTAGGTGATGACCTCGCCCGGCAGGGAGCCGGCCTTGGAGTAGTTGGCACTCTGCAGCAAGCCGCTGGGCTTGAAGACCGAGGCCGTCTGATAGGTGCCTGCCAGCGCTCCTTCCGCCGCGGGGATCGTGATGGCCGTACGGGTGGCCCGATAGAGCGGGTCGTAGGCGGTTACCGAGCTGGTGTATGCGCTGCCGTTCACGTAGCGGGTGCTGGAGGCCAGTTGGCCCTTGGCTCCGCTGATGGTGTCGTAGGTCCAGTCGACGAGCTTTGTCCCGGTCGCCGAATCCTCTCGCAACTCGGTCTCTCGTCCGAGGTTGTCGTAGGTGTGGTGGAGGGTGCTATGGGCAGCCGTGGTCGAGGCCGCCGTCGTGGAGACGAGTTGCCCTCGGTCGTCATACGAGCTGTCGGTTGTGCCCTTGTCCGGGTCGGTGGTGCGCACCTGGCGGCCGAGTTGGTCGTATGTGTACGTCCAGGAGTTGCCGGCAGGGTCGGTAACCTTTTCCAGCTTGCCGCTGGGCGTATGGGCGTAGCGGGTTGTGTCGTAGTCGGCGCCGAGGGTGCGCTCGTGGTGCTGGCGCAGCTCGGTGGTCTGGCCTCGGGCGTCATTGAGTGTGGTGGTAGCGGTGCCGCCAACGGGGGGGATGACCGTGGTGCGGTCGCCGTTGTAGACGGTGCGGGTGATGCCGAGGACTTGGCCGCCGTCGCCGTTGCCCGCTATCTGCCGGGACTCGGTGATGCGGCCGAGTCCGTCGTAGAGGTTACGGGTCTGTGTCTCCACGCTCAGCGCGTCAGCGGGCGCGAACAGTTCGGTCGACGGGGCCTGCGTGGTGTAGTAGGTGCTGAAGTTCTTGGCGGCCAGTCCGCGCTCATCGTAGAAGGTGTCTGCAAGGAGGCTGCCGCCGTCCGGGCCCGGTGCTTGGGTCTGGCGTTCGCGCAGGAAGCCGTCGTAGAGGGTGTAGGAGGTGATATGGCCGCCGGTGTTGTTCAGGGTGCTGGTCGCGACGGCGACCGCTTTGCCGTCGGTGATGGTGTAGGTGAACGCGTGGTTCGGCGTTTGTGAGGTGTATCGGTTAGCGAGCCAGACCTTTGCCGAGCGGCCGAGTGCGTCGTAGGCGAACTCGGTCACCTTGTCGTTGGTGTCCGTGACCCGTAGCGGCTGGCCGCGTAGGGGGTCGTGTTCCGAAGTGGTGCTCTGGGAGCTTCCGCTGTTTCCGGAGACAGCTGGTGGTGTGGTCACCTTGGTCTGCTTGGGAAACCCGGTGGCCGGGGTGTACGCCGTGACTGTGGTTCGCCCGTCGTTGCGCACAGTTCGCACTGGTGCCACGTCACCGGTCGCTGTGACGTTAGCGGTCAGGTCGGTCACGTTCAGCTGACGGCCGTAGGTGTCGTACGTGGCACCGGCTTCCAGGTAGGTGGCCTTGGTTCCGTC